>NZ_JADDYH010000010.1:0-60590 GCF_015163595.1 Vibrio sp. OPT41 | reverse complement strand
TCGTTTCCGTGTCGATGGCGTATTGCGTGAAGTTCTGACCCCAAGTCGTAAGCTAGCGCCTTTGCTAGTTTCTCGTGTGAAGGTTATGGCTAAACTAGATATCGCAGAAAAGCGTGTGCCTCAAGATGGCCGTATTTCGTTGCGTATCGGTGGTCGTGCGGTGGACGTGCGTGTATCTACGATGCCGTCCTCACATGGTGAGCGCGTGGTAATGCGTTTGTTGGATAAAAACGCGACTCGTCTTGATTTACATAGTTTGGGCATGACCCCTTCAGTGCATGACAACTTCCGTCACTTGATTGGCCGCCCTCACGGTATCATCTTGGTGACGGGCCCGACAGGTTCTGGTAAATCAACCACCTTGTACGCTGGCTTGCAAGAGATCAATAGCAACGAACGCAACATTTTAACGGTTGAAGACCCGATCGAGTTTGATATTGATGGCATCGGTCAAACTCAGGTGAACCCAAAGGTCGACATGACTTTTGCGCGTGGCTTGCGTGCCATTCTGCGTCAGGACCCGGATGTGGTGATGGTCGGTGAGATCCGTGACTTAGAAACCGCACAAATTGCAGTGCAAGCGTCCTTAACGGGTCACTTGGTAATGTCTACTCTCCACACCAACACCGCAGTGGGTGCGATTACGCGTCTACGTGATATGGGTATTGAGCCATTCCTTATTTCTTCTTCGTTATTAGGGGTGCTAGCGCAGCGCTTAGTTCGAACGCTTTGTCCAAGCTGTAAAGAGCCGTATGAAGCCGATGCGGAACAGAAAAAACTGTTTGGTATGGAAGCGCATGAACCGTTAGAACTGCACCGAGCAAAAGGCTGTGAAGCGTGTAACCAAAAAGGCTACCGAGGTCGAACAGGTATCCACGAGCTCATTATGGTTGATGAGCAAGTGCAAGAGTTGATTCATCGAGAGTCTGGTGAACAAGAAATTGAGAGAGCCGTTCGCGCCCATACGCCAAGTATTCGCAGTGATGGTTTAAGCAAAGTACGTCGTGGTATTACGTCACTTGAAGAAGTGATGCGAGTGACGAAGGAAACCTAATGGCGGCATTTGAGTACAAAGCGCTAGATGCAAAAGGCAAGCATAAAAAAGGCACGATAGAAGGGGACAACGCCCGACAAGTGCGCCAGCGACTCAAAGAGCAAGGGATGATCCCGATTGAAGTGGTTGAGACGAAAGCTAAATCGGCTAAGTCTTCAGGCTCAGTCAGCTTTAAGCGCGGCATCTCAACATCTGAGCTGGCACTAATCACACGTCAATTGTCCACGTTAGTCCAATCAGGCATGCCTCTGGAAGAATGTTTGCGCGCGGTCTCTGAGCAGGCTGAAAAGCCGAAAATTCGTTCTATGCTGGCTGCGGTTCGCTCGAAAGTAACCGAGGGTTATCCGCTCGCCGACAGTTTTGCTGATTACCCACACGTGTTTGATGAACTGTACCGCTCTATGGTTGCGGCGGGCGAAAAATCAGGTCACCTCGATACCGTATTAGAGCGTTTGGCAGACTATGTCGAAAACCGCCAAAAGATGCGATCTAAATTGCTTCAAGCCATGATTTATCCTGTAGTTTTGGTGGTATTCGCGGTTGTCATCGTTTCGTTCTTATTGGCGACAGTGGTTCCTAAAATCATTGAACCCATCATTCAGATGGGCCAAGAGTTACCTCAATCGACGCAATTTTTACTGGCAGCCAGTGAGTTTGTGCAAGATTGGGGGCTGATTATTTTCGTTGTGCTGGTGGCGCTTTTCTATGGCCTCAAACTGGCGTTGCAAAAGCCAGACTTTCGCTTAGCTTGGGACAGAAAAATCTTGAGCTTACCGCTAATAGGTAAGATCTCTCGAGGTTTGAATACCGCACGATTCGCACGAACACTTTCGGTCTGTACTTCCAGTGCGATTCCAATTCTCGAGGGTATGCGCGTTGCGGTAGATGTTATGTCTAACCGTTATGTGAAGCAGCAAGTCTTGCTTGCAGCGGATAACGTCCGAGAGGGTGCTAGTTTGCGTAAGGCGTTGGACCAAACTCGCTTGTTTCCACCAATGATGCTACACATGATCGCCAGTGGTGAGCAAAGTGGTGAATTAGAGAGCATGTTGACGCGGGCAGCCGATAACCAAGATCAAAACTTTGAATCAACAGTCAATATTGCTCTGGGTGTGTTTACTCCTGCGCTGATTGCATTAATGGCTGGATTAGTGTTGTTCATTGTGATGGCGACCTTGATGCCAATGCTAGAAATGAATAACTTGATGAGCGGATAATTTCGAATTAAGACGTGTCTACTAACGGCATGGCTTTAATCTAACTTTCGGAGAAAAAAATGAAGTTTAAGCGTAGTAAACAACAGGGTTTTACACTTTTAGAAGTGATGGTTGTTGTCGTTATCCTTGGTATTTTGGCAAGTTTCGTTGTTCCAAACCTATTGGGTAACAAAGAGAAGGCTGACCAACAAAAAGCGATTACGGACATCGTAGCGCTGGAAAATGCCCTAGATATGTACAAGTTGGATAACAGCGTTTACCCAACAACGGACCAAGGTCTAGAAGCATTGGTTAGCAAGCCATCTAACCCAGAGCCACGCAACTACCGTGATGGTGGTTACATCAAACGTCTTCCTAATGACCCTTGGGGCAACCAGTACCAATACTTAAGCCCAGGTGATAACGGTACAATCGATATCTTCACTCTAGGCGCAGATGGCCAAGAGGGTGGAGAAGGTCCAGCTGCAGATATTGGCAACTGGAACATGCAAGATTTCCAATAATTGAGCCTAAGCCAGCACTAATGAAACAAATGCGAAAACATAACGGTTTTACATTGATAGAAATTCTATTGGTGCTGGTTTTGCTATCTCTTACGGCTGTGGCCGTGCTCTCGACGTTACCGACTAGCCAAAAAGATCTTTCCAAGCAGTATGCTCAAAGCTTTTTTCAGCGTTTACAGCTGCTCAATGAAGAAGCGGTGCTGAGCGGTAAAGATTTTGGCGTTCGAGTGGATGATGCCAAATCGACCTACGCTCTACTGAGTTTAACCTCAGAAGGTTGGCAGCCCCTGAAATTAAAGCAGATTCCGAGCAAAACCAAGCTAGAAGAAGATATTACGCTACAACTCGAACTCGGCGGTGGTGCTTGGGATAACGATGAGCGCTTATTCAAACCAGGTTCTCTTTTTGATGAAGGCATGTTCGCAGAAGAAGAGGACGAAAAGAAAATTGAGCCACCGCAAGTGTTTATCTTTTCCAGCGCTGAAGTCACGCCATTCACCCTGTCTTTTTTTCCGCAAAATGGTGATGCCTTTAATGACGGTTGGCGAGTCATTGGCAAAGAAAGTGGACAAATTTTGTTATTAGCTCCGGGCGAAGAAGTGAAAGAGGATGAGAATGCGCAATTTTAAGCAAGCTCGCCTAAATTTGAGTCATCGCCGGACGAGAGGCATGACCTTACTGGAAGTATTGGTCGCACTGGCAATTTTCGCTACCGCTGCCATCAGTGTCATTCGCTCCGTGAGCCAGCATATTAATACAATCAGTTATTTAGAAGAAAAAATGTTTGCAGCCATGGTTGTGGATAATCAGATGGCAAATGTGATGTTGAATACCGGAGAACTCAAAGCGAAAAACGGCACAGAAGAGCTGGCAGGACGCACTTGGTTCTGGAAAGTCACGCCAGTCGCCACGACGCAGCCATTGCTGAAAGCATTTGATGTGAGCGTCTCGGTAGAGAAAAGCGCGAGCCCTGTAGTAACGGTACGAAGCTATGTGGCGCAATAATCATCTCCGCGCAAACACGCGCCAAAGGGTGAAAGGTTTTACACTTATTGAAGTGTTGGTATCGATTGCCATCTTTGCCAGTTTAAGTGTCGCTGCGTACCAAGTGGTATCGCAAGTACAGCGTAGCAATGCGCTATCACAAGAACGAACCCAACGCTTAAACGAAATTCAGCGTGCCATGGTTATGATGGATAACGATTTTCGTCAAATGGCGATGCGTCAAACGCGTACTAATGGTGAAGAGCCTGCTAGCCGGCTAATTTTTTGGTCCGATTACTTGTTGGACTCCGATACCAAAGGGCTGATGTTTGCCCGTTTAGGTTGGCACAATCCTCAGCAGCAGTTCCCTCGTGGAGAAGTAACCAAGGTTGGCTATCGCTTAAAAGAAGAAACACTGCAGCGAGTATGGTGGCGCTATCCTGATACGCCGGTTGGGCAACAAGGTACTGTTACTCCATTGCTAACGCAGGTCGAGTCATTTGATATGCGTTTCTATGATGGTAAGCAATGGAAAAAAGAGTGGGCTGAAGAAAAAGCGCTGCCGAAAGCGGTTTCTGTTGTTCTAACTCTCAAAGACTATGGAGAAATTACCCGTACTTATCTCACTCCTGATGGCACATTGAGTCAGAAAGAGGAAAGTTCAGGAGACAGCAATAATGGTTAACCGTCAGCGCGGTGTTGCTTTGATTATAGTGTTGATGTTGCTGGCGATTATGGCGACGGTTGCTGCCAGTATGTCAGAACGTTTGTTCTTGCAGTTTCAGCGAGGCGCTAATCAAATCAATTACCAGCAAGCGTATTGGTACAGCCTTGGCGTCGAGGCGCTAGCAAAAGTGGGTATCGAGCAAAGTTATAAAGACACCGACACGATTAATATGAGTCAACCGTGGGCGATAAAAGAGCAAGTCTATCCGTTAGATTATGGTCAAGCGGCGGGACGAATTAGAGACAAGCAAGCGTGCTTTAATCTAAATGTATTGAGTCGTGTGCAACCAACGGGTCAGCAAATTACAAGACCATATTTAGTGAATGTATTGCAGCGCCTATTAGAAGAGTTGGATGTCGAGCCATATCAAGCAGAAATCATTGCAGACTCTACTTGGGAATACATTGATGCTGATGACTCTGTCCGTTCGACTACTGGGGTTGAAGACAGCACATATGAAGCGATGAAACCTTCCTATTTGGCATCAAATGGTTGGATGGCAGATGCTTCCGAGTTACGGGCTGTCTATCAGGTGAGTGGTGAAATTTTCCAAAAATTGGAGCCGTTGGTCTGTGCATTGCCAAGTGATGACTGGCGTTTAAACGTGAATACGATTGATGTTGAGCAAGCTCCGATTTTGGTGGCAATGTTCTCACCAAACTTAAGCAGTAGTGATGCGATTCAGCTAATTGAAAAACGCCCATTTGATGGGTGGGATAGCATTGATGAATTTTTAGCAGAGTCAGAAATGGCTGGCTTAAGTGAAGATGTAAAGAAAAACGCCAAAGGCTATTTGGGTGTAGATAGCGCCTTTTTTGAATTGGATGCACAAGTGTTGGTGGATGAATCACGTGTACGTATCCGAAGCCTTTTGCAAAGTACAAATAGAGAAACGGTGACCGTAGTTCGCCGTCGTTTTGGAGGGATCAGTGAGCGAGTTTCTGACCGTTCGGCTGAGTAGCGAACAACAAAGTACCATTCCTTGGGTGGTGTGGTCGACAGATCAACAGGAAGTGATTGCTAGCGGTGAAATCGCCGGGTGGGAACACTTAGATGAATTGGTCTCATATGCTGGTCAGCGCCAAGTTGTGGCGCTGTTGGCGAGTAATGATGTAGTCCTGACGCAAGTGGATATACCACCTGGTGCAACACGCCAATTCGAGGCTATGTTACCGTACTTAGTGGAAGACGAAGTTGCTCAGGACGTTGATGGCCTGCACTTTAGCGTGTTGGGTAAACAAGCGGATAAAGCGCAGATTTGCGCAGTTGAACGTGCTTGGATTCAGACTGTACTGCAACGTTTCTCAAGCCAAGGTATCGCCATTAAACGCATTTTACCCGATGTGCTTGCGTTACCGGTTCGTGGAGATCACAGCAGTGCTGCAATGATTGGCGAGCAATGGCTAATTCGTCACTCTGCGACAGAGGGCGCGGTTGTCGACGCTTCTTGGTTAGACCTTTACCTCTCTTCTTATCTACAAAATCATGAAGGTTGGAAGCTCGATTGCTTTAGCTCGGTCCCGGAATCTGCGTTACCTGAAATATGGGATCCGCAACCAGAAGAAATGACGATGGCTTTACTGGCGAAGGGGGTGACAGAAAGCAAAGTCAATTTGCTGACTGGGAGCTTCAAGCCGAAATCTTCTTGGGGTAAATACTGGAAGCTCTGGCAAAAAGCCACCATTGCTGCGGGGGTGCTTATCGTCGTTATGGTTGCGCAGCAGTTGCTCGTGGTCCATAAGTACGAAGCACAAGCTCAAGCGTATCGTGAGGAGAGTGAGCGTATTTTCCGCCAGGTGTTCCCAAATAAACGACGCATTCCTACCGTTAGTTACCTCAAACGACAAATGGATGATGAAGAGCGCCGCTTATCTGGTGGAAGTGGTCAGCAGGCAATGTTGTCATGGTTGGCGGCATTACCCGCGACGCTTGGTCAGGTCAGTGACTTGGAGATCACTAGCTTTAAATACGACGGACAACGTGGCGAAGTACGTATTCAGGCTCGTAGTTCAGACTTCCAACCTTTTGAGCAGGCTCGTGTGAAATTGGCAGAGAAGTTTAATGTTGAGCAAGGTCAGTTGAACCGTAGCGATAACGTTGTGGTTGGCAGCTTTGTTTTGAAGCGTTTGTGAGGTGATGATGAAAAATTTAATTTCTCAAGCTCAGGTTTGGTGGAGCAGCATCTCGCAGCGTGAGCAGCGTTTGGTCATGGGATGTGGCGCTATTGCCGTTATCGGTATTATTTATTGGGGTTTATTACAGCCAATGAGTCAACGTGCGGAGCTAGCTCAGTCACGTATTCAAAGTGAAAAGCAGTTGCTAGCTTGGGTACAAGATAAAGCGGATGGCATCACTGCACTGCGAAAAAGCAGCGGTGTGAGCTACTCTAGTCAACCGTTGAATCAGTTGGTTTCTTCTTCAGCTCGTCGTTATAAAGTTGAGTTGATTCGAGTACAACCTCGTAATGAGAGCGTTCAAGTGTGGATCAAACCACTCGCGTTTAATCAACTAGTGGATTGGTTACGTTACTTGAAAGAGCAACAGGGTATTGAAGTCGAATTTTTAGATATCGACCGAACAGAGCAAGCGGGCATGATCGATGTAAACCGCCTTCAGTTTAAGCGAGGTTAAGGTGAAGCGAGCAGTACTTTACGTTGTTATCTTTATCGTCTTTTTTTCAGTCAGTCTTTTAATGGGATTACCAGTCTCTTGGGTGTTACAACAAGCACCAACAGTGAGAGGCCTGGACATTCAAGGAGCCAACGGTTCGGTATGGCAAGGTCAAGCTTCTAGTATTCGTTGGCAGCGCCAGAACCTTGGAGAAGTTAATTGGGATTTCCAATGGTCGAGTCTACTGACAGGTAAAGCTGAGTTTGCTGTGCGCTTTGGTCGTGGTAGTGAAATGGACGTCCGTGGGCGCGGTTTTGTCGGCTATAGCTTAAGTGATGGCCCTTATGCCAAAAACTTAGTTGCCTCGATTCCGGCGGTAAAAGTTGTTGAGCAAGCACGCCTCCCTGTGCCTGTTGGTGTTGATGGGCAGCTTGAGCTGAATATTCGTCATGCGACTTATGCTGCGCCTTGGTGTAAGGACGGTGAAGGCACTTTAGTATGGAATGCCAGTGGTATTCAAAGCCCCGTTGGCAGCTTAGATCTCGGTCCTGTGATTGCCGATATAAACTGTCAGGATAGTGTATTGACGGCAACTGGTGAGCAGAGCAGCAAACAAGTCTCTGCGGCGTTTTCCGCTGAACTGATGCCTAATCAACGGTACTCAACCAAAGCGTGGTTCAAACCTGGTGCAGAGTTCCCATCCAGCATGGGGGAGCAACTGAAATGGTTGGGTAAGCCGAATGCTCAAGGTCAATATGAGTTTAATTACCAAGGGCGCTTCTAACCTATCGTGACAAAATCCAATATCTTAAAAGAGCTGCTATTGTGCAGCTCTTTTTGCTTTTGGATCATCGTAAGCTAAAACCTCTATTCGCTGTACATTGGGAATGAATGGAAATTTAAAACCATGATTTTTAATTGATTTGTTTTCTTTCGTTCAGCTTTACAGGCAATTGGAACATAGTAGGCCAAATACTCCAAGTGCTGTACAGAAGGTCAAAAAGAAAAGGCCACGAAGATATTCGTGGCCTTTCTATTGCTAGAATTTTGTGCTCTAAATTTTACCGATAGGGCGCTTAATCTTTGCGTTGTAAAATCTCATTCCAAGGTAAATCCGCATCACCAAGAACAATAAAGTTCGGGTTTTCTAGTGTTTCCCGCTCGTTATATGACAGCGGTTCTAATTGCGTGCTGAGAATACGTCCGCCAGCTTCTTCAACAATGCATTGTGTCGCAGCGGTGTCCCACTCACCTGTTGGACCTAGTCGGAGATAGCAATCTACCGCCCCTTCCGCGACGAGGCATGCTTTCAATGCTGCAGAACCGAGCGGTATTAAGTCGTAATTCCAGGCGCTGCTCATACGGTTAGTAATACGATTGATGTCTTGGCGACGACTAATAGCAATTGCGATGCTTTGCTCTGGCTGTTCGTGTTTGTGTGTATGGATTTTGACGCTGTCCGACATGTCGGGAATTTTCCAGGCGCCTTTGCCATTATAAGCGTAGTAAGTCACGCCAGATACAGGACCGTAAACGACGCCCATGGTTGGTCGATTGTTGTCGACCAACGCAATAATAGTGGCAAAGTCACCACTGCGAGCGATGAATTCTTGAGTACCATCAAGAGGGTCGACTAACCAATAACGTTCCCACTGAGCGCGTTGCTCTAAGCTTATGTCTGCGTCTTCTTCTGACAACACGGGAATGTCAGGCGTCAGATCACTCAAGCGTTCAGTGATGAACTTGTGAGCTGCAATATCTGCACTTGTTACGGGAGTTTCGTCACTTTTGATGTAGGCCTCGTATTGCTTCTTTTCATATATTTCGAGGATCATTTGCCCAGCACTGCGGGCAATCTCGATGACTTGAGGAAGTAGGTGAGATAGATCTTTTGTCATTGGCATAAGTGATAGTCCTTACTCACAGTGTTATTCGGTTCTATGACCGTTATTGGTTATGCTTGTGAGTGGTGTTTGGTAAGTGTTTCAGTGCCAACATTAGCGCTGTGATGCTTCGTGCTTCACAGAAATCCATGTGAGTTAATAACTCTTCGGCTTGCGCAAGTGGCCAACGCACAATTTCCAGTGGTTCAGGCTCATCGCCTTCTTGCTTCTCTGGATAAAGCGCCTGTCCTAAAAATAGAGTCATTTTGCTCGAAAAGTAAGATGGCGCGAGGATAACTTGTTTCAACGGGGTTAACTGATTGCAGCCAAAGCCGATTTCTTCTTTTAACTCACGATCTGCAGCTTGGTGTGGTGTTTCTCCTGGGTCAATCAGCCCTTTTGGGAAACCTAGCTCGTAACGTTCAGTTCCAGCGGCGTATTCACGCACCAGTAATAAATCGCCATGTTCTGTTACAGGAACCACCATTACAGCATCTCGTCCACTTGGCTTCATACGCTCATAAGTACGATGCTCACCATTGGAAAAACGAAGGTCGAGCGCTTCCACAGCAAACAGTTTGGATTTTGCAACCGTCTGGCATGAGAGTATCTCTGGTGGGGTTCGTTTCGGCATGACGCTGGCTCCTTGGTGTCGTTGGCGTTTACGAGATGCGTAAGATTCTTAATATATGAGAACTCCGCCTGAGTTTCTAGCGGATTTTACGAGTCGAGCTAAGCATCTCAGCATCACCTCAGTATCGATACAAAAATGGGAGACCGAAGCCTCCCATTTTCTGACAGTGTTTACTCTTAGTAGTAAGAGTGATCACCACGGTCATGTTCTGTTGCATCACGAACAGCGGTTAGTTCACCAATGAACTGGTTTAGCAGTTCTTTCTCGATGCCTTCTTTTAGTGTTACGTCAACCATAGAACAGCCATTACAACCGCCACCAAATGCAACAATCGCAACACCGTCTTCAGTGATCTCAACCAAGTTTACGTGACCACCGTGGCCAGCAAGCTGTGGGTTCACTTGAGTTTGGATAACGTACTCAACGCGCTCAACCAGTGGTGCGTCGTCCGCAACTTTACGCATTTTAGCGTTAGGTGCTTTTAGCGTTAGCTGAGAGCCCATTTTATCGGTAACAAAATCGATTTCAGCGTCTTCAAGGAATGGCAGGCTTAGCTCATCCACGTAAGCTGAAAAACCGCTGTAAGAGAGTTCAGTGTCGGTCGATTCTACTGCTTCTGGTGGACAGTAAGACACGCCACACTCAGCGTTTTGTGTACCTGGGTTCACAACGAAAATACGAATGTTAGTGCCTTCAGGTTGTTGACCTAAAAGGTTAGCGAAATGCGTTTGCGCAGTTTCTGTAATAGTAATATTTGACACGACGAATACCCGAGTAAATTTGTAGGTTACTGCTGCTATTCTACTCTTGTTGACGTATGGGTCTAGTCTTTTTGATGCTAAGGCATGGCGAAGCGATCTAGAGAGAACGAGGAGCAGGTGTTCTGCAGATGCAGTAAATATCGATGCTTTCTACGCCAACTTCAAGTAGTAAATGACATAATTGTCGGACGGTACTGCCTGTGGTGACTACATCATCGACGATGGCAACATGGGAAGAGTGAGGGCGCTTATTGAGAATAAACGCGCCTTTTAAGTTTTGTTCACGGCTTGTTTTGGTATTACCACGCTGTGATTGGGCGAGCCTTACTCGACGAAAGACCTTCGCATCAAAATTAGTCTGCAATTGCTTGGCGAGGTGTCGGGCTAAAACATCACTTTGATTAAAACCCCGGCGCAGGTAACGCTGCCAGTGCAATGGCACACTGGTAATGATTGGAGCTGGCGTGGTGATGCGCTGTGCCAGTTGCTCGGTTAATGCTTTTACATGCCAAGACTCTCCGTGATCTTTAAAGCGTTGTACTTCCCGTGAAAGGGGAAAGTCGTAATCGCCTAACGTGTATAGCCTTTGCCATGGCGGTGGCTTTGAAAGACATTCACCACAAATACTATCCGTACTCATTTCTTCTTTCTGTAATGATAAACCGCAGCGTTGACATCGTTTTACCGGAGTTAGGTATTTTAAACAGTGCTCGCACCAGCGCAGAGTATTTGTGTGGCTTGGTGTTTGAATAGGGAACCGACACAGGCCGCATTGACTGCTCAATACGCGATGCATGATGTTTTGCCAGTGATGAGATAACATAGCGTTTATTCATGGTGATATTTTACTCAGCCTAACGCTTGGCTGAAGCCGTAGGGAATAAAATAAGTGGGAGAGATTGAGAGCATGAGCACGAAATTACACTGGCAGTCATTTGGTCAGGGACCAGATTTGGTGTTACTTCATGGTTGGGGCATGAATGGTGCGGTATGGCAGCAGACAGTCGAGTCTCTTCAACCTTATTTCCGAGTTCATGTGGTTGACCTTCCGGGGTACGGACATAGCGCCGAATCTCATGCTGAAGATTTAGACCATATTGCTAACTTGGTGGTGCAAGGTGCGCCAGAGAAAGCGATTTGGCTTGGTTGGTCCCTCGGAGGTTTAGTGGCGACGCATGTGGCATTAAATATGCCCGAGCGCGTGGCTAAGTTGATTACGGTTGCCAGCTCACCTAAATTTGCCGCAGAAAAACCGTGGCGTGGCATTCAACCGGATGTACTGAGTGCGTTCACCTCTCAGTTGCTAGAAGATTTCTCACTGACCATTGAGCGCTTTATGGCGTTGCAAGCGATGGGCAGCCCATCAGCGCGTAAAGACGTTAAACAGCTCAAGCAAGCGGTACTATCGCGCCCTCAGCCAAACCCTGAATCGCTGTTGGTTGGGCTAAACATCCTTGCTGATGTGGATCTGCGCGATGCGTTGACGTCTCTTTCTGTTCCAATGTTGCGTCTTTATGGCCGTTTAGATGGGTTGGTGCCAATTAAAGTAGCTAACGATTTAAGTGAACAGTTGCCTCATACCCAGCAGTTTGTTTTTAATCAGTCCTCTCATGCGCCTTTTATCACCGAACATGACGAATTTTGTGTTCAAATCCGAGAGTTTGCTCACGATTGAGCAAGTGCGAGCGGAAATACCTCAAGTTGTTTAAAAAGTGGTCGATATAAAGGCTGGTGAGGTTTTATTAGCCAATAAAGCTAAGCCATATTGACGAGTTGGGCGACTCTGAGGAGGGTTCGCAATGATTGTGTCACCGACCAACGTAAGTGTGCCACTGATCGCCCCATCCGTGAATGTGCAGACGGAACAAGCAGCTCGCGACAATAAAGTCCGAGAGCCTGTAACGCCAACGGTCGCATTGGCCAAAACCAATGCAGAGCGAAAAGTAAAAGGTGACGACAAGCGCCGACGTCAGTCTTCTTGGGATCCTTCAGAGCATCCTGATTATGATATGGAAACGGAAGTCGACACGCGTTATCAAGAAGAGCCGGAAGATACACTAGAACGGCTTTTTAGTTTGCTTGCGCTCAAATCGTATAGTGAAGACCAGGGGAAAGGCTACGCGATCCGCTTTCGCTTACCAAAGCGCATTTTGGATGCTGCGATCAATGAAGGATTAATGGAAAAGCGCAGGAAGGTGATCAAGTTTCATTATGGTCATGCAGTCGCTCCCCATACCCCGTCAGAAGTGATAGCAGTATTATGACGACTCAATATCCTACTCAAACAAAAACGCTCCAAGCAGGTTGACTGATTGGAGCGTTTTCTTTTTAGTTATGAAAGCTCGTTAGCGGTGAAGCCTAGGTAAGGTTACTTTTTCGCTTTAGCAAACGCTGCAGCAAACGCACCGCCCATCGCGCTGTTCGATGACGAATCATCACGGCGAGGCTGACGACGCTGCGGTTGGTCATTACGACGCGGCGCTGCTGATGAGCGTTGGCTGCGGTTGTCTTGACCCGGTTCGTCGTTCATACGCATCGATAGACCAATACGCTTACGCTGCACGTCAACTTCCATCACTTTCACTTTGACGATGTCGCCAGCTTTCACCACTTCACGTGGGTCAGACACATAACGATCTGTCAGTGCAGAAATATGCACAAGACCATCTTGGTGAACGCCGATATCAACGAAGGCACCGAAGTTGGCTACGTTAGACACCACGCCTTCTAGAATCATGCCCGGTTCCAAGTCAGATACCGAGTTTACACCTTCTGCAAAGGTCGCCGTTTTGAATTCTGGACGTGGATCACGACCCGGCTTATCCAGCTCTTTGATGATGTCTGTAATGGTTGGAACGCCGAAGTTATCGTCGGTGTAATCGACCGCATGCAGACCTTTTAGGAAGCTAGAATCACCAATTAGCGCTTTGATATCTTTGTTGTTCTTTTCAGAAATCGCTTTGACCACTGGGTACGCTTCTGGGTGAACCGCAGACGCATCAAGTGGGTTCTTACCATCCATAATACGCAGGAAGCCCGCACACTGCTCGAACGCCTTAGGACCTAAACGAGGTACTTTCTTCAAGGTTGTACGTGCTTCGAAGCGACCGTTTTCATCGCGGAAGTCGACAATGTTCTGCGCGATGGTGCTTGATAAGCCTGCTACGCGCGTCAGTAGCGCCGCAGAAGCAGTGTTCACATCAACACCAACCGCGTTTACACAGTCTTCCACAATCGCATCTAGGCGTTTTGCCAACATAGATTGGCTTACATCGTGCTGGTATTGACCCACACCAATAGATTTCGGATCAATTTTCACGAGTTCAGCCAATGGATCTTGCAAACGACGTGCAATCGACACTGCACCACGCAGTGATACGTCCATATTCGGGAACTCTTTTGCTGCAAGCTCAGACGCTGAGTAAACCGAAGCCCCCGCTTCACTTACGATGATCTTCTGAACTTTCAGGTTGCCACGTTTGATGACGTCTGCGACAAAGCTGTCGGTTTCACGTGAAGCCGTACCGTTACCAATCGCAATCAAATCCACGTTGTACTTACGCACCAACTGCTCAACGATTTGTGCTGACTTGTCGTATTGTTTTTGTGGTGGGTGAGGGTAGATGGTTTCGGTTGCAAGCACTTTACCTGTTGAGTCGACAACCGCGATTTTTGAACCTGTACGCAGACCCGGATCTAGACCAAGTGTTGCACGAGGGCCAGCCGGTGCTGCCATCAACAAGTCTTTTAGGTTAGTGGCGAATACTTCAATCGCTTCGATTTCAGCGCGCTCTTTCATTGCGCCCATTAGCTCGGTTTCCATGTGCATCGATACTTTGATGCGCCATGCCCAGCTGATCACTTGCTTACGCCAGGTATCCGCCGGTGCGCTGCTTAGCGTCACGCCATAATGGTCGGCGATAATCGTTTCGCAGTAAGACTGACGAGCACCTTCTTCCTGTTCTGGATCGGCATTCATTGCCAATGTCAGGAAGCCTTCGTTACGGCCGCGTAGCATCGCCAGTGCGCGGTGCGATGGCACTTTGCTTAGGGGCTCGTTGTGGTTGAAGTAATCTTTAAACTTCTCGCCTTCTTGCTCTTTGCCTTCAACGACTCGTGAAACCAGTTCCGCATTGCGATTTAAGTGGTTGCGAATTTTTTCCAGTAAGTTTGCGTCTTCTGCGATGCGCTCCATGATGATCGCGCGAGCGCCATCCAATGCAGCTTTGGTGTCTGCGATGCCTTTGTCTGCATCAAGGTATTTGCTTGCTTCGCTTTCTGGCTCGGTTTGTGGATGATTCCAAAGCTGATCTGCGAGTGGTTCAAGACCAGCTTCAATCGCGATCTGACCTTTCGTACGACGCTTGGGTTTGTAAGGTAGGTATAAGTCTTCAAGACGAGTTTTGCTGTCTGCCTGCGCGATCTCTTGTTCTAGCTCTGGCGTCAGTTTGCCTTGCTCTTGGATTGATTTGAGGATGGTTTGACGGCGATCATCCATTTCACGAAGGTAAGACAGACGGCTGTCCAAAGTACGAAGCTGGGTATCATCAAGGCCCCCCGTCACCTCTTTGCGGTAACGTGCAATAAAAGGGACAGTGTTGCCATCATCAATTAGGGTGACAGCGGCGTTGACTTGCTCTGGGCGAACATTCAGTTCTTGAGCAATCATGCGACAGATAGCTTGGCTCATCCGTGTTTTCTCTTTTAATTCGGTTTTGGTTGTATAGAACATTGGGGTCGTTCGAAGAATTTGCAATGTTTTAAATTAACGAGGCAAAAATTTACCGGGCGCTGGTGGACATCAGTCAGATTTATGTCAAAACTGTAATTAAATTGAGAACTTATATCCGCAGTTATCGACTAACCTAATTCCACGGTTGTTGATATCACTAAATGTACCTCGGCTTATACGGATAATCATGATGAAAAAAATGTCTTTGGCGTTAGCGCTTACGAGTGCCTTACTTGTCGCCCCGCTTAGTTGGGCGCAGTCTATCTCAGGAACCACACAAGCTCCCGTTTATCAGCTCGATAACAAATTGGTACTAGGGCGTGTGGAGAGCGTCTACTACAGTGACATTCCGGAACTAAAAGCGGTGCCATTTATTGGCAAGATTGATACTGGTGCAGATACGACATCGATGCATGCGGAGAATATCCATGTCAGTAGCTCACACCCAGATTACCAAGATTTGAAAGATAACGAGTTACTTTGGGCGATTGTCGATGACTTAGGTGGTACGAAGGCAAAGTGGGACGCCGACAGCTTTAAGCCATATCAAGTAAAGGTTAGCTTTACGGTTCCTCACCCTTATACAGGGAAGGAAATACAGATTACCGATGATCTGGAAAGAGTGAGCGCGATTCGCAGTCGAACAAGCAAAAAGCCCATCCTACGCCCGACAATAAAAATGCCGATGACAATCGCTGGTCACACCGTTGATACGGAAGTGAACCTGACCAAGCGTACGCAATTCTCTTCTCCTATCTTGATTGGTAAAACCTATCTCGATGATAACGCATGGGTCTTCGCTGGTTACGATTACCTTCAAGAACAGCCACGCGCAAAAATGATTGGCAAAAAAGAGACGGTTGAAGTCGAAGGTGTGCCATATAAGATCAGCATCTCAACTTCTAGCCGTTATACCAACGTCCATGCACTGGACATCAAGGTAGACAAAAAGCATAACGAAGTCTCTTTTATGTTAGAGGGCGAGAATGGCAAGCGTCATCCAATGACATTACCCTTGGTACGAATGCTGAAAACGACCAAAAGCGAGCGCCCTTTAGTCTATTTACCCGTCAAAGTCGGCGAAAATGAAACTCAACGTTGGTTGGTGTATCTGCGTGATCGCAGTAAGTTCAGTTCGCAAATTCGCTTAGGTCGGGACGTCGCGAGTCAGCACTTTGTTATTGATACGGACAGAGAAAATCTACTGGGTGGCGTAGAAAAAACGTTCAAAAGCGCACTCAAATCAAAACCTCTTGTCGTTTCACCAGAAGAACAGGTCACCATTGATGGTTATACCGTCCCTGCTTACCCCACTTTTACTGTGAAAACGCCATTACTGCGTGTAAATGGGTTTGAAGTAACAGAAAAAGGTAAGGATGAATCCGTCACGTTTTATTTAATGAACGATGAGGGGAAAGAAGAAAAAATCACCAAACCAGTGTTGAAAAAGCTCAAGGTTGGCAGCGCGGTTCGCCCTGTTGTCGAAGGAGACTTTCTTCTCGGTAGAAAAGACACATCAATGAAGTTTGCGCTCGATGTGCTTGATGAGGGTGACACTCAACCCTTTTTCGTCTTTGGTCATGACATAGCCAAGGGTGGTGTGTTGCTGAACACTCGCGCAGACCATCTACTAGATGCAAGGCCACTTTTCAAAGCTGGCCATATCGAAGTGGCGGAAGTTGAGGGGATGTCTTTCCCTGTGAAGTTAGACACGGGTGCAGATGTAAGCTCAATCAATGCTAAGAACATCAAGCAGTTTAAGAAAGACGGCAAAGACATGGTGAGCTTTACCTATGAGAACGATCTTGGCATGAAACAGGCGTTTACCAAGCCTGTTGTTGATGTCATGCGTATTAAAGCGAAGAAAGGTGAGAAAGCGAACGTACGCCCTGTGGTTGAAATGCATGTTAAGCTTGGCGAATTAGAGAAGAAGATCCGAGTCAACTTACAGGACCGAGGTCGCTTCCATTACAGCATGATTTTAGGTAAAAACTTCCTAAAACATGGCGCGGTTGTTTCGAGTGATACGAATTACATCGTGACGCAAAAACCGGATTACGAAAAGTAACACTCTGGCCGCCTTATCACCTTGATACCCAAAGCCTGAACAACATTGGATCTTTGGGTATATCATCTCCTTAATGCTGCCAAAGAGCAGCATTTTTTAGTTGAGATAGGAGTTAATTTGAAAACTAAGCTGATTACACGAGAAGGTTACAACAAACTCAAACAAGAGCATGATTACCTTTGGAATGAAAAGCGCCCGGAAATCACCAAGATCGTCACTTGGGCGGCGAGCCTGGGCGATCGCTCAGAAAATGCGGATTACACCTTCAATAAACGTTTACTCCGTCAGATCGACCGTCGTGTCCGCTTCCTTCGTAAATTCCTGCCAGAAGTCACGATCGTTGACTATTCTCCGCAACAAGAAGGCAAAGTCTTTTTTGGTGCATGGGTGGAAATAGAAAATGAGGCAGGAGAAGTGAAAAAGTTTCGTATTGTCGGGCCTGAAGAGATTTATGGCGATGCGAAAGACTACATCTCGATCGATTCACCTATGGCGCGAGCGATGTTGAAAAAACAAGTGGATGAAGAGTTCACGGTACGCACCCCAGAAGGTGAAAAAGAGTGGTTCATCAACTCAATTGAATATACTCAACCGGCCTCGGAAGACTGAGGCTTTATCACCGATTCAAGTCTCATGAAGTTCACTAGAAGTGACTTGGGTCTCAACGTCAGAATATTTGGTATAAAGGCATGGTGCCTTTCTCGGAGAAGTAAAATGAACAAAGCAGTCATGTGTAGTGCTGCACTAACAATAGGATTCTCACTTTCAGTTTTTGCTCAAGATGAAGTGAAAGGCTGTGACGCTAAAGAGTTAGCGGTAGAGCAGCAGCTCGAGTATGCAAAAGCGCAAGGTAATGAGCATCGCATTAAAGGCTTGGAGCAAGCACTTTCCGCTATCCAGAATGAATGCTCGGAAGGTGAGCTGCGCCAAGAGCTGCAAGCAGAAGTGGAAGAAAAGACTAAAGAAGTTGAGGAGCGAGAGGAAGAATTAGTCGAAGCTCAGCATTCAGGGAAAGCAGACAAAATTGAGAAAAAACGTCACAAGCTGGCTGAGGCACAGCAAGAGCTGCTTGAGGCCAAACGTGAACTGGAATGGAATTATGGTCAATAGTAGGTGCTGAAAATATCTGCTAGAGAGAGAATAAAGCGCTTAAGATAAAAAGAGTAACAATTTGCTTGAGCACGTTAGGAAAAACAGTGATACATTTTCGACAATAGACGCTTCTGAAAGGATGTTTCAATGCAAGAAAATCATAAAATTTTAGTGGTTGATGACGATGCTCGTTTACGTGCTCTATTGGAGCGTTACCTTTCTGAGCAAGGTTTTCAGGTACGAAGTGTCGCCAATGGCGAACAGATGGATCGCCTACTAACGCGCGAAAACTTTCACTTAATGGTGCTAGACCTAATGTTGCCAGGTGAAGACGGTTTGTCAATTTGTCGTCGTCTACGCCACGCGAACAATATGTTGCCAATCTTAATGCTCACCGCGAAAGGTGATGAAGTGGACCGCATCGTAGGTCTTGAGGTAGGGGCGGATGATTATTTGCCAAAACCGTTTAACCCACGCGAATTATTGGCTCGCATCAAGGCCGTATTACGCCGCCAAACCGTAGAGTTGCCGGGTGCACCAAGCACGGAAGAAAAAGTGGTGGAGTTCGGGGAGTTCCGACTCAATCTAGGCACTCGCGAGATGTTCCGCGGTGACGAGGCAATGCCACTCACCTCTGGAGAGTTTGCTGTTCTAAAGGCGCTCGTGATGAATGCACGTGAGCCAATGTCACGAGATAAATTGATGAACATGGCGCGTGGCCGTGAATATTCTGCAATGGAACGTTCTATTGACGTACAAATCTCACGTTTACGTCGCATGTTAGAAGACGATCCGAGCAAGCCGCGCTACATTCAAACCGTATGGGGCCTAGGTTATGTTTTCGTCCCAGACGGCAAAGAGGTGTAACCTCTTCACTCCATAGCCAGCACTTGGCTATAGCAACTTCAGCCTTCATTACCTTCCCTTTGAAGGCTGAAATTTCGCGATTAGGACCACTAGGAACGTTCCATGCGCATCCGAAGTTCACTGACACAATCTATTCTGCTGTTCATCTCTTTGCTTCTCGCGAGCCAAGTTTTCTCTTACTACGCCGTTTTTAACTACGCGTTGATGCCGAGTTTGCAGCAGTTCAATAAAATTCTCGCCCATGAGCTCAATTTGGTGCTTGATGATGAAGGACCTTTAAAGTCTGATGCACCGTTAAGGCGTCAATTATTAGAAAGATTAGGGGTGACGGTTCACAGCCTTGACAGCGATAAGGCGATTGAATTTCATCACGCAATGTCGATTGATTTGATGTCTGAAGAAATGAGCCAAGAGCTGGGTTCGCCTACAGAAGTACGCTTATTGCTTGGCGATGAAAGTTACATTTTGTGGATGCACATCGAAAAGTTGCCGAACTCCATCATTCGTATTCCGTTATCTGAGCTGCAAGAAGAAGATTTTGCACCGCTGTTTCGTAACAGCTTGATTATGGCGCTGCTGATCATTGCAGGTGGTTGGTTGTTTATTCGTTTGCAAAACCGTCCACTTTTGGCTTTAGAGAGAGCCGCGAAAGACGTCGGTCGAGGTGAGATCCCGCCCCCCTTAGCAGAGAAAGGCGCATCGGAGATTCGCTCTGTAACTCGAGCCTTTAATCAAATGTCGAAAGGTATTCAAGAGCTAGAAGAAGACCGAGCCTTATTAATGGCAGGGATTAGCCATGACTTACGAACACCTCTGACGCGTATTCGCCTAGCGACAGAAATGATGTCTCCTGAGGACAGCTATCTTGCGGAGGGGATCATTAGCGATACGGAAGAATGTAATGAGATCATCAGTCAGTTTATGGATTACCTCAAACCGGTGAACCAAGAATCGTTTGAAGCGGTTGATATCAGTACGATTGCCAGTGACGTCGCCAGTTCTGAAGGTGGTTATGAGGTTGAAATTGAAACAGATCTTAATCTTAACTTGCCGCCAGCCAAAGGAAGCGCGATTGCGATTAAGCGGGCGATCAGTAACTTAGTTGTGAATGCGCTACGCTATGGCAATGGCTGGGTCAAAATCAGCACTGGTGTGACAGCAGATAAGCAGCTAGTGTGGATTTCAGTAGAGGACAACGGACCGGGTATCGAGCATTCTCAAATCGCGAGGTTATTTGAACCCTTTACGCGTGGTGACACCGCTCGCGGTAGTGAAGGCACTGGGCTAGGGTTGGCGATTGTGAAGCGTATAATCAGCCAACATTCAGGCTCTGTGGTGATGCGTAATCGCAGTGAAGGCGGTTTAATCGCTCAAATCAGCTTTCCTACCAAGTAAGTCGATGGCCCGCCCCCTTTCAAACAAAAAGCCCAACCTAAATAGGTTGGGCTTTTCTTATTCTCAATAATCTTAAGACTCTTTCACTTCCTGAGGAAGTTCATCTTCGTCTTCCAGTTTCTCTGGCAGAAGTAGATTTAAAATGATCGCTGTGATGCCACCTGCTGCAACACCAGTTGAGAAAATACTCTTAATAAATTCTGGCATAAATTGCAGGATCTCTGGTTTTTGTGCGATACCAAGTCCCATTGAGAAGGATAAGGCCATGATCAGAATTGCGCGGCGATCGAGCTCAACACGAGAGATAATACGCACACCAGCGGCAGCAATCGTACCAAACATGACAATCGTTGCGCCGCCAAGTACTGGCTCAGGAATCAACTGAACAAAGCTAGCGACGCCAGGAAACAAGCCAAGAATCACTAACATGCCTGAAATAAAGTAACCCACGTAGCGGCTCGCGACTCCTGTTAGCATGATGATGCCGTTATTCTGGCTAAACGTTGAGTTCGGGAAGCTGTTGAAAACGGCTGCGATTGCAGAGTTTAAGCCGTCTGCTAACACA
Source organism: Vibrio sp. OPT41 (assembly GCF_015163595.1). NCBI lineage: Bacteria > Pseudomonadati > Pseudomonadota > Gammaproteobacteria > Vibrionales > Vibrionaceae > Vibrio > Vibrio sp. OPT41. The sequence continues at coordinate 39,498 of NZ_JADDYH010000010.1, read as the reverse complement.
CCGCCCTTAATGCGTTTCATGTACACTGGGCCTTTTACTGGCTCACCAGACACTTCAGATGTTGCGGTAATATCACCGATGGCTTCTAGTGCGGTAATAAAGAAAATCAGTACCAGCGGAATGAACAGAGACCAGTCAAACGATAAGCCATATTGCATTGGTACGGGCAGTGCTACGATCTCGGTTGCGCCTAGCTGAGAAGTATCTACCATCCCCATAAAATACGCCATGATGTAACCCACTAGCATCGCAATCACGATTGAAGCCACACGGATGTATGGGTTTTTCGAGCGGTTTAAAATCACAATTAATCCAAGTACCGTCCCAGCCAGAGCAAGTTTGTCTAAGCTGCCGAAGGTTCCTTCATTTAATGCTGCGTAGCCACCGCCCATTGATACTAAGCCGACTTGAATCAGTGTGAGACCGATAAGAGTGACGACGATGCCTGAAACAAGCGGAGTGATGATTCGGCGGGCATGCTCCAACACGCGAGATAGGAAAATTTCTGCAAATGATGCGACTAAAATCGTACCAAAAATGGCAGCCATCATGGTGCTGATGTCTGCTCCACCGGCTTTCAGCGATAGGCCTGCTCCAATAATAGGACCTAAAAAGTTAAAGCTGGTGCCTTGAACAGAGAGCAAACCAGAGCCAATTGGGCCAACGGTGCGAATTTGAATAAACGAAGACACGCCTGACGCAAATAAAGACATGCTGATAATGGTGTTGGTTTGATCGGCCGGAACGCCCAAAGATTGGCAAATGATTAATGAAGGTGTAATCACCGCAACGAACATCGCCAATAAGTGCTGAAGTGCGGCAAAAATGGTTTGAGGCAAAGGTGGTCGATCGTTGAGTTGATAGACCAGTTCCGAAGATCGGTTTGAAGTTGTCATTGTTTGTCTCGCTAGTCGCAATATTTCCCTAGTTCTCGCTGAATGGGAGAGCAGGGTGGAGTTGACGTCGTTACCTGTGATTGCTGTTAATCAGAGTCAACTCAGGTTGGTGGAGTGTGATCTAACACACTTAAAAATTTGTGCGCGATTATAGAGAGATTCACTCAAAAAGCAAACGTTTGCTTTGTTTTTGGCGCATTAAAAAACGAGCCATTTGGCTCGCTTTCAATCATTACGCTTTGGAGTAAATATCCCGCTCACCCAACCAGCGATCGATAATCGCTGTTGCGTTAGACGGGTAATTGTCATGAATATGACGCGAAATGCGCTGAACTGCGGGAATCAGGCGCTGATCTCGAACTAAGTCTGCGATTTTGAAATCAGCAAGACCTGTCTGCTTTGTACCCAATAGTTCACCAGGGCCACGAATTTCTAGGTCTTTCTGCGCAATGACGAAGCCATCGTTACTTTCACGTAGTACTCCGAGACGTTTTTGCGCGGTTTTTGACAGCGGAGAGTGGTACAGCAGCACACAATGGCTAGCAACGGAACCTCGGCCCACGCGACCTCTTAACTGGTGTAATTGTGCCAAACCAAGACGTTCAGGGTTTTCTATGATCATCAAGCTAGAGTTTGGCACATCCACACCAACTTCAATCACTGTCGTTGCGACCAGCAAATGCAGTTTATTGTCTTTGAAATCTTGCATCACCGCTTGTTTCTCTGCCGGCTTCATTCGTCCGTGTACTAGACCAATTTTTACGTCCGGTAGCTTACGTTGAAGCTCTTCTGCGGTATCTGCCGCGGCTTGCGCTTCTAATACTTCCGACTCATCAATCAGGGTACACACCCAATATGCCTGCTTGCCTTCGTTTAAGCAGGCATTTCGGACACGCTCGACGATGTCGTCACGTTTTGTATCAGGAATAGCAACGGTTTGAATCGGCGTTCGACCCGGTGGTAGTTCGTCAATCACGGAAGTTTCCAGATCGGCGTAAGCGGTCATGGCTAAGGTGCGAGGAATAGGCGTTGCTGTCATGATGAGCTGATGTGGATAAGCGCCTTGTTTTGCACCTTTCTCACGCAGCTCTAAACGTTGGTGGACACCGAAGCGGTGCTGTTCATCAATGATGACCAAAGCAAGGTGATGAAATTCAACGTGCTCTTGGAATAGCGCGTGAGTACCCACTACCATTTGCGCTTCACCACTGGCAATACGAGCCAGCTCGGCTTCCTTTGCCTTACCTTTGAGTTTGCCCGCTAACCAACCGACTTGAATGCCCATGGTTTCAAACCAGTTTGCGAAGTTGATAGCGTGTTGCTCGGCCAATAGTTCGGTTGGCGCCATGAGTGCCACCTGATGGCCATGCTCAATGGCTCTAACAGCGGCCAAAGCGGCAACCAACGTTTTCCCCGAACCAACATCGCCTTGCACTAATCGCATCATTGGGTGCGGTTTTTCTAGATCGGCTTCAATCTCTTGTACTACTCGGGTTTGAGCGTTTGTAGGAGAGAAAGGCAGTTGGGCTAAAAGCTGCGTTTTTAGTTTATGACAAGGACCGAGAGGTAGCGCTGAATCCTTCTGACCTTTGCTACGCACCGCCAGCATCGATAAGTTTTGTGCGAGCAATTCTTCCATGATCAAGCGGATTTGGGTAGGATGTTTGCCTTCGTCAAACTCATCTAAATTAATGGTTGGTGGTGGGCGATGAATGGTGTGCAGCGCTTGCGACATCGTGATTTGATGGTCATACAACCCCGCTGGAAGTAATTCCTGCACTGCGGTTTTATCAAGCAGGGCTAAAGCTTGTTCGGTAAGGTTGCGTAATGTGATTTGGCGTAAACCATCGGTGGTGGGATAAACAGGGGTTAAGCTCTGTTCTACATCGGGCTTTTGCTCGCTGACGTAAAACTTGTAGTCAGGATGAACAATTTCCCAACCCATGCCACCGCGCTTAATTTCACCGTAAGCATGTACTAACTTACCTTGCGTGAAATTGTTCTTCATGGCTGCGGTAAAGTTGAAAAAGCGCAGCGTGATAGTGCCATTACCGTCGCTGATTTTTACCGTTAGCATTTTGCGCTTACCGAAGATGGTGTCGACTGCCATGACCTTACCTTGCACTGCCGCCCAAAGGCCAGCATGCAGTTTGGCAATAGGGTAAATACGAGTACGATCTTCGTAGCGTAACGGAAGGTGAAACAGCAAATCTTGAACGCTATGTAAGCCAACTTTGGCGAGTTTTTCTGCGACTTTCGCGCCAACTCCAGAAAGGGAGGTTAATGGGACGGCAGATAACATTTGGGCGGACATAGAGGGCTCAAGAAAATGGTTAACATAGCAGTATGTTAACCATGGAGCTGTGTTTTTGTACAGGAAAAAATAGTCATGCTTTAGTTAGTGTCATGATTTGACTGATAACCTATCATTCCGAGGAGCTTTAGCGACATCAGGATTCTATTTCCAACAAGTATGTCGCTGAAGTTAACACTATCAGCATCTGTATATTTGAGAATTAGATCCTGAACCACGCTCCTTCGCCGCCGTTCAGGATGACGAAAGTCTGTTACTTGCTTTGCATCTCTTGCCACCACGCGTCATCGGCGATGATTTGACCTTCTTCATCGAGTGGTGGGTAAACGAGCCCTTTTCGTTTCGCGACCTTTGCCAGCACTGGGTGACCACGTTCAAAGAGAATACGGTTGATTGTCTCTTTAGGCAGAGCGCTTTCTTCTCGGTCGTACATGCCTGCGGCTTCACGTTGACGTTGCGCTTCATACAAAATTACGGCACTGGCAACCGATACGTTTAGTGACTGCACCATGCCCACCATTGGGATAATAATGTCTTGATCGGCAAGCTGTTTGGCTTGCTCCGAAGCGCCAACTTTTTCACTGCCTAAAATGATTGCCGTTGGTCTGGTGTAGTCGATCTCGCGAAAATCGACGGCGGTGTCCGAAAGATTGGTCACCAAAACCTGCATACCTTGCGCTTTGAGTTCGGTAATCGCAGTTTCAATCGAATCGTGAGTATCCACTTCAACCCAGTTACGCGCGCCAGCTGAGGTATGGCTCAGCGTACGCATTTTGTCTGGCCAAATTGCGTGAACTTTGTGTAAGCCTGTCGCGTCAGCGGTGCGGATCACAGCAGAGACGTTGTTTGGCTTATGTACTTCTTCGAGACAAAGTGTCAGATCAGTTTGGCGAGTTTTTAGGACTTGGTGAATACGGTTGTAACGTTCTAGGTTCATATTTATTGAGGTATAAAAAATCGCCACCTAACAGAGTAGGTGGCGATAGAGGTTAGTTCTTTCTGCGTCTGACTCGGGTTGCTTGAGGCATTGCCTTAATCTTACGCATGATACCAGCAAGGTGGACACGATCTTTCGTCGTCAACAGCACAGTCACAGTGTATAGACGACCATCACGTTCTTCCGTTGAAAGGCCATGAATGTTTGATCCTGTTTTCGAGATCACGTTGGTAAGTTCTGCAAGAGCACCTTGGTTGTTAAGCATGTCGACTTTAAGTTCAGCAATGAACTCTTTATCGTAGTCTTCAGACCAAGCGACAGCCATATAACGGTCTGGCTCTTTCTGATAACCACGAACGTTCGGACATGTTTCTCGGTGAACAACCAAACCACGACCAGGCGATACGTGAGCAATAATGTGATCATCTGGGATAGGATGACAACAATTTGCAAACGTCAGCAATAAGCCTTCTGCGCCACGAATCGGAAGCTTCTTCTTCGAGTCCGTTGGGATTGAACTTGTTGTCGTGAGCTCTTCGGTGTCACCAAGGAGACGACGTGCGATCACAATGCTCATCAACTCACCCAATCCAATAGCAGCCAATAAATCATCGATGCTTTCTAGGCGAAGATCATTCAAGACTTCTTGGATATTTTCTGGATAAATTGAATCAATCGAGTGACGGCCAAGTGCGTGATTAAGTAGGCGACGACCTAAAGTAATCGACTCTTCACGACGCATCGTTTTCAGTACTTGTCGAATCTTAGTGCGGGCACGAGAAGTCACGACATAGTTCAGCCATGCCGCATTCGGACGCGCACCAGGGGCACTGATAATTTCCACTGTCTGACCGTTTTTCAATGCCTTACTCAATGGGTAAGGGTTACGATCAACACGAGCACCAACACAAGAGTTGCCTACATCGGTATGTACGGCATAGGCAAAGTCGACAGCCGTTGCGCCTAAAGGTAGTTCAACGATACGACCTTTTGGTGTGAAGACGTAAATCTCATCTGGGAAAAGATCGGATTTTACGTTTTCAATGAATTCGAATGAGTTACCCGCGCTTTGTTGTAGCTCTAACAGGCTTTGCATCCAACGCTGAGCTTTCACTTGCGCAGTGGTACCAGACTTGTCACCTTTGTCTTTGTAAGACCAGTGTGCCGCGACACCTTTGTCCGCCATTTGATCCATATCTTCAGTACGGATCTGAACTTCAACAGGTACGCCGTGTGGGCCAACCATGGAAGTGTGTAGCGATTGATAGCCGTTCGCCTTTGGTACCGCGATGTAATCTTTCATGCGACCAGGACGTGGCTTATACAAGCTGTGTACTTGGCCTAAAACGCGATAACAAGTATCAGCGGTATCAACAACGACTCGGAACGCATAGATATCCATGATGGTGTGAAAGCGCTGTTCTTTGGTTTTCATCTTGTTGTAGATAGAGAACAGGTTTTTCTCACGACCAACGACGCGAGCATTCAAGCCAAAATCTTGCAGACGGCCTTCTATTTCGCTGTGAATGCGTTGGATCATCTCTTTACGATTACCACGTGCGGCTTTAACCACTTCTTTCAGTACGCGGTAGCGGTTGGGATATAGCGCCTCAAAGCCCAACTCTTCGAGTTCGGTTTTGATATTGTGAATACCAAGACGATGAGCGAGGGGCGCGTAAATTTCTAACGTTTCACGAGCAATACGACGCTTTTTATCTGGTCGAAGCGCGCCAAGCGTACGCATGTTGTGCGTGCGGTCAGCCAGTTTGATCAGAATGACGCGGATATCTTGCACCATGGCCAGAACCATCTTACGAAAGTTCTCAGCCTGAGCCTCTTTCCTATCGCGGAATTTGAGTTTGTCCAGTTTAGATACACCATCAACCAATTCTGCGACAGTGTTGCCGAATTTCTCTTCGAGATCTTCTTTAGTTACATCACAGTCTTCAATGACGTCATGCAGCAAAGCAGCTTGGAGGGTTTCGATATCAAGGCGCATTTCGGCCAAGATACGAGCCACAGCGACAGGGTGGATGATGTATGGTTCACCGCTAGAGCGGGTTTGCCCTTCATGGGCATCTCTCGCTACCACATAAGATTGACGCAGAGCCTCAATCTGAGGCTCTGTTAGGTATTCTTGGGCAACGTCTTTGAGGCTATCGAATAGATACAAATTATAGGCCCGGGAGGTTGTTGAATTCTAAAGTCAGAATTAACGGTTGTGAGCGATGCTGCTTACTGCCGCTAGCTCTGCCGCTTCTTGCTCTTGCTGTTCTTGACGTTCACGAGCGTCTAGAACTTCTTTAGTAATTAAACCTTCTTCGATTTCGCGTAGAGCGATAACCGTTGGCTTATCGTTCTCTTCTGGCACTAGTGCATCTTTACCGCCAGTTTGCATTTGACGAGCGCGGCGAGCCGCAATCAGTACTAGGTCGAAACGGTTGCCAACTTTTTCAACAGCGTCTTGAACAGTTACGCGTGCCATGAGGACTCCAAATAGTTAACTAAAATTTTAGAATGACGAGAAAGTATACAACCTAACTACTTTATTTACTAGCAATTAGACAAGCCACCGTTTGTGGACTTTCTCAGGTAGTTTATCGTGTTTTTCGCACTGGGCAAAAAACGGGAAATTCTTTATGTTTTACAGCGTGACTTTTTTGAAGTTACTCTGCTAACAACGCGTCAAGCATACCTTTATATTTAGCAGCTTGCTTTTCTTCCTTCAATCTTTCAGCACGCAAGATAGCTTTAAAATCCATCAAAGCGGTATCAAAATCGTCGTTTACGATCACGTAGTCGTACTCGTTGTAATGAGAGATTTCCGACTTGGCTTCAGCCATACGCTTTGCGATCACTTCATCGCTATCTTGACCACGAGTGTTCAAGCGGCGCTCTAACTCACCGTTTGATGGTGGCAGGATGAAGATGCTTTTGGCTTCTGGCATTTGTTCACGGATTTGGCGTGCGCCTTGCCAGTCGATATCTAGAAAAACGTCGATACCTTTATTTAGTGTTTCTTCAATCCATACACGAGATGTGCCGTAATAATTACCAAACACTTCTGCGTATTCTAGGAAGTCACCTTTAGCGATCAGGGCTTCAAACTCATCTTTCGCTACAAAATGGTAGTGGACACCATTTTCTTCACCAGGTCGCATGTTGCGCGTGGTGTGAGACACAGACACTTTCATTGCGTAGGTTGGGTTGCGTTCCAACATCGCTGAGATCAAGCTAGATTTACCTGCGCCGCTAGGTGCAGATACGATATAGAGAGTACCTTTGCCCATTGTACTGTTCCACTTTTGATTGGATTGATTGAGTGCCGAAGGAAAGTTCGACATTCTTATAACGATAGCACTGGCATTGAGAAATCAACCACCAAAGGAGTGGATCTTGGTGATAATCCCGCCAGAAAAATGGAGGCGAAGAGTATCATGATCTCTATTTTGTTACCAGTTGATCTTTCTGTCTGTGATTGTCCCAGATGAAATAGTTACTTACGGCAGAGTGTTCCTAAACAGCGAAGAAGGAGCGTGGCACAGGACTTACCATCCGCGCACTCTGTTATTAAAACCATTTCTACAACCGTTTAGTGTGCTGATTTTAGGTTTAGAGTCCCGATTTGGCTTGCGTGAGTGACTCTGGTTAAAAATAGGGGTTAACAATGATAAAACGGAAAAAAGGGGAAGCTTTCACTTCCCCAGGCGTGCGACTGACTCACACTTAATCTTCGAATTATCCTTGAGACTCTAGGAAATTTATCCAAGGGCTAACGGTTGACCTGAATTTTGGCGATTGAGCCGCACCTTTCATTGCCTGTAAGGCCTTTTGTGGTTGCTTAAGCTCGAAATAGGCCATCCCGCGAATGTATTCAAGTTCTGCCTTTTGCTCTTTAGAGGCACTGGATGCCGCGCTTTCTACAAAACGAGTTGCTTCAGAATACTGCTTGTCTTGTATCATTAAGCGAGCAATCTGAATTTGCGTTTTAGCAGAAGGAGCGAGGTTATATGACTTTTTATAAGCGAGAATTGATTTATCTAGCTCTTTAGCTTGCTGCCAGAAACTGGCTAGGCGGTCATAGTTTTCCTTCGTCTTTTCAATGTTTCCAGCTGCCATTTCCTTTTCAAGAGTTTTGGCTGCTTTATATGGAATACCTTGATAAGCCAAGAAGTTTACAAAGCGTAAATATTCCTTCTCTCCTTCTAGTTTCCCCATTTTGTAAACCATTTCTAGGGTGGCTAGAGAGTTGCGCTCTTGACCTAGCTCCATGTAGACACCAGAAAGTTGCATCCAGTAACGCTTTTTCTGAGGGTACTTTGAAGTCAGAGTTTTGAGTACACTGGCAACGCTTTTCAGCTGGCCTAACTCGTAGTGAGATGCAACGAGAATTAAGTACCAAGACTCACTTGGGCTCTTGCTCATCGCGATGGCTTTTTTGGTTGGTGGGATTGCATTTTTGTAATCTTCCAACTGAACATAAGCGCTCGCTAACGTGATATAAGCATGAGCTTGAGGCTTCTCTTTGGTTGTTTCTGCAACCTTGAACCATTCCTTCATCGTTTTTACAGACAACGTATACTTTTCTTCAGCTAGGTAAAGCTGAGCCAAGCTGTAGCGAACTTGTTGAGCAACAGGAACGGGAAGTGCGTCGAGCTGTAATGCTTCGGCAAAGTATTTTGCTGCTTGCACATAATTGTCTTGTAGCGAATACAAAAAGCCAGTCTGCTGAAGTAAAACTGCTCGGTCGTATTTTTTCGAACTTGTGCTTTCTAAAGCGCTTGCTAGTTTTTCTTTCGCTGCTGAATATTTTTCAGTTGCGATCAACTCTTGCACTTTGTTAACGGTTCGAAATGTCCGATCTGATAACTGAGGAGCTTCTTTTGCCATCGTAGGAGCGGCCATTGCCACTCCTACGAAGAGAATTAAAGAAGCCACTTTGCTTTTCCATAAACTTTTCATCGTGACTCCTTAATTGGTTGAGAACTCTATTTCTTGCGATAGGCGCGAGCTAACAGGTTTCCCGTCAACCAATTTTGGTTTAAATGTCCATTTAGAGACTGTTTTTCTTGCCGCTCGACCGAGGCCTAAGCGTCGTGGTTGCTCTTTAAGAACTTTGATGTCCTCTACGGCACCACGTGCGTTGACAGTAAACTCTAATAAGACGACCCCTTTTTCTATTCCTGCTTTCGCAGCTTTCCTAGGCATTTGAGGTTGGAATGTCGCTAGAGGTGTTGGACCTCCGCTACCCGCGAGTTGCGCACCTCCACCCTGGCTATAATGTCCAAGCACCGAACCACCTGTAACATTTACGGGTAGGTCAAGCTTTGGCATATCCATTGGGGTCTGCTCCATCACCGGTTTTACTGTCGCTGTCACTTTCATTTCTGGCGGCGGCGGCGGACGCTTAGGCGGTGGTGGCTTTGGAAGTTCGCGTTTTTTCTCCTGTATTTTTTCGTCTGGTTTAATGCGAATAAACTCGACCATACGCAGGTCATCATTCGACACTAACTCGTGGCGCTCTTTGTTTACTAGCTTGTCCATCCCCCAGAACAACCCGAGGGAGACAATGAGCGCCAGTGCAATTGAGGCCAGATACCGCATAAGCTTAATCCTTATTGGTTGCGGCAATGGAGATGCTTTCTACACCTGCCATTTTGATCTGGTCCATAACCTTCACGACTACGCCAGCATTTGCTTCTGTGTCGGCTTGGATAACAACTGCGCCATCAGGGCTTTCTGCACGAAGACGTTCAATATTCGCGCGAACCGCGTCCACTTCGATGCGGCGTTTATCAACCCAAACATCACCCGCCGCACCAACTGCGACCATGATGTTACCTTTTTTCACGGTTTGCGCAGAGCTTGCCGTCGGGCGGTTTACTTCTAGACCAGCTTCTTTTACGAACGATGTTGTTACGATAAAGAAGATCAACATGATGAATACGATGTCGAGCATCGGTGTCATATCGATAGCGGTTTCATCACTGCTATCACTGCTATAGCGTCTTTTCATGACCTATACCTCTAATTCCATTTACTCAGGCAATATGCTTTAGCTTATCTTCCAGCTTTTGCGTTGTGACTTTGGCTAAATGATCAAGACGTGAACTAAAGAACAGTCCTGATAGAGAAGCCACCATCCCGGCTAACGTTGGGATTGTTGCCTTTGAGATCCCCGAGGCCATTGCTCGAGGGCTTCCTGTTCCTGTTACCGCTAAGATGTCGAATACTTGGATCATGCCAACAACGGTGCCGAGCAAACCCAGTAAGGGACAAAGCGCAATCAACACTTTCACGATTGGCAGGCCCTTTTTATTCTCAATGTCCTGACGAGAAACAATTTCTTGTCGGATCATCTTAGCGTTCCAGCTCTGGTGCTCTGATCGCCCCTGCCATGAGCCAACGGCTTTTTTCATGGCTTTTGGAGCGACGGCAGCAAAATAGAACCAACGTTCTAACAATACTGCCCAAAGCATAAAGCTGAGGATGAAGATGGCGACGAGTACATCGCCACCCATTCCCAAGAAGCGCCTAATTGATTCAAGTTCTCCAACTAACCACCACATAACGCCTCCTTAGCTTTCGGCTTTATGTAGTTTTTCCTGATAGCGAGCGATGAAGCCTGCACTCTGTTCTTCAAGAGTTTGAACCAAACGACGACCTTTACTGTGTACGATGGTGTACAGGAACAGTAGAGGAATTGCGACAACCAGACCAAGCATCGTAGTAACAAGTGCTTCAGAGATACCGCCAGCCATTAGCTTAGGATCACCTGTACCAAATAGTGTGATTGCTTGGAACGTACCGATCATACCCATAACCGTACCCAGTAGACCTAGAAGTGGTGCAACAGAAGCGAACAGTTTGATTGAGCTGATAAAGCGTTCAATGCTCGGTGCGTTACGTAGGATGATTTCGTCCAGTTTCGCTTCCAGATCTTCAAGGTTGTCACCTTTGTGTTCTTGGTAAGCTTGGATAACTTCACCCAGAGGGTTACCAGGAATCACGGTTTCTGATTTCGCTTGCTTACGCATTTTACCGCCAATCACTTGAAGGCGTAGGAAGCAAACTAGAGCAATGATAGCGCCAACTGCACCCATACCAAGGATGACGTAACCTACAATGCCACCTTGATCAATACGTTCTTGAACGGTTGGGCTTTGTACAAGTAGAGACAGAATTACACCACGGGATGGGTCAATAAACAGTGGCTCATAGCTGTTTGACGCTGACTCAAAGCCCGCAACATGACGTGTAATATTGGTGCGAGGCTGTCGAGAGAGTTCTTCGAACTTACCTGTTTGAGGTACATAAGTAACGTACTTACCATCGGCAATCGCGTTAAATTCACCGACAAGAGTAACATCGCGAACCGCTTCTTTACCTTCGCCATAAACAACCGTTGCTTGGGTTGTTGCTGTCTCGCCTGAGGCAACCACTTGTTGAAGAATGGTATGCCAGAATGCTTCTAGCTCTTGTGTTGATGGCAGTTCTTTACTTTCAGCCAGTTTCGTTAGTAGCGCGTCACGCTCTGGGAACTGAACTGCGTTTTGAGAGGCTGCAAATAAGCCTTTAAACTCGCCCGCATATTGGCGGACCACACCAAACATTTCGCCCAAAGTACCAGAGCGAACACGTAAGGTTTCTGTTAGTTCAGTCAGCTGCTTATCGTTTTCATCAAATGTCGCTTTAAGTTGATCGCCCAGTGCTTGCTGTGAAGCTAGCTCTTCACGAGCCTGTTGCAATAATGCTGCTTGCTTATCTCGGTTGTTCTTGAACTCAGCTTCACGGGCTTTGTTCTCTTTTGACTCAACGATGCTTTCTGATTTTACGTTTTTGAGTAGTTCAGATAGGTTTTTAGGCGTTTCTGCTTGTACGCCTGAAGCCATAAATAAGCTCGCTAGTAGACCAACGGCTAGAGTTTTGAATCCTTTCATCTCTTATTCCTCCCCAGCATATACAGGCAATTTGATTAGCGCTGGTGGCGCTTGCTTCTTCGCGATTCGAAGGCCTTGCTGTACCGCTATGCGGTAGCTTTCCGGTAATGTTTCCCATTGACGTGTTTGTTGGTTCCACATACCTGTCTCACCACCGTCTGGAGATTGGAATAAAAGCGCCGTGCGACCAATACGTAGGAAATCGTAAGTCACGGTTTCCCCATTTCTATCTAGGCTAGCTTTGTAAGATTCAATTGAGCGAGAGAAGCCTTCTTCAATTTGGTAGGCTTCCATCACTTTACGGAATTTCTCAGAAGTCGTTACGTCGGCGCGATCCATGAGACGACGCAGTTCTTGGACACGTTTATTACGTTCTTTTTTCTGGAAAGGCAGATCGAGAGTCACAAACTCATCGAGTGCATCGATCATTTTAAGTGTTAGTGGCACTACTTCTGTTGCCGTTTGATCGATCTGAGCAATTTGGTTATTTAATGAGTCCAATTCACCTTGCTGTGATTGAACCATACGATTAATTTGCTCGTTGTAGACTTTCATGCTGTCGATTTGACGTAGTAAGCCTTTGTATTCTGCCAACATGCCTTCAGTACTTTCGGCATAATTGTCGATTTTTTGTTGCGAAGCTTCTGAAGATTGATTTGCTTTTGCTTGTGTGGAAACGACAGCACCAGAGTTGGCCGCTATAGAGCTACTACTGATAGTAAGCAATGCTGCAGCTATGGCACTGAGACCAAATTCCTTGAATTTCATGGTTGCATCCTTGTCAGTGTTTTAGTCAGTCGAAAAGGGCGCGGAAAACCCGCGCCAAATATTTTTTAGAAGTCGTATGATGCCTCGACGTATAGCTGACGTCCGATTGGATCGTCATACCCAGTTGCATAGAATGGAGAGGTATCGCTTAGAGGATCTGCAGGCGGTACTTTGTCAAACATGTTGATAGCACCAAGAGTTACACGACCACTCTCGTTGAATTGGTAAGAAGCCGTTAGGTTCCACGTTGTCATACTAGCGATTTCTGCTTTGTAACCCGCTTTTTTAGCAGAATCACAGTCATCAAAGTAGTAACGGTTTGCGTAGCTTGAACACATACGGTCGCGGTATTTACCAAATAGGTTGATAGCGACATCTTCATATGCCCAGCCAAGATTTAACGTTGCGGTGTATTCAGGCATGAAATCTCTTTCATCCGTTACAGGCTCGCTGTCGTTTTCTTGATATTCAGCAATCAAGATCTTCGTTACAGCAACACGCGTGTTAAATGAACCGAACTCATTAGTGTCGTATGCGTATTTGATCGCTAGGTCAATACCAGAACGCTCTTCATACGACTGGTTCACTGGACCATAGGATACCGACTTGATGGTGCCATCTGGGTTACGAACGACTTCAGTACCTGGGTATTTACCTGGATCGTTAATTACATCTTGGTAAGTTGGTGCAGTTACGACGTCTTCCATCTTGATGTGGTACCAGTCAACGGTTACACCAAGATCATCCACAGGCTCCCACGCTAGGCCCAAGTTAATGTTTGTACTTGTTTCTTCTTTCAGCTCTGAGTTAGGGCCATTAAGCGTATCGAAGTACTGAGTATCACACTCTGGGTACTTGTCTTTATCTTGTGGGCCGCTACCACCAGCGTTGGCACAAAGCACAGGGTCAAAACCAGAACCAAAGCCTCGAGTTTGATCACCAAATAGTCGCTTCAAGTCCGGAGCTCGGAAGCCTAGACCGTAGCTACCACGTAGCAATAGGGTGTCAGTAGGACGGTATGCTAGGGCTACTTTAGGAGTGAATGCGCCGCCAGTTGCCGAGTCGTCGAAGTAGTGGTCGTAACGACCAGCGACAGTCATTTCTAAATCTTCAATGATAGGAATAAGAGCTTCAACACCAAGACCAATCTGATCGCGGTCACCGCCGCCTGATGTTCCACCTAGACCAGAGAAACCACCAGCTGCTGTTGTAGCATCAATCGTCTCATTGTAGTCAGTACGGTTCCATTCACCATAAACAGCAAAGCCAGACATACCTGCAGGAAGTTCAACCAAATCACCAGCCAGTGAGCCGTTAACAGAGTAAAGCTTTGAGTAAGCTTCTTTGCTTGAAGTGCCGCTGTATTTGTCTACAACGTCTTGTGAGATAGGCCCTAGAAGATCGACATCACCATTTTGTACAGCTTGGTCGAGAGTTAGAAAGATTGCTGGGTTGCTTGTTTCAACGCTTTGCTCAGAGTAACCAGCGGATAGGTCCCAATCATACGTATCAGCAAGCAGGCCGTTCAAGCCTAAGGTTAAGCCAAAAGAATCGGCTTCAGTGTTACTTTCGCGTGGTCCAAATTCGACCATACGGCGAGTGTATTCGCCTTCGCCGCGGAAGTGAGTGGCATCAACTTCAACGCTGTAAGGGTTAGGTTCGAATTCAGATTCTGTAGACTTGTAGCCAAAACGGGCTTCTGCCATGGCAGTGACATTGTCGTTAATGTCCATTTCACCACGTAAAAGTAGGTCTACTTGTTTGTTTTCTGGTTTTAATGTTCGGTATGCAGAGCGGTTAACACCACACTTCCCATCCGCTCGTTCAATCGCGGCATCACCAACGACTTCTTTACATGAAGAACCAGCATCAGCTGGTGTTAGAAGTGTTCCGTTGGCGCCTTCAAAGTTTGCACCGTAGCTAGAGTAGCCACTTAGCTGAGAACGGCTAGAACCGTCATCGCCAGCCCAATCATCTCGGTCAGATTGCTTTAGCATTTCGTTGCCCGCAAATTGGCCAACGAAGAGAATACGTTTGTCGTCAAAGTTTTTGCCAGCTACAACGTCTAAACGACCATTTTGGTAACCACCATCCGTCGCGTCACCCGCGCGTACTTTTACAGAAACGCCATCAAAGTCTTTCTTTAAAATGAAGTTTACGACACCACCGATTGCGTCGGAGCCGTAGATAGCAGAACCTGAGTCGGTCATTACTTCAACACGCTCAATAGCGGCGACAGGGATTTGGCCGATATCTTGGAAGTTAGATGTACCATCTTGTGCTAGCGGGTATTGAGGAAGACGACGGCCATCAATAAGAATCAATGTGCGTGACGCGCCAAGGCCACGTAAGTTGACTGACTGCGCTGCTGGTGTAAACGAGAAAGAGTCTGTTTGAGCCATTACACCACCTGTGTTTTGGGTCAAACTGTTCAATACGTCTTGCGCGCTGTTAAAGCCTTTAGACTCAATGTCTTTACTATTAATAACAGTAACTGGTGAAGGACCTTCCATATCCGTCGTGGAGATACGCGAACCAGTAACTTTCATCTTTTGAAGTTTTTCAACTTGCTGCTCTTCTGCCAGTGCTGTTGCTGGGGCTGCAACTGCTGCTGTCCCCAAAGCAAGGCTTATCGCAACAGATAAAGCGG
Source organism: Vibrio sp. OPT41 (assembly GCF_015163595.1). NCBI lineage: Bacteria > Pseudomonadati > Pseudomonadota > Gammaproteobacteria > Vibrionales > Vibrionaceae > Vibrio > Vibrio sp. OPT41. The sequence continues at coordinate 23,993 of NZ_JADDYH010000010.1, read as the reverse complement.
TTGTGTTTTTATACATCCTTGTTGCTCCGATTATTATTATTTCCTATGTCTGGCCGCATAGCGGCCAAATGTGACGTTAATATTTCGTTAACGTTCGGCCAATGTATAACCGAGATGAAAAAAGGAAGTCAAACCAGTGGTAAACGGGGATGCTTAAATGTAAAAAAGATGTGAACGACTGGGCTTTGTTAAAAAGGCGGAATAAAAAACCGAATAAAGTTTATGAATCGATATTAAATTTCAATAAAACACCGTATTTTGTGTTTCTTATAAACTTTAATGACTTATCTTGCCTATGGTTTTTTAGTGGGTAATTGAATCTGGAAAAAGATATTTTTCCAGTGAATTGTTCTGAGATGAGTTTTATATCGAATCCATACTTTGTTAGCTCGAACTTATTAGGTGGTATCAAAATATGATACCCATTGCGGTTAAAGGGCTCACTCGTATTTTTAGGTCAAATATAACCTTGGATTGTGTGTCTATTTATGTGTGTAGGGTGCATTTTTATGTAGGGTTTTGGCTCTAAACAGCCTAGATTGATATTCTGTATGAATTATTTTTGTGGTTTTTTATAATTTTTTACAAAAACATTTCTGTTTTTCGACATCGAAGGAAGTTTGTCATGTTTTGGTTTCAAACACTTGAAGCTGATGTGGATTCAAGATAAATATGACGCTGAAATTATTGCAGTAGTAGAAAAGTCTAGCTCTTGAGGCGCAGGGAGTGTGCTTCAACAGTTTTAGTTACTACGAGATAAATATGCACCATTTTGGGCGGAAAATATCCTCTTTCACTCCGTTTGAACTGGACAGTAGACAAGGAGCAAGTTGTATATGCTGTCGTACTTTTTACGCCGTTTGGCGTTGGTTATCCCAACGTTTCTCGGGATAACTATTCTCATCTTTGCTATCACTCGTTTCGTGCCTGGCGGACCTGTTGAACGCATGTTGTCACAAATGCAGTCCCAGGGGGACGGCGCCGCATCAATGACGTCTGCGGGTGGTAATACGGCCCTTTCTGACGATCAAATCGCGGAGCTGAATGCGTTTTATGGCCTGGATAAACCTGTAACGGAAGCGTACGTCGAGTGGTTAAGTCGTTTGGTAATGCTAGATCTTGGCGAGTCGACGCGTTACTACGAGCCTGTCTCGGACATGATCGCAGAGCGTTTGCCAGTGTCGTTGTTTTATGGCGGCATGACCTTCTTTATTAGTTATTTTATCTCGATTCCTCTTGGTTACTATAAGGCGCTCAAGCACGGTTCTGTGTTTGATTCCGCTTCTTCAGTACTCATTTTCGTAGGCTACGCGCTACCAGGTTATGTGGTGGGTGTATTGCTGATCACGTTATTTAGTTATCACTTGGAATGGTTTCCGATGGGAGGCTTTGTCGGCGATGACTTCGACGATTACGAAACCTTCTTTGAACGCACTAAAGACATTATGTGGCATGCGGTGTTGCCTTTGATCTGTTACCTCATTGGTGATTTTGCCACGCTGACGATGACAATGAAAAATAACCTGATGGAAAACCTTTCCTCAGATTACATCCGCACCGCAATTGCGAAAGGATTACCTTTCAAAAAAGCAGTTCGTAAGCACGCGTTGCGTAACAGCTTAATTCCAATCGCAAGTCACTTTGGTAACTCTTTGTTGTTCTTCATGACCGGTGCCTTCCTGATTGAAGTTATCTTCAATATTGATGGCATTGGCTTATTGGGTTACGAATCAATCATGGAGCGTGATTACCCTGTTGTTATGGGTATTGTCGCCATTAATGCGCTGTTGCTGCTCATTGGTAACATTATTTCAGATATTTGTGTTGCTTTAGTCGACCCACGTGTGAAGTTTGGAGCGTAACATGATTAAAGTTAGTCCATTAACTCAAAAGAAAATTCGTCACTTTAAAGAGATCAAACGAGGCTATTGGTCGTTTGTTGCTCTTTCTATCATGTTGATCCTTTCTCTATTCGCCGAACTTTTGATTAACAGTAAAGCGCTAGTCGTCAAGTACGATGGTAGCTACTATTTTCCTGTTGTCAGTGACGTACGTTTAGGTAGCGAATTCGGCCAAGAGTCATCCAGCGAAGCGGATTATCGCGTACTGCAAAAAGCGTTTGAGGCCGAAGGGGGCGACAACTTTGTTATTTTGCCGCTTGTGCCATGGAACCCATATGAACAAGATTTTAGTGGTGATTTCCCGCCAACAGCACCTAGCGCCGAAAATAAGCATTATTTAGGTACAGATGTGATAGGTCGCGATATTTTGGCGCGACTTGTCTACGGATTCAGAACGGCGATGGGATTTGCGTTGCTTACGATGGCCATTTCCTACGCGATCGGTACTGCAGTCGGTTGTGCTATGGGTTTTTGGGGCGGTAAATTTGACTTGTTTGTACAGCGACTTATCGAAATCTGGTCAATGGTCCCGTTTTTGTACGTCATTATGATTCTTGTCTCAATCGTTCAACCGACGTTTGCTCTCTTTGTCGCTATTAACGTGCTTTTCACTTGGATGGGGATGACATGGTACATGCGGACCATGACCTATAAAGAAGCGGCACGAGAATACGTAATGGCGGCACGTGCTTTAGGGGCATCGACTGGACGTATCTTGTTTAATCACATCTTGCCAAATACGATGGTGATGATTGTAACCCTAGCACCTTTCACTATTGCAGCTAACATCACAGCATTGACTGCTCTCGATTACCTAGGCTTAGGCTTGATGCCACCAACACCAAGTTGGGGGGAATTACTGCAACAAGGTAAGTCAAACTTAGATTCGCCATGGATTGTTGCGTCAGTAGTGACTTCTATTGTTCTGGTTCTGGTAATGGTGACCTTTATTGGTGAAGCCATTCGAGCGGCTTTCGACCCGAAAAAATTCACACGCTATGTTTAAGCGAGCATTGTGAGCAAAACATAAAAAAGGGAAGTTTTATGAAGAAATTATTTTTAGCGTCCACGCTGAGCGCCCTGAGTTTTGGTGCAATGTCAGCAACGCTTCCGACTGACTTAAACTGGCAAACAAACTGGGATGAGCCTCAATATGGTTCGCCAGAAGCGAAACGTGGAGGGACTTATCGCACCTTTATGTCAAGTTTCCCGCAGACGTTACGTAGTGTTGGCCCAGATGCTAATGCAGGGCTACGTTCTTTTATCTTAGATGAAACACCAGGCTTGGTGGTCCGCCACCCAGATACTTTAGAGTTCATACCTGAGCTTGCTAACGAGTGGGCGTTAGCAGGTGACAACAAAACGGTCTATTTTAAACTCAACCCTGAAGCCAAATGGTCGGACGGCAAACCTGTGACTGCCGACGATTTCGTGTTCATGCTGAAGTTTTATCGTTCCAAAGACATCTTGGAACCTTGGTACAACGATTACTACAACAAAACGATTGCGGATGTTATCAAGTACGACACTCACACGTTTGCTGTTAAGGCGGCGAAAGAGTTCAATCCGGAAGAATTGCTGTTACGAATGGGGGCTCTGCGCCCACGTCCCGCACATTTTTATGCTAACCCTTCAAAAGATGAAAATGGTGACGGTATACATGACAACTTTGTCCGCTACTACAATTTTAAAAGTGAACCAACGACCAGTGCATACTACCTAGATGACATTAAAAAAGGTAAAAGTGTTACCTTCAAGCATGTCGGTGAAGACTGGTGGGGTTACAGCAATAAGTATTATCAACATCGCTATAATGTCGACAAAATCCGCATCACAGTGATTCGCGACAGTGATATCGCGATGAAGCACTTTGAGAAAGGGAAGCTGGACGCATTTGGTCTTGTTTTACCAAGCTTATGGCATGATAAATCGAATACGGAACCTTACCAAAAGGGATACATTCAAAAGTTCTGGGGTTACAACCAATTCCCAGTTGGGGCTGGTGGTGTATGGATGAACACCGCGATGCCTTTGCTGGATGATTTAAACATTCGCAAGGGCATTACTTACGCGATTGACTTTGATGGCATGATAGAGAATGTCATGCGTGGCGACTACTCCCGTAAACCGAACCCGACCGGTTATGGTCATGGTAAATACACCCTACCAGATGCTAAGGCACCGAAGTTTGATCCCGCAAAAGCGGCCGAGGCATTCGAAGCCGCAGGCTTTAACAAAATTGGTTCTGATGGTATTCGTGTCAATGATAAAGGTGAGCGCTTAAGCTTCGAGCTGACCTACGGAACACCTGTTCATACTCCTCGTATTGCCTTTTTGCGTGAGCAAGCCAAGCTAGCAGGGCTGGATATTGAGCTCAAGTTAGTTGATGGCTCATCCATGTTCAAATACGTACGTGAGAAAAAGCACGATTTGGCTTTCTTAGATATGGGTACGTCTGAGATCCCAACGTATTGGGAGTATTTCCATTCAGTCAATGCGAACAAGCCGCAAACTAACTCTTTCACAAACTACAGCACGCCTGAACTGGATGAAAAGATCATCGAGTATCGTTTTGGCATGGATATGGATAAAAAGATCCAGCTAGGTCATGAGATTCAGCGTGACATCATTGATGCTCACGTTATCGTCCCAGGCTACATGGTTCCTTATGTCCGCTATGGTCACTGGCGCTGGTTAAAGTTTCCAGATAAGCCAATGAATCGCATGACAGAGGCGCTGTTCAGTGGTGCAATCATAGGCGATGGCACTTACTGGATTGATAGTGATATCAAAAAAGAAACGAAACAAGCGATGAAGTCAGGCAAAGCTTTTGAACCTGTTGTTGTCGTAGATGACACTTATAAGCTGTAAGGATTGGTTATGGAAAACGATGTAATCCTAAGTGTTAAAGATCTCGAAGTTGAATTTACCACCGATGATGGGCCAGTGAAGGTTCTGCATGGTGTGAACTTTGATGTGAGAGCTGGACGTACACTCGGTCTGGTGGGAGAGTCAGGTAGTGGTAAGAGCGTAACCTCAATGTCGATCATGGGGCTATTACCTAAGCCATATGGCAACATCATTAAAGGTGAAGTGAATTATCGCGGCACCAACCTAGTTGATTTGCCTGCGGAAGAGATGTACGCCATGCGTGGCGATCGCATTTCGATCATCTTCCAAGACCCAATGACGGCGCTTAACCCAGTGCATACCATTGGTCGTCAAATATGTGAAGTGCTTGAGCTCCATCGACCTGAGCTCGACAAAAAGGAGCGGGAGGCGTACTCGATTGAAATGCTGGCAAAAGTAAAAATTCCAATGCCAGAGAAGCGATTGAATGAGTATCCCCATAACCTATCTGGTGGTATGCGCCAGCGTGTCATGATCGCGATGGCATTGGCCTGTAAGCCGGATATTCTGATTTGTGATGAACCGACTACAGCGTTGGATGTTACGGTTCAGGCGTCTATCCTTGAACTGATGAATGAGCTTCAGGAAGAAACAGGCATGGCAATGATCTTCATCACTCACGACCTCGGAGTTGTGGCAGAAGTGTGTGATGATGTTGCCGTGATGTATGGTGGGCGTATTGTCGAAAAAGCAGAAATTTTTGAGTTGTTTGATAACCCGCAGCACCCCTACACAGAGCGTTTAATGGGATTGATGCCGAGCTTAGATAATGAGCCGAAGCAGATGATCGATATCAAGCCTATTGATGCCAGTATGTTTGCCAGTTAACTGGGCAAAGTGAACCAGTCATAAAAGAGGATGTTATGGCAAAAGAAGTATTAAGAGTTGAAAATCTTAAGCAGCACTTTGTTTCTGGTAAAGGGCTGTTCAAGAAAGGCTACACCATCAAAGCGGTAGACGGGGTTTCACTGTCTGTTTCTGAAGGTGAAACACTGGGGCTAGTTGGTGAGTCAGGTTGTGGTAAAAGCACCCTTGGTCGCACGATCTTAAAGTTATACGAGCCAACAGAAGGTAAGATTTTCTTTGAAGGTAAAGACATCACTAAACTGTCTGTTAAAGAGATGCGCTCGCTGCGTAAAGACATGCAAATCGTCTTTCAAGACCCAATGGAGTCACTCAATCAGCGTCATACCATCGGTATGATTCTGGAAGAACCGTTTGTTATTCATAAAATTGGCACGCCAACAGAGCGTAAACAATGGGTAAAAGAGCTTTTAATCAAAGTGGGATTACCAGAAACGGCAGTAAACCGTTATCCACATGAATTTTCAGGCGGGCAACGGCAGCGTATCGGTATCGCTCGCGCGATTGCATTGAAGCCTAAACTGCTGATTTGTGATGAATCGGTATCTGCGTTAGATGTGTCGGTACAGGCGCAAATCTTGAACCTATTGCTACAACTGCAACAAGAAATGAACTTGGCGATCATATTTATCTCTCACGATCTCTCGGTGGTGAAACATGTTTCTGACAAAGTTGCCGTGATGTATTTTGGCAAAGTGGTAGAAGCAGGCAGTGCTAAAGAAATTTATGCAAACCCGCAAAACGAATACACCAAAAAACTCCTATCTGCGATTCCGATCACTCACCCTAAATATCGGAAGAAAAAGCGCGTAGCTGAAAAAAAGCAGCAAGTGGCGTAAGTGATGCCACAGGTCCTATAACACAAAAGCGCTCCGCCAAATAAGCGGAGCGTTTTTATAAGCAAATGCCAGGACTTGGAGTCGATTTACACTGATGTTTATTCTGATTGATTGAAGATCGTTGCATGCTAAACTCAAGGCCTATTTTCTTTGTTTGGATAATGGACCATGCCGTCGAATTTACCGAAATCCTTTAGTCGACCTTTCCTGAGAATCTTCCATATTTTGGAGGCGGTATTATTAGTCTCTATTACCTTGGCGACGTTGTACGCCATGATGCAAGAGTTTGTGCACGTATTTGTAGAGAAGCGTGTCTTACTCACAGATATTCTGTTGATGTTTATCTATCTGGAAGTGCTCGCCATGGTGCAGCAGTTCGTGATGAACGGTAAAATTCCGGTACGCTATCCTATCTACATCGCGATGATGGCGATCGCCCGCTATATCACTCTCGGAATGAAAGAGCTGGATGCGGTTTTGGTTGTGTGGTTATCTCTGGCTGCGTTTATTTTGGCTGCGGCTACTTTGCTGATCAGAATTGGACACCATTATTGGCCCTACGTTGATAACAGAACCTTGGAAAAAGATGAGTAAAAGAAAGCCCCGCACTAGCGGGGCTTTTTTGTTTCAATACTCGATGACTTTTAGATCATTCAATGTTTTGGATCTGCTCACGCATCTGTTCAATTAGAACTTTCAGTTCAACGCCCGATGCGGTGATGTCGGTGCTGATGGATTTCGACGCTAGCGTGTTTGATTCACGGTTGAACTCTTGCATCATAAAATCTAGACGGCGACCCACTGCGCCACCTTTTTTCAGAATGTTTGTGGTTTCTTTTACGTGAGAGTCCAAGCGATCGAGCTCTTCAGCAACATCCGATTTTTGCGCTAGCAAAATCAACTCTTGCTCGATACGAGATGGATCCAGTTCCACTTTAGCGTCTTCGAACTTCGAGAATAGTCGCTCACGTTGCCATTCTAAAATTTCTGGCATGCGGGCACGCACTTTTACGACTTCTGCAGAGATGGCGTCTAAACGCTGTTCAATCAGCGCTTTCATGTTCTCGCCTTCACGAGCGCGCGCTTCAATAAATTCATCCATTGCGCCATCAAACGCTTCTAGTAGCACTTTATTTACTGCATCCATGTCTTGCTCTGGCGTTTCCATTACCCCCGGCCATTGCATGACTTGAAATGGATTGATTCGGCTCAGTTCACCAGTCATGTGCATGACTTGTTCAGCGGCTTTAATTACCTGGCTAGCAAGCGCTTCATTGATGCTAAGCTCACCTTTTGCGGCAGGGTTTGCTTCAAAACGCAGATTACATTCTACTTTGCCTCGCGCTAAGCGCTTACGAAAGCGCTCACGTAAAACGGGCTCTAACCCGCGAAATTGCTCTGGCATGCGGAAGTATGTTTCTAAATAACGCTGGTTCACGCTGCGGATTTCCCATACCGCAGAACCCCAATCGCCTTTTACTTCTTTGCGTGCATACGCTGTCATACTGTAAATCATCGAATTTTCCTGTCTTCATTTTTTGAAAATTACTTCAAGAGTGTATCACGCTGCGTCGATAGGTGCGCGGGATGTATGGATTGTTTATGTTGTGCCAGCGGCGTAACCTATGAATCCGGAATCGATTCCGTTATAATCTTCGCCCAACCAAATCGTCTTCTCCTCATATTTAAGGTAGATGCCCATGCGTCCAAACGATCGCAAGGCGGATCAAGTTCGCCCTATCAAAATTACTCGTAACTACACAGCTTACGCTGAAGGGTCAGTGCTAGTTGAGTTCGGTAACACCAAAGTGTTGTGTAATGCGACCGTCGAAGAATCTGTGCCACGTTGGCTAAAAGGTCAAGGTAAAGGCTGGGTTACAGCTGAATACGGCATGCTACCTCGAGCAACACATTCGCGTACTCGTCGTGAAGCGGCAAGTGGCAAACAAGGCGGCCGTACGATGGAAATTCAGCGTCTTATCGCGCGAAGCCTACGCGCTGTTGTCGACCTAAAAGCCATGGGTGAGTTCATGATCACCGTTGACTGTGACGTTATCCAAGCTGACGGTGGTACGCGTACTGCATCCATCAGCGGCGCAAGTGTTGCAATGGCCGATGCATTCCAACACCTAGTAGATAGCGGCAAGCTAAAAGCAAACCCAATGAAAGGCCACGTAGCGGCAGTTTCAGTTGGTTTGCTAGGTGATGATGTTCTGTGTGACCTTGAATACGTTGAAGATTCAGCGGCAGACACAGACATGAACGTAGTAATGACCGAAGAAGGCAAGATGATTGAAATTCAGGGCACCGCAGAAGGTGAACCGTTCAGTCACGAACAGCTGATGGCATTGCTCGAGTCGGCGAAAGTCGGCATTACGGAAATTGTCGCAGCGCAGAAGGCGGCGTTAGCCAATTGATTTAGATAGCTCCCATTATGGGGGCTATTTTTTTATCTCGACAATAGAGAAATGAATGATTGTCGAGAAGAGACACAAGAAACCAAGGACATAGAGAGAAAATAATGAAAGCATACCAGCGTGAATTTATTGAGTTTGCACTTGAGAAAGAAGTTCTTAAGTTTGGTGAGTTTACTTTGAAATCTGGCCGTAAAAGCCCGTACTTCTTTAACGCTGGTCTTTTCAATACTGGTCGTGACCTAGCGCGTCTTGGTCGTTTTTACGCAGCCGCGCTCGCTGATTCTGGCATTGAGTTTGATGTACTGTTTGGCCCGGCGTACAAAGGTATCCCAATCGCGACGACAACAGCAGTCGCGCTGGCGGATCACCACGATATCGACACGCCTTACTGCTTCAACCGTAAAGAAGCGAAAGATCACGGCGAAGGCGGTAACCTTGTAGGCTCTGCGCTTGAAGGTCGTATCATGCTAGTAGATGACGTAATCACAGCAGGTACTGCGATTCGTGAATCGATGGAAATCATTCAAGCAAATGGCGCAGACCTTGCTGGTGTGTTGGTTGCGATTGACCGCCAAGAAAAAGGCAAAGGTGAGTTGTCTGCGATTCAAGAAGTGGAGCGTGACTTTGGTTGTGCAATCATCTCGATCGTTAGCTTGACTGACCTTGTGACTTTCCTTGAAGATAAAGGCACAGACAAAGAGCATCTAGAAGCAGTCAAAGCGTACCGCGCAGAATACGGCATTTAATTGGTTACTTTTTCTGAAAAAGTAAAAAGGGCAGATGGATATTCATCTGCCCTTTTTTGTTTTTGGATTCATCGCCTTGACCACTTACTTATAGCGAATGCCTTTCTCGACATGCTCATCTTGCATGGTTTTATAGCGTTTATGGAGCCACATCCATTGCTCTGGAGCGCGTAGAATGACTTCTTCCACATACTTGTTCATATAAGCGGCAGCGGCGACTTCGTCTTTTTGTGGATAGTCGGCTTCAATGCACTTATCGGCGATGATGTCGTATTTTCCTTCGTCATTGCGAAACCCTGAGCCTGGGATGATCGCACATTTTGAGGTATACGCCAGAATGCTCGTGCCTGTTGTTGTACACGCATCGTCTACGGCAAAGAAGGGCACAAATACTGATTTTTTGCGACCGTAATCGTGATCCGGTAAATAGAACAGACGCTCACCACTGCGTAATACACGAATCATCTTTTTTACATCTTTACGATCAATCAGTTTATTGCCGTTATGTGTCCGTCCCCAATACTGGATAAAGTTATAAGCAGGATTATTATGCGGACGAAACGCGCCGTACCCGGCCACGCCTAACACGGCGAAAGCACGCGCAGTGATCTCTAGATTAAGAGCGTGGACACAACAAAGTAGGACGCCTTTACCTTCTTTGGCTTTTTCACGCAGTGCGCCGAGATCTTTCTCGACGATCAGGTTTTTAAAGCGCCAAGTCGGCCAGAACCAAGTGATTCCGGTTTCTATCAGTGCCATACCGGTATTTTTGAAGTTCTCTTCAACAATATGTTGAATCTCTTCAGGTGTTTTGTCTGGAAAGGCCAATTCTAAGTTACGCTGAGCAACGTGGACACGCTTTTTACCGTAGCGCATGCCAAGTTTACCGAGTGAACGACCTAATGAAAGCAGCAGCCGATAAGGAAGAATATTGACGAGGATGGCCAACAGACCAAAACCAAGCCATACGCCCCAGTTACGAGGGTGAAGAAGTGAAAGAGAAAACTCGGGCTGCGTGTATTTGTCTTTACTCATAGTCTTTTACTTTATTTGTGCACTCAAAAGCGCCCAGTACTCGTCAAAGTTTGCAGTCGGCTGGTATTTAAAGTCGCTACGCACAAAGCGGTTTAGGCTCCCCTCAACTTGTCCCAGAATTTGCGCGGCTAGGATGCGCTCTTCGACAGGGAAAGACTTCCCTTCACGAATCTTACGTTCACGCAGGATTTGGCGCAATTGTGTTTCTATACGCTCAAAGAGTTGATTGATGCGTTCACGTAGGCGTTCATTTTCAAACATTAGAGCATGACCCGACAAAATGCGTGTCAGACCTGGATTACGTTCAGAGAACGCCAAAATAAGGTGCATCACCATACGAATACGCTCTAGTGTATCTTTTTCGTCGTCTAGAATACGGTTGATACGTGTCATCAAGGCTTCTTCAATGAACTCAATCAACCCTTCGAACATGCGCGCTTTACTTGGGAAATGACGATACAGCGCGGCTTCTGAAACGCCGACTTGCTTGGCCAGTTTTGCCGTAGTAATGCGTGAAGCGCCATCTGTTGATTCAAGCATTTCTGCCAATGCTTGTAAGATCTCTTCACGACGGTTGGATTTTTTACTGCCGGCCATTAGTTACTTCCTTTCAAAATACAAAGTTGAGCGGAGGGGATTATAAGACGCTATTTCGCCTCAAACTAGACCACTAAGGGTGGAATGGGAGATTTAACACCCTTAGTTGTCATTTTTGTACCAAATTTATGCCAGCTTTTGTAAAAAATTGGCAGGGTTTTCAAACGTTAGTTACATCAATTGATGCATTTTTTCGAGAATTTTAAAGCTCAATGCTTCTTTTGATTCTAAAGCGAGCGCAAGTTCACCTTCAGGCCAGTAAAGGGTAATTGCGTTGTCGTTGCTGTTAAATCCTTGCCCTGCAACCGAAACGTCGTTTGCACAGATCATATCGAGGTTTTTCTTTGTTAACTTGCCTCGAGCATAGGTCTCTACATCATTGGTTTCAGCCGCAAAACCGACGGTAAACGGACGCTTCTCAGTCATTGCTGCCACAGATGCAACAATATCAGGATTTTTAACCATATTAATGACCATTTCGTCGTTGTCTTCTGTCTTTTTCAACTTTTGAGACGCGATCGTTTGTGGGCGGTAGTCGGCAACGGCAGCGCAGCTAATAAACGCATCATGCCTGTTTGCATGTGTCATAACGGCTTCGTGCATCTCTTGTGCACTGGAAACATTTATGCGCTCAACACCTACGGGCGTATTTAAACTGACAGGACCGCTCACGAGGGTGACTTTTGCTCCCATCTGCGCTGCGGCGCTCGCCAATGCATAGCCCATTTTCCCGGAGCTATGGTTCGTAATGTAACGCACTGGATCAATCGCTTCGCGAGTTGGTCCGGCGGTAATGAGTATCGACTTACCTTCTAGCAATTTTGGTTGAAAGAACTGTTCACATAGATGTACTAGCTGCATTGGTTCCAGCATTCGACCTGGTCCTACATCACCACAGGCTTGCTCTCCTGCCGCAGGGCCCCAGATGTGCATACCACGACGCGCTAACGTAGCGATGTTCTCTTGGGTTGCGATATTGCGATACATCTGTTGATTCATCGCAGGAGAAACAGCAACAGGGGAATCCGTCGCGAGCACGAGCGTAGTAAGTAAATCGTTCCCCATGCCTGCGGACATGCGCGCGATTAAGTCCGCGGTCGCGGGCGCTAATAGCACTAAATCTGCCCATTTGGCCAATTCAATATGGCCCATAGAGGCTTCCGCTGCTGGGTCTAGTAAACTGTCCGAGACAGGACGGCCCGAAACGGCTTGCATGGTTAAAGGGGTAATGAACTCTTTTGCGGCTTTCGTCATTACAACTTGAACTTGCGCTCCTCTCTCTATGAGGCGACGGGTTAGCTCCGCACATTTATACGCGGCAATACCGCCACTGATGCCGAGTAGAATTTTCTTTCCTGCTAGTGTTTGCATGTGAGATCTCCAATTTGATGACCGGATTTTAACACAATTCAAAGTCTGACCGCCCGAGCATATATAACGAGAAGATAATTCACATCAAACTCCAGAGTATTAATCTGACCGAGGAAGGGAAAATTCTCGCCTACCTCACAGACAAGTTGCGCGGAGTTTGCAAGTCTGAAAAGAAAAAGAGGTAGTGGAAACCATGGTGTTGAAAAGTCGAAACAAATTGCTGCTGATAACCCTAATTCCGCTGTTGTTGATCACCACGTTGATCTCAGTGGTGTATTACATCAACAGCAGTAAAAGTTTGGAAGCGGAGCTGGCAAGAGACAGGCAAGAGCTCATCGAAACGAAAAAGAAAGAGTTACAAGCCTATATGATGATGGGCGTGACGGCGATAAAACCGTTATACGACACGGATGTAAATGGAAGTAATAAAGAGGCAGCAAAAGAAATTCTGAAAGCCATGCGCTTTGAAAGCGATGGTTACTTTTTTGCCTACGACTCTCAAGGTGTGAATACGTTGCACGCCATCAAACCTGCATTAGAGGGTAAAAACCTTTACGACTTAAAAGATAAAAATGGGGTCGCAGTTATTGCGGGCTTGATTGATGCTTCTCAAAAAGGGGATGGGTTCCTCTATTTCTCGTGGCACAAACCGACCATTGACGCACAAGCGCCTAAGTTGGGCTATGCAGAATATCTATCGAAATGGGACTGGGTTTTAGGTACTGGCGTTTATATTGATGACATCGACCAGCAAGTTGCGATGCACAGAGAGTTAAAGACTCAAGAGCTAAAAGAGCATACATTATCTGCCGTGTTGATTTCCGTTATTGGATTGATCATTACCAGTGTTCTCACCAGTATCGTGGTGTCTAAAGGCATTCAGCCATTACAACATGTCGCGGCTTCATTAAAAGATGTTGCCGCAGGCGGCGGTGACTTAACGGCTCGTTTAAAAGTCGAAAGTCAGGATGAAGTCGGTGAAGTGGCGGCCGCGTTTAATGAGTTTATGGATAAGCTGCACCCACTGATGCAGGACATTCATCGCTCTGCGACGACAGTACAGACCGTTTCTCAAAGCCTGAACACTCAGACCAGCCAAGCGAGCGGTCAAATGCAGGATCACTGTTTAGAGACGGACAAAGTCGTGACGGCAGTGACGCAAATGAGCATGACTGCCAAAGAAGTAGCCAGCAATACTAATGCGACCGCGCAGGCAATTGACGATGCCAACAGTCAAGTCACCGCCGCTCAGCATGAGGTCGAGCAAGCAATAGAAGGCATTACCGAACTCGTGACGGAGATAGACAGCACGTCAGATGCAATTTCTGAGTTGAGTTTACAGACCGAAAAAATAACCAAAGTGCTGGATGTGATTGGCGAGATAGCCGAGCAAACGAATTTGTTGGCCCTAAATGCGGCGATTGAAGCGGCTAGAGCCGGTGAGCAAGGTCGAGGGTTTGCCGTCGTTGCGGATGAAGTGCGCTCGTTAGCCAGTCGTACGCAAAATAGTACTCATGAAATTGGCGACATGCTCAAGCAGCTACAAAATGGTGTATCAAGAGCGGTCAGTACGATGTCGGTGAGCCAAAAACGAGGTGTCAAAACGGCGGAAGAATCTGCGCTCATTCAGCAATCTCTTTCTGGTGTTCATCATTCTATCGGAACAATTCGAGATATGGGTATTCAAACCGCGTCTGCCGCAGAAGAACAAAGCGCGGTTGCAGAAGACATCAACCAAAACTTAGTGGCTATTCAACAGATCGTGAACAACATTAATGAGACGTTGCAGCATGCCGAGTCAATCAGCACGCAGCTATCACAGTCTGGAACGGAAATTCACGGCTTGGTTGGCAACTTTAAACTCTGATGAACTGTTAAGTTGCATGGAAAGCACTGATGGTACGAAGAAAGCGAAAGTCATACTCGACTTTCGCTTTTTGTTTTGTGGAATAGGGACACTTTCCATATAAAGAGACATCAGATGATACTGAAAGCTTTGCCAAATGAGTCCATGCCCAGAGAGAAGCTACTGCAACGAGGGCCGCAAGCTTTGACCGATGCTGAGCTACTGGCCATCTTCTTGCGCACAGGCACCCGCGGAATGAACGTGATTGAGCTTGCAGACTTCCTTATTCAAGACTTTGGTTCGCTCAGACAACTATTTTCAGCATCAGAAGAAGAGTTTTGTCGTCACAAAGGATTGGGGCAAGCCAAGTATGTTCAGTTGCAAGCGGTACTAGAAATGACACAACGTTACTTGGCGGAGACGCTAAAGCGTGGTGATGCCTTAACCAGCCCCGACCAAACTAAGTTATATCTGTCTTCTATTTTAAGGGATCGGCAAAGAGAGGCTTTTTATATTCTTTTTCTCGATAACCAGCACCGAGTGATAAAAGATGAAATTTTATTTGAAGGAACGTTGGATGCAGCGTCGGTGTATCCGAGAGAAGTCGTCAAGCGTGCTCTGCATCATAACGCGGCGGCTTTGATTTTGGCGCAAAAAATACCTGATAAACTAAATCTTCATAATTAACTTTTAAAGTTGAGATTGCTGTATATTTTGTTCGTATGTACAGTGTGGGATTTAGTATGTCTAGTAACGATAAAAATCAAAAAAAGCTCATACGAAAAGAGATAGAAATTTCAACTATACCTAACTTCGTTTACGAGAAACCACTGGTATCCATTGATGATAATGGAGAACCTCAAGTTACATACCGTGCCAATGGCAATAAGACCCCCGTAAAGAAACTCCCTTTACTCCATATCACTGGGTATGGCGATAAAGACAAACTAGTCAGTTACCAACCATTAGACATGGTTAATGAGTTCTTATTGTCAAAAGCAATTGATGATGGCGTGCTTGAGCTTAGTACCGATGCACAGGGGCTTGCCCATTACTTCAGTTTTGTATTAGACAAACAGGCAGAGTGGGATGCTAAATACGATAAAGAGGACTTTGACCCTCTCTATGATGATCCCCGTCCAGAATGGAATACCTTTCCTCGTAATAAACAGGAACGATTAACCTACCAATATCGAGATGGAATCAAACAACTCGCTATTGAGGGTGTATTGGCTAAAACAACGGCTAGGCAATATATGAGCAGTGTCGTTGGTTTTTATAAACACAGCCTTCGTCAGGGCGTCCGCTTTAACAACCCTCCTTTCCAATTTGAGACAGTGAATATCCATTTTGAGGCGTCTGCATCCAGTATGAAAGCATATCAACGTAAGCAGGTGCATACGACGGATATGCGGATTAAGTTTACTAAATCATCGCGTAGTGGCGGCACAAACCTCAGTAATCTACGCCGTGACTTAAAACCGTTTACCAATAATGAATGGAACATTCTGCAAACCATTTTAATGAAATCTCGCAGGGTGGTTCGTCATGGTGACAACAATAAACTGCATTCATTGCCGATTGAGTTCTGTCTGCACCCCATGATTTGCCGTAATACTGGATTGCGGAGAGAAGAAGCAGCGAGCCTTCACTTAGGACAGGTAGTTAACCCCGAAACTATGATTCAGGACGGCAAAGAGGTGTTTAAAAAGCCTGTGATGGATTTGGGTGTTGGTGATAAGTATCAATCACTCACAAAGACGGCTGAGGGCTTCGCAGAGAAGAATAAAAGCCGGGTTACCATTATCCCCGCCACATTGATGAAGATGCTTTACGATTACTCTCAGTCTGACAGGTATCAAAAGCGTCTGGAGAAATTCAAAGCATGGTGCAAGGAGCAGAAAGAAGAAGGAAATTCGCATTTCTTTGACGGAGATGATGCGATTAACCCTAAGCTGGAATACTTGTTTATTACCCAATCAGGGAAACCGATGTTTACGCGGCTACAAGACTTTACCGGGCGCTGGGTGGAGATACGTAACACTGCAAACCTAACCCGAGGTCTTGACCATCCTATAGTCGGCTCCCTACATAATTTACGCTCAACGTTTGCCGTGAATATCTTCCGTCACCTTTTAAATAAAAAAGATGACTATGGCAACCCGCTAATCACACCCGATGAGGCATTGGATAGGGTGTCAACCTTAATTGGTCACGAAGATAGGTCGACGACGATAGAATACCTGAAAATAGCACAAGATATGCCTTCCGCCGATGAAATCTACGAGGACGTACTGGACTATATTGGCGCTTTTGATGATCTAGAGGGGTCATTGTGATTCAAGGACGAAAGCGAACCAAAATTGCGATAGAGAAGACCCGATCACCAATGATCCCACTTCATTTTGAAGATATGGTTTTAGACAATAGTAATGGCATAAAATCTCACGTTTATCGCCTGCGCTATCGTAACGTCCCGACAGTAAAGCAAATTAGCTCAGGGAATGAGGTGTTAGCAAATCGGGATGATATTGTCAGGGAAATTTACCAAAGGCTAAGCTTCTTACCTCACAAAATAACGAAGCAGCACTACTTTTCTGGGCTTGTTAGTTACTTCCGGTATCTTGACGGAATTGGTTATAACGGTGACCTTTTCAGTAATGCAGTCATGGCTGATAGCATTAAACACTTCAATAGATTACGCGAAAAAGGTTTGCAGATATCGGAAGCAATGCGGATTAAAGACGGCTTGTCAGTATTATTAAAACAGTGGAACCGAGAAGCCGACGTTAAGGTGCTACCGAACGTTGCAAATAGATCTTCTGCTACGAATAAAGCGTTCCATATAGAAACAGAGCTGAAACCATTATCCAAGATATTGGTTAAGGGAGCGCTGGCCTTTCAGGAAGCAATTGAGAAAAATGGTCTGCTAGATATTCATCCGTTTTTTGATGAAGAGCTTTTTTCTGAGCAAGCGAAGCTCAAAGGATGGACACCACCGCTAACTGCAAATAAGAAATATGGTTTCAAGAAGTGCATGATCCCCGTGCCTGGAACAATAAAGGACAGCTCACTTTCACTTGAGCGACTTCATCGACAGGTTTTTTATAACCAGGCATCACGCAATTGGTTTTTCGTGCTCTCAATGCTGACAGGCATGAACAAATCAGTGCTTGCCAACGTGCAGCATAAGGATGTTTCATTCAAAAATATTGGTAGTGGACGGTTTGTTTTTAACGGTGAAAAATTCAGGGCTGGTTATAAGGATTTGGATAATAGCGCAGGCTTTAGCCTGAGAACCAAAGAACTGCTCATCCGATGGCTAGAAACGTCTAAATTGATGTTCCAAACACTGGAGATCCCGATTGCAAGTGAACTGCCGCTTTGCCCTTTCTTTAGCGCTAGTGGTGAGATTTGGACATTCGGCACGCATGGTACAAATCTTAGCTATATCAATACACAACTTGAGAAAATAACGGGGTTAACGGTTACTGCAAGCCGATTCAGGGCCACAAAATCTGATGTATTGATGCGAGTCACTGAAGATATATTCCTTGTGTCACAGGGGATGAATAATACCGTGAATGTTGTCGCTAAACGGTACTCTAGTGGTGTCCAAGCAGACCATGATAATAACCTCAACGCCACGTTTAGTGCGTTAAGCGCTGTTGCCAAAGGAGAGGAGATTGGTAAAGCCATCGAGGATGCCAAGGCGATGCGCAGCGATATTTTATCAGATTATGATTATAAGAAATTGAGTACCCGCGAAAGCAAAGAACAGCCATTCATGACAACGCCCAGTGGTATCAAATGCGCGGGGGCAACACCAGAGAAGCTTGTTGCTGAGGCGAGGCGCATGAAGCAGTTGGGCATTGATTTTTCCAAAGATACGGGCCGTTGCTCGGATTTTCTTGCTTGCTTTGATTGTGACAGCCATAAATTGGTGGCGTCAGAAAATGATATCTGGTTGATGTTATCTTTTTTGGAGCAAATTGAAGACCTCAAAGAGATAGTGGCGAGTAATTCCGCACCTAAGGGTGAGTATTTCGTTGTGGAAGGTATGTTGAAAAAAGTTCTTCTCAGACTGAAACAAAAAGCACCTAAAAACTACGCTCAAGCAAAACAAAAAGTGGATGATGGCGATTACCACCCGCTTTACCAAGACAGAGCCAGCGCAAGCCAATTTTTTAAGGGATCATTTTATGTCTGAGCAGCCTATACAGCTTCGCCCAGAACTAGCCGGAAATCCGTATGTAACGTTTGATTCTTACGGGAACGGAGTGTCACGTGTCTTTGATCTAGAGTGGGACTTTTACGCACTAAAACAGAACAAAAAAATAATCTCTTTTGGCAATATTGATGAGAAGTACCGCCAAGATATTCAGTCTTACCTCTATGCATTGATGCAGTGGCAGAAGAAGGAATCAAGCTCTGATTCACATGCAACGGTTGGTTCGTTAATAAATATTAGGGCTCGTTTGAACACCCTCGCAACACGCTGGGGAAAAAGTGAATTCAGCTTACTTTCGATCGAACGAGAATGGAAAAAATTCACACAAACATTACATGGGGTTGGGCGTAAAACAACGTGCAGTCATCTTGCCTCTGTGATTAATGCAATGCATAAAGCGGGTCTTGTATCTCGTTATGTCTATAAGCAAGACTATATTCAGTGGGCTAAACCTGATGCTGGTAACGGTCAAGCAATCGCATTTCCTGAAGCTATTCATGTCAGTATTCTAAAAACTGTGGTTGAGTTTGTAGAAACCTACCACCCCTATCGCCATCAAATTTCCGCTGCCATGGAGAAGCTCTACATCTATCAAGATGAAATGCACAACGCTAAGCTTAAAAAGCTACGTGTGAGTGCCCTAAGCCGTATACAAATGAATGCACTCACTGACAGGATGTCTCGCATAACACGCCAATGGCCTGAACGAAAAACCATTCCTAATTTCTCGTTTGACAGGGGAGGCTCATGGTTGAATACATTGCTCAAGATGTGCTTTATCTGTGTGGGGTTATTCTCAGCTGCCCGAAAGGAAGAGTTACTCTCCATGAACAAAGAGAGTTATGACAATTCACGGGCTGCCGTACCCAAGGTCTCAGGGTTTTCTACAAAAGGAAACAAGGGTGAAAGAGTTTATACGACTTGGAATACTGCTCCTATTGCAAAGCTGGCCCTGGAGCTAGCTTTTGATTCCATGCAAGCCGCGAGAAAATATTGGCTAGAGCGACTGGATTACGGTTACCAAAATGGTCTGTTAACCAAAGAAAAATATAATGCAATGCAACAAGATCTAGAGAGTGCCTTCGTTTCTTCTTCGATCCCTTATGGCTGCGAAGCACTCATTAATAAAGTGTCGCTAAAAGCCTGCTTTCATAGTGGGTGTGGATTAAATTTGAAAGTGTTCAACATTAATGCGACCGAAGAAGACGTTGAAGAATTTGACCTTTTGAATCCAGAACGCGCAGGAAGCTTAAAAATCGGAGGCGGTTTACCAAGGCTTAGTCCACATGATTTACGACGAAGTTTTGTGGTCTTTATGGTAAAAAAACGTCTGGGGAACGCACTTACAGTAAAGTACCAGCTTAAACACCGCAATACTAACATGTCTAACTGGTATGCGAATTACTCCGAACTAGCGCGTACCAACCAACTGTTGATGGATACTCGGTTAATGAGTGAGTTTGATGCAGCTATTGAAGCATCTACTGTGGATGCATGGGATGAGATTTACAATGTATCCGTTACCTTAAGCGGTGCAGAAGGTGAACGCATAGCTAAAAATAAAGCAGAGCGACTGGCACAGGGTGAAGAAATAATTATGTCCCGAGGTGAATTGCTCTCTTTGGTAAGGGCGGGTGAAAAATCCATTGTATTACTGCCTACAGGTGGCTACTGCACCAACCGTAACTGTGAACGTCTTTGCTCCCTGATGGATATTGTTGAAGCCCCTTGTGCTCATAAGGTAATCACTGATAAAGCTGCGAAAAGTCTATCGAGGGAACGGGATAATCTCATTGCTTCATTCCGAGCAATAAATGACATGGGTGACTATGCCAATGAATTAATTCTGGATGCCAGAAAGAAGAAAATACAATCTATCGAGCCAACATTGGTCAAACATGGCATCCCTTTTGATAGCTTCAATGATGATATTAAGGCGGTATGGGCATGAAAGTAGAATATAAGGCAACTAGCAAGGCTGAGGGACTGCTTGTTAATGCATTTCAGCGTTTACTAGATGGTAAGCCGATTCATGTAAAAGCGGCAGGTAAGCTTACGTTGAACCGTATCAATAATGAAGCGCTGCTTGGCAATAGCTATGTCCATAAGTTCAAAGCGTTCGTGGCCTACGCGAAACCTCTTATCGATGAATACAACCTCAACCGCGATAAGGCGATGATAACAAGTTTAGATATTGAGCTAGATATCCCTTTGCCTGAGCTTGATAGGCTAAAACACGAATTAAAAAAAGCCAATGAACTTAAAGATAAATACAGGGTGCAACGTAACAATGCTGTTGAAGCCCGAAAGCAGTTAGAGGCTGAAAATGCGAGACTTCGTTTTAGGGTGTTTGACCTACAGCAAGAGTTATTGAATGAAAACTCAGTTGTGACACCAATCAAGTAAAATGATTACACGGTCAAAGTGTCATGGGGCTTAGGTTCATCGTTTCTGTGCAAAAGCTTGTTGTAGAAACGAGCCAAGCCATTTATGGATAAAAACGTTTTAGCTCGTCGGCTGTATCAGGTGCATTTCGCATAAAAATTTCTATGGGCTAACGCCGCATTCAGCGGCTTGTCCGCTGCAATGCGGCGTTAGTTTTCATATCTGACAACTGTATTAATTATTTCAGGAATGTCATCATAATTTTCATACCAAATAATTGTAACTCCCAGTTCCTTCATTAGTTCTTCGTTTAGGGTATGGTGGCGCTCTAAAAACTTTTCAGCAGAATCAATATTATCTATAACTTTAGACTTTTTACCTGCCACAGTTTCATAACAGAACTCGCTTGAAGAAAGCCTTTTCATAAAAGCGAAGTGTTTGCTTCGCTCAATATTCTTTGAAGAAATATCTAGCAATCGTCTAAGGTTAGGATCAGTCATCGACAAGCCTACCATCAAACAGTTGCTTTCTCTGAAGGAATTCAGTTGCACAAGATTTGACCAGTGATATGAATCGGAATAAATCTGGTGATAACCCTCTTCGGAAAATACTAATGTTGAATTATCTAACCCATCATAGGACTTTCGATCTTCTGGTAAGAATCCGTGGACGTGGTAAACAGGAAGCTCATCTGGATCATAACTCTCATTATCGGTGTATATACATCTATACATGATAGAGTTATTACTCAGCTGTTTCTCTAGTAAATCATCAAAGTTATAAGTTACCACCGATTTTACTTTGGCCCCTGTCCGTCTAGGCAAACACATTGATGCAATTGACTTAATAAGCTCTGAGTCTATAGGAAATTTAGTATTACGTAGCTTATATAGGTTTTTGGTAACAGCATCTACAAAGTCCCTAGCTTCACCGTCTCTTTTTGACAGCCCTTTTCGAAGATATCTAGCAGCCATTAAGGCTGAAGGCTCATCTATGCTATTAAGCCTAGCGACTAAATCACTTATATCTTTATCGCCCATTGCACCATCACCATCGAACTCCTGTGTTAGATAAGTGACGAATAAAGAATTTAGGAGGGCATTCCAATCAGGCATCCCTGCACTACTTGATACGCCTGCGCCAAGAAATAAAGAGAATTGTCCTTTGTTATAACAAGATTTTAAGTTATCAATTATTTCCTCTCGATCTTGCCTCCAGTCTCTTACTGGTTTAGATATTGCTGAAGAAAGTCTTAAGGCGAATAGATTGCTCGTTATTTTATTTACTAACTTTCTATGTTTTGAGGCAATCCGATTTAAGTCTGACGGCCCCCAAATTAAAACTTTAAAAGGAAATTGATTTCGTTCTATTTCCTCATAGAATCTATGTAAAAATTTATTGGGAATTGGCTTGGCAGAAATTATCAGAACATACTCGAATTTATTTTCAGTATATTCATTTATAAATCTATACGACGACTTCTCAACAAACTGTCGAATTGGAAGCCTTGATAGATTAAATTTTATTTCAATTAGTGTTGCACCATCAAACTGATCAAAGCCCTCAGGTGCAAATGCATCGCCAAATCGTGCTAATTCAGTCGATAATAGAAATTGCTTACCTTGATTTTCGATGTGGTATTTTAATAGATGCTGCACAAAGGTCTCGAAAGAGTAATAACTCTTTGGCCCACCTTCATCTATCCCTGAAATTATGTCATCGATTATCATTTTCACTCAGATCCTTGGGAAAACTAACATTTTGTTAGTGCGCATGCGCGTTTACCTCGTTGAACCCGTGAAAACGCGCACAGTTAACTATCTGTATGCAAAGAACTTATCAGCATTCTGTTAAATATACCATCTGGAAAAACGTGCATGCACGTTTTTCCAAACTTATTATCTCAAATCGAAAATACATAACTTTTTGATAAACATGAACAATCTGAATTTTTCATGTATAAACGCGCAAAATTTTTTCACTATTTCCCTTGATATCCGTGAATTTTAAATGGTTATGTATAAATACACAGTATTATAAGGTAAGGAGTTATCATTGAGTCTAAAAAGCCCTTTTCTGAAAGGTCATCAGGAAGAAATGCGTATGCGTGGTTACTGTAAGGGGACAGCTAGCCCGTTAGACACAATATAAATGTCAGAGCCCTTTCGAAAGTCAGTAGCATTACTAAAATTGGGTCAACGGAAGCTAAAAAAGTAGCTTGCCCATCACACCGCTGAATCGTTATGGGGCACTTCTGTGCTACGAAGTACCAACTGTGAAGGTTCTGGACAAAACCTTGTCAGTTACATTACTAAATTAGAACGTAACGGATTAGCTCACGTATGGAGAGGTAACGCTCCACTGAAAATAAAAACGGCTAGCGAGAATAACTCAAACTAGCCGTTTATTTTATGTTCACGTTATTAAAAACCTAAGATAGAACGCTTGTTCTTCTTTAGGTGTTTTAGGTACGGGTCTTCCTTAGCATCATAGCTCTTTAAGTGATCTATTCCTGCAAGTAATCCATACTCCTCTTCTGCCTGCTTAAGGGCTTTTTGAATGATCGAATCTTTAGAATGTAGACTGACTTTTGTCTTTGCAACTCTTGGTCGATCTATTTCCTCAACTGTAAAATATCGTCTAGCTTTGGTGAGCTCTCGAATCTGAACCCCAATGTCTTGGTGCTTCACTATATATGAGTTTGGTGTACTGTTTTCCACAACAGCTGCGATGTTGAATGCAACAGACTGCAGATCGTTTAACTGCTTTTCCCGGTGCGCGTTAATCAAACTCTCTAACGCCTTTTTTCTCTCTATAGTTCTGCGTCTCTTTGCCGATTTCAGCTTCGCAT
>NZ_JADDYH010000089.1:0-458 GCF_015163595.1 Vibrio sp. OPT41 | reverse complement strand
ATGTGTTTTTTGGTGTTTGTCATAAAGACAAACATTGAGAACTTTACAAACAATCTTAAAAGATTGTTTTGTCAGCTTTCCAAATTGTTAAAGAGCTAGATTTTCTGATGAAAACCATTTTTAAAGATTCTTTTTCAAGAACACTTAAAGATGGTGGAGCTATGCGGGATCGAACCGCAGACCTCCTGCGTGCAAGGCAGGCGCTCTCCCAGCTGAGCTATAGCCCCATCAAGGTGTCGATACTGTCGCCAATTCCTTGGGAAAGAAATTGGTGGGTCTGAGTGGACTCGAACCACCGACCTCTCGCTTATCAGGCGAACGCTCTAACCACCTGAGCTACAGACCCAGTATCGTCTCTTTACTTCATAAACCGTATCAATCTGTGTGAACACTCATCGCAATAATCATCGTTTAAGGAGGTGATCCAGCGCCAGGTTCCCCTAGCGCTACCTTGTTAC
>NZ_JADDYH010000088.1:0-1091 GCF_015163595.1 Vibrio sp. OPT41 | reverse complement strand
AGACTTCCTAGTCCGGCCATACCACCAACAAATGCTGCGCGGGAGTTAAATTCAGAAACATCGATATCAAGCCCCCCAATTTCTGAGTCAATAGAAGCCTTTGTCATTTTAGGAGCTGCTTCTTGCCATCGCACCAGAAGGGCGTCCACCTCATTTGAGACAACTTTACCGCTAGATTTTAGGTTACTCTCAAGTTTAGAGGTGATCAGTTGGCTGAAATAATTGCCAATTTCTGTTTGAGCTTCTTTCTTGTCATCATAAGTTTCGGTAATAAGCGTTTCCAAACCTTCCGCAGATGAATTGTACTGATAGAAGGTCTTCATATCAGAAAGATCTTTTTTCTTACGGTCAGCACAAGATGCAATAAGTTCCTCGAAATCGGCCTTTATTTTAGAAGCCTGCTTACGAAATCGCGCATCCTGTTCATTGACCTCATTTACACGGTCAACACTTGATTGCTCTTTGTCTTTCAATGATTCAATAGCAACCGCTAGAACCTTATCTGCTTGAGAGTAAATATTCTTGATATTTTGCCCTACGATAGCAGCATGATTCTCATTCAGGTAATCTGCCATTTCATCGACTTGACGGATAAGCGATGTACGATATAGCTCATTCTCTCGCCAGAATGGTTGTGTACGAGCAGTCAGTTCCTGAGGTTCTGGTGCTTCATCGATATAACCATCTTCTATCCAATGATTGAAAATTAGCTTATCTAGCTGCTTCTTCACGCGTTTAAACGTCACTTTACCAACCATAGAAACATCATCAGCATTTAGATCGCTATGACAGTGCGACTGGACGAATAATAGATGCTTCAGGGGATTATTTTTATCGACTGGTGGGCGCTGACGGATGATATTTGCTGCAAAGCCCAAATCACTTTCCTTAAAGAAACCAGCGTGCATAGACAAGAATACAACACCATCAGCTAGCTCTACACCACCAAGCGCTTTTTCCGTGTCGCTGTCGTCTTCACTGTTTAGATCCCCTGGAGTATCCATCAACCACACTTTTTTGAGGATAGGCGCATCCATGAACACGATTGCTATGTACGCATCGTTCTCAAATGATTCATCATAATTGTGTAC
>NZ_JADDYH010000087.1:0-532 GCF_015163595.1 Vibrio sp. OPT41 | reverse complement strand
CTTTAGCTGCAACTAAAGTTCTTCTATCTGGTAGTTCGATTGAACGATGGCTCCTCAATTGAGAGACCGGTAACAAGTACGAACGCCAGATAGAACTCCAAGCACCACACTCGAATAGTCTTCTGGGTCTCGAGCCCGCATTTGCAAGCAAGAGTTAGCTTATTATGAATACAAACACACTTCAAAACATTAATGTCGGCGTTGATACTGGTAAGTCACAATTAGACATCTACATCCGCCCACTCGATATTTACTTCACTGTCCCGAACACCGAAAAAGGCATCAGCGATGCCATAAAAACCATTAAGAAACACAAACCTCAACGTGTCGTCATCGAAGCTACAGGTCGATTAGAAATGCCTTTTATACTCGCCTGTGACAAAGCCAAATTACCTTATGTTATTGCCAACCCACTACGTATTAAAAGGTTTGCTGGTGCCATTGGTCAACGAGCTAAGAACGACCGTTTAGATGCCGCTCTCATCGCACATTATGCCGAACGTGTTCAGCCAGAACTGACCAAACTAAAAAG
>NZ_JADDYH010000086.1:0-251 GCF_015163595.1 Vibrio sp. OPT41 | reverse complement strand
GTTGACACTTTCCACCCCCAAAATTGGAGAGTGTTATGAAATCAACAACTAAAAGAACTCAGCGCGATTACTCCCTCGCTTTTAAACTCACTGTAGTTGATGAGGTTGAAAAAGGAAGCCTCACTTACAAACAAGCCCAAGAGAAGTATGGCATCCAAGGTTGCTCTACGGTTTTGGTTTGGCTTCGTAAGCATGGTCGACTAGATTGGTCTAAAGGGACACCTAACTTTATGTCCAAAGGAGACTCTATG
>NZ_JADDYH010000085.1:0-247 GCF_015163595.1 Vibrio sp. OPT41 | reverse complement strand
TTGTGCTTTTTTGTCACTCTAACACCATAGTCACGTTCCATAACGTTCACGACAGCTTCAAAGAAGTCGGCTTTGAGTTGAGCATCTTCGAGCTGCTTCTCAAGCTCTTTAATACGTTGCTCTGGTGTAGGAGGTAAATTGAACTCGGCCATAGAGTCTCCTTTGGACATAAAGTTAGGTGTCCCTTTAGACCAATCTAGTCGACCATGCTTACGAAGCCAAACCAAAACCGTAGAGCAACCTTGGA
>NZ_JADDYH010000084.1:0-268 GCF_015163595.1 Vibrio sp. OPT41 | reverse complement strand
AGCGTTACGAAGTTTTGTCAGTTAGTACAAATCTCTCGCCAAGCTTATTATAAGCAATGCCAAACTCAATCTCGTTGTGAACATCATGAGCATGCTGTCATTGGCTTTGTCCATGAAGTCAGGCTGAAGCAGCCACGCATTGGCACGCGTAAACTGAAGTTCTTAGCAGTAACAAAGGGCATTCAAATAGGTCGCGATAAGCTCTTTGAACTTCTCAGAAAGCATCGGCTGTTAGTGAGAGCAAGACGAGCCTATCACCGAACGACTG
>NZ_JADDYH010000009.1:159654-228243 GCF_015163595.1 Vibrio sp. OPT41 | reverse complement strand
ATCGATTCCAATAACTTTGATTGCCGACATGATGGCACCTCCCAATATTCAGCGACATAGCTGAGTGTAGTGCAGGTGTGGGGCGTACCATCTTATTAGCGTTTTAGTTCACATGCTCCGCCTGACGTTACTTAATTTTGGCCTATAAAAAATTTTTATTCATTGCAAATGAATGAGCAATGACAATCATTCAGTTTTCCCTTAAAGCCAATCACACCAATATCTAGATCACTGATTTCTTAGCTTGCCACTGCTAGCGTGTGTGTTTCTTGATGTAAAACAGGAAATAACACACATGGCACTACCCACGCTCACCGAGGATAAAGGCAAAGCTTGACTCTTCAAGGTCATTACCTAAATACCAGAGCTAAATGCTTGTCTAATGAGGTTATTCTTGGATAGTGGAATGACAACACTAGAGATATACCGCATCCAAGTTCGTGATATTGTGAAGAAGAATGGACAGTTAACAAAATTCTTTGCGGTTAAAAGATGGTGAGCATCCTAGCATACTAATCGGTAGAAGCACTTTTGCAGTATGACTGGAACATAATGACGTGAACGTACCAATCATTCATTTGATGATTGGGGATAAGTCATTAGAAACAACATTGAGGCTAATATAAACAGATACTGTAAGTATGTTAGCCATTGCTGATATGGAGTTTAAAAATAAAACATATGCTGAACAGTTGTGTTGTAGTGGTCAACTAAAATTTAGAGGGGCACCTTGTATATGGAAAGCTTCGTCTGTTTTTTATAGTAGAATAGACATAATATACAACAGGTTAAGTTTTATTGAATAAGGGAAGATAATGCAGAAGTTACAGCCAATTCTTTTGATAGGATTATTTTTACTGGCAGGCTGCGAAAAAGAAGCTACCCCAACACATCCGCTTATGCGGCAAGAATTGGTTGAAATGATCAAAGCAGGTAGAGATGTAACTCAGGTAGATGTTTCTAAAATTAAAGATATGAGTAGACTTTTTGCTCATAGGCATACATTTAACCAAGATATCTCTAGATGGGATGTTAGTAACGTTACTAACATGTCCTATATGTTTCATGATGCTAAAGCGTTTAATCAGGATATCTCTGGATGGGATGTTAGTAACGTTACCAATATGACCAATATGTTTAGCCATACTCATTCTTTCAACCAGAACATATCGGGGTGGAATGTTAGTAATGTGACGGATATGACAGCCATGTTCTTTGCGGCTAGGACCTTTAATCAGGACTTGAGTGCTTGGAATGTCTTGAATGTGGCCAACTATATGACTTTCAATTACGATGATGATGAAATGACTTCAGCGCTGACGGATGAGCATAGACCCAAATTTCTTCCAATGAAGGTTACTGTCGATGATATTAAGGCGATGCTCTACTTCAAGGAGGATATATCAAACGTTGATACTTCTGAAATAACAGATATGAGTAAGCTTTTTTATGAAATGCATTCCTTTAACCAGGATATTTCTAATTGGGATGTTAGTAATGTAACCAACATGGCGGGAATGTTTTGGAAAGCAGACTCTTTTAATCAAGACCTATCAAAATGGAATGTCTCCAATGTGACCAATATGAGAACTATGTTCGGTGGTGCTAGCTCTTTTAACCAAGATATTTCAAACTGGAACGTTGGCAAGGTTGAGGATATGAATGGAATGTTTGCTAAGGCAAAGTCTTTCGATCAGGATATCTCAAGCTGGAATGTAAGCAAAGTCAAGACTATGGAAGGTATGTTTGCTAATGCTGTATCATTCGATCATAGCATAAATCTCTGGGATGTAAGTAATGTTGAAAATATGTCCTACATGTTTTATCTGGCGAGAAAATTCAACCAAGACTTATCAGAATGGGATACAACTAGTGTACGATATATGTCGTATATGTTTCATGGAGCGAGTAAATTTAATGGAGATATCTCATCTTGGAACACGGGTTCTGTGCACTACATGAAAGGTATGTTTTATCAAGCAGAGAATTTTAATCAAGACATCTCCAACTGGGATGTTACTGGAGTGAATAGTACTTATATTATGTTCTACGGAGCCAAATCTTTTAATCAGGACATAAGCAATTGGGATATAAGAAATATTAACTCAATGTGGGGAATGCTTCATGGTACAGAGTCCTTCTCTTATGATTTATCCGATTGGGCTCTTGATTCTATTTTATACGCAGATCCTGAAGAATCTACTCTTTAATCCTTTCTCTAGATTTCCTATAGTTAAATCACTGATAAAGCATGTACATTTGCGTGGATACTTATTTCTCTAAATAAGCGTTCTCAATTGTAAACGGTATAATCTAATTGGTACACACACCAAAAGGATACAGTGCTAGGACTGAATGGCCCAAAAAGAGTCAGCCTAACGGTCTGGCTCTTTTGAATGAAAAAATAGTCTGGTGGGAGAACTTGTAAGGCTGTGGCAGGTTACACTCACTTACTCCTTAGGCAGGTGACCAGTTTCCTTCGCAAGCTTTTGCATCGCCTCAGCAAACGTTGTTGTCCCGCCTTTAGCTTTAACCTGTATTACCTTATATCCCAACTTTTCCAACGCTTGGCGCTCTGCCAAAACAGCTTTGTCATTGTGTTGGCTACCTTGAGCTGGCTGATGAATGTAACATCCCTCTAGTTTACCATCTTCGACCAATTGGTGATGTTTCAGTGCATCGATATCAAAATTCATAATAAGTCTTTTCATTAAGAGTGGGAGTTTCTGTGGCTAGTTACATACGCTTCAAAGGCTTCACGACACTATCTAAGCCTTCAATTTTGAGCGCTAAACATAGCTTGAGCAAATCCCCTAGCTCGCCGCTTGGCCAGCCCTTTTTATCAAACCACAGTAAGTATTCTTCAGGCAGGTCGATTAACACTCGCCCTGCATATTTCCCAAATGGCATTTGCATTCTAGCGAGTTTAATGAGGTTTTCTTTTTCTAACATAAGTGACAGAGAGTTAAGGTAACTCGTCCAAGGGTAACACTGGTTCTCCCTCCTCACCAGCAAATCGCAGTCACGTTTATTTTTGGCGGCCTTGACTCGCTTTATGCTAGAGTACGCGGCATAAAAAATGAGAACGAGAAAGCAATGAAGTCACCTTGTCGAGCTGCATGTAAAAATAACGCCGGAATATGCTCTGGTTGTCACCGAACGATGGATGAAATCATCCAATGGAAAGACAAAACCGATCTCCAACGAGATGCGATTATCGAACAAATCGCAGGAGAAGATTCAACGCACAGTTGTCCTGAGTGCGGGACTCAAGCCCATTGTGATATCGCCGCAGGCAAAGAGACATGCTGGTGCTTTACTATAGAAACCCGTGATTTACCCAAGCCAAGCGCCAACCAGCTGTGTTTGTGCCGAAAATGTCTAGAAAAAAAGCCAGTCGCGTAATACGACTGGCTTACTGATCATCGTTTTCTGACTGGTGTTTATTTAGCGGTTAAAGCGGACGCTTCAAACTTAATGCCTTCCCACCCTGTCACCATAAAATTACGAATATTCTGGTGATCGCTGTTCTCTGGATACTGCAATACATCTTCACGATAAAAACGGCCAAAGCAGGCTAGCGTCGCTTCTTTGTCTAGGTTGTTTAGCAAACCGAAAGCGAAGATCTTACACGAACCGTTGTTCTCGCCTGCATTGTTTTGTGTCTCACCATTTACAAAAGCGGTTGGCTCAAACGTATAGTTATCTTCGATCACCGCCATCGTTGCTTCAAATTCGACCTGCTCTGGTGACGCTGCCAATAAATCTAAAAACGATTTTAATTCCATTATTCCTCTATCCCTACTTCATCATATTGATGACACATTAGTTTCATAAAAAGCCAATATAAGAGTCATCAATCATACATATATTCAGAGCCTTACCAAATCACACGTCATTCAGCGCTCTATCATTCCAGTTGCGGAAATGGACAGCAGCATAAAACCCATGCTGATTGACAACCTATCGGATTGATAAGGAGATATCATGATCACCCCTTTAAAGGCAATCGGTGCACTCGCATTGTCATCACTTGCCATCGCGTGTTCATCACAACCCGAAGATACCGTGGCTTCATTCGCTACACAATGCAAACCTACCACTGCGCCCGTTACTGGGGAAACTTCAATTCAAGGGTTAACGTTTATCGGGACATCCGTTGCTGATGCTCCATTCGATACATCGGCAGCTGAAATCGTGAGTTATGACGCCTGTACAGATAAGCTCTATGTGGTGAATGCTCAAGCAAAACGTATCGATGTACTTTCTATGGATGACAACGGCGTACCAACGCAAAGCGCATTCATTGATCTCAACAGCGCTGGCGAAGCAGCGGGCATTGAAATTGGCGCAGCAAACAGTGTCGCTGTATTCAATGGTTTGGTAGCTGTTGCGATTGAAAACAGTAATAAACAAGCGAATGGTATTGTTGGCTTGTACCGCTCCGACGATTTGTCATTAGTCATGACGTTTCCAACAGGCGCATTGCCAGACATGGTTGACTTCTCGAAAGATGGCCGATACATCGCAACCGCTAATGAAGGAGAACCAAACAGCGATTACAGCATTGACCCTGAAGGTAGTATCACTTTGATCGATCTGAGCCTTGGTGTTACTCAAGCAGAAGTGTCACAAATTGGCTTTAACGAATTTGATGATTCACGAAAAGCAGAGCTTCCAAAGAATGTGCGTATTTCGGGGGCAAACGCCACCATCGCACAAGATCTAGAGCCGGAATACCTCACTTTTGCAGATAACGGCAAAATCTATGTCGCGCTACAAGAAAATAACGCCATGGCAATCGTCAATCCAGAGAGCAAATCAGTAGAGCGAATTGTTGGCTTGGGTGAGAAGTCTTGGTCGGGCGCTAAACTCGATGCATCCAACAAAGACAAAATCCTTGGGAACTTGAAAAGCTACCCACAACTGGTTGGCTTATTTATGCCTGACACTATCGACAGCTACTCAGTGAATGGGAGTACTTACATCGTATCGGCAAATGAAGGCGACGGGCGTGAGTACGGATTCAAAACCACTCAAGAACTGTGCGACAAAGCTGGCTTTATGTGGGATGAAGACGATTACCTCGGTACAGATGAATATACATCTGAGCAAGGAACCTGTTTAAGCCATATTGATGAAGTGCGCGGTAAGAAGCTGAAAGTGGCAGCAGAACACCCATTGGCAGAGGCACTAAAAGACAACAAACAACTCGCGCGTTTAAAAGTGATTAAGCCGGAACAAACGCTTTCTGCACAAGAGAATGTTCAATCATTTGGCGCGCGTTCATTTTCGATTTGGGATGAAAACGGCAAGTTGGTCTTCGATAGTGGTGACGATTTCGCGACTATCGCGCTGCTGAATGAAGGCAAGAACTTCAACAGCACCAACGATAACAATAATAGTGGCGATGACCGAAGTGATGATAAAGGTATTGAGCCAGAGGCGATTGAAGTAGCACAAATTAACGGTCGTCATTACGCGTTTATCGGCTTGGAGCGTCAAGGCGGTATCATGATTTATGACATCACAGACCCGAAACAAGCGCAGTTTATGCATTACGTAAGCCGCCGTGATTACAATCAGCCAGTATGTACAGAAGTCGAAGATGGCGAATGCATGAATGACACATACAATCCAAAAGCAGGCGATTTAGGTCCAGAGTCCATTAATTACTTTACCCGTAACGGTGGTCATTTTATCGTCGTTGGCAATGAGGTATCGGGCACGACATCCGTCTTCCGAATCAATCTATAAAGTAATGTAAAAGTCATTTAGAACCAAAACGCCCGACATAAGCCGGGCGTTTTTTGTATGAGGTAATGTCCTACTCTGCCGATGCTAGCGAGTCACACTTTGATGCGCAGATAAAATCGTTTTTATGCAGACCTTTGATAGAGTGACTCCACCACGTTACGGTAACCTTACCCCATTCCAACAAAATAGAGGGATGGTGGAACTCATCTTCTGCCAGTTCCGCGATTTTGTTACTGAAAGCCCATGCTTGTTTGAAGTTCTTAAATTTATACACCTTTTCTAGTTGAGGTATGTCTTCTCTTTCAATGATCTGCCAATCAGACAATTGCAGCAGCAGAGATTGTTGTTCTTCTTTGCTTAGTGCAATGGCATCGATACTACAAGCTTCGCATTTTTGTTCATTCAACATGAGCAGGTTCCTTTGGTTCAAAAAGTGGAGGAAGCAGTCCAGCTTCAATCGCTAGATCGGCTTGTTTCAATAAATTTAACTGACTAATTTTAAAGAGCTGAGAAAAGTCATCAATCACGTAGTACTTCGGTTGCATGATGTCGATACGATAAGGCGTTCTCAGCACTGTTTGTAATTCAAATGGGTCGCGAATTGCTACATCACTCTCTAATGCGTAGAGGGTTTCGCCAGGAGATGAAAGAATACCACCACCGTAAATTTTGGTTTTGTCCCCTTCTTTCACCAAGCCAAACTCTACGGTAAACCAGTAGAGGCGAGCGAGATAGGCTCTTTGTTTTGGGGTAGCGGCTTGCCCTAGTTGACCATAATGCTCGGTAAATGCAGCAAAGTCTGGGTTGGTTAACATCGCGCAATGACCAAATATTTCGTGGAAGAAATCTGGCTCCTGTAAGTAATCGAACTCATCTCTTGTACGCAAGAATGTGGCGACTGGAAAGCGCTTATTACCGAGTAGATTAAAAAATCGGTCGAAATCAATAAGCGCGGGAACGGGCTCCACTTGCCAACCTGTTGTCTCCATCAAGACACGATTAATTTCTGGTAACTGAGGAACGCGGTCTTGAGGTAAATCAAGCAGCGTCAAACCGTGTAAATAAGCCTCACAAGCTCTGTTTTGGATCACACCCATTTGTCGTGTTACCAAATCTCGCCAAATGGCGTCTTCTTCACGGCTCCATTCAACCCTGCCTTCCTGGTTTACGGGTTTAGAACGATACTGGGTCATGGCTCATCTCCATTAACAAATCCTTTACATTAAGCCTATCTGTAGTCTTAAGAGCTTCCAATCCCTGCGCGATTTTCTCAGCATCATCCCGATGTAACATATTGTTTACAACTCATCGTAACTGCATGATTTTTATGACACGATATAATATCTGGCTTGTTTGACTTTATCGTGTATTCCTCTCAAACTAAAACCTGTTATCACTTTGTTATAGAGGGACCTATGCGCGAGAGCAGCAAAGTATGGCAACCGAGCGAAAGTCGTATCGAAGAAGCCAACATTACACAGTTTATTGAACACATTAATCGACAAGGAAATACCCTTGAAAGCTTCGCTGATCTGCATCAATGGTCACTCGATCATGTAGAAAAATTTTGGCAGGAAGTTTGGCTATTCTGCGACGTCATTGGCACTCAGGGAGAGACCATAAAAGAGCGAGCAGAAAGTCGCTGGCAGCAACCTGTTGAAAATAGGGATATAAAATGGTTCCCAAACGCGCAAATTAACTACGCCGAAAATTTGCTAACCTACGCGTGTCACCAACCCGATGATCTCGCGATTTGGTTTGAAAATGAACGTGAAGAAAAACAGACCTACACCTGGAAACAATTGTGCGAAGAAGTTTCGAGTGTGCAGCAATGGTTGAAAGAATGTGGAATTAAGCAAGGTGATGTCGTCGCTGGTTATTTACCTCACCTACCTCAAACGGTAATAGCTATGCTAGCAACCACCAGTTTAGGGGCGACCTGGACTTCCACCTCACCTGATTTTGGCGTCGAAAGCGTTTTGGAGCGCTTTGGTCAAGTGAAACCCAAAATCCTGTTTACTTGTGATGGCTATACATTCAATGGCAAAACTTTCGATATGTCTAAGAAAAACCAGCATATTGCGGATCATCTTGATGGTCTTAAACAAGTTTGCCAAATTAGCTACCTTAAACCACACATTTTTGAATGCGATGTCTGCACCCAAGATTGGCAAAATGTCCTGAATCAATACACCCCCGAAGCGCTGACTTTTACTCGTGTGAATTTTAACGATCCGCTATTTGTGCTCTATTCTTCAGGCACAACAGGCAAACCGAAATGCATCGTTCATTCCGTCGGCGGAACGGTGCTTAATCACTTGAAAGAGCATCAACTGCATTGCGATATCCAACCGAACGACCGAGTGTTTTATTACACGACCTGCGGTTGGATGATGTGGAACTGGCACGTTTCTTCACTCGCGAGCGGTGCATGTTTGGTGATTTTTGATGGTAGCCCTGTTTACCCCACTCATAATGTGCTCTGGGACCTCGCAGAACGAGCCGAAGTGACGCTGTTTGGAACCTCAGCAAAATACCTAGAGGCGCTGGAAAAAGCATCTTTTTCTCCGCAGAAAAGTGATGCATTTCCAAGTCTGAAAACCATTTGCTCAACGGGCTCTGTTCTGTATCCAGAACAGTTTGATTATGTCTATCAGCGCATTAAAGAAGATGTACACCTCGCCTCGATTTCTGGCGGAACAGACATTTGTGGCTGCTTTGTATTGGGCAACCCTATTTCTCCCGTTTATCGGGGAGAGTGCCAATCAGCAGGGTTAGGGGTCGATGTCCGAGTCTTTAACCCACAAGGTAATAGCGTAATGGGAGCGCGCGGTGAGTTGGTTTGTGCCAATTCATTACCCAACTTCCCTGCTGGCTTTTGGAACGACACCGGTGAGAGATATCATCGTGCTTATTGGGATAAATTCGACAATATTTGGCACCACGGCGATGATGTTGAACAGACCCGCGTTGGGGGATACGTATTTTATGGTCGAAGTGATACCACGTTGAATCCTGGTGGCGTAAGAATCGGCACGGCCGAAATCTATCAGCAAGTGAACTGTATAGACGGTATTCTAGATTCGATCGCAGTAGGAAAAGAAGTCGATCGCAACGAACAAATATGGCTGTTTGTCCAATTAGTCAAAGGGGTAGAGCTCAATGACGAGATGATCGCTTCCATCAAAGCACAGCTAAAGTCTGCATGTTCTCCAAGGCATGTACCTAGTGCGATTTACGCAATAAGCGATATACCTAAGACACGCTCAGGAAAGCTGGTCGAGTTAGCCGTTAAGCAAGTCGTTAACAACCGAAACGTCGAAAATTTAGGCGCAATAGCCAACCCTGAAGTGCTGGAGGAGATACGCAGGATAATCGTCTAAAAATAACCTCCGAAGACTTAGTTGTTCGAGTATGTCCTTGCATGCACCACGACGACTTGTTTAGAGCAAGTAAAGTTACACATACCCTCAGCAGATAAGAAAAAAGCGAGCTTGTTAGCTCGCTTTTGTCAATTTTTGTTCTTTATTCAGCGGTATTAGCGACGACCAAGCCCCATTAATACCGACATTGTTTTACCATCAGATGTAATGTCAAAAACGTGTCGCGATTCAACTTCAGTAAAACCCGCTTCTTTCAGTGCACGCTCAGACTTCGCAAGGGTAAAACCGTCTTGTTCACATTCTGCAATCCAATCAAAATGAACAAAATAGCCGCCGTGGTTAAGTAGAGAATGCGAGATCGTTAATGACGCGTCTAAGTCTTCCACAAACGCTAAAACTGATGATGCAACCACCAAGTCGAACTGTCCACGAAAGGCCGGATGCTGAGCGACCAAGCCGCGAGATAATGCATCTACCACAGGTTCTACGTTGACGAGCTCTTTTTTATCGAGTTCCTCAATCATGGCTTCCGATGCGTCTAATGCTACGATGTCTTTAACCATCGGTGACAATCGTTGACTTAACTGCCCTGTTCCGCATCCAAAATCTAGTACTTTAATGCCATCAAGCTGAGTTAGCTGTTGTAACTGCTCAAACACCGACTGCGCAAATTGCTCTGTTGCTGGATTTGATTCCCAGTTTTTTGCTAAGCCGTCCCAATCTTGTGCCATCGTGGCCTCCATGTTCACTTTTTGTAACCCACATAGATTACCGCAAAACCGTTAAAAGACCATAGACTTATCTGGCGGATTCGCGTTTTTTTCGATAATCTTTCATGGCTTTGGGAGCGCATCTGCATAATACCCAAATTATTTGAATTCATTTATTGGTTGTGTCAAATCATGAACTTAACTCAAGTAGAAGCCTTCTGCACCATCGCTGAGTGTGGTTCTGTTTCTGAAGCGGCAAGGCAACTCGACTGCAATCGTACCAAACTCAGTATGTCGATTAAGGCATTAGAGAAAGATCTCGACGTTGAATTGTTTAACCGAACTGGCAACCAGCTCACCCTCTCTGAAGCTGGGAAAGCCATTTACAAAGATTGCGAACACCTACTTATCATCGCACAACGGGTCAGAAAGACCTGCGCTCAAATCTCGGAAGGGTTTAACGCGGAAGTTTGGGTAGCACGTGACGACTCCTTACCTGATGATCTCTGGCAAGAATTATCTCATACATTGAATAACCGCTTTCCTTCAACAACCTTCAACTTAATCTTGGCATCCAGTGGCGACTTAGCCAACTTGGTCAGTACCCACCAAGTAGATTTTGCTTTCGGCGTTGATTATGAGCGAGTAGACGATCCTCGTATCGTATATAACCCATTAGGCAAGATACGTATGATGTCAGTATGCAGTGTAGAACACCGCCTAAGTAAGATGCGCCGTGTCTCAGACGAAGATCTACGTAGTCAGATGCAAGCACTAATGGTGTACCTAAATGAGAAAGACAACCCTGAACTGCAACCTTTCTCGACTCGATATATTGGTTTTTCGAGTTTTGACTACATGCTGAACACCATCTTAGAAGAAGACGCTTGGGGCGTGCTTCCAGAACCATTAATCCGCCATTACCTTCGTCAGCAGAAGCTCGCCGTTATCAAACACACATACGGATTGACGCAAGAAGACTACTGTATGTTTTCACCTAACGGCCATACTGAGCATCCAGCAATGACGTGGTTAGCAGATAAATTGAGCGAGTATTTATTTGACTTCTAAACATTTTATCAGTGAGCGTCAATTTTACTGACACCAAAAAATCACAGTAAACCATTGTTTTATAGGAATATAAATAAAAACGCAATTTTTTAGATTAGTTACTGGTCACTTTGTGGTTGCCTAAATTACCTTATGAGCGAAGAATAGTAAGGTATTAAAATTCAAAGGCATCTTTTATGTGTGACAGGACAAGCAAAAACGAAAACCGTATTCTAACCATTTCAGCCCTTTTGGCATCTGGGTTCGCTGCTGGTGGTATGGTACTTGGCTTGCTTGTAGGATCAATTGTCATCGTGTTTGACGGTGTTTACTCTTTGGTCAGCTTACTGTTAACTTTATTGTCACTGGCCGCTTCTTACTATATTAACAAGCCTTCAAAATCTGTATTCCCATTTGGAAAAGCGGTCTTAGAACCAATCGTTATTGCGATAAAAGCAGCCGTCATTTTAGTGGTTGTAAGCTTCTCTCTCTACTCTGCGATATCAGCATTGATGTCTGGAGGTCGCGAGGTCGATGCTTCTATTGCGACCTTATTCGGCATCGTGAATGTTATCGGTTGTGGTTACGCTTGGTGGTTTATGGCGAAACGCAGCCGCCGCTTCTCATCAGGCTTGATTGAAGCGGAGAAAAAACAGTGGCAAATGGATACTTTGTTGAGTGTGGCGGTGACCGTAGGATTTATCTCGGCTTGGGCTGTTTCACTAACGCCATTCTCTGAGTATGCGGTATATGCCGACCCCATGATGATGGTTTTAATGGGCTTTTACTTCCTCAAAGTACCGTTCGATATGCTAGTAGGTGCCTTACGTGAACTACTAATGATGGCACCAAGCAAAGAGCTGTGTCAGAGCGTTGGCAAAGATGTTCTTGAGATTGAAAAAGTAACTGAGCATCAATTGAAACTGGCTGGCGTAACGAAGGTGGGCCAAGAGCTACGAGTAAATGTGGACGTACATATTGATGACGACACATTGGAGCTTGATACACTAGAGCACACTCGTAAGCAGCTTATCAAGCGACTGTCGAAGCACAGATTCAAGCTTCAACTACACTTGAACGTCGCTTATTAGAGTGCCACCAAAGAGCCGTTAAAACTCAATAAAAAGCTCCCAATCTCGGGAGCTTTTTTAATTTTTTCGATTTAGTTTCTTCGTATTCGAATACAGCTCGCAAGGGAGATCTGTTCGTTGCTCACTTAAATTCTCTGATCTCGTTGGTAACTTACCCAGCCGCTTCGCGCTTCTCTTTGGTGACTAACCAACACATCAGCGAGCCCACCGTTACCATCACAACGCCCTGCCAAAAGCTATGGCTCAGAGTTACGCCAAGAATAATGGAAGAAAATAAAGCGGAAAAAATGGGTGTGAAGTAAGACAAGGTGGCGAGAAAAACCATATTGCCGCCAACGATCGCGATATTCCATAAACCATAACCACCAGCCATTAAAGCCGCAGAGGCCACTAAGTACCCCATCGCTTCCCAACTGAATGTCATTGGTGGCTCATCCGTAAACGCGTATTTGACCCAAAGCGAAACAGCTGTTGCAATAAAAAACAGGGTAATCGCATTATGTTTAGATTGCTGCCTTTGGGTTAAGTTGCAATAAAAAGCCCATATAACCGCGCCAGCGAAAGCCATAAAATACACCAGAGGGTTACTACTAACATTGGACATGATCTGAGTTATGGATAAGCCATTCTCACCGCTCACAGTCCAAGCAACCCCAACAAACGCCAGCGTAACTGCGGGATAAAGCAACCAGTTTGTTTTTTTATTGCTGCCAAGGACCGCAAATAAAACCGTCAGTGCGGGCCAAAGGTAATTGACAATCGACACCTCAATTGCCTGCGCGCGCGAGTTGGAATATCCCAAAGATAGAGCGAGAAATATTTCATAACAGACGAACATCGCACCACCAAGCGCAAGATACTTGGGAGAAAAGTAAGACAACTTTGGAATACCGACCACGATAAGAAGGAAAACAGAGCTAAGAGAGTACAACATGGCTGCCCCGCCTACAGGACCTAAACTCTCCGTAACCAACCTCGCGATGCCAAGCAGACAACTCCAAGAGAGAATCGCGATACAACCATAAAGTGTGAAACGAAATTGCACTGATTTCATGTGACCTACCACTCACGAATGCCAAAGGAAACGTCAGCTTAACTCAAAAATGATCAGGTTCAACGTACTGTTTTATAAAAATCAGTATAAAAATCATTCTATTAAGCCGTTGGAGTCGATATGAAACATTTTCTGCCCTCTAGTGTTATGCTTACACCCTTTGTTGTGCGCTACTATGATGAAGATGACAACGAGAGTGAAAACGTTAAAACACATTCGGAAACGCATGGTCTAGATAGCGAAGAGCAATCTAAGGAACGTTCAGAGTAAAGGAATCCAAACATGAAAAAAGTCGCAGTCATTTTAAGTGGTTCAGGCGTTTACGACGGTTCTGAGATCCACGAAGCAGTGTTGGCGCTCTACGCCATCGAGAAGGCAGGTGCAACTTGGCACTGCTTTGCACCTAACATTGACCAACTCCACGTCATCAATCACCTAACTGGTGACGAAATGGATGAAACACGTAACGTATTGATCGAATCAGCTCGTATTGCACGCGGAAATATTGACGATGTCGCCAAACTTAACGTCGATGAATACGATGCCCTACTGCTTCCAGGTGGGTTTGGTGCCGCGAAAAACTTAACCGACTTCGCCGTTTCAGGTGCAGAGTGCTCCATTAACACACACGTAGCTCAAGCTTGTCGCGCGTTTGCTAATTCGAAAAAACCAGCTGGCTATCTGTGTATTTCTCCTGTCATTATTCCGATGATTTATGAGCAAGGCGTGAAAGGAACGGTAGGCAACGATGAGGCAGTCTCAATAGCATTTAATCAAATGGGCGGTGAACACACCACGTGCCCTGTCGAAGACATCGTTTTTGATGAAAAACACCTCGTACTTTCAACCCCTGCTTACATGTTGGCAGAGAATATCTCTCAAGCAGCTTCAGGTATCGAAAAGTTAGTATCAAAGCTGATTAAAATAGCTTAATTATTAGTAGTTATCTTATAAAACACTTCTCTATCCCCATTGATAATTAAGTTATTAATGGGGATTTTTTATACTTTAGTCGAATTTAGAGATATATCCGCGTCAGAAGTCAATTTCTGCCAATCGTTTGCGTCCATAGTTTCATATTTGTTCTACTTTATATCAGTGTTGCACTTATACGCAGTGCAACAAGATCACTGTCACAGTTTTTCTCTTGCAAGTACCTCTAAGTAGGTAAACTTGCTTCAGATCAACTTCAATCTGGAAACGAATGTGCGACAGTAAATGGCAAATTAAGAAAGATTATTAAAAATAACGACGGAGCTATCCAATATGACAAGTGCATTTTTTATCCCTACGGTAAACCTAATGGGCGCTGGTTGTTTGAAAGACGCAGCAGACAGCATCCAATCTCAAGGCTTTAAAAAAGGTTTGATCGTTACGGATAAGATCCTTAACCAAATCGGTGTAGTCAAACAAGTTCAAGACCTTCTCACTGAGCGCGATGTAGCAACCGTTGTGTTTGATGGTACTCAACCAAATCCAACTATCAGCAACGTTAACGACGGCTTAGCACTTCTTACTGATAACGAATGTGACTTCGTTGTCTCTCTAGGTGGTGGTTCACCACACGACTGTGCGAAAGGTATCGCGCTTGTTGCTTCTAACGGCGGCAAAATCGCAGATTACGAAGGCGTAGACCAGTCTGCAAAACCAATGATGCCACTTATCGCAATCAACACGACGGCAGGTACTGCATCTGAAATGACGCGTTTCTGCATCATCACTGACGAAGAGCGTCACATCAAGATGGCTATCGTTGATAAGCACACAACACCGCTTATCTCGGTAAACGATCCAGAGCTAATGCTAGCTAAACCTGCTTCGCTAACTGCGGCAACAGGTATGGATGCCCTAACTCACGCGATTGAAGCTTACGTATCTATCGCAGCAACACCAATCACTGATGCGGTAGCAATTAAAGCGATTGAGCTTATCCAGGCTTATCTACGCACAGCAGTGAAAAACGGTGAAGATCTAGAAGCTCGTGAACAAATGGCATACGCGCAGTTCATGGCGGGTATGGCATTCAACAACGCGTCTCTAGGTTACGTACACGCAATGGCACACCAGCTAGGTGGTTTCTATGACCTTCCACACGGTGTTTGTAACGCGATTCTTCTACCTCACGTACAGCGTTACAACGCGCAAGTATGTCCTGAGCGTCTACGTGACGTAGCAAAAGCAATGGGCGTAAACGTAGAAGGCATGTCTGCTGAAGCAGGTGCAGCGGCAGCAATCGACGCTATCGTTACTCTAGCGAAAGATGTGGGTATCCCAGCAGGTATCAAAGAGCTTGGTGCGAAACTAGAAGACATCCCAACACTAGCAGACAACGCACTGAAAGACGCTTGTGGTTTCACTAACCCTAAACAAGCAACTCACGAAGAAATTTCTAAGATCTTCGAAGAAGCGATGTAATCTCGCTAACTAAACAATTCTCTAGCCTTAATTCAATCCCCGATCTCGTATCGGGGATTTTTTACATTCATATACAAGTGAATCTCTGCCAAACATAGTCTTTTAGTGTTAGCTTTTAAGTATTAATACGATTCATATTGGAAGGAACCATGAGAACGATTGCTGCTACCCTACTCGCTTGTTTATCCTTTTCTGCCAACACTGCCGAATACCGCGCCAACGAAGTGGCGAATGGATTTCAGATCCCTTGGGGGATCGAGTTCTTAGATAACCAACGCGTTATCGTCAATGAAAAGAACGGTACGGTTTCGTTGCTGGATATCACCAAAGGCAAACCTCAAAAGCTGTTTAACGTTCCCGATGTGAACACC
The DNA here is from genome assembly GCF_015163595.1 of Vibrio sp. OPT41. Lineage (NCBI taxonomy): Bacteria > Pseudomonadati > Pseudomonadota > Gammaproteobacteria > Vibrionales > Vibrionaceae > Vibrio > Vibrio sp. OPT41. The sequence continues at coordinate 212,412 of NZ_JADDYH010000009.1, read as the reverse complement.
AGTGGACAAGCCGGCTTATTGGATGTTGCGCTCGCACCGAATGCCGATAAGCAAAACCCGCAACTCTTCTTTACCTACAGCAAGCGTACGAGCAAAGGTAATACGGTGGCGTTAGCGACGGCGCAATTGCAAAACAATCAACTTGTGGGTTGGAACGATCTCTTTGTTGCTGATGCCATCACCGACACGGGTCGCCACTACGGCAGTCGAATTTCATTTGTAGACGATAAAGTTTACTTCTCAATCGGTGACCGTGGCGAACGTGATAATGGGCAAGACAGTCAAACCCATGCTGGCAGTATTGTGCGCCTTAACCTTGATGGTTCGGTTCCGCAAGACAACCCATTCAAACCTTCCCAAGCTCGTCCTGAGATATGGAGTTACGGGCACCGCAACCCACAAGGTATGTTTTACGACGAAGCAACAAAACAGCTGTGGTCGATTGAGCATGGACCACGCGGCGGCGATGAAATTAATCTAATCAAGAAAGGCGCGAACTACGGTTGGGCTAAAGTCTCTCATGGTAAAGAATATTGGGGACCGTTGGACGTTGGGGAAGCTAAGTCGTTACCGGGAATGGAAGATCCCAAGCTGGTATACATCCCTTCTATCGCACCCAGTAACATGATTTTGTACCGAGGCGATAAATACCCAGAATTGGACGGGAAAATCCTCGCAGGTGCATTAAAACTGGCGCACATCAACGTGGTTTCTATTGATAATGGCAAGCTCACCGAATCAAAAAGATTGATGGAGAGTCTTGGAGAGCGAGTAAGAGATATAACCATCAGCCCCGATGGCTATATCTATTTTTCTACCGACAGCGGCAAAATCTTTCGTCTTGAGGAAAGGTAATCAAACACTAAAATCGTTAAGACTATTTAATTTGTGACGTACTAGTGATTTATTTTCGTACAATCTAAGCAGAAGAATCTAAACTTAACAATAACCTTTTGTTTTTTAAAACGATAGTTCGGTTAAGTTGTACGAGGTCATTATGATTCCATTCCCTTTACAGCTCGATAAAATTAAAGCCGTGGTGTTTGATTTAGACAACACCTTGGTGAGTTCTGATATGAACTTCGGCGAATTGCGACAACAGCTAGGTTGTCCGCAGAGTGAAGATCTATTGGATTTTGTCGACGCACTTGAGCATCCTCATCATCGAGAGCACGCTCATAACGTGATATTTGATTACGAGATTTCTGATGCTGAGCAGTCTGCTCCAATGATTGGCTGCCATGAATTGCTCGCCCACTTGCATCAAAATGAAATCAAAACCGCTATCGTGACGCGCAACTGTCAAATCGCCACGCAGCGCAAACTAGAACACAACCAAATCTCAGTGGAACGAGTCATCACTCGTGAATGCTTCCCGCCCAAGCCAGACCCTTTGTCTCTGCAGGTATTAGCGAAAGAGTGGCGTTTGATGCCGGACGAAGTGCTTTATGTCGGCGATTACCTTTACGACTTACAGGCAGCGTATAACGCTCAGATGCCGTCTTGTCTTGTGCATCATGGTAATCAAGAAACCTTCAATGACTCAGCCTCGTTGGCGCTTAATGAACTCAGTGATTTATTGAGCCGTTTCGAATCCTTACCACGCAAATAAAGCACACATATAAAATACGCAAACAAAAAAAGGGGCACCAACGTGCCCCTTATGACTTATTCCCGATTGTTTCATGCGTTCCCAAGGATTGCTTGGGTAATGCGCTGCTTAGCCTTGTAGGTAAGCGTTAAGCATCCACATTAATTTTTCTTGCTCACGGATGTAGTCACCCATCAATGCCGCTGTACCTTCGTCATCTGCTTCACCCGCGTTTTGTAGAATCTCACGCTGTTTTAGAAGTAGAACGCTAAAGCCTTGAACCAGACCTTGTACACACTCCTCACCAGAAGTCGCGTTTTGATGTTCTTTAATTTCACTTGCTTCCAAGTAGTTGCTGAATGCGTGCGCTGGCGTATGACCCAAAGTTAGAATACGCTCTGCAAGCTCATCGATTTTTGTTTGTAGATCAGTGTAGATCTCTTCAAATTTTACGTGCAGTTCGAAGAATTGCGCACCTTTAATGTTCCAGTGGTAACCGCGAGAGTTCATGTACAACACTTGGTAATGCGCTAGCAGTTGATTTAGCTGTTGAGCTAGTTGTGCTGATTGTTCGCTGTCTAGACCAATTAGGCTTACTTGTTTGTTCATAATCTTGCTCCTAGAAGGATGATACCAATCGTAGTAACGAACGATTCTCTTACCGGGATTGGTATAAAGTTTAAAAATTCTTTTGCAGTATTTGCTGCCGATGGAGTCATATTACGACTCCGGCTCGGCGAAGAGAATTTGGTTTTAGCTATGATTTAAATAGCCAAATCCAATGAGCAAGCAGACGAATATCGGCGTATCATCCAACAAAAAGCCCCAACCCTTTTTGTGTAAAAAGGATTGGGGCTTTTTTACTATTTGGTTAACGTTCAAAAGTCGATGAAAGATGTAAACCTTATCTACGCCGTTTTGAAAGTTGCCATCTGTTGATTCAGCTCAGTAACTTGCTCTTTTACTTGCAATGATGTCTCTGATGCACGTTGGCTGTTATTCGAAACTTCATCCACTGATTGAGTAATACCGGACATCAATCCAGTGATCGAATTGGTCGCATGAGATTGCTGCTCTGCCGCTGCTGCAAGTTCTGCCATTTGCTCATTCAAGGAACCTATTTGCTCAGTAGTAACAAGCAAACGAGTTACCGCTTTTTCAATGTGCTCAGCGCCCTGCTCCGCAAGTGATTGACTGTGTTCAATCTCCTCTACCACCGAATTGGTCGAGCGTTGAATCGCATTGATGATACCGTTGATTTCTGTCGTCGATTGAGTAGTGCGAGTCGCTAACATACGTACTTCATCCGCCACAACCGCAAAGCCTCGTCCTTGGTCACCCGCACGCGCTGCTTCTATCGCGGCATTCAATGCCAGTAAGTTAGTTTGTTCTGCTAAGCCTTCAATCACCTCTGTAACTCGGCCAATGGCTTCGCTCTCTTTGCTTAACTGCGTCACCTGCGTACTCGCGGTTTCAATGCTGCCGTGCAAACTTTCCATAGTGACTTTGTTTTGCTCTAAAGCATCACGACCTTGTTCAATCTCGCCTTTTGAATCAGAAAGCTTCTGCACTGATTGGTTGGCTTGATCTAGGGTGTTACGCGCGGCTAAAGCGATTTCATCCAATTGGCTTCCCATTTCAACAATGCTGGTCTGTTGCTGTTCTACATTCGATGAAGTGACTTGCGCCGATTCCAACAAAGCCCCCATACTGGTATCCACTTGGTGCGCTTTCTCACTCACCCCTGCCACGATGCTCGCTAACGATTGGTTCATGCGGTTAATCGAATCGGTAAGGTCTGCCAATTCATCTTTCCCAACAACAGTTAACGGAGGCTGAGAAACGTCCCCTGAAGCGATCGTCTTTGCACGCTCCGATAAGTTTTTCACTCGGCGACCAATGGTGTTGCCCATGTATTTTGAAATCGCTACTGCGGCAAACAAAACCAATGCCGCGGCAATCAGCATGGTGGTGAGTACGTTTTTGATCGACTGATTAATGCCCTGTCCACTTTGATCTGCACGACTTTGCTGAGCCAATACGATCGTTTCTAAGCTTTGGTCTAGTGCATCCGCTGCTGGCAACAGTTCATTCGCCATTAACAAGTTTGATTCGTTCCACTCTGGCGATTGACGCAATGCAATTACCTGCTCTGCTAAAGGAAAGTACAGTTGCTGCATTTCTTTAAACAGTGACCACAAAGATTGGTCGTTATCAGTAAGTCTGTCGAGTTTGCTATCGATTTCCGCCACAGATTGATTGTGGTATTTAATCAAGTCGTGGTATTTGTCTAGGTGATCTTGCTGCCCGTATAACAGGAAATCTCGCAGTGCAGACAGTGCATTGGCGAGCGAGGTATAGCTGTCGGCATAAACTTTGAACAGACGTTTTCTGTCTCCACCGAATGGGTTTCCTGACTCTTCGTTGATTAAGCTTTGAAGCTGGTCAAGTGCCACTTCTGCAATGGGTGCCGCTTCGTTAATAAAGAGGTTGTGTGCGGGTAAGTTCTCATCACTGTGGCTAAGTTCAATCAGCTTGTTTAGAGAAACTTTTACCGCGTCCCACTGGCTTTGGATCGCTTGAAAATCCTGTTCAGAGATCAACGCCTGCAACGTTGGAAGCGACTCGTCTGTAGATGCCATGATATTACGCACGTCCTCACTCAGACGTGCGCTCGCCTCTTCATCGCCACCTAGCAACATGTAGGCTCGAATCGAGGACAGCGACGCTTGAACGGACTGTTGGATACCGCGACTGGTGTCGACGGTCGGTAAATCGGATTTAAGTAACGAAGAGGCGTATTGCTCTACGGTAGTGACGTTGCGATACGTGAATACCGCTGATGCCATAAAAAGTACGGCTAGCAGCACAAAACTGAGCTGCAACTTCCCTGATATCGTAAGGTTCATCCATAAACTCCTGACAACGATGAGCCTTAAATATAACGATGTTTACAAAAATGTTAAATACAGGTGTCAAAAGTTACTAAGAAAACCATGTAAACCACTATTTTAAGCTTATAAATAGGGCTTATTCGAAGTATGGTATGCGCTCACTACGTAAAATCAGATAATTAACGTAAGTCGTTTCTAAGCAGTCTTGCTCCCACAACGAAAGAATCCGCTTAGTGGCGAAGTAGTAATCTTTATTACGCAGTAACACGCCCACCGTGCGACTGAGCTGCTCAAAGCGCTGTTGCTCATTAGCAGAGATGTAATTGTCTTCATTCTGAATGATGGGCGCCAATCCATCGGCAAACCAATTGTTCAGAATTTCACGCATCTCAAGTTCTGACTCCGGCACATCCATACACGACAACTCACGATGCAGTGGCGGCGGTACTATGTACTTTGACGCTTTTGGTGAACTGACATAACGGTACATGTCGCTCCTCCTTGTAAATGACTCTTATACCCAAGTGACTTCAAGATGCAGGATTCAGAGCGTTGTCATTGATTCGGGGTCAAGGAAAACAACGCAGCGTAATAGTCAGCTCTTTCCAAGTTGTTTGATACAGAAGCCGAGTCAATGACACGCTCCCGAAGGGCGAGCTGTCTTGGTTTGTATACTTTGTTGTCGATTCTTGATTTAGACCCACTAGACCTTTAAATCGCCGCCGCGTCTACAAACCAAGCCATTCTCGCTGAACCTAACATCTCGAGGTTACTTGGGTATAAACTAGCTAAGAATACTTTTTTCAATTTCCAAGTTTTTTTTCTACAGCTCATAGAAAGAAACCCAACAAAAAAGCCATGCAAAGTAGGCCCTGCATGGCTTTGGTTTGGGCAGCAATGACACTGACCTCGTCTAGGACCGGTTACATTGAGCTTTGATCGAAATCGTTGCCTTGGTCAGTACCCGTTTGAGTATCCGAGTCGAAGCTGCCAGAGTCATCCGTGAAGTCAACACCTTGATCTTGACCTCCCGCACTTGTCCAGTCGCTGCCGCCAGATTCCATACCCGCCATATCTGGTTGCTGATCTTGAGCAGAACTTTGCATGGTGTATTGATCATCGACTTCAACTTCAACTGTACCACTCGCACCTTCTACTGCGCTGCCCAATTCGTCGTAACCTTGGAATTGGATTTCGCTCGTACCTTCGTAACCTTCTGGTAGGTCAACCGATACTGGTTGGTTCAGGTTGCCACTTAATGTGAAGCTGCCATCGCCATTATCTAGTGCGTTGCTTACTGATGCACCATCAGGTAGACCGGACATTTCTGCATAATCCACCGATTCGTTACCACTGACCTCATCTGGAACCGAGATAGAAATGGTATCGCCTGGTGCTGCAGTCACATCAGCTGCGCTCTCCTCTTCACTGTCTGCACCGTTTGCTGCTTGCTCTTCAGGCTGTTGCGCTTCGCCAACTTGCTGCTCTGATGATGCTTGAGCAGTTTGAATTTGTGGCTCGTCACTTTGCGCTGAATCGTCCGCAACTTGGATGCTCAGATTCTGAGTCGATACTTCACCGTTGTCGTTGACCTGAACATCCATAGCCAAATTGCCATCGAAGTCATCGTTCGGCCAGTATGTCCACTCTTCATCACCTGATTTCGCGAAGAAACCAGCATCGTTTGCATCGGCTACATCCAACACTTCTGCTGAAGGGCTAATGCCAAGCTCATCAATCAACTGTGCTTCCGTTAGGGTTAGTGAACCATCATCAGCCAGTGCGTAGCCTTCGCTAGTTGTGGTTTCACCCTCACCTTGGATGTCGACATTAAAGAAGCTCTCAATGCGGTTTTCACCGTCAGTTGCAATAAAGCCAACTTGAACATCTCCGGTGTAGCCTTCTGCTGGTGTGAATTGGTAGTTACCTTGGTTATCGGTCTCTATCACACCTTGACCTTCCATTAGGCTCACTGACTCAATGCTCAAGGTGTCGCCTTCAGCATCGCTCAAGGTCGATAGCATGTCATCATTGGTGAACGACAAGGTGCCATCCGCTGCCATTTCTGTGGTAGAAATACTGTCGATTTCTGGAGAAGCATTCTCTTGCGGTGCGTCTTCTTTCACGACCACGCCTGTTTGCTCATCATGAAGCACACCGTCTTTATCAATCACGTAAGCGATATCCGCTTCACCAGTAAAGCCTGGTGCTGGATTGAATGTCCATGTGCCATCACCGTTATCGACTATCTCACCTTGGCTGCGATCAGCTAGGTGAACGAATTTCACTTCATCACCCGCGTCAGCGTCTACGTTTTCTGCCAATCCGATTAGGTCATCAGCGGTTAGGATAACGGGTTCACCCGCTAGGGTTTCGAAGTCACCTGAATCGATACCATCTTCGAACTCTTCTGGCTCGTCACCATAATCCACCGTTGTTGCGGTCACGGTTACGAAGAACTCGCCATTAAAGTCAGCCGGAGGCGTCATTTGCAGGTCTGAGATATCCCACTCGTTCAAGTCGATGTATTGACCCGGTTCCGTAATGGTAATGGTGTTCACACCATCCGTAACTTCGAAGCCAACAGGGAAACCAGTCATCACTAGGTTACTTAGCGTTTCTGAATCGTCGATTAGACCGACATTCAAGCCTAGGTGACCCGTTTCGTCCTCACCGAACACTAACGGACCATCATGGTCGGTTGTGATGACTGCGCCATCCGCAACAGGGCGAACAAACACTGGTACATCAAGTACCGTCTCAAACTCACCGTCACTTACCACAACTTGCAAGTCAGAAACCCCTGCAAAATCGCCAGTCGGTGTGAATGTCCAAGTACCGTCACCGTTGTCTGTTACCTCACCACCATCTTCACCTTCTGCGGTGATAATGCGTGATACGACTAGGTTTTCAGTATCGATATCGCCGAACAAGTTCATCAGGTCGCCAGCGTCGAAGGTGAATGCGCCATCCTCGTCGGTTGCCATAAAGGCATTACCCACATTGAATGGAGCATCGTTGACTGGAATGACATCCACATTCAACGAGCCTTCAACCACTTCTTCACCATCCGTCGCGGTGTAGCCCAGTTCCACCAAACCATTGAAGTCTTGAGTGGTCACCAAGTGGTACATACCATCTGGTTGTTGGGTTAATGTCGCGTTTGCAGGAGCACGAACCGTGATGCTTTCTACGCTGATTTCGTCACCATCAAGATCCGTAACTTGATCAGCGATGTAAGCTGGGTCAATCACCATGACCACATCTTCTTCGCCTTGCATCTGGATGGTTGGCGCTTCTGGTGCATCGTTAACCGCTTCGACGTTTAGATTGCCTTCAACCGGCGTAACTAAATCACCATCGCTGACGCCGAACGACATTGGCACATCACCATTGAAGTTCTCAGCCGGAGTGAATGACCAAGTACCATCACCGTTGTCTAGCAAGTCACCGTATTGCTCATCAATCACTAAGTCGACAGCAGACAGTTCGTCGTAGGTGTTATCGATGTCTGTCGCGTTAACAAGCAACATGTCCTGCGTGATAAGAATGGTGGTATCTTCGGTGCCAGCAATATTCACTGGCGTTGATTGCGGCGCATCGTTAATTGGGTTCACCGTTAGGTCGACGCCCACTTCCACGCTCGCACCATCGTTATCAATCAAGTCGAAGCTTAGGTCGATATCGCCATTGAAGTTCGCATCAGGCGTAATCGTAAAGCTACCATCTTGGTTCTCAACAACGGTTGCATTGGCTACCGCGGTTAAGTTCACTGCTTCTAGATTATCGCTGTCTACGTCACCCGCTTGAGCCAGTAACTGCTCTTGACTCAATGTGATTGAACCGTCTTCATCGACGCTGTAAGCCAAGTCGCCAGATACCGGAGCATCGTTGACTGGCAATACATCAATGTTCGCGTTGGTTGTCGCTGTTGCACCGTCTTCATCAGCGACGACTACGTCTAGGCTTACGCCACCGTTGAAGTTTTCATTTGGTGCGAAGCTGTAAGTGCCATCGTCATTCGCCGTTAGAATGCCGTCGTTACCACTGTAAGAGACGCTTTCTAGGCTCACGTCGCCTTCCACATCGCTTGATTGCGCTAGCAGTTGCTCTTCCGTGAAGATAATGACTTCGTCTTCATTGACAGAGTAACTTGTCGCACCTGCGATTGGTGGATCGTTCACCTCAAGAACGGTAATACCCGCAGTGGTTGAGTCTGTCGCACCCTCTTCATCGACAACTACAACGTCTAGGCTGACCTCGCCATTGAAGTTCTCGTTTGGAGAGAAGGTGTACGTACCATCACCATTGTCTTGGAACACGCCATCTGCGCCGCTGTAGCTGACACTATCAATCGCGACTTCGCCTTCGACGTCAGATGAGTTAGCCAATAACTGCTCGTTACTGATGGTGATCGAATTGTCTTCATGCACCGTGTAAGACGTGCTGCCTGCCACTGGTGGATCATTCTCTGGCGTCACACTCACATCGATATTCGCGGTCACGGTGTCCGTGCCATCGGAAACATCGAAGGTAAAGTTTACGTCGCCATTGAAGTTTTCGTTCGGTGCGAAGCTGTATGTGCCATCGCCATTGTCAGTAAGAACACCGTCCGCGCCAGTGTATGTGACACCTTCTACCGATAGGTCATCGCCATCGATATCGGTTGCACCATCCAACAGGTCTTGATCAGTAAAGGTCAACACGCCATCTTCACCAATGGTGAACGCTTGATCTTCTGGCTGTGGTAGGTCGTTAACTGGATTAACCGTTAGATCTGCCGTCGCGACCAAGGTGTCAGAACCATCACTGATATCAAACGTGATATCAATGTCGCCATTGAAGTTCGCGTCGGGCGTAATGGTAAAGCTACCATCGTCATTAGCCGTAACCGTCGCATCACCGTCAACCACTAGGTTGGAAGCGGTTAGTGCATCACCTTCTACATCCGTTGCTTGAGCGAGAAGCTGCTCTTGGCTTAGCGTGATTGAGTTGTCTTCGTCGACACTGTAAGCCAAGTCACCCGATACTGGGGCATCATTGATTGGCAGAACATCAATGTTTGCCGTCGTCGAAGCGGTCGCACCATCTTCGTCCACGACTACAACATCAAGGTTCACTTCACCATTGAAGTTTTGGTTTGGTGCAAAGCTGAACGTACCATCACCATTGTCGGTAAAGATACCTTCGCTGCCACTGTAGCTCACGCTATCTAGTGCTACCTCACCTTCAATATCGGAAGAGTTTGCCAACAACTGTTCTGCACTGATGGTAATGACTTCATCTTCATCAATGGTGTAACTGGTTGTGCCTGCGATTGGTGGATCGTTCACCTCAAGAACGGTAATGCCCGCTGTTGTTGTATCAACCGCGCCGTCCTCGTCAACCACGACAACATCTAGGCTAACATCGCCTGTAAAGTTTTCGTTTGGTGAGAAGGTGTAAGTACCATCGCCATTAATTTCGAGCACACCGTCGTTACCGCTATAGCTCACGCTGCTGATCGCAACATCACCCTCGATATCAGACGAATTAGCCAGTAGTTGCTCGTCACTGATGGTGATCGAGTTGTCTTCATGTACTGTGTAAGACGTGCTGCCCGCCACCGGAGGATCGTTCTCTGGCGTAACTGTTACATCGATATTTGCCGTCACTGTATCCGTGCCATCGGAAACATCGAAGGTAAAGTTTACGTCGCCATTGAAGTTTTCGTTTGGAGCGAAGCTATACGTACCATCGCCATTGTCAGTTAGGACACCGTCCGCGCCTGTATAAGTCACGCCTTCAACTGTTAGGTTGTCACCTTCTACATCCGTCGCGCCTGTTAACAAGTCTGCATCTGTGAAGGTAAGAAGACCGTCCTCACCCACAGTGAACACTTGATCTTGTGGCTCTGGTGCGTCATTCACTGGTGTTACTGTTAGATCGAGACCAGCCGCAACCACTTCTTCACCATCCGTGACATCGTAACTAAACTCGATATCACCGTAGAAGTTCTCGCTTGGAGTAATGGTGAAGCTGCCATCCTCGTTCATTTCAACCGTCGCATTTTCATCATTGGTGCTTAGGTTGATTGCACTTAAGTCATCGCCATCGATATCAACAGCGTGCTCCAGTAACTGTTCTTGAGTCAGCGTGATGCTGTTGTCTTCGGCGGTGACTGCCGTGATATCGCCCGTCACTTCTGGTGCGTCATTGGTCGGCGAGATATGAATCGTCACATCTTGCGTCGCTGTCGCTGTGGTTCCAGTATCAACATCTGTAGAGGTTGCATTCACGGTTAGCGTCACATCGCCGTTGAAGTCCGCAGAAGGGATAAACTCTAGTCCTTCTAGCTCGCCTGGTTGTAGTGACCAAGTGCCGTCGCCATTATCAACACCTGCTGATAGTGCGCTGCCTTCTGGCACATCTTCAATCAAGATAGCGAGGTTTTCTGAACCATCGGTATCGGTCAATGCGGCATCAATATCAAGCGGCACTGGTGTATCTTCGGTACCAATGATTTGGTAATCCGCGTCCGCTACCGTGATTTCGATGTTGTCGATGCCGAATGACTCGTCAGGAATACTTTGGTTTAGCGTAGAACCAAAGCCTAACTGAAGCTGACCGTCTTCCACCGGAACGGTTAAGTTCACTTGGTGTGCTTGGTCATTCCAACCACTGAAGCCTTCACGTTGAGAGGCTCCATGAATCACTTCACCCACTTCGTTACCGTCAGAGTCGTATAGCGTTGTCGTACCATCTTGAGTACGGAACGCTGAGTTCTCTAACGTCGTTAGCTGTTCACCGCCCACAAAGATTTGGAACGACTCGCCATCCCATGAATCGATTTCGTAGAAGCTAAACGAGATATTAACTTCGTTGACATCGCTTGGAATATCGTAGGTTTTGCTGACCGCTTCATCACCGCCAGTGCCACCAATACGACCCAGCATGTCGCCCGTTTCGAAGCCTTGTGAACTTTCAGTGCTCACGTTCCAACCGTTCGAGCCAGACTCGAAGTTGTCCGAAGCAATCACCAAGTCCGAAGCAATCGAAAGCTCTGGCATATCAACCACAGATTGAACATCAATGTTCGCTTCTGCTGGCACGGTTGCGGTGCCATCGTTGACATCAAACGTCACGTTCACGTTGCCATCGAAGTTTTCATTCGGCGCAAAGGTGTACGTGCCGTCACCGTTGTCGACTAAAGTACCGCTGTCAGAAGCAACGTTTTCAACCGTTAGGTTATCACCATCGATATCACCTGCATTTTGCAGCAGTTGCTCTTCGGTAAAGGTGAAGCTGGTGTCTTCTTGCGTGACGAACTGTGGCTGACCAACCGTTGGTAGGTCGTTTACTGGGTTCACAGTCAGATCGGCAGTGGCTTGAATGGTGGCATCGCCGTCCGTAATGTTGAAGCTCAGATCAATGTCGCCATTGAAGTCTGCATCCGGGGTGATTGTGAAGCTGCCGTCATCGTTCGCAACAACGGTCGCATTGCCATCAACTGTCAGGTTGGATGCGGTTAGTTCATCGCCATCCACGTCGCCGGCTTGAGCAAGAAGTTGCTCTTGGCTGAGAGTGATAGAACCATCTTCATCAACGCTGTATGCCAAATCACCTGATACCGGAGCATCATTGACTGGAAGAACATCGATGTTTGCATTGGTTGCTACCGTCGCACCATCTTCATCGGTCACGACTACATCTAGGCTGACATCACCGTTGAAGTTTTCGTTTGGTGCGAAGCTGAATGTGCCATCGCCGTTATCGGTAAAGATACCGTCGGAGCCACTGTAGCTGACGCTATCAATCGCGACGTCACCTTCAACGTCAGAAGCATTCGCCAACAGCTGCTCAGAGCTAATGGTGATGACTTCGTCTTCGTTGACTGAGTAGCTAGTTGCACCGGCAATTGGCGGATCATTCACCTCAAGAACAGTAATGCCAGCGGTGGTTGAATCCGTCGCACCGTCTTCATCTACCACGACAACATCTAGGCTGACTTCACCATTGAAGTTATCGTTTGGCGAGAAGGTGTAAGTACCATCACCATTGTCTTGGAACACGCCATCTGCGCCACTGTAGCTCACGCTGTCGATTGCTACTTCGCCTTCTACGTCAGATGAGTTAGCCAATAGTTGTTCGTTACTGATGGTGATCGAATTATCTTCATGCACCGTGTAAGACGTGCTGCCTGCCACTGGTGGATCGTTCTCTGGCGTCACACTTACGTCGATATTTGCGGTCACGGTATCCGTGCCGTCAGAAACATCGAAGGTAAAGTTCACGTCGCCATTGAAGTTTTCGTTTGGCGCGAAGCTGTAAGTACCGTCACCGTTGTCGGTTAGGACACCATCTGCACCAGTGTAGCTCACACCTTCTACCGAAAGACTATCGCCATCGATATCCGTTGCACCATCAAGCAGATCTTCATCAGTGAACAACAAGACGCCATCTTCACCAATGGTGAACGCTTGATCTTCTGGCTGTGGTAGGTCGTTAACTGGATTAACCGTTAGGTCAGCTGTTGCAACAATAGTGTCGCTGCCGTCGTTGATATCGAACGTGATATCAATGTCACCATTGAAGTTCGCATCAGGCGTGATGGTGAAGCTGCCATCATCGTTTGCCGTGACCGTTGCATCACCGTCAACAACTAGGTTAGATGCGGTTAGCGCGTCGCCTTCTACATCCGATGCTTGGGCAAGAAGCTGCTCTTGGCTTAGCGTAATTGAATTGTCTTCATCGACACTGTAAGCCAAGTTGCCCGATACTGGCGCATCGTTGATTGGCAAGACATCGATGTTTGCGTTAGTTGCCGCAGTTGCACCGTCTTCATCAACAACCACAACATCTAGGCTCACATCGCCATCGAAGTTGGCGTTTGGTGCGAAGCTGAATGTACCGTCACCGTTATCGGTAAAGATACCGTCGGAGCCGCTGTAGCTCACGCTATCAATCGCAACTTCACCTTCAACGTCAGAAGCGTTCGCCAACAGCTGTTCAGAGCTAATGGTGATGACTTCGTCTTCGTTCACTGAGTAGCTGGTCGCGCCTGCGATTGGTGGATCGTTCACCTCAAGTACTGTAATACCCGCGGTAGTTGAATCCGTCGCACCGTCTTCATCGACCACGACAACGTCTAGGCTCACTTCGCCATTGAAGTTCTCGTTTGGCGAGAAGGTGTACGTACCGTCACCATTGTCTTGGAACACACCATCTGTGCCGCTGTAGCTAACGCTATCAACTGCGACATCTCCTTCGACGTCTGATGAATTCGCCAGTAACTGCTCGTCACTAATGGTGATCGAGTTGTCTTCATGCACTGTGTAAGACGTGCTGCCTGCCACCGGTGGATCGTTCTCTGGCGTGACTGTCACATCGATATTCGCGGTCACGGTGTCCGTGCCATCGGAAACATCGAAGGTGAAGTTCACGTCGCCATTGAAGTTTTCGTTTGGAGCGAAGCTGTATGTGCCGTCACCGTTGTCGGTTAGGACACCATCTGCGCCAGTGTAGCTCACACCTTCTACCGATAGGTCATCGCCATCGATGTCCGTTGCACCATCAAGCAGATCTTGGTCAGTGAAGGTCAACACACCATCTTCACCAATGGTGAACGCTTGATCTTCTGGCTGCGGCAAGTCATTAACTGGGTTAACCGTTAGGTCCGCCGTTGCAACAATAGTATCGCTGCCGTCGTTGATATCGAACGTGATATCAATGTCGCCATTAAAGTTCGCATCTGGCGTGATAGTGAAGCTACCATCGTCGTTTACCGTAACCGTTGCATCGCCATCAACCACTAGGTTAGACGCAGTCAGCGCATCACCTTCTACATCCGATGCTTGAGCAAGAAGCTGCTCTTGGCTCAGTGTGATTGAGTTGTCTTCGTCAACGCTGTACGCCAAGTTACCCGATACTGGTGCATCATTGATTGGTAAGACATCGACTGTGATGTAAGTATCGACCTCTGCACCATCTTCATCGCGAATGGTCACATCCAACTGTACTTGGCCATTGAAGTTTTCATTCGGTGCAAAGCTACAAGTACCATCACCGTTTACTGAGAAGATGCCATCTGGACCGTCGTAGCTGATGCCTACTAGCTCAACATCCCCTTCAACATCCGAAGCATTCAGTAGCACTTGCGATTCACTGAAGGTTAGAACTTGGTCTTCATCGATAGTGTATGCGGTAGGACCTGCGATTGGTGGGTCATTTACCTCAATCACAGTAATGCCTGCAGTGGTCGAGTCCGTTGCACCATCTTCATCGACAACGACAACATCTAGGCTCACCTCGCCGCTGAAATTTTCGTTTGGTGAGAAGGTGTACGTACCATCACCGTTGATTTCCAGCACGCCATCGTTACCGCTGTAGCTCACGCTATCAATCGCCACTTCGCCTTCTATATCAGACGAGTTAGCCAACAGCTGTTCGTTACTAATGGTAATCGAATTGTCTTCATGAACGGTGTAAGCCGTGCTGCCTGCAACTGGTGGATCGTTCTCCGGCGTCACGCTTACGTCGATATTCGCCGTCACGGTATCCGTGCCATCGGAAACATCGAAAGTGAAGTTCACGTCGCCATTAAAGTTCTCGTTTGGTGCGAAGCTATATGTGCCATCACCATTGTCAGTAAGAACACCGTCCGCGCCTGTGTAAGTGACGCCCTCAACAGATAAGTCATCCCCTTCAATATCGGTAGCGCCTGTTAGGAGATCCGCATCAGTAAAGGTCAGCACACCATCTTCACCAATGGTGAACGCTTGATCTTGTGGTTCAGGCGCATCGTTAACTGGTGACACCAATAACTCAAGGTTGGTTGAGACAACATCATCGCCATCAGACACATCGAACGTAAAGGTGATGTCACCATTAAAGTCCGCATCTGGCGTTAAGGTGTAAGTACCGTCACCATTGTCTGTGATGGTGATGTTTTCATCATCCGTTGCCAAGTTCAGTGCTGTCAGTTGGTCTCCATCCAAGTCACGCGCATTAGCGAGCAAATCTTCTTGCGTGATTAGGATTGAACCATCTTCTTCAACCACAGCAGAAACAGGCAATGCTTCAGGCGTATGTTCAATGTGAGCACCCGTTGCATTGACGTAGATGGTTTGAGAAACGGTTTCAGAATCATTATTTGATAGCTCTGTCGCCGTTGCCGTTACATTGATTTCTAGCTGTTGGTTAAAGTCTTCTGGCAATTGAATCTGTAGCTCTTGTTCAATTGCTGTGGTTGGAAGCGTTACAGAACCATCTGGACCGACTGTTACTTCACCGCTGTAGATCTGGCTGTTCACTTCACCTACATCAATGGTGAAGTTGAAGTCACTATAATCGGCATCGCCGCCACCGTAGAGATCTTCAAAGCCGTAAACCAGTTCACCGTCTTCGTTCACAGTAGTTCGAGTATGTTCAATGCCATCTTGGTTGAGCTCTGAGCTTGTGCCGCCATGGAAGACTGCATCACCAAATTGGCTTTGAATCACGGTTTCAGAACCATCAGCACCCACAAACACGAGTTGTGGGTCGACCGTATCCATGTTCGCAGGAGAGCCATCTGCCGCACGGAACTCATACTGACCATCTTGCATGGACGCAAAGTCATTGAAGTTGTGACCGTTAGGAATCAAGAATAGGTTGAAGCTTTCCCCTTCCGAGATTTGGAAGCTGAACTGATCTTGTCCCGGTACGAGGTCACCGCCGCCGCCAACTTGAGAAGCGTTTTCGTACACCACTTCAACACCCGTGATGTTGCCATCTTCATCGACTTTGTAGTAACCCGCTGTGTTTTGGTAACCCGCGGTTTCACCTTCAAACGTAACCGTGATTTCAGTATCGTTGAAACTGGTGATACCGTTGTCTTGATCGTTAAGTACCCCTTCGTTGTCGTAGCTGATCACCGAACCTTCTGGAACACCATCAACGGTCACAGTCAGCGTTTCTGACAAGTCTTGGTCAACCAATGCTGCGGCGATGTTCACTTCAACAACACCGCCTGGCTCAACCAAGATTGCTTGATCATCCACGTTTCGACCGTCGCCATCAGTGATGACTAGGTCTGGCGCATCTGCCACGGCTTCGATATGGACATTAATGTCTTGCTCAACTTCATCCGTACCGTCAGAAACCGTAAAGCTGAATTGCAAGTCACCACTGAAGTGCTCTTCTGGTACGAAGCTAAATGTACCGTCACCGTTGTCCGTTACAGTACCTCCATCACCCGAGTAGTTAATGCTGGTAACGGTGAGGTCATCACCATCAATATCAATCGCACCACTTAGCAGATCTTCTTGCGTGAACAGGATGCTGCCATCCTCTTCAATGTGGTACATGCCAGGCGCAACAATTGGAATGTCATTAACTGGGTTCACCGTCAATGTCATTTCATTGGCAACACTCAATTCACCGTCGCTCACTTCATAAGTAAACTCGATGTCTCCATTGAAGTGCTGTGAAGGCGTAACGGTAAAGGTGCCGTCGCCGTTATCCACGATAGAGGCATTCGGATCATTGGTTTCTAGTGCCGTTGCGTATAGGTCATCACCATCTTGATCGCTGGCATTTTCAAGCAGCATTTCTTGTGTCACGAGAATAGAACCATCCTCGTCCACGCCTGCCACGATTGGTGCTGCTTCTGGTGCATCGTTGACGAACTCAACTTTCAAGTCGATGTTTGCCGCCACCACATCGGTGCCATCGCTCACATCAAACGTAAGGTCAACATTACCAAAGAAGCCCTGCTCTGGCGTTAACGTGTAAGTGCCATCGCCATTGTCTGTTACTTGAACCGTATCGCTTAAGCTCGTCACGTTCACAACAGATAAATCATCGCCTTCGATGTCCGTTGCTTGAGCCAGCAGCTCTGCTTCAGTAATCGTGATAGCTTCGCCGTCTTCTGTGGTGAAGGACAAATCAGGCACATCTGGTAGGTCGTTCACTGGGTTAACGGTGAGGTTTAGATCCGCGGCGACGGTTTCAATCGCGTCAGTTACGTCATAAGTAAACTCGATTTCACCAAAGAAGTTTTCACTCGGCGTAATCGTGAAGCTACCATCAGCGTTCTCAACGATGGTTGCATTAGGATCGTTGGTCGATAGGTTCACCGCTTCAAGGTTGTCACCATCCACGTCCGTCGCGTTCGCTAACAAGTCTTCTTGAGTGATGGTAATTGAGCCATCTTCATCGACGACCGCATCAACCGGGCCGCTGACCTCCGGACCTTCGTTGACGATCTCAACATCGATCTTCGCAGTGCTTGGTGCACTTGCTTGACCATCGCTGATGTCGAAGGTCAGGTTCACTTCACCATAGAAGTTCGAAGTTGGTTCGAAGGTAAAGGTGTTGTCGCCGTTGTCTGTCAACGTACCTTGTGACTGGTCAACAAGCAGCAGATTCTCGATATGCAGAATGTCGCCATCAACATCGGTCGCACCTGATAACAGGTCTTTTGCTTCGATGATGATCGTGCCGTTTTCTAGCATTTGAGTATGCAGCGGCGCACCAGGAACTGGCACATCGTTGACCGGAATAACGGTCAGATCTAGATGGGTATCGACCTCATCGGTGCCATCAAAGACTTTGTAATCGATGTCGACTTCACCATGGAAGTTTTCATTCGGCATAAAGGTGTAAGTGCCGTCGCCATTATCGACAAGCTCACCGTTATCACCGCTGTAAGAGATATCAGAGATAGACAGCGCATCGCCTTCCACATCACTTGCATTGGCAAGCAGATCGTCCGCGCTAAACGTAATGCCCACATCCTCATCAGTCGATAACACAATCGGACCAGAAACGATTGGCGCATCGTTTACTGCTTCGAAGTTGATGTTGATGATGTTGTCGTCAGTGAGTTCACCATCCGTAACTTGGTAACCCAGCTCAATCTCACCGTAGAAGTTCTCATCTGGTGTGACTGTCCATGTACCATCGCCGTTGTCGGTTAACGTAGCGTGCTCCGCGTTATCCCCCACCAGCTCTAGGCTTTGAATATCAAGTACATCACTATCGATATCACTCGCTTGTGCGAGAAGCTGCTCTTCTGTGATTACCACAGAGGCAAACTGCGTAGAACCTTCGGTATCGATGGTCACATTTGGCAGATCAGCCGTCAGTTCGATTTCACTGTCACCTTCTCGGATATTCAGTTCTACCGTTTCCGTGATTTCCGTGCCGTCCACGCCAATAGATGTGAACACCGCTTCATCATGACAAGTTTGCGAAACCGTCATGTTTTGAACCACGTATGTACCGTTACCTTGAATCGTACCTAACTCAAAGTAAGACACTGGCTCGTTCACCGTTAGGGTGTAATCCGTCTCATAGCTACCACGATCTTCTTTGTGGTAAGTCATCGAGTCGATCAAGTCACCATCGGAGTTGAAGGCGCGAATTTCGACTTCGGTAAAGTGGCGAGACTCTTCCATAAACCAGCCGCCTAGACCATCAAGGTGGAAGCTGATTTCGTTGATGTCTTGACCTTCAACAGTCACAGTCAGTTTTTCATCACCGCTCAAGCCTTGGCGGTCAGTATCACCAATACCGTGACCGATGTGTGTTTTACCATTCCACGCACCGAGTGGGTCATCATTACTTTGAACGGTAACTTTCAAATCACCATCAACAAACTCACGTGTGTAAGGGTCAACAGCAGTACCCCAATCATCAAGGCTGGCGTTGTCGTCAAAGGTACCAATTTGACTCGTATGCGTACCGTTTGCCAATGCATCATCATTTGGAATGAAGCGCACTTCCGTGTCTGCAGGAACCTCCTGCCCGACTTCTAGCTGTACCCATTCGTCATTTAGATTTGCTTCAATGATGCCGTTTTCAGGGGCTTGGTCGAGACGTAACGCAGGCTCTTCACGCAGAGAAACACCTACGGTTTGGTCTTCTTCTGCTTGAATAAAGATCTCGTCGCCCGCTTCTGGCGCATCGTTGACAGGATTAACGGTCAGATCCAGCGTGGTAAGAACATCATTTTCGCCATCGCTGATGTTATAAGTGAAGTCCAACTCACCGTTAAAGTTTTCCGTATGCGTAATGGTGAATGAACCATCGTCGTTGGCTACGATCGTCGCATCTGGGTCATTGGTTTGTAGATTGCTAGCAACAAGGTCATCACCTTCAATGTCTGTCGCATTCGCAAGCAACTGTTCTTGTGTGATGGTGATGGCATTATCTTCATCCACCTCAGCTTGAATGCCTGACGTTTCTGGTGCGTCGTTCACCGCGATAACATCGATGCCTGCGGTTGTTGTATCCGTTGCACCATCTTGGTCGATAACCGTAACGTCGAGAGAAATGTTACCGTCAAAGTTTTCATTTGGCGTGAAGGTATATGTGCCGTCGCCATTGTCCACGAAGCTACCGTCGTTACCAGAGTAGCTAACATTCGCCAAGGCTACGTCACCTTCCACATCAGAAGAGTTGGCTAACAACTGCTCGTCACTAATGGTGACTTGACCGTCTTCTTGAACCGTGTACGACGTTGAACCTGCAACCGGTGGATCGTTAACTGGTGTCACGCTGACATCAATGAATGCTGGTGTTGAACCTGTGCCGTCAGACACATCGAATGTGAACTGAACATCACCGTTGAAGTTTTCATTCGGCGCGAAGCTGTAAGTGCCATCGCCATTGTCGGTAAGCACACCATCCGCACCTGTGTAGAGTACGTTTTCGATAGACAGATCATCGCCGTCAATATCCGATGCGCCTTCCAATAGGTCTGCATCCGTGAACAGCAAGGTGCCATCTTCTTCTACCGTGAACTGTTGATCTTGCGCTTGTGGCAAGTCATTCACAGGATTAACTGTAATATCCAGACCAACTTGTACCGAGCCACCATCGTTATCAATGATATCGAAGGTCAGATCTAGGTCGCCGTTGTAGTTTTCATCCGGTGTGATGGTGTAACTGCCATCATCGTTGTATTGAATCGTCGCGTTGTCATCTGTCGATAGATTGATGGCTTCAAGGTTCTCGCTATCAATATCGCCCGCTTTGGCAAGCAGTTGCTCTTGGCTTAGCGTAATTGAGCTGTCTTCGTTGATGGTGTAAGCCAAATCGCCCGATACTGGTGGATCGTTGATTGGCAATACGTCGACATTGATGTGCGTATCAACGGTTGCCCCATTCTCATCTTGAATGGTCACATCCAACTGAACTTGACCATTGAAGTTCTCGTTTGGCGCAAAGCTACAAGTACCATCGCCATTGACGGTAAAGATACCATCCGAGCCTTCATAGCTGATGCCAACAAGCTCTACATCACCCTCGATATCAGATGCGTTGGCAAGAATTTGTGACTCACTGAATGTCAGTACTGAATCTTCATCAATCGTGTAAGACGTTGGACCGGCAACTGGAGGATCATTCACTTCAATGACCGTAATGCCTGCGGTCGTTTCGTCAATCGCACCTTGCTCATCCGCCACAATCACATCAAGGCTGATATCACCATTGAAGTTCTCATTCGGCATGAAGGTGTAAGTACCGTCACCGTTGTCTTGGAATACGCCATCGGTGCCTGAATAGGTCACGCTATCGATGGACACTGCGCCTTCCACATCCGAAGAGTTAGCCAGAAGCTGCTCGTCGGAAATGGTAATCGCATTATCTTCATCAACCGTGTAAGACGTAGAACCCGCAACCGGAGGATCGTTCACTGGAGTGACGCTCACGTCCACATTGGCTGGTACGGTCTCAGTGCCGTCAGAAACACCAAAGCTAAAGCTGACATCGCCGTTGAAGTTTTCATTTGGTGCAAAGGTGTAAGTACCATCACCGTGGTCAGTCAGCACACCATCGCTGCCTGTGTAGCTAATGCCATCAACCGTTAAGTTATCGCCATCGATGTCGGTCGCGCCAGCAAGCAAGTCTGCGTCAGTAAACTGAAGCGTGCCGTCTTCTTCAACACTAAACTGCTGGTCTTGAGGAACAGGAAGATCGTTAACCGGATTAACCGTTAGATCCGCCGTTGCTTGGATAGTGTCTGTGCCGTCCGTAATGTTGAATTGGATATCAATGTCACCATTAAAGTCCGCATCTGGCGTAATCGTGAAGCTGCCATCGTCGTTCGCTGTGACGGTTGCGTTTCCATCTACACTCAAATCGCTAGCAGTCAGACCATCTCCCTCAATATCAGACGCTTGAGAAAGAAGCTGTTCTTGGCTGAGTGTAATCGCACCGTCTTCATCAACGCTGTAAGCCAAATCACCCGATACTGGCGCATCATTGATTGGCAATACATTCACATTGATGACGGTATCAACTTCTGCCCCATCTTCATCTCGAATGGTCACATCAAGTTGAACTTGTCCGTTAAAATTCTCGTTTGGCGCGAAGCTGCACGTGCCATCATCGTTAACGGTGAAAATGCCATCCGGACCATCGTAACTAATGCCAACAAGCTCTACATCGCCTTCCACATCAGAGGCATTCAACAGCACTTGCGACTCACTAAAGGTCAGAACTGAGTCTTCATCAATGGTGTAAGAAGTTGGTCCTGCGACTGGTGGATCGTTCACTTCCAGCACCGTAATGCCAGCAGTGGTGGCATCCGTTGCGCCTTCTTCATCAGCGACGACAACATCAAGCGTCACTTCACCATTAAAGTTTTCATTTGGAGAGAAGGTGTACGTACCGTCACCATTGATTTGCAACACACCATCGCTGCCAGAGTAGCTCACGCTATCTATCGAGACATCCCCTTCTAAATCCGAAGAGTTTGCCAACAGCTGCGCGTCAGAAATGGTAATAGAGTTGTCTTCGTGAACCGTGTAAGACGTTGAGCCTGCCACCGGAGGATCATTCACCGGCGTAACGCTCACATCTACATTCGCTGAAACTGTATCTGTGCCATCAGATACGTCGAAGCTGAAGTTTACATCGCCATTGAAGTTCTCATTTGGCGCAAAGCTATACGTGCCATCGCCATTGTCAGTTAGAACGCCGTCGGTGCCTTCATAGCTGATTCCCGTTACAGAAAGGTCATCGCCTTCAATGTCGGTCGCACCAGCAAGCAGATCCGCATCAGTAAATTGCAGCGTGCCGTCCTCTTCCACACTGAATTGTTGGTCTTGAGGAACAGGCAAATCGTTGATTGGGTTAACGGTTAGATCAGCGGTTGCTTGAACGGTATTCGTGCCATCTGAAATATCGAAGCTGATGTCGATGTCACCGTTGAAATCTGCGTCCGGTGTGATGGTGAAGCTGCCATCGTCGTTTTGAGTCACCGTCGCGTTGCCATCTACCGAAAGATTAGATGCCGTCAGTGCATCACCTTCCACATCGGAAGCTTGCGACAACAACTGCTCTTGGCTCAAACGAATCGAGCCATCTTCATCCACCGAGTAAGCAAGATTGCCAGATACTGGTGCGTCATCGACAGGCGTAACACTGACATCAATGTTGGCAGAAACCGTATCCGTGCCGTCGGACACATCAAAGCTGAAGTTTACATCGCCATTGAAGTTTTCATTTGGCGCAAAAGTGTAAGTCCCGTTACCGTTGTCGGTCAGGATGCCATCGCCACCATCGTAACTCACACCCTCAACTGTTAGGTTATCGCCTTCAATATCCGTTGCGCCAGCAAGCAGGTCAGCATCGGTGAAGATCAGAGTTCCGTCCTCTTCCACCTCAAAGGTTTTATCTTCAGGCACTGGTGCGTCATTGATTGGACGAACAGTTAAATCAATCGAACTAGAAATGGTTTCTTGACCATCACTGATATCAAACGTTAAGTCGAGTTCACCATTAAAATCAGCTTCAGGTGTGACGGTATAAGTGCCATCACCATTATCCACAACTGATGCATTAGCACCCACTTGCACGTTAAATGCGGCAAGATCATCGCCATCAACATCACTCGCGTACCCGAGAAGTTGTTCTTGAGTGAAGGTAATAGTGCCATCTTCATCCATGATGTATGCCAGATCTTGCCCTACTTCTGGCGCGTCATTTTCACCTTCGACTTTAATTTGGAACGTCTCGCTCGTAGTTTCGGAGTCGAAATCGTCTTCTACTTGCGTCGTGGTTTCTTCGCTGGTGTCTTGTACATCCACCGCGAAGCTCTCTTCAGTGGTTTCTGAATCTAGCTCGTCACCACCTTGAGAACCTTCAGAGTCTGAAGAAGCACTTGGCGCAGATGAAGTTTGTACCGCTTGTCCTTGCGCTTCATTGCCTTCTGCGTCCGAACCACCTTCAGAGCCAGAGGCATCACCACCACCGACCGCTTGGGCACCCGCCCCAGAATCCGAACCACCGCTGCCCAGAGCCTCGTCACCTGATTCTCCGCTAGAAGCTACACTATCAACAACATTGGATTGTGCAGCGTCAGAGTCGCTGCTACTTTCAGTATCCTCTTCTTGAACTGCGCCACC
The DNA here is from genome assembly GCF_015163595.1 of Vibrio sp. OPT41. NCBI lineage: Bacteria > Pseudomonadati > Pseudomonadota > Gammaproteobacteria > Vibrionales > Vibrionaceae > Vibrio > Vibrio sp. OPT41. Next base: position 188,548 of record NZ_JADDYH010000009.1, on the reverse strand, counting down.
CGAGCTCACTGCTTCTTCTTCCGTACCCGCGCCACTAGGATTTTCTTCCATCGCACGATTGGCTTCATCAACAGCATCTGCACTTTCAGCACCAGTCGCTACAGTCGAAGAGACGGTCGACTGCTGTTTTTCTTCTTTTGTCCCCGTATCCTTCGTTTCTGTTTGCTCTACCGCATCGTTAAGCTTTTCATTGTCTTTTTCTTGATTAGTGTCGCCTGCCATTACAGCCTCCGTTGCTTTTAGCTAACTGATCGTATTTAGAGGCAGTAAAGGACACCATTTTTAGAAACCAACTTTTTTATACAACTTTTTTCATACCTTTCGAGTTCCATAAAAACAAAAAAATTTGAAAACCCAGTATAAAGATCCTTACTTGTTGTCATTAAAGCAATTAGTGCGGTGGGATAATGATAAATATGACAAATCTGTTGCGCTCAGTCGACAACAGCCATAAAGGGCTGCAATTGCTATTAGGCGATTTTTACCAAGATTTCAGTGACGCAGGGATTGATATTGAGATGCTGCATAAACAAAACCGTTTTGAAGCACTCAGATGTTATTCAAAAAGACTAAAGACCATTCTCGTCTTGTTATGTGATGACGACTTACCACCAAAATTGGCAAAGATTGAACACTTAAACAAACACCATTTCCCTGCTCCTAATGAATTGATCGAGGACGTTAAAACCGAGCTTAACAACGTAAACAAACAAATTAGCCAGCTGTTAAAAATCGAAAATTCAATCGATAGCCGCACAGGTAGTGAATCGTAGGGGTGGCTCATGAGTAATAAGCAAATAGAACATCACCTCAAAAAGGCGCTCGTTTCGAACAACGAAGCTTCGAAGGTAACAACAGACGATACAATCGTGCTAGCCAGTGCAATGACCAGCGTACACAAAACCTTGCTGGTTATCTTTTTGCTTTCCATGGTGGCTATCGCCGTGGCATCTCAGGCTCGTATCGACATTGTGGTGTCGGTGCGCGGTGAGCTATTGCTCGAATCTGACATCGAAAAAGTGCAACACCTTGAAGGCGGTATTCTAGAAGAAATGCTAGTGCGCAAAGGCGAAGTAGTTTACGAAGGTCAGCCTATTGCACGCCTTCGCTCTCTGGATAGAAACACTCAACTCGATACGGTAAACACAGAGATCATTCAGCTAGAGCTAGACAAGATTCGTTACGAAAGCCTGCGCGATATGGTGGAACCCGATTTTTCTGCCTACATCGAAAAGTACCCAGAATTAGTGCAAGTCAACATGAATACCTGGCAGCAAGAATTTTCTAAAAACCGTTCCAATGAAGAGTTGATCACTCACGATATCCAACATAAGAATTCGCTTATTGATTCAATGCTCAAGCGCCGTAAAAGCTCCGAGAACCAGCTCTCCTTGATACGCAAGCAGCTCAATATTAAGAACACCTTGTACAAAGAGGAAATGGCGTCTTACGTCGATGTTCTGAATATGCAGGTTCAAGAGTCAAACATGGTGCGTGAGATAGAAAACCTTGATGAGTCGGTCATGAATGAGCGCTTCCAACTCGACAAATTAGAGAAGCAGTACCGAGACTTGGTGGAGAATCGTAATGCCGAGTATCAAGCGCAAATCATTCAAGCAAACAAGGACTTAAAGTTGAAACGTATATTGCGTCCTCAACACTCAGATAAAGTGGATCGCCTCGTGGTTTACGCCCCTATTGACGGTGTAGTAGATAAAGTGCACTTCAACTTCCGCTCCGCTGTGATACCGCCAGGTGAAAGCATCGCGGACATTGCACCGATCAATAACGCCCTTCATGGAGAGGCGAAGATCCCGCGTAAAGACATGGGTTTTGTAGAAATCGGACAAGCGGTCAAAGTGAAGATGGATACCTACAACTTTGCCAAATACGGATTTTTGGAAGGTCGAATTGCATCGATCAGCCGTTCTTCTTATGAAGAAGAAGACGCTGAATTCTACCTCGCGGAAATCCAAATCAGTCAAAACTATCTAGAGCGCGGAGGCACACAATACAAGCTGTCCCCTTATATGGAGTTTACCGCAGACGTGAAAACAGGTTCACGCCGGGTTATCGAATACGCAGCGAAGCCGGTTATGTCGGCTATCGAAGACGCATTCGATGAGAGGTGATGGATGAGTAGCAAACCTTCTTACAATATTTCCGTTCCTGTTATGCGCCTAAGCATTGCTTTCAGCTTGATGCTGGCTGCCCTCGCCTTTTATTTGTATATCTCTTGGGAAAAAGTGGATTCAGTCGAGAAAGTGCAAAATGCGCCTCTTTTGGTTCAAGCTCAACAGCTCAACCAAACTATCGAGTTTGATATTCAAACGCTTCAACGCTGTTTAAGCGCACGTTATTGCAGTACAACAGAGCTTGATTTTGAGGTTCTGAAAGACGAAATTGACCAATTTAAGTCGCTCGCGTCACTCAACAAAACCGAGTTTAGCTTGGTGGGCGCGACCGAATACACGCAGCTTGAACTGGCAATCAATCGGTTCTCAGACAGCCAAAAAACACGCGACGATGTGTTGGCACTGTACCTCTCGCTCACCAATAACTACCTACAAATGGACGACAACTACCGGACCATATTTAACAACCATGCGAGCGACCTAATGATGGAGAAAAACGAGTTCTTCATTTGGTTGTTTGTGGTCGTTGTCGTACTGGTTGGTATCGCAGTGCTATCGAACTTGGTGGCAATCCTTAAACTGAAAAAATCCAGCTCGAATGAGCGTGACATTGACCAAGAATTCGATGAGCTTTATCAAGAACTCAAACTACTGGATTTGCAAAGGTTGGAAGAGTTGCTGAATGAAGTGAGCATCAATCCTAAGCAGCGTCAGATCTACTCACACCTAAAACTGATTTTCAGCAACCTCGAAGAGCAAAAACGCAATAACGATCTCTACAAGCAGCTCTATGCTCTGATTGGTTACGAGATTCGTGGCATCACCAACACCATTAACGGCGGCGTGCAATATCTCGTTCAAGAGACCGATGAGAGCGGCGTGTTGATGGCGCAAGATATAACCTCGGCTGCCAATACCCTGTCTGAATTGGCAGAGAACTACAACCGACTCATTTCACAAGGGACCGAGAGCAAATCGAAAGAGTTTTCACTGCTGAATGTACTGTCTGAATTGATGATTCACATCAGTTCAAAAGTGCAGCGAAATGAAGGTGAGATAGACTGCTTTATCTCGGATAACCTACCAAATCGTGTTGAAGGACAGTCCACCAGCTTATTCTGGGTGTTGTTCCTACAGCTATCGAATGCCATCCAACTCAAAGCCGATAAGAAACTGTTTGTCACCATTGAATCGGGCGCGGCGTCAGACATTGAAAACACTCGCCTGACCATCAATCTAAACTTCTTAACCACACTGGATGTGCCGTTTGCCAAGCTCAATACTCTACACTGGAGCGACCATAAACAGCACACTGCAACCAAAGACGATTTGGCGAAAAGCGTACTGAAAGATTACGGCTATTACGAGAGCCATTGGTATCAATCGGGCAATCAGGAACGTTTTCAAATTCAGCTCGATTTGAAAGCCAAGAGCTTCCACACCGAGAAAACTCGCTTCGACAATAAGCGCCTATTACTGTGTGCCAACTCTCAGCTGCGCATTGATGTGATGAACAAAATGCTCGTCAACTTGGGCTTAGAGATTACGCCAATTCGCACACCGAACGAGCTCTTCTCTACTGCAAAAACCTTTGGCGAATACGACGCCATCATGCTGACCGACACGTTCGAGCCAAACAAGCTGCCCTCACTGAGCAAAACGGTGAAATCGCAACTGCGCAATCACCCGAATACTAAATTGCTGCTTTCAGTCACTAGCACTCAGCAAGCACAAGAGAGCCATACCTTTGTCGACAAGATTCTGAACTCTCCTGCGATTCCGTATGAGTTCATCCCCAATCTTTTAGCAATCATGGAAGCGGAAGCCTCAGAAGATCAGATGGAGAACAGCTCATTCCTGATTGTTGAGGATGACCGTGTTCAACAGATTCTACTCAAACGTATTTTGAGCAAGCAAGAATACGAAGCCGATACCGTTGGCGATGGCGCAGACGCCGTTCAGCACTTCATGAATCAGCGCTCGGATATCATTTTTATGGACTGCATCATGCCTGGCATGGGCGGTATTGAAGCAACCAAACGCATTCGACAATACGAACAAGAGAGCGGACAAAACCCTTGCACCATCATAGGCGCGACAGCATTGACCAGCAGTAATGAACACCAAGCTTGTATCGAAGCTGGAATGGATTACGTGATCAGCAAACCTTATAAAAACGACGAAATCATCAAGGTGATCAACAAGTATGTGGCGGTACAGAAACTTAACTAGCTGCGTATTGGCAGCGCTTACATTGAGCAATGCTCCTTCGGCAATGGCGACCACCTTGCTTGAGGCGGTCAAACTCGGCTTGGAAAACAATTTATCTCTGCGCGCTAGTGACAAAGGCGTGGAAGAAAACGAATACAACATCGACATTAGCCGTTCTAAGTTCCTGCCTTCTTTAAACGGTGCCGCTGATACAACATGGAATGAAAACGAGACCATATTAACGGGAACACCAGATAAACGTTCAAGCTACAACTCAAATAGCTACAGCGTGTCTTTATCGCAATCGGTGTTTAACCTTGGCGACATCTTCAAATACGGCACCGCTAAGCTGGATTTCAACATTGAGGAAATCAAACACGAGAACAAAATCCAGAGCACCATTTCTGAAATCGCGACGCAATATTTCGAGTACCTGAAAAACAACGCGCAAATCAAAGCCACCAAAGTAGAACTTAAATCGTCTGAAACACGTGAGCGCCAAATGCGTCGCAACGTGGAGCTTGGCAACACTGCGGCGAGCGAGTTGTATGAGGTAATTGCTCAGAAAGAAGGCATTGCCAACCGCTTAAGAACCTTAGAGAAAGATCGACGTGTGATTTTGAACGGTTTAGAGATTCAAGTTCAATATCCAGTCACCCCATCGCAGGACATCTACGAAAGCGTGCCCTTGGCGGAAATCAGCGAATCCGAACAACGCGCGATTCTTGAACAAGCTTTGAAGCTCAATAACGATTTATTGGTTGCGAAGAAAACCGTAGAACGCAGCCGAAGAGGGTTGAAAGAAAGCGGTTCAAACTTTGTGCCGACCGTGTCACTCTCTGCCAGTTACCGTTATGACGATGCGAACAACTATGACCGAACCGACCCCACCGCAACAGGGGACAGTAACTCCACCAGCGTCGGTTTGAACTTGAATGTGCCGATTTTCTCCGGCGGTTCGGATTACTACGGTTATCAAAAATCGTCGACTGCCATCGAGCGAACCGAGCTACTGTACCAAGATTCATTGTTCACGACGCGCAATAGCGTTAACACCTCGGTACTCAACATTAATGACTTCTCCCGCGCTATTAGCAGTTACGAGAATATCATCCGAGCTAACTACGCCTCCTACAAAGGCATTCAGCGCGCTTACCAGCTTGGTACGCGAACCATTACCGACTTACTGGCAGCAGAAAGTAAACTGTTTAGCGCGCTACGTGATTACGAGAGCGCGCGTTATGACTACATCATTGAATCGATCAATCTTGAGCAAATCAAAGGCATGCTGTCGGTGCAATCCATCGAAAGCATCATGCAGTTGATGAGCGATATCGAAGGCAGAAGCAATCAAGACTTAGTTCCAAAACACCTTCTCTCCAAACCATCGATTAAGAAAGGAGGTCGCAATGCAAACTGAGCATTTTTCCCAGAAGATTAACTTTGCTGACAAGTGTTATCTGACTTTCTCAACGGTCATCTCAACACTGTTTGGTTTAGTGTTGCCCTTTTCGATTCTGATTATCTTTGACCGTGTTTTACCTAACCAAGCTAAAGACACGCTGTTTCTTCTGTTTGCCATTATCTTGATCACCATCTTCCTCGACTATCACTTAAAGAATCAGGAAGAGAAGATTTCGTCGGTGATCATGAAGCAATTCGAAACCAACTTAACCAACAAAGTGTTTCAATCCATCTGTTTGGCTGAGATATCGAAGTTTCGTCGCCTAGAACCCGGTGAATACTTAGAGCGTATTGCCACCATTCCCGAGATTAAATCCTTCTTTGGCGGAGAATCTGTACGGGCATTGATCAACCTTGCCGTCAGCATACTGACCATTCTGATTATCGGTGTGATCAACATTTGGGCGGGAGTGACCATCTTGCTCGCCTCCATCATTTTGGCGGTGTTCGCACTGAGCCTATCTAAGCAGAAAATCAACAGCTTAGAAAACAAATCCGACATCGAAGGCTTAACTACTTCTAAAATCATCGAGATCATCTCTAGCCCACTCGATATCAAAGCGCGCAATATGGAATATCGCGTTGAGAGCCTCATGACACAAATGGTGGAAGAGCGTGAAGTCGAGAACATCAAATACGAGCAAATTGAATCGAACTTCAGCCTTATCTTGTCGCTCATACAACAGCTCTCCATTGCTTGTGTGGTGGTAGTTTTGGCAACGGCAGTTATCAACATGCAATCGAGCCAAGGCATCATGGCTGCCATCATCATGCTTACCAACCGCTACTTCGCGCCATACCAGCAAGTAATGCGCACGGTGAGTCGATGGGAGTTGAACAAGCTTCATATTCAACGTATCGCCGAGCTGCTTGAGCTTGCGGCATCTGTAGAACAACAAAATGATACGACAGAAGTCGAGCGCATCTCGGTGAAGTATTCGGAAAAGCAACGCATCGAGTTTGAACGTGGTCAGGCTTACTTGCTGACGGGGAAAAGCGGCGCAGGCAAAACCCATCTTGCCAATTGCATTACGCGGCAAAACACCGACAACAAACTGGACATTAAGATCAACGAGACACCACTCGATGACGTCAACTACAACGTCTGGCGTAATAGCGTGCTCATGGTCGACAAAACCAGTTCGTTCGTCGAAGGCACCATCATCGACAACTTGACTTGTTTCCGCCCAAGCTTAAATAACACGGCATTTGCGCTTTGCGAAACCATGAACATCAAAGCACAAATCGATGCCCTTCCCGCTGGTTTTTACACCGAGCTTAAAGGACATTTACGCAACCCATTCTCTCGCCAAGTCGCTTATGCCCTGTTGTTGGTGCGTGCCTTACTCGCGAACAAACGTGTGTTGATCTTCGACGACATCGACTGTGTTTATGATGACGACTTTGCTCGATTGGTTTTGACCAGTACTGCCTATCGCGCCAACGACAAAATACTCATCATCGTCAGCAATAAGATGGACAGGCTCAATCATCGCCTCAAACGCGTCAAACTTACCGGAGGTGACCAATGAGTATTTTGGTTGATTTTAATAATGTCCCTCAGCGCTTGTTGGACTTTGAGGCTCGCAGTTATGACGAGCGATACAATCAGTCACCTTTGATTCGTGGTTTAGCTTACACCCTCATTGCGCTTGAATGGGAAGGCACACCTTCTATCCTCAGTGACGCTTTTATCCCTAAACCAAAAGACAGCGACAGTTTTGTTGCCACGATTGAACGCCTTGGTTACCGTTGTGACGTCACCAAATTAAAAACGTTGGAACACATCGAGGGGCACCCTCATCCTTGTTTTATCGAGATCGAAAACCTCACTGCGATTTTCTTGGGCACCAAAGACGGCAAACTGATCCTGTTTGATTACACCAATAACAACACCATTGAATACCCGCTCTGCAAGAAGCCATGTTTGTTGGTCTCGATCAGCGAATACTCGCGCTTGTTCCGAGAGCCGCCACCTGAATCTCAAGACCGCAGTAACTGGATTAAATACGCGTTTTATCGCTACAACAATGAACTCAAGAGCCTGATTATCCTCAGCTTCGTGGTCAGTATTCTCGGCGCACTCCAGCCCTTTTTTATTATGAGTGTGTACAACTTCGCCTTGACGTCTAGCTCGCAAGCCACGCTCTATTGGCTCACGTTGTTTGCCGTGATTGTTGGGTTTTCGGAATACTTTTTCAAGAAAATGCGGGTCAACATCATCGCCACATCAGGGAAGGATTTGGCGGTGCATATTTCTCAAAACGTAATATCCAAACTGTTGTGGCTTCCTTATTCGATGACATCTACCGCTGGTGTCTCTTCTCAGTTAGCACGTTTGAAAGACATCGACACTTTCCGCCGTTTGGTAACCGCAGAGTCAACATTAAGCTACTTCGACATGCCGTTTGTTATCGTATTCATTATTGCCATTGCTCTTATGTCTGGTACCGCGGCGCTAGTCGTTATGGCGGGGTTGATTCTAATGTTGGTGTTCTGTGTTTATTCTCGTTACATCTACTCGCAAGCCACGTCCAAGAGCTCTCGCGCCAACGCCATGGTTTCTTACCAATGGAATGAGATTCTTCGTGGTATAAAAACCATCCAAGGCTTGCCATTGTTGCGTGTTATCCAGTCCCGCTTTAGCGCATCGCATTTACAAAGCACCAACGATGCAGAACATGTTTCAGTGACTAATAGCAGGGTTCAGGCAGCAGGCGGGAGTTTGATTCAGGTTATTGGTACCGCAAGTATCGTCGCGGCCGTTATCGGCGTGATGGACGGCACCTCCGATGCAGGTGCAATGCTTGCTACCGTAATTTTAGTCTGGAAGGCGTTGGGGCCTATTATGGGCATCTACAACTCTATTTCTAAGTTCCAATCCATTAAGGCGTCTTCTGCGCAAATCAACAACCTTATGGCGATGAATGACGATAAGCTAACGTTAGAGAAAAGCCCCCCTATTCGCCTATTTCAAGGTAGTATCGTCGGCTCTGGTGTGAGCCATCGTTATAGTGGTGCGGCAACAGGCTTAACTAATCTTGGTTTTAAAATTCCACCGGGCGCAAAAGTTGTGATTTGTGGACCAACAGGTTGCGGTAAAACGACGCTCATTTCTATTATCGCTGGGCTAGAGGAACGCTATCAAGGCTCAGTTTCGGTGGACGGTTATAACATCAAACAATTCAACAGTTACCGCTATCGAACCTCGATTAACTACGTCCCGTTTAACCTGCATATTTTTGAAGGCTCCTTGGAGACTAACTTCATCTTGCATAATGGGTTAATCCCAACAGAAAAAATGCGTGAAATGGTGAGTTTCTTTGAGCTCGATACATGGTTGCCACAAGGCCTGGACACTCAATTGAGCGTTGATATCTGTAAAAGTTTACCAAATGGTATTCAACAAAGACTGCGGCTCGCATTAGGGCTAGGTAACTGCGAACAATCTTTGATTATCATTGACGAGCCATTTAATGGTGCTGAGCAAGAAAACTCGCACTACTTCAAGCGGTTATTTAGCGACAAACTACTCAATAAGACCGTTATTTTCTCAACGAATGATCCGGGCATGATCTCTACATCCAACATGAGCTTAGTCTTGGAGCCAGATGGCAACCTGAAATATTTCGGGTTAACCGATAAGTACTTAAAAAGTCTAAGTTAAGTTCGGAATGTGGTGTGGTTCATCATTCATACTTGAGCACGGTCATTGACAAAAATGTAAACGATGAGACTATTTACTCTGTAAGCGCGTACACTAAGGAATCCGATGTATACATTTGTTGCAGACAAATTGGATGTGGTTTATTTATCAACGATACCAGAAAACTACCAGTTACAAGACTTCGACGTGCCTGAAGAAGAACTCGAAATTCGTGAAATTGTAGAGGTATGGTATGAGTGTGCGTTTCTTCCTGACTTTAACCTTCAACACATCGACATCGAAAACAAAACCGCATTAGTCGAGACACAAGCGCAAGTCGTAAACAACTACACAAGTACGCTCGCTTTTTTACTCAAAAGTCGTGCTTATCGCGCAGCACTTAACCGATTATTGAGTGTATGGAGATTGGAGGCAGCAGCTAAAGCACAGCTTGAGCTGCTGTTACTTACGGAAGAACAGAGTAGCAAGCCAGTAAATTAATCGGCTAGGATAAGGGGCTAAAAATCTTAAACCCAACCATCGAATCGGAGACGTTTCTGCACGCGTTCAACCGCCTCTATCTGCATCTGACGAACACGCTCGTTAGACACGTTTAACAACAGGCCTATTTCCGACAAGGTTTTCACTCTCTGGTCAAATAATCCGAATCGATGGATTAAGACTTTCTGCAACTTAGTTGGCAAGGTTTTAATAATATTTTCAATAGCTTGAGTAAAGCACTGGTTTTCACAGTCTTGTTGTGGATCTGGCGTATACTCACTTTCACACAGTTCAAGAACAAATGGAACACGATGTAGGTCCGCAGTGGTAGATACATCAATAAAACCACTAAGAGCAACAAGTTCATCTATACGCTCTGCTTTCACCCCTGAGCAGCGTGAGAGTTCAGAAATAGACAACTCCTTGCTCTCACTTTTTGACGCATCGAGCTTTTTTAAAGCCAGGCTATTTATCTCTTTGCACACATGAGCAGGTAAACGTACTGTGCGGCCATTGTTCATTAATGCCGCTTCTATATTCTCGCGAATCCACCATACCGCATAAGTAGAAAAACGGTAGCCTGGCTCAGGATCGAACTTATCGACCGCTTTTATCAAACCAATGTTACCTTCTTCTATCAAATCGAGCAGAGTAAAGTTATTGCCTGGCCGTTTGAGGTAACCTTTTGCGATTTTCACAACAAGTCGAAGATTAGACTCAATCAACATTTCGCGCGCTTCTTCATCACCAGCTCGATTAAGTTTGGCGTAATGCAACTCCTCTTCACGAGACAACAAATCAATGCCCACAATATCTTTGAGATAGTGAGCATAAGGGTCTTTCCCAACTGACAACGATTCTTTCATTGACAGTTCATCCGTGACAGCTCGGAACCTAGCAAAGCATTCGTTGTTCATTCCCCGTCCTTCTCAAGCCAACTTATTTCTTATCTTCTTTAATTGTTTTTGTACAACACTGTATGCATCATGCTTTATATGCATTACTTTACACTGAGTGTAGACAGGGGTTCTGATCTTTACCAAGAAATCACTTATCACTTTAAAACAATTACTGCTTCTATGATAAAAACGTGAGCAGGCGGGGGTTATATATATGAAAGTGCGAATATTTGTACGCAAATTGGCCTCAAAGAAAACAACGCAACGTAATCGTCAACGCTTACCACGTTACTCTGACTAAACCTTTGAGGCTTGAGGATGGTTTGAAGTATCAGTTGAATTAGCGAGACCTAATTCACTTGACGAAGCGCAGGTTGAAGCTGACAGTCTGTTATAACTTGGAAAACTGCACGATTCTTTCCTTCAGACTTACCTTGATACATCAACTCGTCAGCATCTTGCAAGCTCACGATGTGGGTAAACTCAGGATAGTAAGCACAGCCCAAACTGATACTCAAATGAATTGCTTGTCCGCCCAGTATAACAGGCTGATCGTAAACGGCTTTACAAAGCATATTGGCAAAATTGAGCGCTTCTCGCTCTGACAGAGAAGACGTAACAAGTGCGAACTCTTCTCCTCCAATTCTCGCCAATGTCATTCGGTCATCAGTCATCGACTTAGCGGCTTCTGCGATGGCAACTATTGCTCGGTCTCCAGCAAGGTGGCCATATCGATCATTGATTGATTTAAAATCATCAATATCAAACACCATCACCGTTAAGTTTCGCTTCAAATGATTCAGTAGCGCCAATTGCTCAATCAGGTGTCTACGGTTGTATAGCTTTGTGAGAGAATCCGTCAACGTCATCTCCAGCAATTGCTGATTGGCAATCGTTAATTGCCTTGTCCGAAGAGCAACCATACGTTTGAGAGCAAAAATATGATAAAGCGTTGCGACCGCCATAATGAAAATAGCAATAGGGAAAAGATAAAGTGGATAAACCGTTTTCACCACACTCCAACGGGTGAGGATCCGCTCACGATCCGTATCGATGACTTTTTCAAACGCTCGTGATACCTCTAAAATGGAAGTTGCACTGTGCATTCCTGCTGCAATCCGAAGATCTTTACTATATAAGCTAATTGTCGGGACAAACATACCCGCTCCCGGCGTGGTTGCCATATAAAAGTTAGCAACTTGCAGGTCTGCAACGAAGTACAGCACCTTTTTATCGACGGCGGCTTGTATCATCGAATCATTGTTAATGTATTCTGCGATAGGTACATTCGGGTAATTCGTCTGAACAAACTCAGACTCGTAACTTCCTTTAACAACGCCAATTGGCAGCGTCATTTCTCCAGTTAAAACACTCCTGATATCAACCGAAAGTACATCTTTATTTACGTACAATTTGGTTTGGATAGGCATTATGACGGCGCCAAAGTCCATATACTTCGCTCTTTCGGGCGAGTAGACAAGTCCTCCGTGAAAGTCAGCCTTACCCTCTTTTACGGCTTGCAAAGAAGCATCCCAATCCAAAAGGAGAAACTGAACGTCGATTTGGTTGTTCGCCGCGTACTCTTTCCAAAAGTCGATTAAAATACCTTTAGGTTCACCATCTGGGCTAAGGTAAGAGAACGGCTTCCACGCTTTGGAGTTAGCAACAATTAAAGAATGAGACTCTGATTTGTGCGCATGCGCCATCGGACAAATGGACAGCCACACTAGTAATAAAGAAGCACACGCTTTTTTACATTTGCAACCATAAGTACCATAACTCGTCGATGACATACCTACTTCTCACCAGTCTTTTTAAACCATAATCTCGGCTGTTTGATTAGACTAAAGATATAGTAGAGTTGCATAAGACAGGAAGTGACGCTTATTGATATGAATCTAACTTAGTAAGTTTTAGTACTTAATTGGTACTTTCAACGCCTGGTTCGCTGAAGCAGTTGAAGCAGTTGAAGCAGTTGAAGCAGTTGAAGCAGTTGAAGCAGTTGAAGCAGTTGAAGCAGTTGAAGCAGTACATAATAAATTAGGAAAACTTATCTGGTACTAAAAAATTGAATATCATCAGTTTTGCAAACACCTAGTACCAATAAAAAAGCCCTATTCAAAATCCACCTTGGGGAGAACTTTGAATAGGGCTCTTTGCCTCTATGCTTCATTTTACGGCTGAAGCTACCTTTACCTTTTTTCGCTTTAACGACTCGTGTTTGGAACAGCTGACTGGTAACAACCGCTTTTAACGCGTTGTCTTTGATTTCACCTCTGCCGAAGTCGGTCTCATGTTGTGAGCCACTCGGTTGAGGACTGATTTTACGCTTTGCCATAAATCCTCCTTAATGGTCGAACCAGATTGGACAATAATTATGTAAATAAGTCAAATTTATAGATTTAGTTGAATTTTATGCTAAAAAACTTCACATCACCGTCATTTATTTGAAATTTAATCAAAAACATGCTGGTTAAATAGTGACTAAATACAAATATTTGTCCATAAAGCACTAATATATGTTGACTCTTCGTGGAATTAACCTAGACTCAAACACGGCTAGAAAGAAAGTTCTTTGTTTTCACATTTCGTTGGATTACTTGTAACCCGTCGTCCTGTGGTACGCAATAGCAATTTATTTTTCCACGCTATAAGCGCCGTTGAGGCGAAAGATTACATTATTTAGATATTTAGGAAATAGACATGTCTAACACAGCTACTGGCACAGTTAAGTGGTTCAACGAAACTAAAGGCTTCGGTTTCATTCAACAAGAAAACGGTCCTGACGTATTTGCTCACTTCTCTGCAATCACTGGTGACGGCTTCCGTACTCTAGTTGAAGGCCAGAAAGTAGAATTTGTTATCTCTCAAGGTCAAAAAGGCCCTCAAGCAGAGCAAATCAAAGTACTTTAATTCTTAAAGAATTTGATACGATAGCCAGCTTTTAAAGCTGGCTATTTTTTTGCCTAAAACTTATTTTGCCAACAAAACGATATAAATCTATGGCTCTTAAACCAACCATTTACAAATTTCGTATCGCCATTTCCGATATGAATAATGACTATTACGATTCTAAAAATCTAACTATCGCCCTTCACCCTTCTGAAAAGCCGCAACGAATGTTGGCTCGCATTCTAGCTTACTGTTTAAATGCTCAAAGCAATCTAGAGTTTACAAAAGGACTCTCTACGATTGAAGAGCCTGATTTATGGCATGTTGGCGATGATCAAAGCATTACTCACTGGATTGAAATTGGCGAACCAGAACCAGACAGAATTAAGAAAGCTTCTCGCCTCGCAAAGCATGTAAAAGTTTACACTTATAACACCAAAGCGGCTGTCTGGTGGGACAAAATGTCAGGAAAGTTCTCAATGCTTCCCGTCAACGTAGAGAGCTTTGACTATGACGCTATCGACTTGATTTGTCAGCATCTTGACCGAGGTACTAGCCTTTCTGTTATGATTACTGGCAGCTCAATTTTTGTTGATATCAATGATCAACATATCGAAGTAACGGTGAAGGAACTAAAAAACCATGACGTCTCTTAGTGAACTGAGTCAAGAGATGGGATTTGAAGAAATCCCCTTTGTTAAAGAACATAAAGCAGCAAAGCGACGTTGGTTAAAAGAACAGTCACAACTATTTACAAAAGTTTGTGAGAACAAACCCACAACAGCACCTACTCTTCACCTGCTTGGCCTTTTGACCAAATCACATATTGAAGCAAGTGCTAACTACGAGCAACATGCTCACTCTACCCAGCGTATGCAGCAAGTTCTGACTGACTCCTTGGGTAATGAGCACGCGGATAAGTTTACTAACCAATCTGCTGAAGACCTAATCTTAGTCACCCACCTTTGGTTATACACGCAAGGCTATTTAAATATGGATTTCAGCTTGGCGCACGATCATGCCGAGCAGACTCAAAATACATTGCAGCACGAACTTGTCATGAAACGCATGGACGTTGATGCATTCAGAACCGAACTCATGCAAAGTTTTTATCAAGGTAAAGAAGCCCGTCCGGCTTCAGCAAGTGGCTTTTGGGGTTGGTTTAAACGTCTATTTTCCGCATAAAATACATGGTTTTATCCATTTCAAACAACTGATAGACTTCACGCTCAGTGCAACAAGCATCATGATTGCATTCTTAAAGGACAATTACCCAATGAACATCAAGGGATCATTATGAAGTTTATCCGTTGGATTTTAGGCAAGGTTATCTTATTGCTGAACGCGGTGTTCTCACCTCGTGGTATTAAGCGCACCGCAGAAGAACAGCAACGTATTGATGAAAAAGCGAAACAATACGCACTTTACCAATTTGAAGCCTGCCCTTTTTGCGTAAAGGTCCGCCGTGCAATGAAGCGTCAATCGGTGAACATTGAGCTACGTGATGCAAAAAATAACCCGACTCATCGAGCTGAACTAGAGCAAGGTGGTGGGCGAGTTAAAGTCCCTTGCCTTCGTATCGAAAAAGATGGCGAAACACAGTGGTTATACGAGTCATCTGACATCGTCGCTTACGTTGAAAAAGAATTTGCCTAAGTTCCCCCTATGAACATTGGCGGATGTAAAAGAGGCACCTAACGGTGCCTCTTTTCTATTTTTTCTAGCTAAATGTTGCCGTGCGAGCTTTCCTTATTCAGTCTTCTTGCTCAACTCCGAACTTAAACTCCACTAAGCAAATAACGGGTATGTGAGAACAACACAACGAAGATTACCGCCTAACGTCTGCGTTATTCATCCACGATCAATGTTAGCTCTACGCGCCGATTGCAAGCTTTACCACTCGCTGTCGCATTGCTGCACTTCGGTACATACTCTCCGAAGCCTCTAGAAAACACTCGTTGACGTGGAATACTCGTCGCCAATAGTTGTTTTTCTACTTCACGAGCTCGCTTTTCAGATAGCGTGTCGTTGAAACTTTCAGCTCCCGTACTATCCGCATGACCATCAATCACGACATCAACATCAGTTCTTCCCGCCAGATAGTGACCAATGTTTCGAATCCAGTCTTGAGATTGAGCAGATAACCGTGCAGAGCCCGTTTGAAAATGCACTTGCTCTTTCAAACGTATCATCAGGTGACCACCACTGAGCGTCTCGTGAGGAATGTTATGCCTGCTCAGGAACATTTCCAGAGAGGTCACGTTTTGCGACTTTTTTACTGACGCCCTCGCCGTTTGATATGAACGAGGGGAAGAAGCCACATTGGATGCGCTCGGGTATCCCCATTCTGGGTGTCTCAGCTCAGTGTTTGATTTAGGAGCTGTATCTAAAATGTTCCCACCTGGGACCATATCTTGATCGAGGCTACTGCACCCGGCCAGAATGCCACAAACAATTAAAAACCAATGCTTCATACCATTACCAACGTAGAAAAACTCTTGTTCATTGTGTCGACAAAACACGCCGAATCTTTAGCGCTTTTGTCCACCGATTGGTTTGTCTATGCAGCGTTCATGCCACTGGAGTCAATGCCAAATCATCTCTCAAATAAAAAGCAACACTAAAATACCCTACCCTTACAGCCCATACGTCAGGCTAAGTCTGTTACCAATGGTCTCACTTTATTGTTATTTAATGGTTTTAGTCACTATCGTTAACCGATAAACTAACGCAAATTTCTCATTTAGAGCACTACTATGTTAAAAACCATATCGAAAGGCTTTGCTGTTGTTGTTGCCGTAATGGCTTTGTCGGCATGCGATAGCGGCAAGAGTCAGCCTCAGCAAGGCAAACAATACGAAGTTTTGCCAGTATCCCTTGAAGAATATGATTTAGCTCCCCTGACTGAAGCATTCTCTTTAACTTGTGGCCACTGCCGCTCAATGGAAGAGTTTGTCCCTCAAATTGAATCATTGACCGATCAAAGCGTTGAAAAAATGCATGTAACGTTCAATGAAAGTGCACAAGTGAGCGCCATCATCTTTTATACTGCCGTAATGCAGCTTGAATCAACACCAGATAAAGCGTTTATGGCAGATCTTTTTACTGCTGTGCAAATGGGTGCCGATGCAACGGCTGAGGAACGCCAAATCGCTGTTGAGAAAGCCTTTGAGTCTCGCAACCTTATCAGCCCTTACCATTTAGATGAAGCACAGCAAAAAGCGCTGTTTGAGTACATCACTAAGGCAGAAGCGATCACCACGCGAGGCCAAATTAACTCCGTTCCAGCCTTTATCGTAAACGGAAAATATCAAGTAATTACTGGTGGTCATGACAGCGTTGAAGCCATGGCAGAAACCATCAACTTTTTGCTAAAACAACCTAAATAGACAAGGAGATTACGTGTCTAAATTTTTGTTTCCTCTTATTATTTTTATTTTGGCGGGCTTTTTCATTTACCGTACTTGGACAAACCATAAAGTAGCAGATGAAAACTTTGCCAAAGGCCAAGCATTCTTACTAGAAAATGCGAAAAAAGAAGGCGTCATCACAACAGAAAGTGGCCTTCAATACATGGTTCTTGAAAAAGGCGAAGGTGAGGTTCACCCAACGGCAACAAGTAAAGTAAAAGTACACTACCACGGCACCTTGATTGATGGCACGGTATTCGATAGCTCTGTTAATCGTGGTGAGCCTATTTCATTTGGTCTTAACCAAGTCATTAAAGGCTGGCAAGAAGGTCTACAATACATGGTAGAAGGTGAGAAAATCCGCCTTTTCGTACCAAGCACGCTTGGCTATGGTAAGAGTGGCTCTGGCCCAATTCCACCAGCAAGTGTTTTGATCTTTGATGTTGAACTGCTAGAAATTCAATAAATCTAGAAAGCTTTGTCTTAAAGCCAAAGTATCAAAACCAAAAACGCCGCGAACCACGCGGCGTTTTCTGTTTTAAGAGAGGTTAAAAACCAATATAGTGATCCGAAAGCAATGCAATGAACAACGCCAAAAGATGATAGATAGAGAATTTAAACGTCTCCATCGCGGTATTTGGCTCTGGTGCATATTTTAGCTTCCATGCATGGTACATAAAGCCAGCATTGAGTAGTAGCGAGGCAAAAAGATACACCACGCCGACCATACCAACCAAAACCGGTAGGACACAAACCAAAGTCAATAGCACCGTATACAACAGAATAGAAGTTTTGGTGTACTCAATGCCGTGTGTCACTGGCAGCATGGGAATATCTACCTTGCGGTAATCCTCGACACGATGAATAGCCAGAGCCCAAAAATGTGGTGGCGTCCAGATAAAAATGATCATTACGAGCAGCCAAGCATTCGCATGTAATTGCCCTGTTACAGCAGTCCAACCGAGAAGAGGCGGCATCGCACCGGCAATCCCTGCAATGACGATATTTTGGGGCGTAGCACGTTTGAGGTACATTGTGTATACCATCGCATAGCCGAGCAAACTCATCAAAGTCAACCATGCCGTCAGCGGGTTGACCATCGCATAGAGAAGTACAAACCCTAAGACACCTAAAACTGTAGCGAAGGCTATCACCGATGATGGTTTAGTCTCACCCGATGGCAATGGTCGTTTGTGTGTACGTGCCATTCTCGCATCAATTCGGCGGTCAATTAGATGATTAAACGCTGCCGCAGACCCTGCCATCAGACCAATCCCCGTTAGGCCAACTACCGCCTGCAACCAGGGGAAATCATCAACCGGGGCTAAGCTCATCCCTACTACTGCCGTCACCAACATTAACGCCACCACTTTAGGTTTCGTTAACTTCAAATAAACGGAACTTAGTCGCTTTCGCCCATTTAACGACAGCGCGATTTCTTTACTCATAGCGAACTCCTTTCGCGGTGTAATTCCAAGCCGTTTTACCCTGCCACAAGTAAAACTGGCTAACACAAACGAGACTCAACATAACAGCGGCACCAAGGTTGTGCGCCACCGCGACATAGATAGGAAGTTGAAATACTACGTTGCTTACACCCAGCATAATTTGGCACACCAGAGTGAATAACAACCACCCTCCGATTCTCTGTGAATGATGAGAATCTTGCCTCATAAGCCCAATACTATAAGCCAATACCACGGTGGCGGTAACAATAGCGCCTATACGATGAGTGACGTGTATAGTCATTCTTGCCGGATACTCCAAGACACCAAATTCATAATTCTCGAATCCAGTTTGCCAGAAAGAAAACGCTTCTTTCCATGAGAGATGGCTCATCCAGTCTCCCTCACAAATCGGCAGTGTGGTACACATCAGCGCTGCATAATTTGACGAAGTCCATCCTCCAAGGAGCACTTGCACCAAAACAACCAGAAAAACCAACAATGAAAAGCCTCTCAGAGAGCTAGAAGATGGAGAGAAATAGAGATTGTTTTGCGCTTTTAATTGGCAGTAAAAAATCGCCTGTAACGCCAATAAAACAAAACCACCGAGCAAGTGAAGCATCACGATGACGGGCATTAATTTAAGAGTAACTGTCCACATTCCCAAAAGTGCCTGCCCAATCACCAATACGCTGAGCAACATCGGAATGGTTGAATTTACACGCTCAGACCTTATTGATATCGCTGCCATCGCAAAAATGACTAAACCTAACGTTCCTGCAAAATAGCGATGAATCATCTCAAGCCATGCTTTCTCATGCTCTACTGCCCGCTCGGGGAAGTTCAGGTTAGCACGTATGACGTCTTCTTCTTGATGCGGCACAGAAAAGTGCCCATAACAACCAGGCCAGTCCGGGCAACCTAACCCTGCATCTGAAAGGCGAGTATATGCCCCTAACATGATCACCACGAAAGTTAGGAGCAAACTGAATCTAACCAACTGAATTAATTTCATATGCACTTCCTCTAACCGACTCGTGACAGTTTTAAGAGCTTGCGTAAGTCCGCCAACATACCTTTATTCAATAGGACTAAGTCCTCATTTGGTTTCGGCGAGTAAGACATCACCAGTTGCCCAAGAGGATCAACGATCAACATTTGCCCAGGTTTCACTTTAGCGGTAACCAATTCATTCATTTGCATCGCTAACATCGATACTTCCATGGGATCTGAATGCTCAGTCTGCCAAACGACTGGCACTACTCGCTCTTGATACTTACCTAAAGCAACATGACTTTGCTGAAGCAGGTAAAGCTGCTGTTTACACTGTTCAGTGCATTCGTTAGGCAATACATAAGCGAGTTGCCAACCATGGTCTTTGAGAGGTGACTCTTGACCAAGCTGCTCTAACGTCGTGTATGGTTCGACTAACTCGCCTCTATTGGTCACTCCGCTTTGATACCACCCTTGTGTAAGAATGACTTTTGCAATGACAGCGGGAAGCGCGAACGTACAAACCAGCGCAATCAACATTAGTCGTCCTTTGGTTACTTTAGATGTCATGCTTCACCTCCATGTGACGCAACTTTTTTTGCCAACGAACAAAAACAATTAAAGTCAGTAATAAGAAAACACCTGCCATCGAAAACCATTGAATCGAATAGCCAAAATGTTTGGCACTATTGAGTGGCAATGGATTCCAAGGAAAGTCATAGGGCCAACGAGTTAAATTGTCTGGCTGCAAGACTGCGGGCATAAGTTCAATATTCAGTAGCTGATTCAATTGCGCGATGTTTAGGTTTTGCACGCGAATAACATCGCCAACTTCCGGCATTAACTCTGAGCTCAGTGGATTAGTAGATTTTCGGTACAGGCGTCCTGTGATGAAAGTCGAATTATCGAGTTTGGTGACCGTTGGTAACACTGAGCGTTCTGCTCTTCCCTCGACAAAACCAAGCTCCAATAACGCATAGGCACTAGGCTCATCGCTCGTCAATACAATCTGAAATGCTAAATATCCCACACTGCCTTGATGCGTTTGGTTATCTAACAAAATTACGGGAAACGCCTGAGGAACAACATTAACTTCCACTTTTTTCCCGAGGATACTTTCCTCTCGCCAGTCGTTGTCTTCAAGAACGACGCTTAGTGCTTGGTACGCACTATCCGCACGCGCGAGAATGGCTTGTTCCAATGCTTGTTTTTCTTGCCCTCTCTCAAACTGCCAAAAACCCAGTTTGACCAAAAGAGAAAACACAACCACAGTTAAACCAACTGCAACCCAAAACCGTTTCGATAGCCATAATTGTCTTGATAACAACAATGATGAAACCGGAGGTGCCATGTCCACCGTATTTCTATTCAAACTGACGCTTGTCCTTTTGCTGCTTTTCATTATCTTCAACCTCGCAAAAGCGCTTATCGAAATGGTTCGTGAAGACCCAGATAATCCTGAAAAAAGAGACAAACCCATGAGTCATTACTTAGGCCGTCGAGTCATGTTCTCCGCTTTGGTGGTCATCCTTCTGCTTATTGCGCTCAGCTCGGGTTGGCTAGCGCCAAACCCTCGCCCTTATTAGTCGGACCAAGAGTTCACAATGAGCCTAAAGTACGTAAACAAACACAAACAGACATAACCAAACCACATCCACGAAATGCCAATACCAGCTGCCCGCTTGAAAGGCAAAATGGTTCTTTGGCGAAAAGTGATCTTTAGCGATTCTGAACAGCAGCACGATTAAGAAGATAGTCCCAAGACAAACGTGTAAACCGTGGAATCCCGTCAACATGAAGAACGTGTTACCGTAAATACCGGACTGCAACGTGAGCCCTATGTCTTGATAAGCATGAACATACTCAACCGCTTGGTAATATAGGAAAAAGCCAGCAAGTACGATGGTTATCTCTAACCAAACAATCAGTGCCGTTCTTTTGTCTTGTTCAAGGCTTATATGCGCCATATGTAGCGTAATAGACGACAATAGCAGCAAGATAGTGTTGGTAAGGGGTATGCCCTGCCACGGCATAGCTTGTGTTGTTTCTCCTCCCGGCGTCAGTGTGAGTGGCCACATCGCTTCGAAGGTTGGCCACAGGACTTCGTTAGTCATGAAGTTATTATCTGCCCCACCTAACCAAGGCACAGAAATCATTCTGGCGTAGAACAAGGCACCAAAAAAGGCACCAAAAAACATCACTTCAGAAAAGATAAACCAGCTCATTCCTTGGCGAAAAGAACGAGTAATTTGCGAGCTGTATTTTCCACTCAGTGATTCAGTAATCACATTACTAAACCAACCAGCCAACATGTAAAGCAAGAACAAGAAGCCCACCGCTAGCACAATGCCACCAATGGTTCCCACTGCACCGTCACTTTGTGTCCCCTGGACGGTCATGCCTGCGCCAACAGCAACCAAAAACAGAGCAAATGCACCGATGATCGGCCAGCTACTTTGAGCGGGAACATAATATGTTCCTGGCTTGTTACTCATAGTTTCTCTCCTTACTGACCAACCTTGGTCTGTATCTCTCTCCCTGAGTGGCTA
This sequence comes from Vibrio sp. OPT41, assembly GCF_015163595.1. Taxonomy (NCBI): domain Bacteria; kingdom Pseudomonadati; phylum Pseudomonadota; class Gammaproteobacteria; order Vibrionales; family Vibrionaceae; genus Vibrio; species Vibrio sp. OPT41. The sequence goes on along the minus strand of NZ_JADDYH010000009.1, from coordinate 166,403 downwards.
AGAGCCTGTAGGAGGGGGAAGTTTATAGAGTGTGTAAGACAGCGTTAACGTGTGTATAGACTCCGGCAAGTCCGGTTCGATATAAAAAATCAACGGCATTTGAGCTTGCTGTTTACCATCCAGAGGCTGCTGGTTAAAGCAAAAACACTCAATCTTATTGAAGTAAGCAGCTCCAGTCCCGGGAGAAACAGAAGGAACGGCTTGCCCCACCAACTTCTGCCCGCTTTCATTAAATGCAAGGTATTCGGTTTGTACGACTTCACCTGGGTGAACATCCATCGAAATCACTTTGGGTCTAAACTCCCAAGGCATATCTGGGCTGACATGCGCCATAAACTCCACGCGAACAGTTCTGCTCATGTCCGGTTGCATACCTGTCGGTTGAATGGCGGCCACTTCACTTGTCTTTCCATTGATTCCCAATGCGTCGCACATCACGTCATAAAGTGGAACCAGTGCATAGCCGAAGCCAAACATTAACAGGGTCGCCAAAAGTAACTTCACTGTGAGCTTCTTGTTTGATGGATTCGGTTTCATGTCACTCACCCCACTCTTTGCTAGTCAATCTTAGGCGGTGTAGTAAACGTATGATGTGGCGCAGGGCTTGGCACTGTCCACTCTAAGCCCTCCGCACGTTCCCACGGTTTTGCAGAAGCCTTTTCCCCGCCACGAATACACTTGATCACCAACCATAAGAAGATCAGTTGTGACAACCCAAATGCAAACCCACCAATTGATACTATTTGATTAACATCAGCAAACTGAATGGCGTAATCCGGTATGCGTCTTGGCATGCCCGCTAAGCCTAGGAAGTGCATTGGGAAAAACAGGACATTGACGGAAATAATTGAGCACCAGAAATGCCATAAACTCAGCTTGTGGTCGTACATATTACCCGTCCACTTAGGTAGCCAGTAGTATGCCGCTGCCATGATCGAGAATACCGCACCAGATACCAACACATAATGGAAATGGGCAACCACGAAGTAAGTGTCATGATATTGGAAGTCCGCCGGCACAATCGCCAACATCAGTCCCGAGAAGCCACCAATGGTAAACAGCACAATAAAGGCAATGGCAAACAACATTGGCGTTTCAAATGTCAGAGCTCCACGCCACATGGTGGCAACCCAGTTAAAGACTTTAACCCCCGTTGGTACCGCAATCAGCATAGTGCAATACATGAAGAAGAGCTCAGCAAAAACTGGCATCCCCGTGGTAAACATGTGGTGCGCCCACACAAGGAAAGATAACAATGCAATGCTGCACGTCGCGTAAACCATCGAATGATAACCAAACAGCTTCTTACCACTGAAAGCAGGCAGAATGGCGGAGATGATTCCAAACGACGGTAAAATCATGATGTACACTTCTGGGTGACCAAAGAACCAAAAGATGTGTTGGAACATTACCGGGTCACCACCACCAGCTGCGTCAAAGAAGCTAGTCCCGAAATATTTGTCAGTAAGAACCATGGTCACCGCACCCGCTAGTACCGGCATAACCGCGATCAACAAGAAAGCGGTGATTAGCCAAGTCCAAACAAACATTGGTAACTTGAACCAAGTCATTCCCGGAGCTCGCATATTTACGATCGTCACGATAACGTTAATCGCGCCCATAATGGAGCTGATACCCATGATATGCACAGAGAATACAAACAGCGCTGTGCTATCCGGGCCATAAGTCGTGGACAGCGGAGCATAAAACGTCCAACCAAAATCAGGACCGCCGCCAGGTAAAAACAACGAGCTCAACAAGATGAGAAATGCAAAAGGTAAGATCCAAAAGCTCAAGTTGTTCATGCGCGGTAGCGCCATATCTGGAGCGCCGATCATCATCGGGATCATCCAGTTAGCAAGACCCGTAAATGCTGGCATCACCGCACCAAATACCATTACTAAACCGTGTACCGTGGTCATTTGATTAAAAAACTGCGGATCGACTAGCTGTAGCCCTGGCTGGAACAGTTCGGCACGAATGATCATAGCCATCGCACCACCTGTTAGAAACATCGCAAAGCTAAACCAAAGGTAGAGGGTGCCTATGTCTTTATGACTTGTAGAATACAACCAACGAGTGATGCCCTGGGGGGCATGATGCTCGTGACCATCATCAATCGCAATGGTACTGTTCGCACTGGCTTCTGCTGGCGCAGACTTCACTGCCTTATCTATTGGCTTACTCATATTTCCTCCTTAGCACTGCCTTGTGCCTTAAAGGCATTCACATCGGATGCTTGCACTGTATCGCCAGTATCGTTGCCCCATGCATTTCGTTGATATGTGATAACCGCGCCAATTTCTTTGTCACTTAACTGATTAGAAAAAGCCTGCATTGCGGTGCCCGGGCGACCGTTGACAATAATATCTATGTGCTCAGTAACATCTCCGGTTGCAATAGGACTGCCTTTAATCGCGGGAAATGCACCCGGAATCCCCTCACCATTTGCCTGATGACACACAGCGCAACGCGCCGTGTATATCGATTCGCCTTGCGACATCAATTCGTCCATAGATAAGTCTTGAGAGAGCGCTTCTTGTGCCGCCGCTTTTTGAAGTGCGAGTTCTTCTTTCTTACTCGCTAGCCATTCATCGAACTTTTCTTCTTCCATCGCATGCACCACCACTGGCATAAATCCGTGTGCACGACCACATAGCTCCGCACATTGGCCGCGATATACGCCTGGCTCATCAATTCTTGTCCATGCTTCATTAATAAAACCTGGAATGGTGTCTTTCTTGACGGCAAAGTCCGGTACCCACCAAGAGTGAATGACATCATCAGAAGTCATCAAAAAACGCACTTTGCGATTCACAGGCAACACCAAAGGGTTATCTACTTCCAGTAAGTAATGTGCGCCTTTAGCTTCGATTCCATCAATTTGTTTTTGGCTGGTGGCAAGCAAACTAAAAAACTCAACATCTTCGCCAAAATAGCTGTAATGCCATTTCCATTGCGAGCCTGTGATCTTGACCGTGATATCCGATTGGCTTGTGTCTTCCATTGCTACTAGAGTTTTTGTTGCGGGAATCGCCATAGCGACAAGAATGATGATGGGTATGACCGTCCAAATAATTTCCACTTTTGTACTTTCATGGAAATGTGCGGCAACTGCTCCTTTTGACTTGCGATGACGGAAGATGGAATAGAACATCACACCAAAAACAATCAAAGCAATTACACAGCAGATATAGAAAATCAGCATATGTAATTCATACACTTGCCCACTTATCTCTGTGACCCCTTTTGTCATGTTGTAGTCATTTTCCTTTGACCAACCAAAAGAGGAAAATGTGATTAAAATCACATTCAGTGATAAGGCTAGAGTAGTCGTTAATCTTTTCAAAAGATCTCTCCTCTGCTCAGCCGCTACGCCTACGCGAGCTTCCTTGCGTCCCGATGCAAATATCGAACAACTTTACTAAAAATCACAAAAACTACGATTTCGACACGGTTTGTTATATTTATGTTAAAAGGCTAGTTATAGTTCCAAGGTTCTTCAAGAAATTAAATATGATTAAATTTTGTGCGGATAAGAAAAATTAATTCGGTTTATCGATTGCCCTCTTTGAAATGTAATTGAGAACCATTTACATTGATTTAAAAGAAAACATTGAGATACTTACCAAACGAAGTGTCCAAGAAAGTAGGCTCCCCCTACTAAGGAATGACTGATATGACAGCACTAATTACGCAATGGCTAGAACGAGACCCTGATCCTAAGACTCGTGAAGAGCTACAACACCTCGTCGATACGAACAATGAACAAGAACTTACTGATCGCTTTGGCTCACGCCTTGCCTTTGGTACTGCAGGCTTACGTGGCAAAGTGGGCGCAGGTCCAAACCGAATGAACCGCTTGGTGATTCAAGAGACCGCCACTGGTTTAGGGAACTATTTGCTTGAGCAAGTCAAAGATGCCGCGAGTCGTGGTGTCGTTATTGGCTACGACGGTCGTCCCGATTCAAAACAATTCGCGCATGATACCGCATCCGTACTGACGGCCCTTGGTATCAAGGTTTACCTAACGTATGAAGTTGCGGCAACCCCAATTGTTGCGTTTGGTGTCCGTACATTGAATGCTGCGGCCGCTGTTGTTGTTACTGCCAGCCACAATCCACCAGAATACAATGGCTTTAAAGTATATTGGGAAAATGGCGCACAGATTATTCCTCCGCACGACTCTGGAATCGCAGCGAAAATTGATGACGCAACAACGAAGCCATTACCTTTAATGTCTCTCGATGATGCAAAACAGCACGGTTTGTTAGTTTGGTTGGAAGACGACTACTACCAAACTTACCGTAAGACAATGAATGAAAACGCGCTGCTTACTCCTGACAACAATACCGATATATCTATTGCTTACACCGCAATGCATGGCGTTGGCGCGAATATGGCGGAAACGCTACTTGCCGACGCAGGCTTCCAAAAAGTGGCAAGTGTTAAGGAACAGCGCGAACCTGATGGAAGCTTCCCAACCGTCAACTTCCCAAACCCTGAAGAAGCCGGTGCAATGGATATGGTGATGGCATTAGGTAAGTCCGTAGATGCCGATATCGCTTGCGCGAACGATCCAGATGCGGACCGTTTTGCCGTGGCAGTTAAACGCCCAGATGGCGAGTATCAAATGCTAACAGGTGATCAGGTGGGCTCACTGTTTGGCGATTACTTGCTGGAACAGCAACCTAACGCTTTGGTTGGCAACACCATCGTATCCTCAAGAATGCTGAGCAGCATCGCTAAGGCGCATGGCGCACAATACTATCAAACATTAACTGGCTTTAAATGGCTTACTAACGTTGCCATGGAACAAGAGACAGAAACCAACCCATTCTTGTTTGCTTATGAGGAAGCGCTCGGTTATACCGTGGGTAACAAGGTGTGGGATAAAGATGGTTTATCTGCAATCGTCGCGTTTTCACAGCTAACAGGCAAGCTTAAAGCGCAAGGCAAAACACTGTGGGATAAACTGGAAGAGCTGTACCGCGAGCACGGTTTCTACTTCAACGCACAACGCAGCATCGCTCTCGACCCGAACTCTCCACCAATCGGCGACAAACTCCGAGCCAATCCACCAACAGAGATTGCTGGTAAAAAAGTTGCAGTAACCGAAGATCTTAAAACATCGGTTCGCATGTTTGACGACGGCTCTGAAGAATCCATTGACTTACCAGCAAGTGACGTATTGATTTATCACCTAGAAGATCAATCTCGCGTGATTGTTCGTCCTTCTGGTACTGAGCCAAAACTAAAATGTTACTACGAAGTCATCAACCTCTTCCCTGCGGATATGAGCTATGAACAAGCACAGCAAGCAGCAGAAGCGAAGATGAACGAACTTATCGACGCGCACCAGCAAAGTTTGTAAGTCAAAGAGAAACATAGATATTTGATACAACAAGAGGCGCAAATTCGCGCCTCTTTTTTGATTTTCACTAGAACAAGTCAAGCTAACCCGTGCTTTCCCTAGCCTACAATTTCCTTTTGTAGAAAGTACTTGTGGATGCCCTCTGCAGGATAGCCTGAGTACTGCCCCACTTTCTCAAAACCCAATTTGAGATAGAACTCAAGAGCTTGAAAGCTGTAGGTATCCAAATAAACATGGGTAACCCCATGAGGCTTTACTTTTTGTTCTAGCATCGACATTAATTGACTACCGAGACCAGAGGTTCGACTTTCAGCGTCTACCCACAAAAACTCAACAAACACCGTATTTTTAAACATTTCGCCAGTCAAGCCACCCATGATCTTGCCATTCTCATCTTTTGCGAAACAGCCTATAGCATGCACTTCCCCTTCAGGTAAATGCAGTCGGTTATAAGATCGAATACCTTCACGAACAAAATCAAGGTCTGTTTGATCTGGATTTAAACAAAATTCAAGCTTCATATACCCTCTCCTTAGGAAACACCAATATCCTAAAACAAAAAGCCAGCAATTACTGGCTTTCTGATGGAATATGATAACTTTACAAGGCGAAACTACTCAGCATCCACAACGCCAGAATAACAAACACTAACCCCATTAGTTTATGTTGATACGTGCGGAATTTTTCGTTCTCGAGCAGCCCTTTGCCCAATGTGCCTGCTAACCCAACAAGTAATAAATTGAATGACAAGCCAAGAACGTTCAACAATAACCCTAGCGCTAGCATCTGCTCACCAGAAGATGCCGTGATATTGCTTGAGACAAACTGCGGCAAAAACATCACAAAAAAGACCAAGGCTTTAGGGTTGAGCAAATTACTCATCAAAGCACGTTGATAATAAGTTGATGCCATTTTGTTTTGACCATCAAGCTCTGGAGCCGAAGATGCCTCAGCTCGTAAGCAGTCCCAACCCATTTTTAACAAGTAAGCGCCACCTAATAGATGAAGGACTTTAAGGGCTATTGGGCTCATGGCAATCAAGGTAGATACGCCCATCGCAGCAAGCAAAGTAAGAATAACACCAGACGTCGCATTGCCTAAGCTAGCAAAAAGACCGACCTTCTTACCGTAACTCATACTAGAACTCGCTATCAGCAACATATCGGGCCCTGGTAACAGCAACAAAGCCACTACTGCGGTGAGATAAACAGGAAGTACAGATAAATCAATCATGATGGAACCGCTTTTCTACAACAAGGCGGCGAATGTTATACCAACAAAATAACATCATCCAGCCCAAAATAGCCAAGATAAATCAAAAAATAAAAATCATAGTTTGCCCAGCTGAAAAATAGCAATCAATTCGCCTGTTTAT
>NZ_JADDYH010000009.1:75263-159597 GCF_015163595.1 Vibrio sp. OPT41 | reverse complement strand
CAAAATCGAATAGCAATTTTGTACAAAAATAAGCACGATGGATCCGTTACACTTCTAAAATGATTTTCTTGAGCAGACCGGATAAAGATGAAAGAAAAGAATAAGGAAATCGCTACCTTCAAGATAGCTCAAGAGCTCGGCGGTTTAGAACTTCTCGATGCAAAGTATGAGAAGCAGAATTTTTCACGCCATAGCCACGAAGGTTACACTATTGGTGTCATCGAAAAAGGGGCACAACAATTTTTTAGGACGGGCGGGAATCATATCGCGCCACAGGACAGCATCATCCTTGTTAATGCAGATGAAGTACACAACGGGCATTCAGCCTCGGAAGGCGGCTGGGAATACAAAGCAATGTACCCCGTACCTCAGCAGTTTCAAACTTTAGGACAAGAGCTTGGCTCACCATATGTAGCTCTGCCCTATTTCCCTCAACCTGTGGTTTACGATCCTGAGCTGGCTAGTCAGTTACGATTGGTATTTGAAACACTAGAAAAATCAGACAACCGTTTATTGAGAGAAACTTTGGTTTACGGCACGTTGATCAAGCTAGCCAGTAAACACAGCACTCATCGGGCACCACTGAAAGAGTCAACCAGAGCTCAGCGACAAGTGCAGCTAGTCAGAGAATTTTTGGAAGACTTTCCACAAACGGACGTCTCACTAGAAGAACTCGCGAAACTGTCTGGATTAAGCCCTTTTCATCTGCTGAGAGAGTTTCAAAAGCAATTTGGCTTTCCGCCTCATGCCTATCAAATTCAGCAACGTTTACGTATGGCGAAGAAGCTACTAAAAATGGGACAAAAAATTTCAGACGTGGCACAAGAATGCGGCTTCCATGATCAAAGCCATCTGCATCGACACTTTAAAAAAGCCATGGGCGTCACTCCCGGCCAATACGTCCGTCACAGCTAAAGCAGCAATATTGTACAAGGCGTTATGCGACTACCGAGCTATCTTGGTAATCTGATTTAGGAATAAATAAGAAGAAACTATGGACCACTCTTTGCAGTTACAAAAAGAATCAAAAACCACGCTATTTTGGCAAGGTACACTTGCGATGATGCCTCTGAGTATCGCAGTGCTCCCTTGGGGCTTACTCGCAGGCTCATTCGCAATTGATACTGGGCTTCACCCTTTGGAAGGACAAGCACTATCCGCCATTTTGTTCGCAGGTTCTGCACAGCTCGTCGCGATGGGAATGATTAAAACGGGAGCAGGTCTAGTGACCATGTTACTGACAACGTTTTTTATCACCTCTCGACACTTCCTCTACAGTGTATCGATGCGCAGTAAAATTGCACCGCTCCCTCTAAAATGGCGATTATCACTCGGCTTCTTACTTACTGACGAGCTGTTTGCGATTGTAGGCCACCATTCCGATAAACAATTTAATCGCTGGTATGCACTTGGGGCTGGTCTGAGTTTTTACCTGTTTTGGAATGTCGCGACATTGACGGGCATTATTGCGGGAAGTCTAATCCCTGAACTGAACGAAATGGGTTTGGAATTTGCTGTAGCCGCTACTTTTATCGCGATAGTAGTACCCACCATTAAAAATGCAGCGGTGCTCGCGAGTGTTATTGTGGCTTTGGTGAGCTCAGTTGCCCTAACCTATTATCAAATTGAGGGAAGTTTGATGATTTCGAGCATTTTAGCCATGCTTACTGGTTACTTTGTGGAACAAGTAAAGGAGAAACGCTAATGATCATGTTGGCTATTTTGCTGATGACGGTACTTGTTTTCACCAGCCGCTACTTGTTTTTAGAACCCAAGCTACCATTGCGATTAGGGACGCGCACTCAAAAAGTACTCAATTACGCTAGCCCCGCAGTACTGACTGCGATCTGGGCACCGATCGTTTTCATTCCCGATGGGGAGCTCAGCGTCAATGTGCAAAACCCATTTTTACTGGCTGCCGTACTGGCTGCTTTAATCGCGTATTTTACTAAAAATGTTCTTTTAACGACGGTTATCAGTATGGTGGTATTTCTCGTTCTACGAATTTGGCTTTAATCCGCCAACCACTCAATCTCCAACAAGGTGACATCGCCACACTTTAATCGACCAAGGAAGATGTCACCTTCATGTACCTCACCAACGCCCTTTGGTGTACCAGTCATCACTACATCGCCATCTTGAAGTGTTGTGTAACTGGTTAATTCATCCAGGATAGTTAGCGGCGGATAGAGCATTTGGTTAACGTGACCTTTTTGTACACGAACACAGTTGATTAAGAGCTCAAGGTTAAGATCATTGATATCAATGTTATCCAAAGAGACAAACCGACTAAACACAGCAGAGCCATCAAATGCCTTAGCTCGCTCCCACGGCAACCCCTGATTTTTAAGCGAGGATTGCAAACCACGCTTGGTCAGATCCAATCCCAAACCAACCGCTGAATAACGTCCATCCTTGATCAAAAAGCAGATTTCAGCCTCATAATGAAGGGGCTCTTGATGGAATGAACGCAGAGTTGTTGATACGGAAGTTGCGGGTTTATTAAATACAACCATTTGCTCAGGCATTGCATTATTAAGCTCATGAATGTGTTCAACGTAATTTCGTCCAACACAAAGCACTTTACCCACTTCTACTTTCTTTTCTTCAACTTGAATAACACTCATCATTCTTCCCTGCAAAACAAAAATCCCATCATAATCTAACCTATTGACTTAACGACACTAAATAGCAACCTCTAGTGTAAAAAATAAGACATTCACCCCGTTTTGAGTTTTGTATCATCTAATTGAAACAGCAAAGTATTTGTAAAACAAATAGACAAAAAAGCCAGCACGAGGCTGGCTTTAGATCAATGAGCTTGAATAATAGTTCTCGCTAAACCCTATTATAGGTAGTAACGAGCACCTAACGCCCATTTGTCATCAGTTTCACGACCATTGTCGTCATTTAGGTCAAACTGGTAACCCGCGTAACCAACAAATTTAGGCGTGAAGTTGTATTCTGCTTGTAGTGCCATTTCTTCACGAGCAGTTTCTGTTTTAGAGTTCTTAAACTCTTTACCTTCCACCATCTCATAGTTAACACTCAAGTTTAGGCTGTTCGCCAGAGCGTATGCGATGATCGCCTCGTACGCATCACTTTCTTCTAAACGGTCACCTTTTGCACTGAAGTTCATGTTTTCGTTTGAACCATAAACTGCAGCAAGGAATAGGCCTTGGCCGTACGCACCGTAAGATGCTGATACAACGTGTGATTCCGCCGTGTGCTTACCTGCATATGCAGGGTGCTGGAAATCACCGCCATTGTAAGAGTAACCGATTTTAGCGCCCATGATTGAGTAAGAAAGCGCAGCTTGCACACGGTCATCGTATTTAGCACCGCCAGTTATAACTCCAGCATCGTTGCGCGTGTAATCATCGTTTGCACCCTGCCAACCAAGACCAAAGTTGATCACACCCGCTTCACCCAGCTCGATGGCATTACGGTAAGAAAGCATTTTATCCGCACGGCCAGTGCCAAGGTTTCCATGATCGTCATAGATGAAGTCGTTGGCAAACGCGATTGGCATATCTGCAATACCTGCGACATCGTAGTAAGGTGACCATTGCGTACCACCTACTGCACGACCATAAACCTCATGTGTTATACCTAAGTAACCTAGACGAGTTTTAAACGACTCTTCACCACCGTCTAAGTAGTTTAGCGCCCATTCACCACGTGCGTCTGCGGTGAAGCCATTACCCAAATCCTGTGTCGCAGAGATATTGATACGAGGAGAGTTAGTACCCACATCCGTGTCACCTTGCTCTGATCCATTTAAATTAACAGAAACGTGGCCGCCCATCGAAAATGTTGTGCCATCGTTATTATATAGTTCCACTGCAACTGCTTGAGTACCGAAGGTTGCTGCCGCGATTGCCGCTGCTAATAATTTTTTATTCATTTCTAAATCCATTACTTATTAGTTGGTTAGTCAGTTTTAGACCCGGCTTTGGTTCACTTTCGTAAAAACGAAATGATGAACAAAGAGAGGAATACAAAGGCTATCCGAGGCATCGTTTCCACCAGATTACTTTTACCTTTGTGTAACAACTGCCGACACTTTATTTGATTAGTTCCTGACAACCGAGTGAAAAGATCTCAGACAAAACCTAAAAAGCAATCGTTTACTTAGTCTTTAAGAAATCGAGAAATAAAAACCTTACAATAAGAAATGCTTTAGAGAGAGTTAGCTCACAAATAGCTGATGATTCGCTATTTTTAGGCCAAACTTCCCTGCCAAATTGAAATGTTTACTTACATTTAGGGTCAAGAAGCAATTCAGGAACTTTTTGAAAAAAACACAGTCTTTAACGGAGAGGAAAAAACCTCAAAAAAGATAAACCTTTCTTTTTATAAGTGGTATGAGAAGGGGAACTTATTCTTTCCAGCAATAAAAGTGCAATCAAATCATAACTTAACAGAAATCTATCTTTCATTTTCAGCCTTTACCTTAGCGTCATCAACACATCGGGCAAGAAAGCCCATCGATTACAACTAGGGTAATAAGAAAATGAAAAAGGCAGCACTAACTACTGCAATTCTTACAGCATTGGTATCAGCACCATCATTCGCAGCAACTGTATACAAAAACGACGGTACTGAATTAAAAGTTGGCGGCCGCGTTGAGTTTCGTGGTGACTTCATCGGTTCAGACGGTGCTGAAGTTGAAGGTTCTATGGAAGATAAAAGCCGTGCTCGTCTTAACCTAAAAGGTAAAACAGACATCGGCAACGGCCTTTCTGCTTTCGGTGTTTACGAAGCCGAACAAAAAACGGGCAAGAGTGAATTCAAAAACCGCTACATGTATGCAGGCGTCGACTCTGATATCGGTGCTTTCTCTGTAGGTCGTCAAGACATGGCTGCAGTCATCATCTCTGACATGACGGATATCACTGAATTCTCTGGTGTTCAGCAAGTTATTGATTCGTCTTCTGATAAGCAAGACAGCGTTTTCGCATACCGTGGTGCGTTTGATGCACTACAACTTCAAGCAACCTACCAAGCAAACTCTAGCGATAACGAAGATAAATACGGCATCTCTGGAATGTACTCACTACCAATGGGCCTCGACTTTGGTCTTGCATACTCTGGTGGCGATGTAGATAAAGATAACTCTGAAGATCAAATTCTAGGTGGTATCGCTTACTCGATGGACAACCTTTACCTAGCAGGTACTTATTCTCAAGGTTCCCTGACTGACTCTGAAGACTTTACGGCTTACGAGCTAGTCGCAAGCTACAAAGTAGCTAGCAAAGTGACACTTGCAGCTCTATACACAGCTCAAGAGAATGATCCAGACAACGGTTCAAAGTACGACACCGTTGAAGGTATCGAGCTTGTTGGTTACTACAAACTAAATAGCAACTTCCGTACTTACCTGTCTTACTACATCAACCAACTTGATGAAGCAAAAGATGCAACAACAGGTCTAGTAACAGAAGGCGAAGATACACTGCGCCTAGGCGTACGTTACGATTTCTAATTCACTCTTGTCCTAAGAGCGAGTCCACTTGGCCAGCACCTTTGCTGGCCATTTTTTATGTAACCCAACACAACTCGATAAGTCTTCACACTATCCAAGCCTCGCTCAGCAATGAAAAACGACCGTAACGACGCCTACTTCTGCCCTCTTTTAATGCGATTGATCACTAAGTTAGTGCATTTCATCTAATCGACAACATAGAAAAACCAAAAAACCATTTAAAATCAAATATATAAAAGTTGGCACGTGTTCTGCAATATTATTTATGCAAATGCATGGCAGCGTTTGTGCTTCTCGTTCTTTGTACCTGTTATAACAGGCACGTCCTTTGAATTGGTAATGTCGCCTCCCTCTGGGAGGCATTTTTTTATTGGCGCGAAAAACAATAGGACGTATGATCCCGCCACCTCTATCAAACTGGAATTTTTCAATTGAATCATCATCCTGTTCAAGGTGCGTCCTGGATGCTAACAGCTGGCTTGGCATTCGCCATAGTGAACAGCTTCGCCCAAATTGCTAGCATCAACTTTGGTGTCTCTTCCACCACATTTGCGTTATTCCAATATGCAATCGCCTTGTTTGTTATTCTGCCCTACCTACGTACACTTGGGATTAGGCGTTCTTTAAGAACCCAACACTTTGGCTGGCATGCATTCCGCATTTTTCTCTCTGTTATCGGGATTCAACTTTGGTTATGGGCTCTCGCTTACCCAGTTCCAATTTGGCAAGGCATTGCACTTCTCATGACCTCTCCGTTATTTGCCACAGTTGGTTCTGGCTTGTTACTCAAAGAGAAAGTAGGTACTGCACGCTGGCTCGCTACATTGACGGGGTTTGTTGGTGCCATGATCATTCTTGAGCCTTGGGCAGACTCATTTACATGGGCGACCCTGCTCCCTGTTGGCGCCGCATTTTTCTGGGCAGCGTATTCATTAATGGTTAAAAAAATGTCGGTAAACGATCCGCCTTCAACCATGGTCGTCTATTTGTTACTGCTGATAACGCCATTTAATATCTTGTTAGCGATACCGACGTTTACTATGCCAGATACGTGGACGATATGGGGTGTGCTTTTAGCCGCAGGTGCACTTACAGCACTCGCTCAGTGGGCTATCGTTAAAGCATATGCAGTAGCAGACGCCTCATTTGTGCAACCATTTGATCACGCCAAACTGCCTTTGAATGTTGTTGCTGGTTGGTTGGTGTTTGGTTGGGTGCCACCTGGTCGTTTATGGTTAGGTGCTGCGATTATTATTGCATCTATTGCGTTTATTACGCATTGGGAAGCGAAAAAGACAAAGTTAGTTGAAAGAAAAATCTAATTTAAAAGTTCTATATTTTCAGGAAAGGAAATGAGGAACCCATATGAGTCAACCAATCAAAATTACACTGTATCGCTGGGCTGGTAGTTGGGGCCCATTCAAAGTCAATATTCCTTGTGGTGAATGTACATTAACCAAGGATATTTTAAAGGATACTTTTGAAAACGAACTAGCCGATGTGCCCGTTGAACTTGAAGTAAAAGATTGGTTATCGCACTGGTGGGAACCATTAAAAGCTGGTGCTTGGCATGCACCCATTATTCTTGTCGAAGGGAAAGTTATCAGTCAAGGAGAAGCATTGAATCGGGGTGTGCTTGTACAGTCTGTTATTGCTGAGTGGGTAAAACGCGATGAGCTAAAAGGCAACATTGTTTATGGTAAAGCAACTTGCCCTTACTGTGTCAAAGCCAAACAATTACTTGACGAGGCTGGCGTTCAGTATGAGTACCATGATGTAGTTAAAGACAGCGCCGCCTTATACCGCATGATTCCTGAAGTAAAAGCCATCATTGGCGAAAAAACACCGGTAACAGTGCCGCAAATCTGGTTAGATGGAAAATATATTGGAGGCGCTGACGATTTAGAAAAGTGGTTATCAGCAAAGGGGCTAGATAAAGTGCCTAACAATGTTGTGGAGATACCAAGCCAATCCGCGTAATTCTAGATTTAAATGTCATCAGTCTTTGAGTAGCGTTTTGCCAATGTTGTGCAATATGTTGGCTACTTACTAACAACAAAACAGAGAAAAGCAAAAAGCCCTGATTTTTCAATCAGGGCTTTTTAAATTATTTCGCCAGTTTTTTAATAACACGAGCAAAAACAGAAGCTTTTTTCTTCTTCGCTTTACCGTAAAGCGCTTTGTGCATCGCGTCTTTTGCAATCATCTGGCCAATATAAGCACCACCAAGTTCGTTACCCATGACCTTCTCCTGAATGTATTGACTTAACTATGTTGTAATTTTACACCACAATTAAATAAAAACAAGACTCCAGTCACATTTATTTTGTAATTAACTTTCAGTTTGATTTTCGTGGATTTCTTGAAATGAGCGTCTATCGCTTAGGTTGTTGGTATGTTTTACCCGCTGCGACGTACGTATCTTTCTGTTTGATTTCAAAGAATGTTTCAAAGAACCACGCAGCAAACTTGATCAAGTGATCGCCTTCATTCATGACGTGCTCTACGTATTCTTGCTCTTCTCCGGACTCATCTTCTTGAGTGGTAATATGGTAAATACGTTTCTCACCATCAACTTCTGCAAGGCCAAACTGACCCGTTAGGGATTGCGCCGCTTGTGCAACTTCTTCTTCCTCACACGCCTTCAAGATTTCAAGTGCCTTTGGCATGCTTTCTTGCTGAGTAATTTCTTTTACCAGTGTTTCAAATTCGTTTTGTTGCATTCTTTCACCTAACGATTAGAGATCGGATAGCCATTGGGCAGAAATGTATTCCAAGCTTGAGAGAAGTATCAAGGTTCGCCCTCTTCCTTTCAAACCAAGTCATTCAGTATACACAACAGGCCAGACTTAATTTAGCTGCGCATTTTAGAAAGCCGACCTTCTGGTTGCAAGTATATTCAGATGGAAGTTTCTGCTTGAACCGTCCCTTCTGGCACTTTACGAAATTGGCTTAGTACAAGAACAAAGCAAGAAAGTAACGCAATAAACAAATAAAACACCCCAAGCTGCTGCTGATTCGTAACCCATGAGTCTACTAAGTACCCACCAAACAAACCTGCTAAACACATTTGAATAGAACCAGATAGCGCAGAAACCGCGCCTGCCTGTTGCTTATGTGGGGAAAGTAGCAAACTGATCGATACCGGGAATGACATTCCTTGAGCAAAACTTAAACACGTGAATGCCGTCAGCAATGAAAATACACTGAAGGGGGTAACCAACAACATGAAGCCTGCAACAGCAACAATCGCGAAACTCATCAGCAAGATTTGCTGAGCTTTGTAACGAGCATTGATCAAGTTCAGCACTAAGCTACCCGTCAGCAAACCAACTGATGGTATGATCATCAAAGAGCCGTAATCTGCCGCCGTTAATCCTAACTCTTGTTGCATTAAAAATGGATACAAGGAGAGAGTAACCAGAGCCGATAAATAACTAAGCCAGTTGTAGCTCGCACTACCAATCACTTGTGTATTCGTTAACAGACGCAAATAGTTCGCGCTTACTTCGCCTACTTTAAATTTTCTCTTCGGATAAGGCAGCGTTTCTGGCAGCACCAATAAACCAAGTGTAAAAATTGCCATTAAGTAAATCAGTACAAACACGAAGACAGCATGCCAACTCAGGTGAAAAGCAATCCAGCCACCAAACAGCGGAGCAATAATTGGCATCACTGAAGCAGTGACTGAAATATAAGATAGCGCTTTGGTTAATTGCATACCGTCATAACTATCACGCAGTACTGACCGACCAAGTACCGAAGCGCTGCCCGCTCCTAGGCCTTGCAGTAACCGTCCCGCTTCAAGGGCAACAATGTTGTCCGAAAACGCGATGCAAATAACCGTACCAACTAGATATACACTTTGCCCCAGAATAAACACCGGCCGACGACCAATCGCATCAGACAATGGGCCGTAAAAAAGCTGAGAGATACCGAAGCCAACGAGAAATAGCGTGACGAGATTCTGAATCGAATGTTGCGGCAAATTCAAGTCATGACCAATCAACGGCAAAGAAGGAAGATAAATACTAACGCCAACTTGGCCTGTGGCAATGATCATCATCGCTAATAACAATGGTGTTTTACGCAAACGTTCCTCCTACTTTGTGACAGATTGATGGCAAACAGTGTATATTTGATACTCAAAGATGATAATCAGCTAAGTTGGAAAGGAATTAATTCCCAAGGAGATACAATGGACTGGATTCAAAGCGTGAAGAGTTATATTCGTGTGGTCGAAGAAGGTAGCTTTAATGCAGCAGCGCGGAAACTCAATACCACCAGCTCAGCTATCAGTAAGCGAGTTCAATGGCTAGAAGATAAAATTGGCGTTCAACTACTCAAACGTACGACCCGCTCAATTAGCCAAACTGAAGCTGGTGCGCTGTTTTATCAACGAGCAAAAAGTCAGCTTGATTCATGGCAATCGGTATTAGATGAAACTCGCTCAGTCAACCAATCACCAGCGGGGTTATTGAAAATTGGCGCGACACTGGCGGTTGGTTCTAAGTTTTTGGTGCATTACCTAGATGATTTTCTTGATAAATATCCAGACATCACACTTCAATTAACAACAACGCTACCAGGCCAATTGCCAGAGCTAAGCTTAGACCTGTTTATTAGCCGGGAATTAGAGCAACTGAACTCTCTAAGTTTCAAAGCTACTGCACTTTTCGAACATAAAGCCCAGTTTTACGCCGCGCCTAGTTACCTAAAGAAATATGGCACACCACAATGCGTTGAGGATCTGACAGAGCATAATGTCCTGATTTGGGGAGAAAAACCCTCACGAGAAATCAAAACAAATCGAGGCAAACGTATCAGCTTGTCCGGTAACTTTGCCACGACCAACCCAGAAGCGCTGTTTCATGGTGCCAAAAGAGGCATGGGTATTTTGATGACGAACAACGTCATGATCAAAGATGATCTCAAATCCAGCGCGTTAGTCCCTATCCTGCCCGATATCACAGCGGATAAAGCCACTGTATATGCCTACTATCCAAAGCTGGATTATCAGCATACCCGAACTAAGCTATTCCTCGATTATCTCAAATCACGATTGGAAGAGGAGAAGCGCGCCTAGCTTAGCGTTTTTATCGTTATAGCTTTAAAAGGTTCAAGCATAAAAACATGAAAATAATGATTTGTTCGTTCACAAAATTTGAAAAATCTGCCTTAGTAACCGATAGTTTATTTGATGCATATCAAATAATAATTCGTCGTGTCTTACACGATATGTTAATAACAACGCTAGGTGAAATGCTCAATGGGTCAGGTACAAATCAGTTTCCACAAAATTGATGAGATATTGAAGCTAAACGGCACGGCTCAGCTAAACCGAGTCACGCTAGATATTCATCAACACTTGCAGAGCCATTGCACTTGCGTTGTAGAAGTTGCGCATCTTCAGCATTCGGCTCATACCATCTCCTTCGCCAGCAATGGAAAAATTACAGACAACCTAAGCTACCACCTTTCAGGCACCCCCTGTGAAAAAGTGGCGAAAGACATTGGCGAACATATTTTCTATCAAGACCAGGTATACAAGCGTTTTCCTGAAGATCAGATGTTTCAAGAAGATGGCATTCAAGCTTACATTGGCCTGCCATTGAAGACACAAAATGGCGAAGTTCTGGGAATTTTACTGTCTACCTTTACCCGAAGCATCCACGCGAAAGAAGCGCAAGATATCCTCGACTTCCACCGATTTTATGCCAATGTCATTATTCATAGCTTACGTGAAAAGTGGGTCAGTGAACGTTCAGATAAGCTTCTTAATCAGCTTAGCTATGAGGTATCGCATGATAACCTAACTGGACTGCTCAACCGTAGCTGTTTAGCTGATACCTTGGAGACATTAACGCAGCAGGCGACTCGCCCATTCAGTTTGGCGTATCTTGATATCGATAATTTCAAATCGATCAATGATATCAACGGAAACTATATCGGCGACCAAATCATTAAGTTCACAGCTAACGCCATTCAACAGAGCTTGTCGTCGCCAAACAATGCGTTCCGTGTTGCAGGAGATGAATTCGCCTTCATCACGTACGACGAAGATCCTGTCGCCGTGTGTCAGGAAGTACTCGACAAAATTGAAAGCGGCTACAGCGACAAATCTAACCGGATTTCTTTCACCGTTAGTATTGGGATTGCGCGTGCCCCAGTACATATGTTGAACAGCGATGAGCTGATTTTGAATGCCAGTCTCGCTCTCAAAGATTGTAAAAAACACCGCGATACACGGATTCAGCATTACGACACACACCTCAGTGCTTTATACCACCGTAGGACACAGCTTATTGAGGCAATGCGAATCCAGCTAAGTACTGATATACAAGACAGCGATGAGTTGTATGTAGTGGTTCAACCGATCGTCGATATCACGAGCGACCGCTGGAATTACTTTGAAATTTTGACTCGTTGGAATAGCAATATCTATGGAAATATCTCTCCAGCGGAGTTCATTGAAGCTGCCGAACAATCAGGCCTGATTATCGAGTTAGGTGAACGGATTATTGAACTCGCGTGTATCGCAAAGCAAGAACTCGAAGCGAACCTAGGCTATAAAGTCAAACTCTCCATCAATTGCTCAGCGTATGAGCTGGTTGATTCCAACCGTTATATTAATCACTTAACCAACATGGTTGAAAAGTATCAGCACGAAGCAAAAGACTTTGTTATAGAGCTCACCGAGACCGTCTTACTCTCACAAAGTGGCCGTGAACAGATGGTACTTAACTCGTTGCGATACTTGGGTTTTAAAGTTGCACTGGATGATTTTGGTACGGGATACTCAAGCTTGAACTATATACACAATTATCCGATTGATAGCATCAAAATCGATGCTACCTTTGTGCAGAACATGCTCTCAAATACAACCTCTGAACAAGTAGTGTTTTTGATAGCGCAATTGGCAGAGCTGCTCGATGTGGATTTAATTGCCGAAGGCGTAGAAGACGATAGAGCACTACAAAAGTTAATTGAAATGGGCTGCCACTACATCCAAGGTTATTTTTACTCTCGTCCACACAGTGTTGAAGAAATCGTACACCTGATAAATGAACGTGAAGTGCGGAGTGCCTAACGTACTGAACAGACTGCTGTCATAGAATTCAAATCTAGTTAATGCACAAAGTAAAAGAGACCAAGCTATGCTTAGTCTCTTTTTGTTTTTTGAGCGAAGTACTTTATTACAGCACTGCTTTCTCTTTATCGCGTAATAGTCTATCCATTTCATCTCTGTTCGCGACAAAAGTAGCCATCTCTTTCTTAGGAACAGAACTCGCCATTGGGATATTTGCTCGCATAGCGTTAACTGGACGGCCGTATTCAATCAACTCATAGTGAAGGTGTGGCCCTGTCACTCGACCTGTTTTACCAGAAAGACCGATACGCTGGCCTCGAGAAACCTTTTGCCCTTTCTTCACCAAAATCTTACTTAGGTGTAAGTAACGGGTTTTATATTTGCTGCCGTGCTCAACAACCACGTAGTTACCCGCATAAGGGTGTTTACGAGTCATGATCACTGTACCATCACCAGTAGAAACGACTGGTGTACCGGTTGGTACAGCAAAGTCAGTGCCGTTGTGCGGCGCAACACGCCCCGTTACTGGATGTAAACGATTAGGGTTGAAGCCAGAACTGATACGCCAACGACTACTTACAGGGTAACGCTGGAATGCGCGCTGTAAGCTTTCACCTTTGGCATTGTAGAATTGACCATCAGTATGAAGGTAAGCGGTGATCTCGCGGCCGCGATTATAAATCTTAATCGCCTCAATTTCGTTCTTACCTGTTGGTACACCATTGATGCTTTGTGAGCGACGAACAACTTCAAATCGATCACCTGCACGAAGATCACGTCCAAAGTTAAGTTGTTCTTTGAGTAAGCTTACGACTTGACTCACTTCCGCCGACGTTAAACCTAAACGACTCGCAGAAGAAGAAAAACTGCCTTGAATAACGCCAACTAAAGGTTCTTGGCTCCACACGCCAGGAATGGAAATATCAGTAAAGTCATAGCTACCATCACTATTCAGCTTGTAGACCACTTTATCTGCAATAGAAAATTGCAGTTCCATTTTCGCTAACTCGCCTGTCGCATCATCACGCCAGAAACGGAGCGTATTGCCCGGCTTAAGTGTATCAAGTGCCAAGTAGTTCAAATCCGTTTCCATTACTTTCATTAACGAGCTGTAACCGAAACCGAGCTGACTAAAAATAGTGCTTAGGTTATCACCTGCTTGGATTTGATATTCGAAGTTCGGGGGAGTGACAACTTCGGCAGTTGTCGCATCAAGAATTTTTTCAACGACCTGAGATTCAGGTAGGTTCAATGCGATGGTTTTGGTTAAAGATGACTCTTTGAGAGAGTGAGAAACACCAATCGCAACTAAAACTGGCAAGGAGTATAACAGCAGCGCTCTACGACTTGTCAGATTCGGCAACCGTCTTGTAATTTCATTTGTAGACACGGGAATTACTATCTCCTTTCAAACAAGGCTCATAGCTTATGCATTCCCGAATAAGAAATCACTAGGAAATTTCGAGATCTAGCGCAGAAAATACTGAATTTTTACAGAACTCAAAAAAAATTCATCACTGTTGCATATGTAAGTTATTCCCTACACGCTGTAATGTGGATGAATTGAATTGATTTGGCGTGTCTGCCATTGCTTGATCGTCACCGTGCGCTAAATATGAAAGCGTGATAGTTGTATCACTTTTCCATTCGAGCTGAGTAAATTTCACGCGGTCACCAACAAAAATACTGTCTAAAAGGACAACTCTGCTCGGCACGGGGTCAAACTTGAACAAGCCAACATAGTTAAACGAACCGCTACCTTGTGTCGTTACAATCATCGGTGCAACAACCCATGAAACACCTTCAATCTCACGCTGGCTAATCGACGCAGTTGGAACAAGTACCTGACCTTTCGTCGCACCTGCATCATAGTCACCTATCAAATAGCCGTTTTCTTTATCCCACTCATCAAGAAAAGTGACCGCACCCTGCTCGGGGACTTGGATCGTCCAAGGATTACGTGCAGTGATACCAAGCGTCTCTTGCACAATAACGTTCGTTTCTACTTCTGTTTGAGGAAACTTAGCCATGATCTCGTCATCAGACAAACTAAAACGATAAACACCTGCGATCACAACCACAACCAATAAAACGATTGGAATAAGTAGAATAAGTGGTATCGGCAGGATTTTTTTGTGAGTCATGAAGAGTTCCTTGTTTCAAGGTATAAACGAAAAGCGAGTATACCATTGTATACCCAAATGATTTCACCTCTTCAAGTGTTTCAAAATTAAACTAAACTGATTGTATCCAAATAGTTTCAAGTCCAGAGCTCATAACGAGCTAGTGACACAAGCTCTGTGCTCTAGGTCTATTGGTGTATTGGGACAAATAGGTAATCACGATGACAAAAACCATTCATACATGCGAGTGCGCCTGCGGTTTAGTTGAGATCCGTTGTAAGGGAGAGCCCACCCACACGTCTGTCTGCCATTGCTTCGAATGCCAAAAACGAACTGGCAGTGTTTTTGGGGTACAAGCTCGCTTTGAAAAAGAGCACGTCACTTTAAACGGTGAAGTCACTAGCTATACCCGAATTGGCGATGATGGCAGTGAGGTTCAGTATGACTTTTGTCCATCCTGCGGCACGACAATGAGGTTGTTCGTTTCTGCATACCCGGAAATCATGATCATTCCCGTCGGTCTATTTACCGATAAAGAGTTCCACCAACCTACCGTTTCAGTCTATGAACAAATGAAACACGGGTGGGTGAGTTTCGAATGCACAACGGAACACATCTGCTAGCGAGCAATCCGCGTTCACGTATTTACTTTGGCTCGGACAAACGACCTATAAGTGAGATTTTTTTGAGAATGATCAATCGAGTTTTACTGTAAAGGGTTTCGTAACTCGGTGTGAGCGTTATAATCGGCTCCTAATATTTGGTTGGGGTTTATTGTGATTTCCAGACTTCCTCGTTGGGTGGAATATGGCGCGTTTCTACTAGCTCTTCTCGCGGGCTGCGTCAACGCCGTTGGTCTTCTCGGCTTTCAACACCAAGCGATAACTCATCTTTCGGGAACCGTAACTCAGCTAGGGAACAGCTTGCTAACAGGTGTGGATAGCTCCATTCACCTGCTCTTCATCGTATTTAGCTTTTTGATTGGCGCTGCCTTTAGCGGCTTTTTTATTGAAAGCAGTGCGTTAAAACTAGGGCGAAGATATGGTGTTGCACTGTGCATAGAAGGGAGCTTGCTCTTACTCAGCTTGGGCTTTTTGGTGCAAGGGGATTTGTACGGCCAATATCTAGCATCAGCAGCATGTGGATTACAAAACGCAATGATCACCACGTTTAGCGGCGCAGTAGTCAGAACCACACATATGACCGGAATCATCACCGATCTAGGGATTATGATTGGAGAGAGCTTGAGAGGTCGTCAATTTGACCGACGTAAAGCAAAATTATTCCTATTCATTTTCTTTGGCTTTTTGTTTGGCGGCGTCGCGGGAGCGGCTCTATTTACGGTATATGGTTTATATACGCTGGTTTTCCCAGCAATATTGGCTTTTTCTACAGCTCTGATTTACTGGAGTTACCTATACATACTTAGCCGTCAACAAAAAGCATAAAATTTCGATCCGATTGAAGCGACATGCTTCAATCGGATTTGGCTCAATAGGTTCACACTGCAACGGTACAAGAAACGCTGAACGGTATTTTGACACCACTAAAAACCTTAGAATAGATAAGGCTAACTGAATTTCTGGCAAAGAAGTTAGTTAGATCAAAATCACATTTGTTTACCATTTTATTATTCCAGTCACAATGCGCCCCATAATTCACTGCGCAATTCGCCCCTCGTGCTACAATTTTCTAACACAAGCAACATATTCGCATACACTTAGACGTTATTTGACCAATTACCCGACAAATCGGCTGAATAACTAGATGTATTTAATGAATAGTATTGCAATGGATGCAGTTTGCGGGTACCCTCCGCAAAACTGTGATTAAATACGGATGTTTAGTGAATATTTATGTCATGGAAATGGCAAGTATTGACTAGTAGTAACACGAGACAACTATGCATAACACCACTAATGCTACTGAAGCTCCTAAGGGCAACTTTTGGATGTTTTTCATCCCTTCCCTAATTGGTCTTCTACTCTTTATGGCTCCGATCTCTTACGATGGTGGCCTAACCATTCCCGTTGCCGTGATGGCAAAAGTCATCCCAGCGGTGTTAGGCGATACCTTGATTGCTATCGTCACCAGTATCATCGCTTTCATGGCCGTTGCTTCTGTTCTTTGCAAAATTTTTAAGCCAGCTGCAATTTTACGTAATGGTTTTTTAAACGGTCTCTTCAACCCATCTCCACTTTGGCTCGTTGTTCGTTTAATCGGCGGCGCTGCCGTGTTAATGACGTTTTTCCAAGTGGGTCCAAAAGCAATTTGGGAAGAAAACACTGGCGGGCTTGTTCTTACTGGTCTCCTACCTACTCTGTTTGCCGTTTTCATTTTCGCGGGTTTACTGCTTCCGCTTCTTTTGAACTTCGGTCTTCTGGAGCTATTTGGTGCGTTACTCAGTAAAATAATGCGTCCGGTATTCAACCTACCTGGCCGCAGTGCAATTGACTGTATGGCATCTTGGTTAGGCGACGGAAGTGTTGGTATCTTGCTAACCAGCAAGCAATACGAAAATAAGTTCTATACTCAGCGTGAAGCGGCTGTTGTCGGGACCACTTTCTCAGCAGTATCGATCACGTTTAGCCTAGTTGTTATCGCTCAGGTAAAACTAGAGCACTTATTTTTGCCTTTCTACGGCGCTATCTGTCTAGCTGGTATCGTAGCTGCGATTATCATTCCTCGCCTGCCTCCGCTTAGTCTGAAGAAAGATCGCTACATTGACGGCAGCAACCCAGATAAAGACGCAGATGCAGTGCCAGAAGGCCACACCACATTCTCTTGGGGTATGGATCTAGCTCTTAAGCGTGCTGGTCAAGTCACATCGGTTCAGTCTGTATTTAAAGAAGGCGTACACAACGCAGTCGACATGGTATTTGGCGTATTACCTGTAGTGATGGGTCTTGGTACCGTTGCATTGGTGATTGCAGAATACACGCCTGTATTTGCAATTCTGGGTCAACCGTTTATCCCATACCTAGAGCTACTGCAAGTCCCTGAAGCTGTTGCAGCATCACAGACAATCGTTGTTGGCTTTGCGGATATGTTTATTCCAGCAATTTTAGCGGCCTCAATCGATAACGAAATGACACGTTTTGTTATTGCGGCAATGTCAGTAACTCAGCTTATCTACATGTCGGAAGTAGGTGCCCTACTGTTAGGCAGCAAAATTCCAGTAAACATTGTAGAGCTCTTCGTAATCTTCATTTTACGTACGTTAATCACATTACCTGTGATTGCTGGCGTTGCTCATCTTATTTTCTAAAATCGAGACGTCAATAAACAAAGGCTCCGCATCGTCGGGGCCTTTTTTATACCTAAAACTCCGTCCACATTAGACTTTTAGTAAAAAGCTCATAATTTACAAAGACAAAACTTCAACAAAACACCTGTCAGCACCAACAAAATTTTCATCACCTCACCTGTAAAGCCAGTTGATGCCACTGTTTGTTAAGCAATTCTTTTCATTATGACGATTTCATTAATTGAGCTCGCAAACATGATCACACTCACAAGTTTTAACGTAAATTGTCGGTTTGTTTAAATTTGGTTAAAAAAGACGACAAATGAGTTCATGTTTTTGACAAAGATGTCGATAAAAATATAACCAAACACAATAGGTTTCTCTTTATGCCCAATTCGCTCGGTTTAAAAGAGGCGAAAGCAAAGTGGAACCAACCGGGAGAATCAGAGGAAAGCTCATGAAATTCAGACATAAGGTTGTCACAGCCTCTTCATTTTTGCTGCTAATTACCGTGTCGTTATTGTCGACACAACAAGTTATGACCATCCGCTCCCAAACTCAGGAGCAAATCGACTCAAGTGTAAACGAGATATTGACCAGTGTTGGTAACACTGTGCACTCAGAAATGAATGCAAAGAAGGATCTCGCTCGCTCCATTACTGAAGTGATTGAGCTTGACCCCAGTTCACATAGCTATGTTCAAAACATACTTGAAAGACCCACGCCAAAAAGCAGCTTCCTTGCCATCGGTTTTGGTTATGAAAGTAATGGCTTTGTGATTGAAAATGACGACGGCTGGGATGCGGGCCCAGACTACGACCCACGTCAGCGTCCTTGGTTTATTGCAGCTAAGAGCAAAGGCGATTTGGTCGTAACCGATCCGTACGTCGATGCGTCTTCGAAAAACGTTATCATCTCTGTTGGTACGCCAGTAAAAGAAAATGGCCAGTTTTTAGCCGGTATGTTTTATGACCTCGAATTAACTACCCTTTCTGATCTCGTCAACCAAGTGAATCTGTTTGATGCTGGTTACTTATTTTTGGTCACCGCTGATGGCACAACCATTGCTCACCCTCAAAGTAAGTATAACGGCGAGAAGGTCGGTAGCTACCTCCCGCAAATCGAACTTACGCAATCAGCACAACATGTTGAGATTGATGGCAACCGCTACATGGTTAACCTGACTCACATTCCTGGCGAGAACTGGTACGTAGGTTCGGTGATCGATGAAGCTGTTGCCTATTCTGCCGTAGGAGAGCTTCGTAACAACGCTATTATTTATTCAATCATTGCCGTGATTGCATCTATTATCGCCCTAACTCTGTTGATTCGCACTCTCATGCGTCCTTTGGACACGCTAAACAATGCGATTAAAGATGTAGCATCAGGGAAAGGCGACCTTACACAACGCCTCGAAACAGATACTGACCAAGAGTTTTCTGAGCTTGCCACAAACTTCAATACGTTCATGGAGAACTTACAACAGCAAATCATTGAGTCGAAACGTATTTCTGATCAAATTTTAAACGGAACTCAAATCACCGCTGAGGGCGCAAAAGACTCGGCAAGCGCAATTCACACTCAGCTGCAAGAGCTAGAACAACTTGCTACCGCGATGCATGAGATGTCTGTCACCGCGACAGAGGTTGCTAATAATGCGCAAGGTGCGGCAAGTGCAGCCAAAGAAGCCGACCAAGCAACGGTTGAGGGTTCTTCTATCGTTGGTGAATCGACACAAACGATAAACATGCTTTCCGATAGCATTGACCTTGCAGTCGAAGAAGTACAAGTGTTGGAATCTGCTACCGCCAATATCGAAACGATTCTAAAAGTCATCAACGATATTGCGGACCAAACGAACTTACTCGCGTTGAATGCCGCAATCGAGGCTGCACGTGCGGGAGAATCTGGCCGAGGCTTCGCCGTTGTTGCAGATGAAGTACGTACACTGGCACAACGTACTCAAGAGTCGACAACAGAGATTCGTACTATGATTGAGCAACTACAATCTGGCGCTTCATCTGTGGCAAATGCCATGCATCAAAGCAAAGGTAGTGCTATAGAGGCCGTTGAAAAAGCGGGTTTAGCAAATAGTGCGTTACAACGCATTCGTGATGCGATTCAGCGTATTTCCGATATGAACTTGCAAATTGCCTCAGCAGCGGAAGAGCAAAGCCTCGTCGCTGAAGAGATCAACAACAATACGGTGAATATTAAAGACCTATCGACTCAAGTCGCCGAATCGGCAAATCGAACCAACGACGCGATGCAGGCGCAACAAGAAGATGTACATAAACAAGATCAAATCTTAAATAGATTTACTGTCTAACACTCATTTAAGCAAAAACAGCGAGCACCGGCTCGCTGTTTTTGTTTTTAACCCTCTACCCTAGTATTGGTCGATGTTACATGTGCCATGTTGGTGCTATTAAGCTCAACATTACAAGAACGCCGACTATGTGTCCTTTCAAGTTTAATTGAGCTCGACATGGATATAGCGATCATTAGAACGACGATAATAGCGGTCGTCCACTTTTAGATAAGTGAAATCTCCAATCTTTATGTAGGTACTATTCCGAGGAATTCGGTCATGGTAATAGTAACTGCGCCTTGGTCGTCGGGTCTCCACATAAATAACGTCACGATGTTTGTGTTTATGCTTGTGCTTGCGCTTGTGTTTATGATGGTGGTGATGCGCATGATGGTGATCGTACCCGTACCGATGTCCATGCTTATGCTTCGGGTCAGCCACCGCTTCTGTACTCAACACACCTAAAGACAAAATAACGCCAACCATGGCAAAAGATAATTGCTTTGACACAACAGAGCCTCTTATTCATATCAACATTGATATAATAGGAGGGTGAATCACTGTACATGTCAGCCTTTCGCTAAGGAGTTTTACTAAAAAGTCAGCGCTAACCGTGATTATCAGAGAAACGTCAAACATCACAAATGCTGATGACTTTGAGTGGCCTGGGTTCGGCTATGAATACAAAAAAGCCGCCCGTTTGAATACGAGCGGCTCAGTTTTTAAATAAGATAGCGTGGTTTTATACTGCTTGGGCAAACAGCAAGAAACAGCCGAATAGGAAGATCAAGCTCATTCCCATTGCGCCGCCACCAGCTTCATAAATATTGTCATCTTCTACCGGCACTCGGCGCACTTTCATGGTCATTGATAATGGGACAAAGACCGCGAGAAACACAAGAATAATCCCCGCGTAGCTGAGAATAGCTAGGAAGTGTTCTGGCGCAAATACAGCACCTAATAGTGGTAGCACAAAAGTAGTAACAAAAATCACTGGCTTACTTGCTTTCAGTAGGTCTGCATTTTGATCGTATAGCGCCATTGCAACACCTAAGAACGACGTTAGTAGTGCCAAACCAGTAAACATGGATAGGATGAACTCTAAGCCCTCGTATTGCTGACCTAGTACCGAGATCAACTCTGTTACGTTGGAGTATTGAACAAGCTCATGAGGTGGTAGATTGCCGACAACCGCTAACAACCATAATAGGTAACAAACAAGCGGAATAGTTGAGCCCACGATAATCATATTACGCAGCTGTGTTTTACTCGCTTCTTTGTTGTAAGTTACAAGCGATGGGATCACGACCATAAAACCGAAACTGGTGAAAAGCACCGAACTGGTTTTGATAAGTGCCATTTTATCGTCGCTCACAACCTCATCAAGTCCTTCAAACGAGACGCTTGGTGCAAGCGCAAAAAGTGTCAGGATCAGCGCTACGATCATGCCTAGGAACAAACCGCGATTCAGTTTATCTACTACCCCTGTACCTGCCGAAACAATGATACCAACTAAAAGAGTAAAACCGACTTGGCTTGAGATCGTAGATGTTGGAAGCCCAAATGAGGCTGTTACTTTTTGTACGAGATCACCCGCACCAATGATGTAAGCCATTAATAGACAAACTAACAGGGCGTAAAGCAAGCTGTTGGTTACCAACTGGCCTCCTTTACCAAGCGTTTCGCGAGCAATTGCATTCATGCTCACACCACCACCTACTTTACAACTGGCTTCAAGAAGGAGCAGCGCAGCATAAGTCGTTCCAGCCCAGATGAACAACATAAGAAGAGTGCCCCAAAGGAGGCCAAATTGAGCAAGCACCATTGGTATAGCAAGCATACCAGCGCCAAGAGCAGTACCTGCAACGATCAGGGAGCTACCGACAAGTTTTAGGTTCACGGTTAATACCTCTAAATTCAATCCGTTAATTTCTCACCAGTTGTGCTTTATCTAAAGCACACAACAAAACGCTCCGACTTAGTCAAAATTTAGTTACAAGAGCACTATGTTACAAGAGCCCTGTATGGCTAAGAAAACACGCAACAAAAGGTGGTTAATCATTTGCACATGAACACTTGAGAGTCGTTTTTGGCGATGTCATCGTTGATGAAATGTGCGCAACTTTGGGTTCGAAGCAAAATTGTTCATCTTAATTCATCAACCCCATTCGTTATGAATGGATTTGGTTCGAAAAGATTGTAAGGCATAAGCAGGACGATTGAAAAGCAAAAGGTCAATCTTATAGCGATATATTTTAACAACTCTTATCTTTTACCTAAGATGTGTTGTTTTTTTCGTCACTAATTAGTCTTTTATCGCTTAAAGAGAAGGAAGAACGTGCTCAATGGCTCAATTTGGCTGGGTGTACAGATTAATTTACAGTTTAAGTGAAGGTGTTAGATTCCAAGGACGTAGCCTAGATCGGACAATATCGCTATTATTCGCTGCGTACCGACACTGTTCGGTTCACATACCTCTAAACACTGATTTACGGTTCGAAAATATAGGTAAATGAGTGTCCGAATGCTGGGTGTGGTTCCCCAGCATTTGCATCCTTTCTTTTAGATGTCATCAATTGATCGAAATTGCATAAATCTTGTATCGCCCGACTTTACGACTGTGTTAATACGCTTTATCTAGCGCGCCAATGATATAAGTTAACACTGGAATACCCATATCGGCGACCTGCTTCTCAGTCTCACTCATATTTTCATGCGCCATCCGCAGCTCTACTTCACTTATCGATTCTTTGTGAAGGTAAAGCTCTTTGTAGTTCATCAATCGCTGTTGTGACTGTTGAATCAGTGTCACAACATTCTCTTTAGTCTCACGATGTTGCTGATCAATTTCACTAAATAAATGATCTAAAATGCGTTGCATTTTGCGAATAGAAGCTTTCGTTTCTATTGATTTGTATGATTGATACTTTTCCATTGAGTTAATAACTGACTAAAATATTTACGTTTTTATAAGACAGTTATTTTTATACTGATTGCAAAGCAGGTAAATATGTGGTGGTTAAACTGGTCCACTTCTTGCTCCGTTTAGGTCAAAACTGTCCTTTCAGGAGAGCACATGCAGGTAGACCCTATAATTCAAGCACTGATCGCAAGACGAAAATCGAATGGCCTCTCCCGTGAGCAAATGGCAAACATCGCTGGAATGAGCGTAAAAACATATCAAAGGATCGAGCGCGGAGAGTCCGATCTTAAACTCTCACAATATCGTGCCATATTGCGTTCGCTTCATTTGACTGACCTAGATATTGCTTTAGATGTACGTGATGTTCAGCATGTCACAGCAAATGACCTAACGGCCGTGGCGCGATTGCTCTCACCGGAAGCTCAGTCCCTGCTCGTTCGTCTATTATCGTTAGTCCTTGAACAAAAGAACAAGAAAGGTGATTAACGACATTGCTCATACCCAAACGATGAATGCCCTGTTGAGCGTTGAAACATGAATCGTTTAGACAAAAATAAAACTCGTCAAATGACGAGTTTTATTCTTTATATCAGTCCGTTACTCTAGGCTTTTCAATTCCGATGTATCAACGCCTTTTATTGCATCTTTCGCCACTTTATCAGGATCAAAGACATCACGTTCTTCATATGAATTATCAATCATGCCTTGTCCTATCGCGGTCGCCTGCTTTTGTAACTTGTTACCCTCTACCTCACCAGCATCCCAGCCTTGTCGATAATCTGAGTCGGTTTGATACCTTGTTTCGTCCTTAATATAGTGTTCAAAATCATTCCCTGCCTCTTGCATACCACTATGCCGACCGTCATGAAAGCCTTGGATATAAGCTTCATCATAACCGCTCTCTTTTAACGCGCTGTCACTCGTACCACAGCCTGAGAGGAGAACAAAAAATAGCGAAACGAATACCTTATGAAACATATTTACGCCTCAAAGCTTTCAAATAAATTAATCATAGTTCGCGATTTCAACTTCTGCTTACTTCAGGCTACTAGATAGCATTGTGACTCGACGAAGCCTGTGAACTTGAGTCCCTACAGTGAGTACAAAGCTGGACAAAACATCACACCTACTGATAAACATTATACTCAACGCGCGTTTAATACTTCCATCGCAAGTGCTTCATCATCTTGCTCAGCCAAACCACTGATACCAATTGCACCGACGATTTTCCCCTCTTGTTCTATGGGCACACCACCCATAAAGCCTGTGATCTTCGGGTCAGTCCAATAACTCAACTGCTTACCCGTCTCACGAGCCCAAGCGCCCAGATTGCCGCTAGGTTGGCGGTCTCTAGCCGAGGTGTAAGCTTTGTTCTGTGCCAACAAACCTGCTTGTACGCTCACATCATCCATTCGGGCAAAACCGAGCAATTCACCATGCGTATCAACCACGGCAATCGCAATGTTTTGCTTGCGAACAGCAGCAATTTCCAATGCCGTTTGAATCAGAGTTTGAACTTGTACGTATTTCATTTTTCTCTCCTAAGGGATCTCATGACCAAGGGTTTTCTCGAACAATCCATACCAATGGCTGCGTGATAGCGTGACGTTCTCTACTTGAGCACAAGCGCGAATACGCTGTGGGTTTGCAGTACCAATAACAGGTTGAATTTGGTTTGGGTGACGCGTTAGGAAGGCTAAAACAATCGCCTCAGACGACACACCATATTCAGCTGCTAGCGCCATTACCATCTCCGCCGTCTGTCTGGTGTTGTGATCATCAGAATGTAAACCACGCTCTGAGAATCTTCCCTGCGCCATACTGCCCCACGCTTGCAGTTGGATATTGTGCTTACGGGCATGTTCCCGTATTCCTGCAACGTAGTCAGATGCAGACGAAGGAAGCCCCATGCCTTGCTTGATGAAGTCAGACTTAGCCAGACTCATTTCCAACTGGTTCGCCACAACAACTTCGCCCGTTGATTGTTGAAGAAGATCAATTTGAGCACTGTTCATGTTAGAAACACCGAAGTGGTTAACTTTGCCAGCTTGTTTCAGGGCTTTTAGCGTTGTGCCCAGTTCTTCAAATTCAACCAAAGGATCAGGACGATGCAGCATCAAAACATCAAGATTTTCCACGCCAAGGCGTTCAAGAATGCCCTCAACAGAAGCCGTCACCCATTTGGCAGAGAAGTCATACTGCTTAACACCTTGCTCATCTCCTAGACGGATGCCGCACTTTGATTGCAGATACATTCGTTCTCGTAAGGTTGAGTCATTGGCTAAGATGCGCCCAAACACTTCTTCAGCCTTACCGAATTTGTAGATATCCGCATGATCAAAGAGATTGATGCCAACCTCTAATGCTGCCTCTACAGCGGCATAAGCTTGGTTTTCATCTTGGGCGGTTAATGGGTTGCGATTCCACTCCCCTCCAAGTCCCATACAGCCGAAGACCAAGCGGCTAACGTTAGGTAAGGTTTTGGCGAGCGGTAGTGTTGGATTGTTCATCGTTATTCTCACTTTTCCGATTTCTGCGTTTTCAATTTCTTAAGTTAACTCGAACCATCTTACCGTTCGTAAAAATTAGTTTAATACCGTAAAATCGAATTCATTATCCTCGCTACCGAACAATTAAAGCGAACAATAAAGATGGCAGATTATAAGAGAATCGAAAAACTGATGCTGTTTGCTGAAGTGGCTCAAACACTCAATTTTTCTAGAGCTGCGGAGCAACTTGGCATTTCTAAAAGTTACCTGTCGGAACAAATCAAGCGCTTAGAATCGGAACTCGCCACGCCTTTGATTGTTCGAACTACACGCAGCGTGAGACTAACAGCAGAAGGTGAATCGATCTTTGCACAAGCGGAAGATCTCAAACGCCGCGTAATGGAAATGGAAAAGAGTTTAAGTCAGCAATCTGAGCAAGTAGACGGTCTGATTCGGCTTACTGCTCCCAAGATGTTTGCCGAAGCGGTGCTGCATGATTTGTGTGTGGCGTTTCGCTGTTTACATCCAAACGTAGAGTTCGAGATTCTTTCTAGCTATCAAGCGTTTAATCTGACGGAAACCAGCGTCGACTTTGCGTTTCGAGCAACAAGAACGCCGCCCGAGAATATGATTGCGCATCACCTGCTGGACTACCACCACTGGCTGGTTGCCTCACCTCTATATCTGCAAGAAGAAGGTACGCCAGAGACGTTAGCGGATTTAAAACAGCATCAATGCTTAACCACGTTGCATCAAAAAGAATGGCCTTTAAAAACGGGAACAGTTCAAACCCAAGGCTGGCTTTCAAGCAATGAAAACCGCTTACTCAAAGAATCAGCCCTGTCTGGCAATGGCATTGCTCGGTTAGCAAGTTACTTTGTCGAACAAGACGTTGAACATGGTCGTCTAATGCAGGTTTTATCGGAAGAAACCGACCACCAGCACAACGCGGTTTACTTGGTGTACCCACAACTTATCTATCAATCGGCGAAAACCAGAGCCTTCATTGAATTCGTGAAGCAGCACTTTGCTAAATAACTAAGGTAGTTAATCTGCCGACCACACCGAGCGGATATCTGGCCAACCCCAATTGGTTAAAGCAACGTCTTCTAATACACCTTGGAAGCGCAAAGTTTGTGTATGGTGGAACATAGGTGCAATCCAATACTCGCTGATCAACGTCGATGAAATTGGCTCCAATGCATTAAGGTAGTCCTCAAGTGGAACGAAAGATCTGACTCTCTGTAGTTGTTCATCTAACCATTGTGCGTTCTTTTCTCCCAAAGTGTGGAATAGCACAGCGTTGCTGAAGAAGTTCGTGAACGCTGAGGCATGACGATTATCATCTAAGTTTATGTTCGTTACGACCATTGTCTCATTTAGCTCACCGTTCTTAGCCTTCTCGTTCAGCTCACGGTAGGAATACATAACAATTTCTACTTTACTGCCAACACTCGCCAAACGATTAGAAATAGCCCGCGCACAGCGACGCAACGCGGTATAGTTATATCCCGCTATCGTAATATGTTTAGGTAACTTAAGCGGCTCACTAAACGGACGGAGCACTGGCTTCCAACCTGGTAGCAGGTTATAAGCGGGTATACTCCCAAATACAATATTCTCGCGGCGCATCACTTCGGCCAAGTGCTCAGGTTGAATTAGCTCACTAATATAACGGCGCTGCGCTAAAGAAAGTTTGTGCTTAGCGTGCTGATTAAATAAGGCGAATAAGCAACCATCTTCTATTCGGCTACGCTTGCTCGCCGATGAGTTTTCTCGGTTTTGCGTCGACATATAGTGTCCACACAAATCCTCCTCGGGCGAAGCATCCCTTTGCAACGTATTTGCTGCCAATGACGGGTTCTCCATTTGCTCGTCATTAACAATCCAGATAGTCACCAAATCCGTTAGAACTCTACATGCATAATAACCATTAAATGCTTGCAGTTTTAAACGACTTTCATTGTGCTCGACAACAGAGAATGGGCCACTTCCAACCACCAGCTTGTTATTCGCTACGTTAACTTGGCTTACTGGTTGAATGCCGTATTTCACTCCAGAAATAAGTCCAGCAAAGCCCAAGTCAGCTCGATTAAGCTTAAAAACAACTTTCAATGGCGTTGGCGCAGTAATGTTAGCAACATGTGCCAACTCTTTTTCGTAGTACTGTAGTGAACTCAACTTTGCAAACAAGCTAACCACTGTTTCTGCATCAATGGAATTACCATTATGAAAAGTCAGACCTGGACGAAGGTAGAAAGTCCATTCGTAGGTGTCTTCGTCATAACGCCAGTGATGTGCGAGTTCTGGTTGTACTTTCCCATTGTTATCACTCGAAACTAAGCAACAATAGATTTGCCTTAATAAGAAACGTTCGCTGCTACGCTGAAGTTGATGTGGAACGACGCGCTCAAACATTCGCTTATAGGTTAATTGAATATTGAGCTGTCCTTCTTGAACAGAAGCACCAGACGTTGTTTTTAACAAACGGCCAAATGCCATTTCGTCTTCATCTAATATCGCCAGTGCTTTTTCATACTTGCCTAGCTTGATACGTTCAAGAGCCAAGCTCTCTTTTAAAACGTCTAACTCCATATTCAGAATAAGAGTCGATCGTTGGTTCCGCCCAGCTTTCGGGTGCCAGCTCAACCACGCCTTCTGCTGCATCTGCGTTAGCAGGCTACGAGCATGCCGAGAAGAAGTGAACATGATGTCGGCAATGTCCTGTAACGTGGTTTTTGTTTCATCACCAACACTAAACGAGAGTAATCGTTGGTAATAGCGAAACAAATTGAGATCAGACACTGAATCAACCTTAGATCTGTGAAGTTTGTGGATAGGAATAGTTTACTTAAGTTGGCGGTAATAAAATAAGAAAACTTCCTAATTATCTGTTCCCCTTTTCCACAATTAACCTCCAAATTCGGCTTTAAAGCCCCAGATATTTACGTTATTAGGAATAAAGTCAACAAAAGCACTCTCTTTTTTACCTCCCCTTTTATACGCATAATTTACTCGTCAGCGTAAAGGAGGAAGAAATGAAGAAGCCAATGATGGCGTACTTTTTTCAGCAACGCCTAGCTCAATCGAGTAATAAAATAGAAGTGATGACTCTGGTCTATCTTAACGATATGTTCCAGTGGTCATAGCCTAACCTCAAGCAGAACTTAGCTCCTGATACTACACCCCCACTTCGTTGTATCTTAAGTTCTGCTTTTTCATCTTTTGCACTCCAATACCTTATTGCAGGTTACTAAAAGTTGACTATTTGAAATAGTATTATTTCATGCACTATTAGCGTTGTTGCAAAATTCTTACAAGAGGCTAAACAGCCTAAAGAGAAATGATTTTGATATAAAACACTGAGCTTCAGGCATGCCAAACCCTCTAAGCTTGTTGAGCACTTTTAATCATGGTGTAAGTTTCACCAACTTGAGCGTGGTAGTTTCTTAGTTATAGTTTCTAACCCAGCAACTGCTTCACTCGATACATAGCTTTTTCGGAGAGTGCACATCTGAGCTCTTTCTTGACCTCCTTTATATACCGTAGAATGTCTTACATCCTAAAGCCAGATTACGAAGGTATCCACGCTCCTAAAAGGCCGATCCTTCCCTTGGCTAAATGATAGGAACTGCTCTCTTTATTCGTATGACATTCATGGCATTTTCTTGTGCCATAAGTGTCATCATCTGATACTTCTAGGACCGTTTAATGTGTCTGCCTAAGTAAATGGGGCAATACTTCGGCACCAGTTATTTAGATAAACTCAGAGCTACTGCGACTATTTCGCACGCGCTGGTATCTACGGCTAAATATAACTTGCGCCAGATACTCTATTGCGCTCCTAGTGTTGCTTTAAATGAAAGCTTAATGTCCTAAGCCCAACGGTATAGAGAAAACGCCCTTTACCACCAGTGCGGTAGTAATAGCTAGGTCTCAGATCCGACGAGACATAGTACGCTTGTTCGATTTGCTTTGCTTCTATTCGCTTATGGTTTATTCATCAACCCAAAAAGTGGGTAAGCCCCGGTTAATGAAGGCATTATTTAGTGGTTTTCTAACGAGGTTTACGCATAAGGTTATGTTTATTAACTAGTGCAGCCTATCAAATCGCAACTTATTTATTTAGTTACATCAAATTACTCAGCACAGACGAATTTGGTAAGAAAAGTTAAGTAATATTAAATTTTTAATATCGTTTAAATTTTACATTTCATTATAAACAACATTAGCAAATATAATTCACCATTAAAAAAGCCTAACAAAAATTAACAGTTAGGCTTTGTTTATTTTAAGTTTAAAATATCATATAAACTAATTAATATATATGTTGCAAAACCGTGCTTGCAATCTGATTCACATTACTTCCATTAGCGTTAACCCCTTTAGAAGTAAAGTTCCACTCTTTATTTTTATAAGTCAAAAGGCCAATATAAATTCCTGTATGACTCCCTTGTTCATTTAAAGTGAAGCGACAAATCTCATTTGAAGATTGATCCAAAATACGGCAAAAAGCGTTTTCGACTTTATCGAAAGTTTGTCCTCTAAAACTGTTAACTGTAACAGCAATGTATTTAACAGAATTAGGCAACTTTGTCAGGTTAATCGTAATTTTCTCATCGTCACCATCACCTTTGCCTGTCAAATTATCTCCTTGGTGGATAACAGACTTACACTTTGATTTCAACTGAGCGTACCAAACAGAATCTAGTACATTTAAATTTTCATCAATCAATAGGCAGGATGCATCTAAGTCAATTGAAGCGGTACCGAAAATAGAAGCAAGGAAACCTTTCGATTTAGCTACGTCCCAACCTAAACCAA
Source organism: Vibrio sp. OPT41 (assembly GCF_015163595.1). Taxonomy (NCBI): domain Bacteria; kingdom Pseudomonadati; phylum Pseudomonadota; class Gammaproteobacteria; order Vibrionales; family Vibrionaceae; genus Vibrio; species Vibrio sp. OPT41. Next base: position 129,102 of record NZ_JADDYH010000009.1, on the reverse strand, counting down.
CAGTAATACTAGATAATTTTTCAACTTCTTTAGTAAGCGATATCGTTGAGTTCTTTGATAAATTAATAGACATAATCTTACCTTATTGATAACCAGCCACAATGTCGCCGAGACCTAGTTGGTAGCCAGCTCCAACTGCATGGAACTCCCACTCGTTACCACTTTTAACTAACGAACCTACTTGCACAGCAGATTCGTTTGCAAACTCTTGACCTAGTTTGTACTCAGCAATCAAGCTCCCAGTTACGTCATTGTAAAGCCTAATGTAGCTGGTATTTACATGTGAAAAACCACGTGTATCGTTATGAATCGTAACAAAAATAGATAACTCAGCTGCTCTTAGGTCAATTGATTGCAGATCTATGTTGATGACCTCATCATCACCATCGCCAGCACCGGTGCGGTTATCACCATGGTGTACCACTGCTCCCTGGGGGCACTCCAGATTATTGTAAAAAACAAAGTGCTGATCAGACAAAAGTTTAGGCTGATCTTGTGCATCGTAAGAGCAAATAAATATACAGCAATCAATGTCAATTGGTGGTTCTGTGGGTATTAGATCCCAACCAAGCCCAAGCCTCAACTTACGCAACGCAGGCTCAGCTTTCGTTAAGTTTATTGCATTACCTTTTTCTAAATTAATCGACATTAATTATTCCTTATTTTTTAATAGTTTAGATAATTCTTTTTTCATATTAACCATTCTCTCATCAGCGATCTCGCGATTTCTAGCTCCCTCCTGTTCAATGGAAACAACATCTTGCAATGTGGTAATCAGAGTATTTTGCACGTGCTCCAGTGTTTCCAGATCTATAACTGAACGTTGATTCGCTCTTGCTGTTTGCAACGTATTTTGTCTTAATAAATCTGCATTTCTCTTAATTAAGTCATTTGTAGCATTGTCAATTTTGCCCGCAAGTTCTAGCGACTTTCTCTGCTCTAACATAGAAATAGCAAGCGTAAATTGCTTCTTCCACGATGGGATCGTTAATGTCTTAATATTGTCGAACTTCTCAATCAAAGTGATATTGTTAGTCTGTACCATCCGAATCATTGGAGCCGTTTGTAACGCAAGCATTTGCAATGACCTTAAGTCGTGAACACGTTTTTCAATACGATTGTGAAAGGACTGTAAGTCGCTTAATTCTTGCGCTTTTAAAGGAGAGTTTTCATCTTCAAGCTCTTTTGCTAAGACTTCTGCTTTACCTTTTATGAGCAAACGCCTTGATTCTCCGTATATTATGGCTTCTGTTAACGCCTTATACTGCGCTATGTTTTGAGAAAAAACAGTTTCGAGCTGAACAGAACGCTCCTGGAGACGCACTTGCTGCGAATTAATCTCTTTTACTACCCTGTCGAGCTGAGTGCTTACCGAGTTAAACTGAGCTAAAATAGCCTCTTTAGAATATTTGAATCTAGATATCAACTTTCCAAAAAAGCTGTCTTTCCCCATTAGCCCACTTAAATCAACTCCTTTAGCCAAGCCCACAACTTGATTTAGGTTCTCTCCCATTTCTTCCAGATCTTTAGTCCGAACTTGATTCAACATAGAGTCAGAATATTCAGCTATTTTCTCAGCTGACTCATGACCGAGAGTACTAATACCTCGTGACGAATAGATATCAATCTGATTAAGTTGAGTAACTATACGTTGAAATGCTTCTCTCGGGTTTAAGTTCGCTTCGTTCAGATCAGCTTGATAAACTTCAATGGATTTTTCAACACAACTGTATATACTTTTAACATTTTGTCCTTTAATCGTCGGAAGTTTAGAGATATCTGTAGTGCCTTCAACTATTAGTGAGTTTTCTATTGTTTTTACAACATTAGTATTAGATAAATTTTCTATATTGCTAGAATTAAAATTTTTGGATGTAAAAGTCTTCGGTTGGAATACCATTTATCTCAGCTCCTCTATATTTCGAATCAATTGTTCCTGAATGTCGTTCAGCTCATAGTAAAGTATTGAATCGTTTGATTCGTCGATAGCAATAACTGTTAAAAATTGCTGTTTCCAGACTTGAATAATATCTACTTTAATTTTTTCTAACTGTTCAAAGCTACCTAACAAATTAGAGCTATATAATTCTATTTGGGGGAAAGTCAAATCTATCGAATGTTTTAGAGAAAGCAAAGTTTGTACTTTCCTTTCCCATCTTTTAATTGAATCAAATCCGTTTTTTTTAAAAGAGTCAGAAAGATTAATACTTTCTTGTTGAATTGATTTTTTTTCTTTATCCATCCTTAGTATCAATGCTAAAATTTTGAATATAAGGTTTTTATTCAAGCTTTGTAACTCTATAGACCAATACTGAAACTTTTCGAGATGCGTTCGCATTTCAGCTAGGTTATCAAATACTCGATTTATTCTTTCGTCAATATTATCACTTACATAATCAAAGTCATACTTAATCTTTCTTATTTTTTGATTATGGTTACCAAAAAGTTTAGATAGCTTCGTACCAAATTTATGTGGATTGAAAATATCAATATCTATACTTTTTGCCAATTTAATAATGATCTGTCCTAATCCTAAAATTTTATCTACCTTACTTAACTTAGCATAATCGGACAAAAACCCTTGTAATTGTTGGAATTTTTTTGACTCTACATTTCCAAATTCTATTTGATACATAGGATCATTGAAAATAATAGAATTGTAAATGTTAATTATAACCAAATAGTCTCCATTATTTAAATTGACATTTTTAAACTCTCTTCTACACAGTTTGTCAACTTCAATTTTAAAATCTTCTTCAACATTAACTAAGTCACTTTGAATTGACTTTATTTTATTGCTAAATAAAACAGAAGGTTTTTTCTTATTATTATATTTTATGTTTTTCCAATATTTTTCACTCTGAAGGTGTTCAAAACTCTCTTCGGATACAAGACTTCTATTAGACTTTATATGGCTAAATTTCTTGACAGCTAATTCATGTTTTTCTTCATTTTCAGGAAGTTCATTAACATGAGTTGGATCTAAATCTTTATGATGAAATGTTTTTATCATTACTTTTCGCACTATGATATTAAATCAAAACTTCCTCAATAATAATTATCAATTTGAGGTCATAAGTTGTCTAAAATGAATTAGCCAAAAATTTAGTTCGTTTAGCCCAATTACTGTGGCATGCTACTTCCATCATTTGTCCATTCATTTTATAAACTGCCGGGGAAGAATCTGCCAAAACTGACTCAGCTTGAACAATATGTGTATTTGAATAACTTTTAAAAAAACCTTCAATTATTTTAACTTGTTGAGGATGAATGGCAGTTTTTCCAAAAAGGCCATAGTTAACATCCATAGCAAGTTCCCTTATCAACGTTTTATGGTCATCGATCATATCAAACACAGGCGCAGAAAGCTCATAACCGTATGGCCTAAAAGCGATAATTAAATTCTCTATCACCGAACGTAAGGGGGTTTCATAAATTGTTTGGCCTGTCATACGTTTTATACCCAGAAGATTGAATAAATCGTTACCTCCTATACGAAGGCAAGTTATATCTCCATAGATATTTTGTAAACTTCTTCTAATCTCTGGTAATTTAAACGCATCAATTACATCAAGAGATTCTAAGGTAGGCATTAGTTTAAACTTAATAGAGTGACATTTTAATACTCTATGATAATCATCATTTGTTTTTAGATCATATTTAGGGAGAACAAAACCATCTATTTTTTCAATCCCTCTAAAATACAATATATTTTCAAGAACTTCTGGGCTTCTGGGACGAATAAACCTTTTGAACTGTGTATTTGAACTATCTAATCCATCGATCGCAACACTCAAATTCTTAAGTGATTGATTCAATTCACCTTCAGAAATGGCATCTTCAGTACAAAAAACCATACTCTTTGATCCCAATCCTTCTTTCATTAACATTTTTAGATTCGGGTGATTACACGGAGTATACAATGTTGCTCCCAAAGAGAAGTAGCTAGAGATGTTCATTTTATTGCCTCTATATTAAGTGGCTTAATAAGTGCACATGCTTCAAATAGCAAGGTTGGTTCTTCTTCTACTTTGACTCCTTTTTCATCTGCTAACATTAATAAATGTTTGACTTTATTGCTGTCTATTGAGCGAACAATAAGTAAAGAAGGAACACGTCTTAGCATGACTCTAGTTGCTTCGGCTATCCCAGGCTTAATATAGTTTACATCTTTAATAGAATATTTAATGGTCAATGAGGATATAAATCTTTTTATTTGATCTTTAGTGTTATCTAAATCGACAATTGTCTCATGTTGCTCAAAAGGTTCATCTTTAAAGTTTTCTTTCAAAAAACATTCTGCTATCTTTTCCACAAACCAGTGGGAATAGTCAAATTCTTTTAGGTGATTATTGATTACGCAGCCATGGAATTTTTGTTTTTTAGGATCTTGCCATAAACTTCGCGAAATCAAACCTGATACTGTAGAATTCAACATAGACGAAGGTATTGGATAGTCTTCTTTCGTGGCACAATAATCGGCAACCCCACCTGTATCACTGACAACATAAAGGTACGGTTTTATATCAGTATTATTTCTTTTGTTATAAGAGAAAATAGATCGCTTTAATTCCTTAGTGATTACTCCTTTTGCAGTCCAGCCGTCAATGAATACTAAGGAAGAGGAATCATATCTTTTAATTTTCAACAAGTAATCAAGAGCAACCGAATCAATACCTCTATCCCGAATAATGCTAATACTATAATGACAAACTTTTCTATTAAAATAATACTCTAACGCTCTCTTTATTAAAACGCCAATTGGTGTTCCTGCTCTAGCTAAAGAAACCAGAGTGATATCTCCCAATTGATTATTATTAATCTTTTCAGCGAGAGAAAAAATGTGTTTTGCTAGTTTGTTTTTATACTTATCGGTAAATTCAAAGAACAGTCTTTGATATTTAATTGATGGTTTTGATTCTTTGTTCAATAATTCAGAGTAATGAACCCCTTCAGACTGGATTAGATTTTCTTTTTCATTAATTGAAAAGAACTGACACTTGACAACCTCTAAGAGGAACTGACAGTCGTTCTCATTATAACTACCGATTATTGGAGATATAGATAAGCTCATAATATTATTACCAAGATAATGAATCTGCGATCTGGCTTTTAGTGGGCATCAAAGCAAAATCAGAAAGTTTCATAAATGGGATATCAGATAGGCTATCGCCCATGGTTAAAATTAATGACTTTTCATCTAGCTGACGTATTATATAATCAACAGCTAATTTTTTCTGGGTATAAGGTGGCAAAAGTGCCATATTTCGGCCATTAATATGTATTTTTATATCATTTAAATCTATACTGATTTGTGAAAGTATTGAATCGAATATAAAATCATAATCTATACCTTCAGTGCATTTTACACAAACATAACAATCAATATCATCCTCGGAAACAATATAACTTTGTGCATTAAACCCTTTAGAAAGTATAAATTCTTTTAATTCTTCATTTATTAAATTCAATTTATCAGACCATAATCCAAGTGGAAATTTATTTTTAATATGCTCAACCCAGGCGTTGCACTTCTTTCCGTTAGGTTCAATAATTAAAGCACCATGAGAAACGACCATCCACGACTTAAATAATGAACTTACTTGAACCCTTTTGAGCGTGTTATAACTCCGTCCAGTTACCGGAATAATTGTAGATCTAGTGTCAATAAATAACTCCAAAAGAGTCCGCTGTTTCTCTGACATAAATGAACGAGCTTGGCCGTCAATATCTAATGACGCTATAGAAAGACTATCGCTTTCTGAAAACTTCCTTTTAGTTGCCATAAAACAATCATCAATATCTGTAAAAAGCACAGTACGCATGATAACTACTCTCTCTCAAGTGGAGAAAAACGCTGGGCTAATTGGTGCTCAGATCTAAGTGATTCGTCTTCTAAAAAGAGCACTGGTAGCCTCTCATTCTCTTGAAGGTTATAAATGTAATGCTCTACATCCCGGCTATCCACCTGAAAAGCTTCTTTCGTATTAATTGCATTTCCCACCAAAATCGGGGAACGAGTTGTAGATTGAAAGATCACATCTCCTCCTCGACTCTCTGCTAGCTCCGCAGCTAGGAAAGGCAAATATAGGTGCTCTCCATCTCCGATAACAGTTCTCGGAAAAGTAATATCTAATACAGGTATATGACCACAGAATGGCATTTTCATAGCAAATCGCCCTAAATCATCCCTACAAGGCTTTTTGACAAGGTCTCCATCAACTTTTTCTGGGAGAGAAAGATTTAAGTTAGGCTTTGCCTGAAAGTCAAACTGACCATCAATTAATGAAACATGAGTAACTGTAACATCCCACTCTTCATACTGAGCGCGATTTTCTTCGCTTAACCAGTTGACTAATGAGACTATTACAACCTCTTTCACAAATCGCATCTTTGGTAAAATCTTATCACCGAGTAACTTTAGCGTACGACCAGTTGAAATCTCATCATCAACGAGTATAAGACGCTGACAATTAGAAATAGGTTCTAATAGTTCTATCTTTGGTTGATACAAAATATGATCAATAGCGTGACTATGATTTTCATCTAACGTAAACCAGATTGGCAGGTCGCACTTGTAACGAGTGGTATGCTGATAGTAAACTTCTCTGCTTTGTGCCCTAGCTAGACTATCCGCAACACCAGCACCAAAGCCCGTCGCGGTCTCAGCCATACCAATCACAAAACTGCCTAGATCATTATTAATCTGCGAAACAAGTAAATCATAAGTATCTCTCATCGTACTTGGTTTTACTGAAATATGTTTACCTAAAACTTTAGAAACAAATAAAAAACCTCTTTTAGGGTTCTCTCTTGAAGCGAAGTCTAATAGATCCTCAAATGGCATCATCTGCTTAAATAAATCAATATTTAATGTTCCATTTTTAATTTCTATTTTAAATTTATTCATTATTATCGGTTGCTAATTAATTTCATTCATCGTGATTATTTACTTTCACAAATATAAAAAAGAATGAAGAGATCACTTAAAAAATAGAGTTAATATAATAATAAACATAAAAAATGTATATTAGGAACTTGCAGAAAGAACTAAAACTCTAATAATTTAGTGATTATGCATGTCAAGCATGTGCTTTGAACATCAAAATCACTAAAAGTCTTAGTTTTTGTCCTTTCCATCGAAAATTAAAGGTAATTTCAATCGTATAACTTCCACGTAGATAAGGTGTAACACTTTACCTAAATCAATAGATTTAAATGCCTATTCCTCCGCACCTCTCCAACTTCAACATTTAATTCAATGATAACCGCTAACTTATCGTCATTCCTTAAGGCTCTAAACTCATTGTTTTATGAGAAGGTTTACCTTTAAACCTAACTCGTTTTGAAGGTAACAGGTAAGCTAGTAGTTTATCACCCTAAGCTAAGTCAAATTACACCTTAAAGCTCCATTGCAGTTTTTGTGGTTACTAAAAGTTAACTAGTTGAAACACCGCAAAACAGAGTCTACATTGAAGTCTCATCCCCCAATCGCTTTGTTGAGAAAGGGGGCATTCATGGATATACACCACCAATTCGGGAGTCAATATGGCAACTTCAGTGAAACTTAAAGCGGGCGACAGCTTCCCTCATCTTCAAGCCACTTTGCTAGATGGTTCAAGCGTAACGTTGGGTCAGCCGCAAGGTGATGCGACTTGGCAAGCAGTATTCGTTTATCGTGGTAAACACTGCCCTCTTTGTACTAAGTACCTCAACGAGCTTGAGAGTTACAAACAGGCTTTCGCTGATGCTGGCGTCGATATTCTTGCCGTTTCTGGCGATTCAAAAGCACAGCTAGAGGGGCATCTAGAGAAACTCGAAATCAGCTTCCCTATCGCTTACGGCCTGACCGAAGAACAAATGAAAACGCTAGGCTTGTATGTATCTATTCCTCGATCTGAACAGGAAACCGATCATAATTTCGCAGAACCAGGTCTGTTTGTGGTGAATGAACACGGCGACTTACACGTGGTGGATATTTCAAACAACCCGTTTGTTCGCCCTGAGCTTGGCGCACTATCACGCGGATTGGCATGGATTCGCGATCCAAACAATAACTACCCTATCCGTGGCACATTGGATTACTAATATCTTCTACACCCAAGTAAACTTTCTATCCTTAAATAAGCTAGGATTCTTGCCTTAGTGAGAATAACTTGGAATGCATATCAGATCCGTGAGATCTGATATGTATCAACAAGTTGGAAATAGAGTCCTTGTTCATTATACAACGTCTTGATGAAAAACAAGATCAGTGAAGTCCAGACTCCCCTCAAACAACGTTAAGTATTTACTTCTAAGTCACTTTCACGATAAATACATGAAATTAAGACTAAAAACTTAGACTTAACGGATGTATAAATCATAACGATACCTACACAAGTAGTTAGCTAGCGATTATTATCCTACTGCAACTCACAATTGTGCACTTCTAATAATTCATACCATAAATGAAAACATAGATACCGTAAGAGACAAAATAAAAGCAAACGATTAAATTAACAATAAAACACCGTTCAATTAAAATAAAAAACATTTCACTTTATAAAAATGTAATTAATCGTTATTTGCAATCACACATCTTAATTGAGAAATACAGTATGAATAAAATCTCTTTGCTTTATATGGCCGTTTGTATCGGATTAGTGGATGCGGTTCAGGAGGAAGCGACAACGATCCAGCAAAAGATATACACCCCACCATTTCAAATCCGGAACAAGTCAACGCAATGACGGTGGACAAAGGTCATTTCTATTGTTCTGTAAACCAACAAAAACTGGAACACGGAGGGACATCTGCAAACATGTCCTACCTAATTGAAAAGAAAAGAAATTCTACGGTTGTTGACGATTATGAATGTACCGAATACGGTTTAAAGAAAGGTGAGTCAATTATCGTCACTAAAAGTGCAATTGAAAACTTTTCATACTCAAAACATTATAAAAGCACGAAGAAGAATGACATTAATGGGTTTAAAATCATCTACCCTACAGGGCTTACGACTCCGATTAATAAAGATTATGAAAAAATTACGATCACGTATAATACGGAGAGACCTGACGTTAACATTAAGATAATTCAATATTTTGACGAAAAGTCTAAATTATATACCATCAAAAAATATGAAAACCACGTTAACGACAACTCACCAATAGGTTTAGTTGAGAAAGAGGAATTCGATAAATATTCCGATTTTGAAAAGAAACTGGAATTAAATAGTGCTTTTTTAAATTCAACTGAAGTGAGTGATTTATTCTACAGCTTACTAAGTATGACAAATAACAACTAAAAAAATCAAAAACTTAAAAAGTACGATTATGCTCAAGTAGCCTCGATATGCCTGACTCGAAAGAGTACGTTGTTTTACGAAACAAATTACGATTTAAATGAAGCACATCTAAGTTACTTGGGTATAAACGGCGATGTATTGTTAATCAGCTTTCAAAAGAGAGTAACGTTTGCGATTAACTACTTTGGTCTTAACGAAGCTCAATTTGATGCTTTTCAGACCAAATTCGCAAATCATCAAGAATCTTAAGTGCGGTACGGCCGAACTCTGTTAGCTCATAGCTGACTGCGATTGGGCGATCGCTGATCACTTTGCGCACCACCATGCCTTCCGCTTCTAGCTCTTTAAGGCGTTGGTCGATCATCTTTTTGCTTGCGCCGCCTAGCATGCGTGCTAGGTCATTGAAACGAACTGGGCCATCTTTCAAATGAAAAATCAAAGAGCCTTTCCATTTACCACCAATTAGACGCATCCCTTTCTCGATAGCACATGGCTCCGCACATACGTTCGCCACTGACTTACGACCTTTGCTATCTACACTGATTCTGCTTTCCACAATACACCTCAAGATACGCACCCAATCTAGGTAACGAAAAGTAAGCTAGATACATTTAGTGCTTTAGAGTAATAAAAACGTCACCTCGTCGCAAACAAATAAAAATGGACCGCATGCAGCAGTCCATCTCAATCCATCATTCAGTTCGCACTATGTTTCTAAAAGGATTAGAAGTTTTCGTTAATGTGCGCTTCGAAACGAACAAAATCGTTTTCGATATCTGCGTTCTTCATCACGTCGTAACAAGCGAATGTAGGCAGTGCTGACATACCAAAGAAGCGGAAGTTAGCATGCATGTGGAACATCAAATCGTCCACGCCTTTACCTTGGAATAGGTATTCGTTCTCATCATCAAACGATTCTTCTGGCGCGTTGAATGTCAGTGACAGCATGTATTTACTGTTGGTTTGAGTACCGCCTGTACCATAGTTTTTCTTTGGTTCTTCTGCGCTACGGCCATCAAATGCACACAGTGCGCCGCCCATACCCGCAGTAAACACGTCGTCCATGTATTTTTTGAATGACCAAGGCACAGACATCCAGTTGATTGGGCTTTGGATGATCACGCGATCAGCCCATTCAAAGTGTGCGAGTTGCTCATCTACGTTGATCTCATCTTGCATTGTCACAACGCGAACTTCATGGCCTTTTGCTTGCAGAAGCGTCTGTGCTTTGTCGACAAGAGAAGCATTTAGACGACCTTCTGAATATGGTGATGGTTCGTGTGCATTGATGATCAGTACGTTGCTCATGGGATTACCTTTAAATAAGTTCATAAGATGACGCAGTAACCATTGTGCGTCGGATGTGGTTTATTATGGTAACCTAGAAATATAGTGCAATTAGTTAACTTTTAGTAACCTACTTAATTTTTAATTATATCACTGTTTTTAAAAGATATATTTTTTCAACTTTTTATCCATCGTTATTTCACGATTAATTTTTTCATCGACTTGTTGCATCTTCCACAGAGCAGGCGTACACTTTATCGCAATTCGACGATTAACTATTAAGGCCAGCGAATGAGTGATAAGTGCAAGGACACGTGCGAAGTCGTTTTTCAGACAACGCAACAACAGCTCGAGAAAGAACAAACTCTAGCAGCGCAAGCAAAAGCTTTGTCGCATCCAGCACGTTTGCGCATTCTGCATATCCTGCACACGCTCGATACCATGGGCGGTTGTTTGAACAGTGATTTGGTTTCTGAACTGGGTCTTGCGCAATCTACTGTTTCCGAGCACTTGCGTATTCTAAAGCAAGCAGGCTTTATCAGCGCCGAGCCAAACCCACCTAAGGTGTGTTACCGCATTCAACGCGACGCGTTTGATCAGTTCAATCTAGGATTTTCCAAGTTATTTGATTAATGCCCTTTGCACGCTGTTCAGGCGTGCAGAGATAAACTATACCTTTAACTATCGCCTTTCGACGATAAACGAATAAGAGAACACTATGACTACTCAAGTTTTAAATAGTGCCAGCGACAAAATGAGCTTCTTGGACCGTTACCTAACGGTGTGGATTTTTGTGGCAATGGCAATCGGTGTAGGTATTGGCGCAGCATTCCCTCAAGTTGCTGAGTGGAACGAGTCAATGTCAGTTGGTAGCACAAACGTACCGCTAGCGATTGGTTTGATTTTGATGATGTACCCGCCACTCGCAAAGGTGAACTACAACTTGCTAGGCACAGTGACGAAAGATAAAAAAGCGATCACGCTGTCTTTGGTCATGAACTGGATTGTCGGCCCTATTTTGATGTTCATCCTTGCATTGACTTTCCTAGGTGATCATCCGGGTTACATGGTTGGTATCATTCTGATTGGTCTTGCTCGTTGTATTGCCATGGTATTGGTATGGAACGATATCGGTGGCGGTAACAAAGAATACGGTGCAGCCCTAGTTGCACTAAACAGCGCTTTCCAAATCGTGACTTACAGTGTGATGGCATGGTTATTCATCACTGTGTTGCCACCAGTCTTTGGTTACGAAGGTTTCGTGGTTGATATCTCGATGATGGACATCGCGGAAAGCGTTCTGATTTACCTTGGTATCCCATTCCTAGCGGGCTTCCTAAGCCGTAAATGGCTGGTCGCTGCGAAAGGTGAGCAATGGTACAACGACGTGTTCATCCCACGCATTTCACCAATTACCCTTATCGCCCTACTTGCGACCATCGTACTGATGTTCAGCTTAAAAGGTGAGATGATTCTTGAACTGCCAATGGATGTATTCCGTGTAGCAATTCCACTGGCTATCTACTTTGTGTTGATGTTCTTTGTCAGCTTCTTCGTTGGTAAGAAAATGGGCATCGACTACGACAAAAATGCGTCGATTGCCTTCACAGCAACAGGCAACAACTTTGAATTGGCTATTGCGGTTTCTATCGCGGTGTTTGGACTAAACTCAGACCAAGCTTTTGCTGGTGTCATTGGCCCGCTGATCGAAGTGCCTGTGTTGATTGCTTTGGTGAATGTAGCATTGCGAATGAAAGCCAAATATTATGGCTAACCTAAAAAGCACAAAAAATACAAAAGCGGTAAAACATTAACTCACTACCGTTTTAATATACTCGCTGGGCGTTAGGCCGAACTTACTTTTAAAGCGTTGGCTAAAACGCCCCTCTGACTGATAACCACACAACTGTGCGAGCATAGCAACGTTATACGAGCCATTTTGCATCAAGTAAAGTGCGTGATTTAAGCGCACTTCTGCCAATACTTCACGATACTGGGTACCTTCTTGTTTCAGTTTGCGTATCAATGTTGCTCGGCTCATAGCAAAGTGCCCCGCGACCATGTCTAATGGATGCTCCTCCCCTGGAGAGCGCGATAAGTAACGACTAAGTTTCTGACTAAAAGAGATATGTGAACTCGAGAACAACCGATGCAATAACCCTCTCTCAGCTAGCTGCTGATATAGGCCCATAATCCAATAGCGTTGTGTCGCTTCACTTAAGCTTTCCCGCTCAAACGAAAACAAAGCATTTAACGTCGCTTTCAATGCTTTATCTGTCTCAACAACGGGTACATAGTTTCCTAATGCGTTGCTCATGCTTAGCTCCAACATTTCATCGCTAGGCACACAGTGAAAACTGAACATTCGAGAAAGAAATCGCCCTTGTAGAGGAAGGTTTTCAAAATTTAGGGATGCATTTGCTTCACAAAGCATGATATTTGGATCATGGATGTCGAGTACTTCATCTTTCCAGAAAAGATGTTTACTCCCCTTAACAATCTGAATAAGGCTTGGGGAGTGAATCCTGACATTACGAAGCTTCTGCTGCTGCTCCGCACGAAACAGCGTAACCTGATATTGGTGACCCATTCTCTCCCCTTATATTCAATTATCGCGTGTAAGTCGTGGTTAATGTCGCTTTACCCAAAGCAACACTATTCAAAGTAAACCCTACAATGGCTGGTGGCGTGTTTTCATCCAAATTCAGTTCTTCAGTTGGCAATGACCACACCGTAAACTGGTAACGATACATCCCATCATTCTTTGGAGGACACGCGCCGCCGAACCCCGTTGTACCGTAGTCAATACGAGATTCTTTGCCGCCTAACTTGTTCATATCAATGCCTCGAGGCAGCTCGCTAACGGTGGATGGAATATTAAACGCTATCCAATGCCAAAAACCACTGCCTGTTGGTGCATCGGGGTCATACACGGTGATCGCAAAACTTTTTGTGCCCTTTGGAGCTTCTTTCCACATCAATTGTGGTGATTGATTCCCGCCATCACATCCCCAACCAGAGTATTCAAATGTCTTCGCCATCGGGTGGCCTTCTTGAATATCTCTACTCACGAGTTCAAATGCATGGGCAGAACCGACCGCAAAAACACTCAATGCCAAAACTGATTTGTAGATCGCTTTCATGTTTTTCTTCCTTTCAATGAATTCAACACTAGTGTAAGTACCCAGCAGTCCGAATCCTTGTCAGTAAGTATCAAAAAACACAAAATAATCTATAATTTTGACACTTTAAGATTCTAACACAAATTTCTTACTCTCTTAATTGCACTTGGTTTATGCTAATTAATCGCTCACGGAACAAGGAAGGAAAATGGAATTGGATATCTACGTGGTGGACGCCTTCACCGATACGCAATTCAAAGGCAACTCAGCAGCGGTCGTACCGTTAGAGGAATGGCTAGCCCCAGAATTGATGCAAAATATCGCGACAGAAAACAACTTGTCGGAAACGGCTTTTCTAAAATCCATTGGCGCAAACCGATATGAGATTCGTTGGTTCTCTCCGATTACTGAAATCGATTTCTGTGGACACGCAACACTGGCCTCTTCGTTAGTGCTGTTTGATGAGTTTGGCATTAATGGCACGATTGAATTTCATACTCTGGAAGTAGGAACCCTCACCGTAGAGAAGAATGCGCAAGGTAAGATCGAGATGACGTTCCCTGCTCGTCCTCCAAAAGCCGTTTCTGATATTCCCTCGGCATTGATTGATGGCCTAAGTTGCGATGTGGAACGCGTACTGCTTAGCCCTCAAGCGTATTTCGTGGTGGTCGGCAACCAGCAGGAGGTACTTGAGGTTCAATACCGTTCAGAGCACCTCAAGACACTCGCTCCTTACGATGTGGTCGTTACCGCGAAAGGTGATCAACAAGACTTTGTATCGCGTTACTTTTGGCCTGCAAATGGTGGTGACGAAGACCCCGTAACTGGCTCGATTCACGCTGGGTTAGCACCGTTCTGGGCAGAAGCGTTAAGCAAAGCATCACTGGTCGCTTACCAAGCTTCTCAGCGCGGAGGTATTTTGCACTGTGAAGTTACTGGCGAACAAGTAAGAGTATCTGGCGACGGCGTGCTCTACATGAAAGGCCAGATTTTTGTTTAAATGATATTCATGTAATCAACTTAAAAGAGCCAAGTAAAGCACGGCTTCAGCAGGATAAAGCCAGTTTCAATAATTAATCAATTGATGAATATTGAAGGAATTAACTTCCTAGCCGGACAAAACTGACTCACGTTACACTGAATGCAGTCCCACACTCTTCTATAGCTTGATACGAATTCGAGCTCACCTTCTTAGAGGAAGCGTCGCATGATGAAGCGAATCATTCTTGGCACCCTAGCCCTGACTCTTTTAGCTGCCTGTTCCAAAGATGACGGACAGCAAGCCCTTGGCACACTGGAACGTGACCGCGTAACCTTTACTGCAACCTCTAGCGAGATAATTCGTGCCCTACCCATCAAGGAAGGCAGCCAAGTCACCGAAGGAGAAGTGCTGGTTCAGCTCGATACAAAGAACCAAGAAGCCGTTTTAGCTCACGCCGTAGCCGAACAAGCCAAGGCTGACGCCTATCTTTTGAAATTGACCAATGGTGAGCGACCAGAAGACATTGCCGCAGCGCAAGCACGCGTTGCCAGAGCGGAAGCTCAATTGGTTGAAGCGCAAAAGAACTACCAACGTAAGGCGGAGTTAGTTCGTAAAAAACTCATCAGCCAATCAGAAAAAGACACCGCTTTAGCAGCCAGAGATTCTGCCCGTGCAGAGCTAGACTCCTCACAAGAAGAGTTCAGCAAACTGACCGCTGGCTCTCGTCCTGAAGATATTGAACAAGCAAAAGCCGCACTCATGGCAGCAAAAGCCGATGTGGCACTACAAGAACAGAAACTGGCAGAACTCACCATCACCGCCACGCGAGATGGCTTGTTAGATAACCTACCGTTTAACCTTGGCGAACGCGTTCCTGTGAATGGTGTAGTTGCTGTAATACAAGCCAGCCGCGTCCCATACGCTCGCGTTTACGTTCCTGCCAACTACCGAGTCGATTTTGTGCCAGGTAAAACGGTTAACGTGCATGTAGATGGCGTTGAGCAACCATATAGCGGCACCGTTCGTTGGGTTGCGACTGAGCCTTCATTTACGCCTTATTTCGCGCTTACCGAGGAAGAACGCTCGCGTTTGATGTACCTTGCAGAAGTCGACCTACAAGACTCAGCACAATCCTTGCCTTCGGGCATTCCAGCGCAAGTGGATTTGGTGGAGTAAGCCAATGACCGAATACGCGATTCAAGCTGAAAATGTAGTGAAGAAGTTTGGTGACTTCACCGCCATCAACAACATCACGCTCAATGTACCCAAAGGCAGTATTTATGGTTTTCTTGGTCCCAACGGCTGCGGTAAATCAACAACCATTCGTGTGCTGACTGGCTTGCTTAGCCCAAGTGAGGGCAACGTGGATGTGCTTGGGCTAGAGATCCCAAAACAATCTGAGCTTCTGCGCCTCAAGATTGGCTACATGACACAAAAGTTCTCCCTCTATGATGACCTGACAGTTCAAGAGAATCTTGAGTTTATTGGACAAATCTTTGGTATGGAAACCAAGGCTCTGAAAGCTCGCATCGAAGAACAACTATCCACCTACGGTCTCGACCAGCTGCGTAAACAGCGCGTCGGCGGAATGAGTGGCGGCCAGAAACAACGCTTGTCTCTCGCCGCAGCCACTATGCACAAACCAGAACTGTTGTTTCTCGATGAGCCCACATCTGCGGTTGACCCAGAGAACCGACGCGATTTCTGGGAGCAGTTGTTTGATCTCTCTGACCAAGGCACGACGATTTTGGTCACAACGCACTACATGGACGAAGCAGAGCGCTGTCATCGTCTGGCGATTATGGAAGCTGGGGAAATCCGCGCCGATGGTGAGCCAGAAGAACTCATGGCCCAAATGGGCGTTAACATCGTTGAAGTCAAAGCGGATAACTTACGCGAGCTAAAAGAGAAAGTCATTCGACGCGAAGAAGTCCGTTCTGCCGCACAGCTCGGCATTCGCTTACGCATTTTGATCCACCAGCACATCGAACAACCGATCGAATGGTTAACCCAAACCTTTCCTGAGCTTGATGGCTGCGAGATGAACATTGCTCGTCCTAGCTTGGAAGATGTGTTTGTCAGCGTTACGGGAGAAGGTCGCCAATGATGAAATCTATTGCCCGCATGAAAGCGGTGATGATCAAAGAGATCCGTCAGCTTTCACGTGACCGCATTACCTTTGGCATGGTCGTAATGATCCCCCTGATTCAACTTCTGCTATTTGGCTTTGCCATTAATACGGATATTCGCAACATTCCCGTTGGCGTCGTCGATCAAAGTGGCAGCACTGCCGGGCGCGTGATCACTGAGTCCGTCAAAGTCACACAAGTGGTCGATGTGGTCGAAACCTTCGCTACCGCTTCTGAAGCCGAGCAAGCCATTCAAGACGGTTTGGTGCGAGCGGCTTTAATTCTACCTAGCGACCTAACCCAACGCATGGTGCAAGGTAGAGAGCTTGGCCAGTGGATTGTGGATGGTTCAGACACCATGATCAGCTCAGCGATTCTCTCACTGCAAACCATGCCGTTAACGGATTTTGATTTTGAGATACGCCCTGCCCCAACCAAAACCTTTGAAGTTGCGCTGTATTACAACCCGAGTCGGCGCTCGGCGGTGAACATTGTCCCCGGTTTATTGGGCGTGATTCTAACCATGACGATGATCTTGTTCACCAGCGCAGCCATTGTTCGAGAACGGGAGCGTGGCAATTTAGAGTTACTGATTACTACGCCAATCCACTCCATCGAACTCATGGTAGCGAAGATCATTCCCTACATCTTTGTTGGTCTGATACAGGTGTTTATCATTTTAGGCTTGGGTCATTGGATATTTGGTGTACCGATAAACGGCGCCATTAGTCAGATACTGTTTGGCACGCTGTTGTTTATCGCCGCGAGTTTAACCTTAGGTTTGGTGATATCCACCATTGCGACGACGCAGCTTCAAGCAATGCAGATGACGGTGTTTATTCTTTTGCCATCGATTCTTCTGTCCGGATTTATGTTCCCTTATGAAGGAATGCCCATCGCGGCACAATGGATATCCGAAGCGCTGCCTGCCACCCACTTTATGCGAATTATTCGTGGTGTGGTGCTGCGTGGTGCAGACCTAATGGAGCTATGGCGAGATACAGTTTGGTTACTTGGATTCACCGTTATCGGCCTTATTGTCGCTTCATTTCGCTTCAAAAAATCACTCGACTAATTCCACGATATTGCGTTTATTCCTTAAAAACAAAAATAGCCCCAACGAAGGGCTATTTTTTGTTTCTGTATTCATACACTGCGCTATCGAGCTCAACTCTCAGACAATATTAATAGTACTCACCGTAGGAACAATCTCGTAAATCGGAAATATTGTAGTTTTTCAAAGAGTTTATTTTAAAGTTGAACACTACCTGTTTACAGACAACGCCTTCGCGATCCGTGTACGTGATAATACCTTCACTGTACGCACGCTGACCATCAGAGGATGTCACGTCAGCAACAAGTTCCAAATGGCCCTTGTGCGCGTCTACGCGATTCATCATCTCAAACACATCGACCCACTCTTCGCGATTTGCCATTTGTATTAGCATGGACTTCGCCTGTGTTTCCAACTGCTGGGGGTATACATAATAACGGTTGTAACCAAAGTATGCGCACATAAGTAATAAAACGAGTGCAAATGAGGTTGTTCTTGTCATACAAGCTTCCTCTTGTTGTTATAAAAATCTTGCTTCGTTAATTCAGTATAGGAAGCGAGCAAAGTTTAGGTTATAGAACTTGCCCAAATAACAGGGGACAGTCAGAGACAGTCAATTCTATGACAAGCTCAACAACAAACTTTATTGCACTCTCATCATGGGCTTGAACAAAAATACGCCACAGAGACAGTAAGAAGTAAGAAGTAAGAAGTAAGAAGTAAGAAGTAAGAAGTAAGAAGTAAGAAGTAAGAAGTAAGAAGTAAGAAAGGAAAACTAACCGGAGCGCGGTGATAACAGAAAAGTAAAAGGAGTTGGAAGAAAAAGACAATCCGAGTGAATGTAGTGAGAGCGGAAATCAAGATTAGATTATCCGCCCATCAACTAGGCTCAAATTGTCAGTGACCACAACAATGTGACTCACCGAATTTAAACGTGTTGGTAACTATCTTCGAGAGACTCTGTCTGCGTTGTTTTTTCGCTCACTTCCACTTTAACCGCAGCGACCTTGAACTCAGGGATCTTCGCATGCGGATCCGTCGCCGTTGTCGTTAAACGGTTGACTGGCGATTCAACAAAGTGGAATGGAATGAACACCACTCCTTTTTGAATACGCTTAGTCACAAAAGCATCAATCTCAATGCTGCCGCGACGTGTAGACACCGTCAGACGCTGACCATTACTGATGCCAAGCGTTTCTGCGTCTTCCACGCTCACCATCGCGCGAGGGCCAGCAAGGTTATCCAACCCTTTAGTTTTGCGCGTCATGGTGCCGGTGTGGAACTGCTCAAGTACACGACCCGTCGTCAACACAAGTGGGTACTCTTCATCTGGTAGCTCAGCCGCATAACGGAACGGTACACCCACCATTTGCCCTTTACCACGAGTAAACTGGGTTTGGTGCATGATGCGAGTACCCGCAGGGTTGTTCTTGTTGCTCGGCCATTGCACACCGTTTGGCGTAATGGCATCCCAACGAAGACCCGCGTATTGAGGTGTCACTCGTGCGATTTCATTGGTGATATCAGACACGCAGTGGTAATCCCAATCACTACCCATTGCATTGGCGATCTCTTGGATAATCCACCAATCTTCTTTCGCTTCACCCGGTGCCGTTACGACTGGGTTCACACGCTGAACACGACGCTCCGTATTGGTGAAGTGACCCGCTTTCTCTGCAAACGAGCAAGAAGGCAGAACCACATCCGCGTATTGCGCAGTTTCCGTTAGGAAGATGTCTTGAACCACCAAGAAATCGAGCGCTTCTAAACCTTCAATCACATGCGCTTGGTTTGGGTCACTCAACACTGGGTTCTCACCCATGATGTACATACCACGAACGTCACGATGGCAAGCCGCATCAATGATTTCTGTCAGGGTTAGACCTTGCTCAGAAGGCAGATTTGGCGCATTCCATTCAATCGCAAACTTCTGACGCACAATTGGGTTGTATACCTTTTGGTAGCCTGGGAAGCTGTTTGGCAAAGCGCCCATATCACACGCGCCTTGCACGTTTGATTGACCACGCAGCGGGTTGATACCACCACCTTCAATACCGATGTTGCCACACAGCAATTGCAGATTAGCGATAGAACGCACGTTGTCATGACCTGTCGTGTGCTGAGTAATACCCATCGAGTAGTAAACAGCCGTACGATCTGCCGTACCGATCATGCGCGCCATTGCTTGAATGTCTTCGGCTTTAACGCCCGTAACCAACTCCACTTTATCGAGGTTGTAAGCTGGCGACATTACTTCTTGCAGTAAGGTATCAAAGCCGTCGACACGTTCTTCGATGTACTCTTGATCGTACCAACCGTTCTTGATGATCTGCTGCATGACGCCATTTAAAAGCATCACATCCGTACCCGGACGGTGCGCCATATACAGCTCAGCATGCTCTGCCATATCGACACGTTTCGGGTCAGCTACAATCAAACGAGCGCCGTGATGACGAATTGCTTGTTTGATGTGTGAAGCGATGATCGGGTGTGCCGATGTGGTATCCGAACCAATAATAAAGATCACATCCGAGTGCTTAATGCTTGGAATGTCGTTGGTCATTGCACCACTACCCAGTGACGCCTCAAGACCGGTTACACTCGATGCGTGACACAAACGCGCACAGTGGTCGACGTTGTTAGTGCCCAGTTCACGACGGACAAATTTTTGGAACGCGTAGTTGTCTTCGTTGGTGGTTTTCGCTGAAGAGAAGCCCGCTAATGCGTTGCTGCCAAAATCTTGCTTGATGCCAGAGAACTTGCTCGCAATCAGTTGAATCGCCTCTTCCCAGCTTGCAGGTTGCAGCCAACCGTCTTTACGGATCAATGGCGTGGTAAGACGCTCTTCACTGCCAATGAAATCAAAACCAAAGCGCCCTTTCACACACAGCATGCCTTGGTTCACCGGCGAGTCACCGCCTTTCACGTAACGAATCGTATTGGTTGCTTCGTCCACGAACATAGTCAACTTACAACCCACACCACAGTATGTACAAATGGTGTCGACCGCTTTCAGATCTTCAGTACGGCCTTGCGAACGGTCACGACTATCGACCATTGCGCCCGTTGGACACACTTGAACACACGCGCCACATTGCACGCAGTTCGAATCGCCCATTAGGGTTAAACCATTCTTGTTACTTCCAAAGTGTGGGCGATCATCAGGACGTAATGCTGGACGACCTTGTTTATCGCACACAAAGTTCAGTACACCGTGCACGGCTTTGTCGCGGCACGCTTGGATACACTGCCCACAGCTAATACAGCGGTTAGCATCAAACTCAATAAACTCAGAGCTGCGGTCAACTTCGTACTTATGACGCAAGTCTTTCGCACGAAGATCTAACCAATCTTGATGCGATTTAATCTGCAAAGAGAAATCAAAGCTTTGCTCAGCTTCATATTCGGTGGAGTAATCACGCAGCGCACAATCGGTATTTGCCTGACAGCCACATTCTAGACAGCGCGCGGCTTCCTTCATTGCTTCTTCGTTATCAAAACCCAACTCCACTTCAGCGAAGCTTTGCTCGCGTTGTGCTGGAGTCAGCTCAGGCATGATAGATCGAGCGACTTTCTGGATGTTCTCGAAGTGAAGCGGATCGACTTGAGAGAGCTTCTTCTCTTTACGCGAGTTGAACGCTGCCTTTGGCATATCGGCCATATCACCATTCAAAAACAGGTCAATCGCTTTTGCCGCAACGCGGCCATCACCCACCGCTTCAACTGCCGTTGCTGGACCACGGCGGAAATCACCAATACTGAAGATATTGCCCGTGCCGGTGTGCATGGTCTTTTCATCGGCATCAGAGGTGTTCCAACGCGTAAGCGGAATCGACAAATCTTCGCCTTCGAGGAAGCTCAGATCTGGCTTTTGCGATACTGCCGCAATCACGGTGTCGAACTCTTCGGTGAAGAACTCGCCGGTTGGTTTAGGGCTGCGACGACCAGATGCATCCGGCTCACCCAACGCCATGCGCTCTAGACGAATCGCATTCACGCGTCCGGTTTCATCGGCAAGGTTTTCTGCAGGGTTGGTCAAGAAGTGGAATTTCACCCCTTCGTGTTCCGCTTCGACAATCTCGTAGTCTTCTGCCGGCATTTCGTCACGGGTACGACGGTAAATCAACGTGGTGTCTGCACCAGCACGACGCGCAGTACGAGCACAGTCAATTGCCGTGTTACCACCACCGATCACCGCGACTTTCTGACCCGTTACATAGTTTTGCTCAGTGACGTAATCTTTAAGGTAATCAACGCCTAAGTAGCAACCTTCAAGGTCACTGCCTGTGTAATGCATTTCAACCGCTTGAGACGCGCCGACAGCTAAACACACCGCATCGTATTCTTCGCTCAATTGAGAAAGCGTGAAATCCACACCCAGCTTTTGATTAGTGTGAACTTGCATGCCATTACGGCACATCAGTTCGATTTCTTTATCGAGAATGTCTTTTGGCAAACGGTATTCTGGGATGCCATAACGCAACCAACCGCCCACTTTTGGCATGGATTCAAAGACCGTAACTTCGTAGCCTTCGTTCGATAGGTAATAGCCAGCCGTTAGACCACCAGGACCACTGCCGACGACGGCAATGTTCAAACCTTTGCTTGGTTTCTTTTCTGGTACGTAGGCTTCATGCGCAGACAAATCCGCATCCGCGGCATGACGTTTAAGCTGACGAATTGCGATAGGTTCATCGACTAACGAACGGCGACATTCGCTCTCACAAAATGCTGGGCATACGCGGCCAATCGATAACGGCATAGGAAGCGTACGCTTAATCACTTCAATCGCTTTTTGATGATCGTTCTGTGCGATGTGATAAAGGTACGATTGGATATCCACTCCCGCAGGACACGCGGTTTTACATGGCGCTTCACAATCGGCGTAATGGTCCGTCATGATGCGGTTGAGTGCTTTTCTGCGGTGCTCGCTTAATTGTTCTGATTGCGTGACCACATTAAGGCCGCGGTAAACTTCGAGCTCACACGCACGCTTAGTACCGCCACTTTCGACTTCAACTACACACAAGTCACACGGTACTTTTTCATTACTTTTGTTCATTCCGCACAGCGATGGGATCTCGACCCCACACACTTTTGCTGCTTCTAAAAGGGTTAGACCCTCTTCTACAATTCTATATTTTCCATCGATGACAATTTCTATCATGCAACCCCCGCAGCAAAGCAAATCCAAATCTGCACAAGTAAAACCATGCATTCTATAAGGATAATCATTTGTAAGACAAGTTAGTGTGATGTAAAACTTATAAACCACATTTTTCACGTGTCATAAAAAGCAAGGGCTTCTTTCGCTAACTTTCAACACTCGGTGTTTAACAAACGTTTTACTCCCTCGAAAGTGCGAAAACTGAAGGGTTGGACTATTTTGATAATAAAAGTAATATAATAAATGATTGACCTTACCCTTAGGTTAACCTTTAGAATCGAAGGGTTTTCATCATTTTCATCAAACACATGGGAAAGGGTATGCACTTAAAATCGCTGCATACAATCTGGTTAACTCTCTTCACGACGCTAGTGCTATTGGTATCTAGTGTGGCGAACAGTGAGCCGTTGATGAATATTCAAATGATGTCTACTGGCATGGCTCACCATCCTTCTATAATGAGTGACAGCGAACACTGCGGTATGCCTGGCATGATGGACGTATCCATGACTGACGCTTCTATGTCCGAAGATGGCGATGTAAGAGAAACCAGCATGAACTGTGGTGGAGGCTCCGGCATGGTTCACACCTGCTGTACTGCCGCGTGTACGATAGTTTTCGTCCCCCTACCGAATCCTGTCAATAGCCCAATGCCCGTCGTCTATCGCGCAACCATTACTCCTGAAGTTGCTTCCCCAGTCGTACACGTCAGCCGCGACCTATACCGACCTCCTATAGCCTAAATCCGTCCTAGCATTCGACCCTGCGCGTGTATCGCAGGTTGTTTTAATGCGCCTGAAAGATGAGGTAACAAGGCTTTACTGTTCCCGCAATAAAATCCGCACCTCCATCGATCCGGCGAACACTGGATTTAGATTATGGATATCAAACCATACCGCTTAGCTGCACCTATTTTTATGGTGGCTCTGGTCGCTGCGCCAACCTTGGTTAACGCCGCAGGTAAAGAGACGCACGCAGCGCAAAATTCCGCATCAAGCGAGCGAGCTTCAACGACCAAGCTTGCCCAACTGATCAACGTCGCTTTGAGTAACGATGGCAATCGTAAGCAATACTCAGCGCAATCTGCTGCCATGCGTGAAACGGGCGTCGCAAGTGCAACCTTGATGGACCCAAAACTGAAAGTGGGTTTTGGTGGCTTGCCTGTCGACAGCTTCAAATTCGATGAAGATCCAATGACCAACATCTCCGTTGGTTTAATGCAACAGTTTGAGCGTGGCTCTACGCTTGATTTACAGCAGAAGAAAGCCAATCAACAAGCCGACGGCCTTGGGCTTCAAGTTCATGCTCGTGAGCTTGAGGTAGCCAACAGCATGACTCAACTTTGGTTAGAACTTGGTTACCAGCAACGCGCTGAACAAATCATGCTTGAGAACCGCAAGTTGATGAAGGAAATGGAAAGCTTTATTCAAACCAACTATTCGATTGGTAAGAGTGAAGCGCAAGATCTGCTCAACGCCCAACTTCAAGTCAGCAAGTTGGATGAGAAACTGCAAGCCAATGCACAAATGCAACGTCGTCTTATATCTCAACTCTCCGAATGGTTGGGGTCAGATTGGTTGGCAAACGAACAGGCTCTGCACGCGAGCAATCAATTGAACTGGGACACACTGAACAGCAAACTTGCTGCCAGTCAGCGTTCCACCAAGCATTATCAGCAACTCAGCCAACACCCGATGGTTAAGATGGCCGACGTCAGCATCTCTACCAATAAAACTCAGGTGGAAATTACTGAGCAAGCCTACAACCCGCAATTTGGCGTCGAAGTAATGTACGCCTACCGCCAAGCCGACAACATGATGGGTGAGCCCGCCTCTGATTTGGTTAGCGCTTACCTCACCATGGACATTCCACTGTTCACCGGTGACCGCCAAGATCGCAATCTCGCGGCCGCTCAATACCAAGTTGGCGCGGCACAATCGCAAAAAGACACCTTACTAACGCAGATGAATGCCAAGGTGAACACTTTGCTGGTTGATCGCGGCAACTTAACCCAACGCTTAGAACGTTATCAATCCACCTTATTGCCTCAAGCGAAAGCGCGCATTCAAGCCGTTGAGCGGGGTTATCAAAACAACACAGCGCAGTTTAACGATGTGATTTCTGCCACCACAGACGAGTTGGCTCTGCAATTAGAGCAACAACGTCTGCTGACCGATCTCAACATCGCAAACAGCAATTTAGCCACCCTACTGGGTGGTTTCGACTATCAAGTGGCTTCACCGGAAGCTCGCTCTATTTCGACATATTAATTTGTGATTCCCCAAGATAGTTGGGGCTACAGCTAGGCGGCAAACGAGAGAATCCCATGAGCACTTTCCCTAACAAACTAAGGGATCCTCTATGTGATTTGGGTGAACGAGAGCAGGCAACAACGCTGTAGCGTCAAATGTGAAGGGGAAAATAAGGTAAAACAATGAAAACATTTAAAATTGCAACCATCGCGCTGACTGTTGGTGGTGCTTTAGGGTTTGGTGCTAATCATTTTCTTACGGGCTCGACTCACGACATGAGTGCGATGGGTGGCGAGTCTGCTGCAAGCTCTAATGCTCCGCTTTACTGGGTTGCCCCAATGGATCCGAACTACAAACGCGACAAGCCGGGTAAGTCCCCAATGGGCATGGATTTGATTCCGGTTTACGCAGAAGACCTATCCGGTGAACAAGACGCACCGGGTACAATGACTATTGACCCTTCAGTAGAGAACAACCTCGGGGTTAAAACCGCAAACGCGACACTACAACAGCTATCACCACGCATCGAAACGGTTGGCTATATTGCCTTTGATGAAAGTCTGTTATGGCAAACCAACGTTCGTGTGGCGGGTTGGGTAGAAAAACTCTACATCAATGCTGTGGGTGAGAAAGTGAAGAAAGGCGATGTGCTTTTCACGCTCTACTCTCCAGAACTGGTTAAAGCACAAGAAGAATTGCTGAATGCGTACCGCACTGGGCGCAAAGGTCTTGTAAAAGGCGCGACCGAACGCTTGGTAACGCTTGGGGTTGACCGTGCTCAAATCAAATCCATTACTCGTAGTGGTAAAGCATCGCAAACCATTGAAATCAAAGCGCCTGCCGATGGCGTTATCGCGAGCTTAAACGTGCGTGAAGGTGGCTATTTGTCCCCTGCTCAAGCGGTGATCAGTGCAGGTCCCTTGGACAATGTTTGGGTTGATGCGGAAGTCTTTGAGCGTCAAGCACACTGGATGAAAGCAGGTTCTCAAGCCACGATGACCCTTGACGCGATTCCGGGCAATGAATGGCAAGGTGTCGTAGATTACGTGTACCCAATCCTTGATCCGAAAACACGTACGTTGCGTGTGCGCCTTAAATTCCCTAACCCAGATGGCGCATTGAAGCCAAACATGTTCGCCAATATTGCCTTGCAGCCTGTTACTGACGACGCAGTATTAACGATTCCTAAGTCATCTGTTATTCGCTCTGGCGGTATGACTCGCGTTGTTCTGGCTGAGGGCGAAGGCAAATACCGCTCAGCTCGAATTGAAGTTGGCCGCGAAGCTGGCGAACAAATCGAAGTATTACAAGGACTTAAACAGGGTGACAAGATCGTTACTTCATCTCACTTCATGCTCGACTCTGAATCAAGCCAGTCGGCGGATCTGTCTCGCATCAATGGTGTAGAAGCAGCGGCAGAAACAGCATGGGCCAAAGGTGAAATCACAGACGTAATGAAAGATCACCGCATGCTGACCATCAACCACCAACCTGTACCAGAATGGGATTGGCCGGGCATGGTAATGAACTTCACTTTCGCAGATGGCGTTGAAATGGGTGACTTGAAAAAAGGTCAGGCTATCGAATTTGAAATGCAAAAGACGGAGTCCGGTCAGTACCAAATCATCGAGTATAAGGCAGACAACAGCGTCATTGCCGCAGAAGTTTGGCTAACTGGTGACATTAGCATGCTGATGGCTGATTTTGGCATGATCACCTTAAACCACCTACTAGTTGCAGAATGGAACTGGGATGCTGGCGAGATGAACTTCTCTGTGGGTGAAGACGTTGATCTATCGGGTTTTGAAGAAGGACAGAGAGTTCGGTTTCTAGTTGAAAAACAAGGATCTGACTACGTTCTTAAACAGCTAGTTCCTGCAACAACAGCCGTCGAGGGTTAATTATGATCAATGCTATTATTCGTTGGTCACTGAGCAACCGATTCCTAGTGTTGGTCGCGACCTTAGCCCTTGTATTAGGCGGACTTTACAGTGTAAAGAATACGCCTGTTGATGCGATTCCGGATCTTTCTGATGTGCAAGTGATCATCAAGACAAGCTATCCGGGTCAAGCTCCTCAAGTCGTTGAGGATCAAGTGACTTACCCACTCACCACCGCCATACTTGCCGTGCCTGGTGCTGAGACGGTTCGTGGCTACTCCTTCTTTGGTGACTCTTACGTTTATATCATTTTCAACGATGATACCGACATGTACTGGGCACGTTCACGCGTGTTGGAGTACTTAAGCCAAGTAGCACCAAAGCTGCCACCGAACGCAAAACCAACCTTAGGTCCTGATGCGACTGGCGTGGGCTGGGTTTACAGCTACGTATTACAGGACAAAACCGGCAAGCATGATTTGGCGGATCTCCGCAGCCTGCAAGACTGGTTCCTGAAGTACGAATTGCAAACCGTTGATGGCGTTTCTGAAGTCGCTACCGTGGGCGGTATGGTGAAGCAGTATCAAGTGCAGATTGATCCTGCCAAGCTGCGTGCGTACAACCTCACTTTGCAACAAGTGAACATGGCAATCCAAAACGGCAACCAAGAAACCGGCGCGTCCGTTATCGAAGTGGCTGAAGCCGAGCACATGGTTCGTACCACGGGTTACCTAACCAGCATTGAAGACATCAAGTCACTGCCTCTCAAAGTCACTGAGAAAGGCACGCCGTTGCTCTTAGGAGACATCGCAGACATTAACCTTGGTCCGCAAATGCGCCGTGGTATCTCAGAGCTGAATGGCGAAGGTGAAGCGGTAGGTGGTGTTATCGTGATACGCTTTGGTGAAAATGCCAGTGAGGTGATTTCGAAAGTCAAAGACAAGCTAGCAGACCTGCAACGCAGCCTACCAGAAGGCGTGGAAATTGTTACAACCTACGACCGCTCTACCCTTATCGATTCAGCGGTAGAAAACCTCTGGAAGAAGCTTGCAGAAGAGTTCATCGTCGTCGCGATTGTGTGTGCGTTGTTCCTATTCCACATTCGTTCTTCGTTGGTTATCGCTCTGAGCCTACCGGTTGGTATTCTTAGTGCGTTTATCGTAATGCATTGGCAAGGCATCAACGCCAACATCATGTCCTTGGGTGGTATTGCGATAGCCATTGGTGCCATGGTAGATGGTGCGATCGTGATGATTGAAAACGTTCACAAGCACATTGAACGAACGCCACTGACCGATAAAAACCGCTGGCAAGTAATAGGCAAAGCCGCAGAAGAAGTCGGCGCACCGCTGTTCTTCTCATTGCTGATCATTACACTTAGCTTCGTACCGGTGTTCGCCTTAGAAGGCCAAGAAGGCAAGATGTTCTCGCCGCTTGCGCTCACTAAGACGTACGCCATGGCAGCGGCAGCAGGTTTGGCAATCACACTCGTCCCTGTACTTATGGGCTACTTCATTCGCGGTAAGGTGTTACCAGAACACAAAAACCCAGTTAACCGTGGCTTGGTCGCGTTGTACCGTCCGTTGTTGAACACCAGCTTAAAATACCCTAAGACCATGATTGTTATCGCATTAGGTCTGATGGCATCGGCTTACTACCCAACCAGTAAACTGGGTAGCGAGTTCATTCCGCCGCTGGATGAGGGCGACTTGATGTACATGCCAACGACCTACCCAGGTATCTCAATTGGTAAAGCACGTGAGCTTCTACAACAAACCAACAAGCTGATCAAAACCGTTCCAGAAGTGAAAACCGTATGGGGCAAGATTGGCCGAGCTGAGACCGCAACCGATCCAGCGCCACTCACCATGATTGAAACCGTGATTCAGTTGAAGCCACGCGATCAATGGCGCGAAGGGGTAACAACCGAGTCATTGCGCAAAGAGTTCGACAAGTTGGTTCAGTTCCCTGGTCTTACTAACGCTTGGGTAATGCCTATCAAAACGCGTATCGACATGCTAGCAACGGGCATCAAAACCCCTATTGGCATTAAGATCGCCGGTCCCGATCTGAAAGTAATAGAGAAGATCGGCTCTCAGCTAGAGCCAATTCTTAATGGCGTACAAGGTACAGCATCTGTTTATGCGGAACGTGTAGCAGGTGGTCGTTATGTCACGGTCGACATTAAACGTCGTGCCGCAGCGCGTTATGGCTTAAGCATCAAAGACGTTCAGCAAGTGATCTCCACTGCGGTGGGTGGCATGAATGTGGGTGAAACCATTGAAGGCTTGGAGCGTTACCCAATCAACGTTCGTTACCCACAAGACTACCGTGATTCAGTGGTTAAACTGCAAAACCTGCCGTTAGTTACACCAAATGGCGCCCGTATTGCGCTGGCTGACGTAGCGGATATTCGTTACGAAGACGGCCCTCCAATGATCAAAACGGAAAACGCGCGTCCAAACGGCTGGGTATTTGTCGACATCGATGGTCGTGACCTTGGCTCTTACGTCGTGGAAGCGCAACAGGTTGTTGCTGATCAATTGGAACTTCCTGCGGGTTACTCCCTGGCTTGGTCTGGTCAATACGAATACATGGAGCGTGCGAAAGACCGCTTGAGTGTCGTGGTACCAATCACCATCGCCATCATTATGCTGCTGCTTTACTTCAGCTTCCGTCGTGTCGGCGAAGTAATGATCATCATGCTTACGCTACCGCTCGCTATGGTCGGTGGCTTATGGCTCATGCATATCCTCAACTACAACTTCTCGATTGCCGTTGGGGTCGGCTTTATTGCCCTAGCAGGCGTCGCGGTTGAGATTGGGGTCATCATGCTCGTCTACCTCAACCAAGCATGGCACTACAAAAAACTCGATGCGGAAGAGAGCCAACAGAAGCTTGAGGCGAAAGACCTAACCGATGCCATTCGTGAAGGTGCGGGCCTACGTGTTCGCCCAGTAATGATGACGGTACTGACGGTCATTATTGGTCTGATTCCGATCATGTACGGCGAAGGGACAGGCTCAGAAGTGATGCAACGTATCGCTGCACCAATGATTGGCGGTATGGCATCGGCACTGCTGCTGACGCTGTTAGTGCTTCCAGCCATCTTCAAGCTGTGGAAACAACGTGAGTTGCGCCCAAGCAATGCGACTAATCACCAAGCTGGCACACAAGCTAGTGATGTAAACAACAACGCTTAATCCCTACCTTCCTCTCAAACATGCCGTTTGAGGGGAAGCAACCAAGTTATTAATGAATTAAAACAAGGATAT
The DNA here is from genome assembly GCF_015163595.1 of Vibrio sp. OPT41. Taxonomy (NCBI): domain Bacteria; kingdom Pseudomonadati; phylum Pseudomonadota; class Gammaproteobacteria; order Vibrionales; family Vibrionaceae; genus Vibrio; species Vibrio sp. OPT41. The sequence goes on along the minus strand of NZ_JADDYH010000009.1, from coordinate 98,665 downwards.
AAAAATGAAAAAGACACTAATCACTCTTGCTCTAGCCCTAACAACAACGACTGCGTTTGCCCAAATGGATCATTCAAACATGGACCATGGCAACATGAAGCATGAAAACATGGACCACGGCAGCATGAAGATGGACCACAGTAAAATGGACCATTCAAACATGATGGATATGCCGGGCATGTCGGCAGTAGGTATGCCAGCGAAAGGGGCACAGCCAGACAAGGTGGTACACGTAATCTTGGGTGATGACATGACCATCAAGTTCAAGAAAGACGTCAAGATTGAGCCAAACGATGTGGTGCAGTTTGTAGTCATGAACACCGGTAAGATCAACCACGAGTTTACGATTGGTTCGGCTAAAGAGCAGCTAGAACATCGTGAAATGATGAAGACAATGAGCGGTGATCATATGCACGACTCGGGCAACTCTGTGACGGTCGAACCAGGCAAAGCGAAGCAGTTGTTGTGGCACTTCCACGGTGACAACAAGGTTGAGTTCGCGTGCAACATTCCGGGCCATGCAGAATCGGGCATGGTTAAAAAGATTGAACTGTAAGTAATTATCCAAATAGACAAAGGAGCTGATGATTCAGCTCCTTTTATTTCTGGATCAAACTATTCGTTAGCTCATGATAAGAAATTCTGAGCCAGTGTCTCTCGCTAAGATATTTTTGTGACCGAATCACCGACGTAATATATAAGCCAAACTACAGGCCTTGATAGCAACACTCTTCTCCCCATATTGAGACCGTTTAAGCGTATTGCAAAGAATCCTACATAAAATAGACATAGATTTAACAGTGTTTAGAGTATTGGCTCGTTATAGTTTACGTGACATCGCTACCGTGCGAACTAAAACTAAAATTGAAGAACACGATCCATGAAAAAGTTATTTTTGTTGGCTGGGCTAATGGTTTGCTCAACCCTAAGTTACGCGTCCCAACTGAATGAGGACATTTCTCTCCTCGAGCAACAAACCTCAAGCAGAATTGGGGTGTCAGTTTGGGATACCCAAGCAGACGAGCGTTGGGATTACCGTGGCGATGAACGCTTCCCACTCATGAGCACATTCAAAACCCTAGCTTGTGCCAAAATGCTAAGTGATATGGACAGCGGTAAGCTAAGTAAAAATGCGACCGCAAAAGTCGATGAGCGCAGTATCGTTGTATGGTCTCCAGTGATGGATAAGCTCGCAGGCCAAAACACACGCATAGAGCACGCGTGTGAAGCCGCTATGTTAATGAGTGATAATACTGCAGCCAACTTGGTATTAAATGAAATTGGCGGCCCTAAGGCCGTAACAATGTTTCTGCGAACAATTGGAGATAAAGCAACGCGCCTAGACAGAATAGAACCTCGCTTGAACGAAGCCACACCAGGCGACAGCCGCGACACAACCACACCTAACGCCATACTAAACACTCTACGAACTTTGGTCGAAGGCGAAACGTTGTCTTATGAGTCTCGTGTGCAATTAAAAATCTGGATGCAGGACAACAAAGTTTCAGACTCGTTAATGCGTTCTGTATTACCAACAGGTTGGTCTATTGCAGACCGTTCTGGTGCGGGAGGTCATGGTTCGCGTGGCATTAACGCGATTATATGGAAGGAAAATCATCGACCTGTTTACATTAGTATTTATGTCACAGAAACCGAGCTCTCACTTCAAGCTAGGGACCAACTCGTTGCGCAGATAAGTCAGTTGATTTTACAAAAGTACAAAGACAATTAACTCACCACTCACCTGACCCTATTTGTATCCTTTTCTAGCCCTTCTCTTCCAGAAGGGCTCATTCTGCACTTCCATCTTAAAAACACCACTTATTGAGTAATGACTTACTTATAAATAGGTATAAGATTTACTTATTTAGGGTGAGTTAACGCCCACATTAAGCAACCAAATGCACAAAAACGGCGATAATTGAACCATACTCTTACCAAGAAGCACATTTTCTACAAAATAGCTTCACGTAATTTATTGTTGGTATTTGCAACATTGCCAAGGAGATGTCTATTGAGACTTGAAAGAACTTTTAACCCTGATGACTTATCGATGCAAAACATGGAAAGTCCGATATGTATGCCGATAGGGTTTGTTCACTTTTTAGCTCAATCGGAAACACTACAGCAAGTACTTGATACGGTGGCAGAATGGATAAATCGTATATTTAATTCTGACCGTGCGAGTATCACACTTTATGAAAACAATGATCATTTAAAGGTCTACTCTTTCTCTGGTAGTAAAGCGATTCCCGCTGAATTTTTAGTGCCCATTCATCAAGCGTTTGTTGGCCGAGTGTTCAAAAAGCAACAACTGATGATCTGCGACGATGTTACGCAATCTGATGAGATCGATTGTGTGATGCTCGCATCCAATGGTATGGGTACGTGTATGGACGCGCCTTTAATGCACGGTAAAGTCTGCCTAGGAACGCTTAACGTTGCGCATCATCAAACGCACATTTACACAAACGAACAAGCGGCACAGCTTCAGTGCATCGCTAATTGGATTGCTTTAAACATTGCCCTTCATATACAGATTATGAAAATGGAACACCTCGCCACGACGGATGATCTAACAGGTATTCCAAATCGCAGAGAGTTCATGCGACAAATCGAAAGCCGCCTAAATGAATACCGAACCCAGGGCATTGACTTCCATGTTGCTATTTTAGATCTCGACAATTTTAAAAGCCTCAATGACCGATTTGGTCATGACGCAGGCGATAAATCACTGATCCATGCAGTTAATACTATTAAAAGTCATCTACTTGATTGTGACTTACTTGCCAGAGTTGGCGGTGAAGAGTTTGCCATCGTATTAAGAAGTCGCTCATCACAGCAAGCTCTAGACACATTAGAAACGATTCGTAATGCACTAGAAACGACGACCGTTCAACATTCAGGTTGTGATATGAGCTTCACCGCGAGTATTGGGGTAACTCAAGTCTGTCGTCTCGACGACTCATTTGAACCACTCGTTAAACGCGCCGACTTAGCACTTTACAAGGCAAAAGAAACCGGAAGAAATCGCGTTGAGTTTCATATTGGTGAAGAAAGGTAGAAAAAATAAAAAAAGGTAGTGACTCATTGCGCTACCTTTTATCGATTCTAACCCGCTTAAAATAACTAATACGAACTTTAAGCCAGTTAAAAATAAGAATGAGCAAATTTAATTATGCTTTCTTAAGATCTTTAGCTGGGTAAGTTAGTGTTTTTTCGCCTGCTTTTACATGTGTGTAAAAACCGCCACTGCTTAAACCTGTAACAACCATTTCGCCAAGATCGATACCTTTAGTCGCTACTACTACGTCACCGATTGAAAACATATTGAATACCTTGTTTGTTTAGATTAAGACACTAAGTCGTTGCGCGGTATTTAATACGATATTAGGCAAAGCACCTAATCGAGTTTTTTATCGTAAAGATTAATTTATGTTTGTCGTGAACTCTAAGTTTCCACATTGAAAATCACAGGATATTTTCCAAAAAAAGATGCGCGATTCTTGTGAAATACGGTAATATTTTCTAGCATCAAGTGCGGAGGTATTCTCCGCCCTCATTGGAGAAAAATGATGAAGAAAGGCCTAAAAATGCGTGCATTAGAGCGTTCTGATTTGCGCTTTATTCATGAACTGAATAACAACCGAAATATCATGGCCTACTGGTTCGAAGAACCTTACGAGTCTTATGACGAGCTCGAAGAACTTTATCGAAAACATATACATGATGACGCTGAAAGGCGTTTTGTCGTCGAAGATGAAGACGGCATCGTAATTGGCTTAGTTGAGCTGATCGAGATTAACTACATTCACCGCAGCGCGGAATTTCAGATAATCATCGCCCCAGAGCATCAAGGCCGAGGTTATGCGACAGAGATGATTAATCGTGCGTTAGATTACTCATTCTCAATTCTTAATCTACGTAAAATCTACTTATTAGTCGCAGTGGATAACGAAGTCGCTATTCACTTATACAAAAAGTGCGGCTTTATCGAAGAAGGTCACCTTGTAGAAGAATACTTTATTAACGGCGCTTACAGCGATGTTAAGCGCATGTATATATTAAAACACCAGTACCAGAAAAAGATCGAAGAAAACAACTCAATTCACTAGTTCATTCTATCAAAGTAAAAACGCAGCTATTTGGGCTGCGTTTTTATTTATTCAAATTGATATTGATATGATAATACGATGCGCTTGTCTGCTTCATCCAAATAGGTGTTGTTGTCCATGACAAACGTCATTACGTTAAAAGAGTGGCGTTTGCTCACGAGGTAACCAAGGCCGATACCACCAAAGAAGCCTTTGTAGTTCTCTCCTTCACTGTTTTCTGAGCCGTAAGTGCCTGCTGCGAAGCTGATTAACGTCAGCTCTTTGGTAAACGATTTCAGCGCAAATGCACCAACGTAACCGCTACTGCCTGAAGAGCTCATCATATTGAAGCCATTCTCTGCACTTGGCGTACCCGTAAAGTTAGGCTCGCTACAGAGACTACTTTCTGCACCGTCACAAACAGGAACATCACCAGTGTTGTACGTATAGCCTGCCATTGGGAAAATTTGGAAGCCTGCTGGCTCAATCCCGAAATAACTTAGCGGCATAAAGGTACCAACGCTGTAGTTGGTTTGATCCGCGCCGTTTACGTATTCATTTTTACCGAAGTTGAAGTTCACGATACCGACCGGAAACAGCCACGAGCCACCAATACGCCACTCGCTCGCATCATCATTGATACGCAGGTTAATTTTGCGCGCTTGGTCAAGCGCAAGTGAGCCCGAGAATGAGATGTTTTGATCATCAAAATCGTAGTTGTTTGCGTAAGACGCGCCAAATTTCGTGATGACTTTTGTTGGGTCATCCGCCAACTTGTTTTTATTGCCTTTTACTCGATGCTCGGCACCATGAGCCAACGTACTGACCAACAAAGTCGTACACACTAACGCTAGTTTGTTTTTCATTTTTTAGTCCTTTGAGATGTTGAATACCCGCACTTAGCTGCGCAGATATTTTTTGAATCATCACTCACTGGATGTGACAGAAGCGCCCTAACTACCTTAGATGGCGTGACAGCATCCAGTGCAGGTAGTTAGGGTAGAATGGCCTGTAAGGAAGGCGTTTTAGCGATTAGGAATGATTAGTTTTTCCAGTTGTAGCTCATGCTCATGAAGTACAGCGCAGGCTCATCAAAGCCAGCTTGTAAGCGTGGCGTTTCTGACGATTCCATCAAGATCGCTTCAAACGCGAAACCAATTGAGTTTTCTGAATCCAATTTGTAATCAATGCCTGTACCAATGCGGTACGCCTTGCCAGTAGGAACGGTAATGTCACCGTTTGATTGACTTTCATACATGCTGGTATCGAATGCAAAACCTGCATTCCACATCATTTTTTCATTCAGTTTGTACTGAGTACCCAATGCGATTTGGTAAGTGTCTTGTGTCTCTACGTTCAGCGTGGTTGTGTATTCGCTCCAGTCTTGCCAGTTCACGTTCCACATCACCGCTAGGTCATCATTCACTTCATGGTAAGCACTGAAGATCAGTTGTTGTGGAGCAATGGAGTTACTCTTGTCGAATTCAAATTCGGTTTCAGAAGAGTAAGACAGACCAAGACGCGTGCCTGGTGTTGCCTCATAAAGCACACCTACTCGGCCGTTGAGCTGAGTATCTTGGTCTTCGTCATTGAAGTTCAAGGCTCCCTTCGTTTCCACTTCATACATACCGTACTGAATGCCAAGCGCCGCACCCACAGACCAGTGATCATTGATGCGGTAAGAAGCGGAAGGTTGAATGGTCAAGGCTTGCGTCGTTGCTGTAGGAATATCTAAATGATCACCCAAAAGACCTTCGTACTCGAGGCCAAGACCGTAGTTGCCATACAGACCAATACCCAGCGTCCATTTGTCGTTCACTTGTTGGCTGTAAAATGCCGACGCCATAGGAACAAAACCAATCACGTTGCCCGCATCGCCAGTCATCGTGTCTAATTGCGCGTCACCGTAAAGGCCAATCAGGTTACCAGAGAAAGATTTACCAGAAACATTCGCCAGACCAGCCGGGTTTGCTGCCATTACTGAGGCATCTTGCGCACGAGCCGCCATACCAGCGGATGCCAAACCAATATCCGATGCTGTTGTTTCGTAAAGGTATAACCCACCCGCTTGCGCAGCAGCACACGTCAGTAGAGAGCTCGCTACGACGATTTTTGAAAGATTTTTCATGCTAAAACCTATTATTGTTAGGGGAACCCACGCTGCGACGGTGGTTGTATATCAATGAAAGGCATTGGCCAATCGCACACAGCGTGGGGGTGTTGTGGAGTCAGTCAGTTGAAATCAGCGTTATTGCTCGCTCACCTCAAGTTCAGTGGGTTTCTTTCGCTTAAACTTCTCGCGCAGAGATTGCATCATCACGAAGAACACTGGCGTCAGTAACGTGCCAACAAACGTAGAGAGAATCATGCCGCCGAATACCGCAAAGCCCAGTGAGTGACGAGATGCCGCACCGGCACCCGATGCAATCACCAACGGGAATACCCCCCAGATGAAGGCGAATGCGGTCATCTGTACTGCACGGAAACGGACTCGAGCAGCTTCTTTGGCAGCATCAATGATGGATAAGCCCTTTTCTTCTCGCAGAACTTTGGCAAATTCCACGATAAGAATCGCCACTTTGGCGGACATACCGATCAAGATGACCACACCAATCTGCACGTACAAGTCGAACGGTTGTCCCACCAGCAATAGCGTGCCCATTGCGCCGAGAATCGCGACTGGAACCGCCATCATTACCGCAGCAGGAATGGTCCAACTTTCGTACTGAGCCACCAAGAACAAGTAGGTGAACAGCAAAGACAATGCGAACGCGATTGGTGCCATGTTGCCTGCTTTCATCTCTTGGTAAGTCATGCCTGACCACTCGTATGAGTAACCACTTGGCAAAGATTCCGCAGCCAGTTTTTCAATGGCTTTTACAACATCACCCGAGCTGTAACCTGGCGCTGGCGCACCGTTCACGGTTGCAGAACTGAACATGTTGTAGTTCGACAAGGTATCTGGGCCGAAGATCGGCTTCACTTTCACTAGCGTTGCCAGTGACACCATTTTTCCAGAGCTTGAGCGAACAAACAGATGGTTGATGTCGTCGATATTGTCACGGTATTGCTCTTCTGCTTGCACTTTCACTTGGTACGAACGACCAAACAAGTTGAAGTCAGAAATGTAGGCACCGCCCAACTGCGCTTGCAGTGTGCTGAAGATTTCATTCAACGGTACGCCCATCGAAATCGCTTTATCGCGGTCAATATCGATGTAACGTTGCGGAATGTTCGCACGGAAAATCGAGAACGCACGCGCCACTTCAGGCAGTTGATTGATTTGGGCAACAAAATCAGCGGTTGTTTTTGCCAACTCTTGTGGAGAACGGCCCAAGTTGTCTTGCAGCACAAGGTTGAAACCATCCACCGCACCCATGCCTTTGATTGCCGGCGTCGCGAAAACGAACGAAGCGGCATCTGGCGTTGAGTTCAGCATTTGGTTAACTTTGTTCATCAACGCACGTTGGTGTAGCTCAGGGTCTTTACGTTTGCTCCAGTTATCCAGTTTGATGATCAACATGCCCGAGTTTGGAATCGACGCCATGTTAATTACCGAGAAGCCCGCAACCGAAACCACGTTCTCCACACCTTCCATCTGTTTTAGCTCGTCAACGTACTTCTTCATTAATGGTGCAGTACGCTGCAATGCTGCTGCGTCTGGCAAACGCATTTCGACCATGAACACGCCTTTATCTTCGTTCGGTACGAAAGAAGAAGGTACGGTCATGAACGCAAATGCCAGCACCGCAATAAGCGCGCCATAAACACCGATACTCAGCACAATACGACGGCTCAAGAAGCCAACTAAACCTTGGTATTTGCGCGTTATTGCTTCAAAACCTCGGTTAAACGCACGCAAAGGCGCAATAGGTTGCGAGTGAGTAGATTTCAACATCAACGCACAAAGCGCTGGCGTTAACGTCAATGCGTTGATCGCAGAGATCAGCACCGATACACAGATGGTGACCGCGAACTGGTTGAACATTCGACCAGAAATACCCGGCAATAGCGCAACCGGTACGAATACCGCCAACAAAATAAGCGTTGTTGCCAATACTGGCCCCGTCACTTCTTTCATAGCTTGGATAGTGGCCGGAATCGGGTCTAAATGCTCTTCATGAATAACCCGCTCCACGTTCTCTACCACGATGATCGCATCGTCCACCACGATACCGATGGCGAGGATCAAGCCAAACAACGAGATCGTGTTAATGGTCATGCCCATCACGCCCATGATTGCGAAAGTCGCAATGATGGAAACCGGAATCGCTAAGGTTGGAATAATGGTCGCTCGCCAGTTCTGCAAGAAAACGTACACAACGAAGGTGACAAGAAGTACCGCAATCACCAGCGTCTCATACACTTCATCAATCGATGTCTCTACGTATTCGGTAGAGTCATACGCGATGTCATAGACCAAATCATCTGGGAACGATTTCTCGTACTCTTTCATGGCCTCTTTCACGCGTTCCATCACGTCTAGCGCGTTCGCGGTCGGCAACTGGTACAAGGCCAGAACGGCTGCTGGTTCGTTATTCATACGACCATCAGCTTCGTAACCTTGTGCGCCAACTTCGACACGAGCCACATCTTTCAAGCGAATCAAAGAACCTTTCTTGCTCGCACGAATGATGATGTTCTCGAACTCTTCCGCAGAAGTGAGGCGGCCTTTGGTTTGCAAAACATATTGATATTGCTGGTCACCCGGAGCTGGCATACCACCGATCTTACCCGCCGCCACTTGGATGTTTTGCGTTTTAATTGCGCCAATAACATCGCTAGCAGAAAGCTTCAAGGTAGCCAGTTTATTTGGGTTCAACCAAATACGCATTGAGTAGTCTTTCTTACCCAGCAGCGTAATGTCACTCATACCTTCGATACGTTTTAGACGCTCAACGATATTGAGATCCGCGTAGTTAGAAAGGTAGATACTGTCGTAAGACTGTTTCGGAGAACGCAGTGTGATAACGCCCAGCATGTCGGAAGATTTCTTCTTAACCGTCACACCGATTTGGTTTACTTCTTGTGGTAGAGACGACGTCGCCTGTGCCACCAAGTTGTTCACACGAACCTGCGCCATATCGCCATCTGCGCCCACTCGGAAGTAAATACGCAATGTGTATGAGCCATCGTTACCAATCACAGAAGACATGTAAATCATGTCTTCAACGCCGTTGACTTTGGCTTCTATCGGTTGTGCTACGGTCTTTTTAACCACGTCCGCATTTGCACCCGGATACATGGTGCTCACCGTAATTACCGTTGGAGAGATTTGAGGATACTCAGAAATTGGCAAGACTTTCAGGGCGATCATACCCATCAATGTCATCGCCAGTGAGATCACCAAAGCAAATTTCGGCCGGTGAATGAAAAATTTACTTAACATCAGTACTCACTCAGCCTTGTTCACTCTGTAGCTCAACGTCTTTCACCGTTGCACCCGGACGCACTTTTTGTAGACCATGGACGATGACTTTTTCGTTAGCCGCCAAACCAGTCAGCACAGCACGTTTCACACCGTAGGTCTGACCGAGTTCAACGTTACGACGAGACACCACGTGATCATCACCAACCACCATGACGTAGTCACCCGCTTGGTCTTGTTGAACAGCCGCCGATGGGATAAGCAAACCATCAATGGTTTTGTTGCGCAGCTTGATGGTCAAGTTGCCATATTCACCCGGCATAAGCGCGTAAGTTGGATTATCGAATTGTGCTTCTGCTCGAATTGAGCCTGTTTCTAAATCGATCTTATTGCCAACGGCGTAGATCTTGCCATCAAGCGGATACAATGAACCGTCTGAAAGCGTCAGTGTTAAATCAACATCCAGTTTGTCATCGTTACGATGAGCCACATCAATGGCACTTCTTACTCGGCGGTAGAGCTTCTCATCCACATCAAAGCCAAAGCGAATTGGGTCTACTTGAGTGATCGAAACAAGAGGAACGATTTGAATTTTCGAAATACGGTCACCCACTCGGAAGTTGCTGAAACCCACGCGGCCAGAGAAAGGAGCGCGCACAGAGCTAAATTCAAGATCGAGCCTTGCTGAAACCAGCGTCGCTTTCGCCTCTTCTACCGAAGCAATCGCTGCGGCGTGCGCAGCAATGGCGTCATCGTATTGCTGCTCACTGATGCTTTTATCTTTGATGAGTTTCTTCACACGTTCTGCATCACGCGTAGTTTGAACGAGTTGTGCTTTTGCTTTTTGCAACGACGCTTTTGCATACGCCAGTGCCGCTTTGTAAGGACGGTCGTCGATTTCAAACAACAATTGGCCTTTTTCGACCATATCGCCATCTTTAAAATGAATCGCGGTTAATTCGCCACCGACTCGCGGCATAATATCAACGTCATTTACCGCTTCAGTTCGACCGATAAAAGTATGATAAGGAGTGATTTTTGTTTCGGTTAGGGTAACGGTTTCAACAGAGGGTGCTTGGGCTGTTTTCGTTGCGATATCGCCAGTTTTGCATCCTGATAGTAATGCAGAAGATATAGCAATAGATACCAACGCAAATTTATATTTGGCTTTCATGATAAACCTACTTTATTTAGAAAGTGCCCTAGCCTAAATATTTAAATATATGGATAAACACACTTTCTATTCTGGAAATAAACGAGGGAGTTAGAATTGGTAGTTAAATTCGATACGGTGATCACCATCACCGAAATTAACGTGCTCATTCCAGTTTGCAAAGTAACGAATATTTGCGCGAGGATTAATTTGATAAGACAACGCAAACTCATGAGTCAAGATATTATCTTCACCCGCGTAATAAGTATCTTTATATTGACTAGACCCTGACAACGTATGCATATACATTGGGTTGTAGTTAATCCAGATTTTATCGGTTAATTCAATTTTTGAGTACATACCCACAACAGTGAAAGTACCTGGAATTTCATAACCTTTGTCATCACCACCAAAATCATTAGCAATAGTGACACCCGCACCAGCTAAAGGAAATAGCTGCAACATACCAAACTTAGGTAGACCTTGAATAAAGCTATAAGATGCATCTAATTTATCGTTATCAACGTCGTAGTTTACATCTAATTGACGGCCTAGACCTTTTGCGACTTCTACTTGGAAATTACGTAGTCTGAAAGAGTCAATGCTGTCATCAACGTTGGCATATATTGGATCGTCATTGTCGCGAATGCCAAATAGCTCACCACCAATGCCTTTCATTTCAATGATGTTCATCGCCATGGTACCAGGCTGGCTAGATTGATAAGTTTGACCGATTTTGATGTTCGCGCCTTTATCAGTAATACCAAAGCCCGCTTGGGTGTATACCGCAAGTGGGTCAGACATATCTTGTAGTTCTTCGTTATTGTTTGTCTGCGCATAGGCAGAAGACGCGAGTTGTAGGGCTGCAACCATAATGGCAACAGACGGTTTCACTAAATTCATAAAACTGTATCCATTTTAATGATTATAAAATTATTCACGTCATGAGGTCATCATAAATAGCAAGCAACACAACTCGCTTTGGATAACATAAATTATCAAAGCAAATTCAATAATGACGAAACATTCGACGTTTTAATTAAAATAAAATAAAGCATCGTAAAAGTTCAATCACCGCTACTTATATCTTATATAACTTGAAATTTGGTAATACCAATGAAGAAGGAAATATTAAAACTTATGAAAATTCAATTATCATTAGAACAAATGATTAATTAATTTTACCATATAAATAGAGAGTGCAATGGATTTAGGTGATCGCGATCAATGTTTCATTTCGATCGTACAACACTCTTCAGATTAATTAGAACATTATAATAATTTAAAAAACCTTAGTTTGATTAGCCTAGCATCAGATTAGAATAGTAGGCCTATAATAAATAAAAAGGGAGTCACTCTCTGTGATTCCCTTTTATTATCGAGCGATAAAGCGCCGATGCGTTTCGATAACTAAAACGCAAACAATTCGCACTATTGCAGTTTCTCTATTCCCATATTGAACAGTGCAAAACTATAAATATCTGCATTTGTCTCAATTATTTTACGCGTTGGTGTGCCTGCACCATGTCCTGCATTGGTTTCGATGCGAATTAAGATCGGATTTGAACCCGCTTGCTTCGATTGCAACTCAGCTGCAAATTTGTATGAGTGAGCAGGAACAACACGGTCATCATGATCACCGGTTGTAATCAATGTTGCTGGGTATTCCACCCCTGCTTTTACATTGTGCACCGGCGAATAACTTTTCAGATATTGGAACATCTCTTTACTTTGCTCTGCCGTGCCGTAGTCATACGCCCAACCAGCACCTGCGGTAAAAGTATGGTAACGCAGCATATCCAATACGCCGACTGCTGGCAGCGCCACTTTAAACAGCTCTGGACGTTGCGTCATAACGGCCCCTACTAACAAGCCACCATTCGAACCACCGTTAATGGCTAACTTGTTTGATGACGTTACCTCTTCATCAATTAGGAATTCAGCCGCAGCAATAAAGTCATCAAACACATTTTGCTTTTGCATTTGAATGCCAGCGTTGTGCCACTCTTTACCATACTCCCCACCGCCACGAATGTTCGCTACCGCGTAGACACCACCAAGCTCCAACCAAGCCGCACGTGTCGGGTTAAAAGATGGTGTGAGGCTGATGTTGAAACCACCATAACCATATAGGATGGTTGGTGCACTGCCGTCCATCGGTGTCCCTTTTTTATAGGTGATGATCATCGGCACTTTTGTTCCGTCTTTTGAGGTGTAAAACACCTGGCGAGAGTCATACAAAGCTGGATCAAATGGCGCTTTAGATTTGTAGTACACCTCGCTATCACCATCTTTGATGTTCAGACGATACGTAGTGCTGGGCATCTTGTAATTGGTGAAAGAATAGTAGACTTCGGTTTCATCTTTTTTACCCGAGAAACCGTATGCGCTGCCAATATCAGGCAATTTGATTTCTCGGATGAGTTTGCCGTTCATGTCGTATTGCTTCACCATCGAGATCGCATCAACAATATAACTCGCAAACAAATTGCCACCCGCGGTAGAAACGCGTAACACATTCTTTGTTTCAGGGATCAAATCTTTCCAGTTTTTGGGCTGCGGCTGACTCGCATCCACCGTCACGACGCGTTTGTTCGGCGCGTTAAGGTTCGTAACCAAGTACAGCTTCGTGCCTTGGTTATCTATCACCCAAGTATCAGAACTGGTGTTATCGAAAATGGTTTTAAGCGGGCTGTTTGGCTTACTCAGATCTTTAAAGAACAGTTTGTTACCCGATGTCGATACGCTGGCTGAGATAAACAAGTAGCGTTCATCATCCGACGTATAGCCGCCAACATAACGGTATTTCTCTTCCTCAAAGCCGCCGAAAATCAGCTGGTCTTCACTTTGCTTCGTTCCAAGTTTATGAAAGTAGAGCTTGTGTTGATCTGTCTTCGCGCTCCCCTGTGGCTTGTCATAACTTGAGTAATAGAAACCTTGATTGCCGAGCCAACTGATGCCGCTGAACTTAATATCCACCAGCGTTTCACCGACGGGCTTTTTGGTTTCTGTGTCTAACACAATGACTTTGCGCCAATCGCTACCGCCTTCCGAAATGCTGTATGCGACCAAAGAACCGTCTCGTGAAAAGCTCACTCCCGCTAACGATGTGGTGCCATCCTCACTAAAAGTATTTGGATCGAGGAAAATTTCTGCTTCACCATCACCTAACTGCCGATAAAGCACATCTTGGTTTTGTAACCCGTCATTTTTATAGAAATAAGTGAACTTACCCTCTTTGAACGGTTGGCTTTGCTTTTCGTAGTCCATGAGCTTAGTGATGCGTTCTTCAATCTGCTCGCGGTAAGGGATTTTCGACAGATAATCAAACGTCACTGCATTTTGTGCCTTCACCCATTCTGCGGTTTCTGGGCTGAGATCGTCTTCCAACCAACGATACGGATCACTCACTTTTGTACCAAAGTAGTCATCGACAACATTCACTTTTTGTGTGGTTGGGTACGTGATGGCTTTCAGGGTTACCTGTTCAACCGACGACTGCGCCGCTTCATTTGCATGCGCCACAGACAACACACTTCCGAGTGCGAGAGCCGTTGCGAGTGCTAGGGTGTTCTTTTTCATGAAATTCTTTTTTATTTTTCTGTTGTCTTTTTGTGCAATACATCAGAACTCTACTATATATCGACAAAATGAATCTAATTTCATTAAACGAGTTGTGAAAGCCATCCTAACTCCCTCATTTCCTGCCAGTTCTACAAACCAGTAAGTGGAAGTGTAGAACTTGGGAACAACACTGAAGAGCTACGATGGCGTTTACTCTCTTTCGTCTAAGTCAGCTCGATTTGGCGCAAAACCCCAGACTCAGAAGCGAAATCTTGGTCGTGACTGATCAGAACAAATCCACCTTTGTATGTATTTAACGCCTGACTAAGCATTATTTTTGACTCGAGGTCGAGATGGTTATCTGGTTCATCAAGCAGCAGCAAAGGCTGAGAATTTTGGTGGCTGACTATCAGCATCGCGAGCTTCATCTTCTCGCCACCGCTCAGTAGGCGCCCCAATCGAAACACTGCATCTCGACGAAAACCGATCCCGGCCAATAAGGTCCTCGCTTCACTTTCCGTCATCTCTTGGCAGCTCTCCATTACGTTCTCAAGTAACGAAAGATTTGGATTCACTGCACCAAAATGTTGGTCGAGATAATACAAAGGCGTATTCACTTTCAGCTCACCACTCTGCAACGATAACTCGCCAAGCAACGTCTTTAACAAGGTTGATTTTCCGCAGCCATTTTTCCCTTTGAGATGGACTTTGTCGTTCGCAAAAATCTGCAACGTGATAGGTGTAGAATTCCCAAAAGGTAATATACCTTCTTGTATCGACAATACTTTTCGCGAACGGTTCGGATTATCTGTAAGATAAAGCTTTTGCGCCTTGAGTTGCTCATGTCGCAATTGCAACGCCTGTTCTTTGGCTTGTAAATGCGCTTGTCTGAGTTGCTCATTCTTATTGCGATTTGAGGCGCTGGCGGTCGCACTATCCTTTTTTCCATCAAGCAAAATTTTGGGCTGACTGCCGTCTTTGCGCAGTTTGTTCCCTTGCGCGGCGCGTTGGTCTGCTTTTTCGCGATTTTTCTGGGCTTGCTCGGCTAACCGTTTTTTCTGTTTATCGACTTGCGCTAACTGCCTCTCGATCGCTTGCAGTTCAGTGCGTTTTTTCTCGGCGTACACATCGTAATTTCCACCAAAAGCCTGTAAACCTAGGCCCGATAGCTCCCAAATTTCCTCCATCTCTCGCAGCAGCTCACGATCGTGACTGATGAGTAAAATCGCACCGCTGAAATGCGTCATAGACTCTATCAACCATTGTTTCGCCTCGGTATCGAGGTGATTGGATGGTTCATCGAGAATCAAAAGCTCCGTTTCGTTTTCAAACAACTGCCATAACTGCAAACGTGCCAACTGACCACCACTGAGCCGAGCACAAGAGAAGTCAGGGTCTTGCGGCAAGCCCATCGCAGCAAGCTGCTGTTTGAGTTTCAGTTCAATATCCCACTGTTCGCCAACCAGTTCGAACCAATGCTCAGAAACATCACCTTGTTCAATCTGCTTCAAAGCATGTAAGGCCGAGTCTGTTCCTAGAAATTGGGCGATCGATTGCTGACCTGAAAGCAGATCAGACGGCTGCTGGCGATACATCATGAAAGAAGAGGGAGCAGTCACAACACCGCTGGCAGGCTGAATTTCTCCCGCTAAAATGGAAGCCAAAAGCGACTTGCCGATGCCATTGCGCCCAACCAAACCAACACGTCGTTTAGTCATGGAACAAGAAATAGACTGGAATAGCGTATCGCCATTATCAAACTGATGGCTAACATTAAAAGCTTGTAAAACTGGCATAATTTGCCTCCTGTATGACAGGGACAACAGCCGTAGCTATGATTTGAAATTGCAACAAAACGCGTGCACAAACGCATTAAGCTCTATGAAAAGCTCGACGATATACGTCAAATCAAAAAGTCGTCTTGTTGCAAAGAAATATCGGAAAGTGAGCTACGCCTACTAACCCTGCAGATCCAAAAAATAAGTAAAAATATGGATGACAGGTTTAGTTCTTCATGTTGGCGTAATCTCCTAGAGAAATGATGCGCAGAGTGTAGCCGCTTTTTTGTTCAAAAAGCAAGCTTTCTAACCAAATGTGAACAAAAAGAAAGTTTCACAGTAAGTTGTTATATCACATTAACTTTTTAACAAGTCTTTGAACAATTTCGAGATCTTAGCAACACAATTTTTATCCAAGCCATACTATGCTTAGGGTAAAGATAATCCACATAAGGGCGTGGTTATGAAATACAAACATATCCTTGTTGCACTCGAACTGTCAGATGAAAGCACCGTGCTTATCGACAGAGCGGTATCAATGGCAAACTATCTCGACTCCGATATCTCCTTTATTCATATTGATGGTACGCACGGAGAAATCTATCGTGAGCTTGTAGACATTAAAGAAAACCCGGATCAAAGGCCGTTGAATGAGCATTCAATGGGATGTTTAAAGACATTTAGTGATTACATGGATTACCCACTTAAACATTTCTTCGTAGGTACTGGCGACTTGGCTGATAAATTAGAGGTCACCATTAAAGAGCAAGAAGTGGATCTTCTGATTTGTGGCCACCACCAAGATTTCTGGAGCAAGATTATTTCTTACTCCAGACACTTAATTAACAAGTCACCGGTGGATATTCTAGTCGTCCCTATTCATGATTAGTAAAACGTAACGCTTCCCAAAACCACCAATTTATTTGGTGGTTTTTTATTGATATTGAAACAGCTTAAACAGTTTTCCAAACTAGCTTGGCGATCATTTATGAGTTACATTTTCTAACCAACCCGCGCTCCTACTGGGCATGGTTACTTAGATAGCAAGGATCCCTATGGCAAATAAAAAAGTACTCATTCTCTTTGCTCATCCTTCCCAGCATCGTTCAGAAGTGAATACTCCACTTTTCAAAGAAGCTCAAAAAATTGAAGGCGTGACATGTGTTGATCTCTATGGCGAATACCCTCGTTTCGATATTAATATCGACCGTGAGCAGCAACGCTTACGTGAACATGACGTGGTGATTTTCCAATTCCCACTATATTGGTATTCAACGCCTGCGATTTTAAAAGAGTGGCAAGATCTGGTTTTGGAATATGGCTTTGCTTACGGTACAGATGGCACAGCACTGCAAGGCAAGACCATGCTTTGTGTGCTGTCTGCAGGGGGTAAAGAAGAAGCTTATAAGGCAGAGGGCTACAACCACTTTACGATTCGTCAACTGCTTGCGCCTATTGAACAAATGTCCGCGCTGACAGGCATGAACTACATTGCCCCTCTCGCGATGTTTGGTGCACGTACAGCAGATGAAGAAGGGCGAATCCCTCGTCATGTTGAGCGGTACAAGAGCCTGCTAACAGCTTTAGTCGAAGATAGGTTGGATGTTGAAGCTGCGGCGTCATTAATCAAGCTTAACAGCGCATTGCCAGAGCTCATTAAGGAGGCTTCATGACAGGAATATTCTTACAAGCCTTCGTATATTTGATTGCTGCTGTAATTGCAGTCCCACTTGCTAAGCGTTTGGGACTTGGGTCCGTTTTAGGCTATCTCATCGCAGGTGTGGTCATTGGCCCAATTATCGGTTTAGTCGGTGAAGAAACAACAACAATCCAGCACTTTGCCGAGTTTGGCGTGGTGATGATGCTGTTTCTCGTTGGCTTAGAGCTCGAACCCAAAATGTTGTGGGCGATGCGCAATCGCTTAATGGGCTTAGGAGGTCTGCAAGTCGGCGGTACCGTCGCAGCGATTATGGGTATTGCCTTGTACTTTGACCAGCCTTGGACCATAGCCTTAGCCATAGGTTTGATCTTCGCCCTCTCTTCTACTGCGATTGTTTTGCAAACTTTTAGCGAAAAAGGATTAACGAAGACGGAAGGTGGACAAAACGCTTTCTCCGTGTTGCTTTTTCAAGATATTGCAGTGATACCAATGTTGGCGTTCATTCCTCTATTGGCCTTACCTGAATTAATTGAACAGGCACAGTCCGCGGCTCAAGCAGCCGCAGCGCACCATGAAGAATTAAGCCTCGTTGCGGGGTTGCCTGGCTGGGCATACGGCATCGTAATCACAGCATCGATTGCAATCGTCGTCGTTGGTGGACACTTTTTAAGTCGACCTCTGCTCAATTATGTGGCTAGCTCTGGTTTGCGAGAAATCTTTACCGCAACTGCACTCATGCTGGTCATTGGTATCGCTGCGCTGATGAGCTTAGTGGGCTTATCTCCTGCCTTAGGAACCTTCTTGGCTGGCGTTGTATTGGCGAACAGTGAATTCCGCCACGAGTTAGAATCCAATATCGAACCATTTAAAGGCCTATTGTTAGGTCTGTTCTTTATTACCGTTGGCGCAGGGATCAACTTCTCGGTCCTTTTTGGTGATTTCTGGTTGGTCATGGCATTGACCATTGGCGTGATGGTTTTGAAAGCCTTGGTGCTGTTTATTCTTGCACTGATATTTAGGGTGAAAGGCAGCAACCGCTGGCTGTTTACCCTAAGCTTGGCTCAAGCAGGTGAATTCGGCTTTGTGCTTCTAAGCTTTTCAGTGCAAAACCACGTCATCCCATTTGAACTCTCACAAACTCTTGCGTTAGTGGTTGCGATTTCGATGTTCCTGACACCAGGTTTGTTTATTCTGTTTGATAGAGTGATTCTGCCGCGCTTTGAAAGCCAGTCAAATGAACGCGAAAGCGATACGATTGAGGAAACAGGCACGGTGATCATCGCCGGCATCGGCCGCTTTGGACAAATAGTGAATCGCCTATTGGTATCAAACGGCGTGACTACCGTGGTACTTGACCATCAATCTGACCAAGTCGATAACATGCGCCAGATTGGCACTCGCGCCTATTTTGGCGACGCGACTCGACCAGATATGCTACATACAGCCGGCATTGAGCACGCCGCTGCGTTGGTTGTGGCGATTGATAACCAAGAATCGAGTGTAGAACTGGTGAAGTACGTTAAGCACACGTACCCAAAAGTAACAGTGATTGCACGTGCCTTTGACCGTGGACATGGCTATCTTTTGCGTCAAGCGGGAGCTGATATTATTGAATCAGAGACCTACCATTCTGCATTGGAGATGGGCGGTCACACAATGAAAGCCCTTGGCATTCACCCCTTCTTTGTTGAACAACAGAAGGCGACATATAAGCGTGTTGAAGCACGTAAGTCAGAAATACTCTACAAAGCTTGGGAGGATGATTCTGAAGGTGAACGCTATGACAACAATTTCCGACAACTGTTTATTCAGTTAGAGGAGAAAATGGCGGAAGAGATGCAAAAAGATCGTCATGACAAACTATCGCGGTCAGAACGAGGTTGGACACCGCCACCTAAAGGTTACGCCGATGACTTTAATGAAGATAACGTCCAAGAGCTAACACCACCACGAGAAGAGCCTATCCAACGATAACGCACTCCATATTAAAAACCTCCCGCTTGGGAGGTTTTTATTTTTTCAGTACAGAGCCACACGCCGTGCAGGATAAAATGATCTTCTCGATATTACATAAGATCATTCATTAAAATCTCATACTCTTCGTTTGCTTCTTCCACTAAATGAGAAAGCTCTAACGCATCAGTAACTGCAAGATTGAACTGCCACGGAGTTGTGTCTTCTTTACCACAGATTCGAGTTTCACACCCACGACTCTCAAAAGACAAATCATCAAACTCTGTGGTGTGGCGCTCTTGAAGTTCAACAATCTCAACTTCTAATTTACCGACAGGATTGACTTTAACGTGGGCATGTAACTCCGAACTGTTAGACAAACAATAATCTCTATGAACCGCAATCATGGCCGCCTCCTTGGTCTGCCAACTGACAACTCAACATTGAGTGTAGACGAGGGATTTTGAACGTGGCGTGAAATAATAATGAAGATTGATCTGTCTCATTAGAACAGACAATTGTTGTCATGAAGGCATGAGCCAGCATGAATCTCATCTGATTTAAATTGTTCTGAGATCGTAATAGTTGGCATTTACCGAGACTTTCCCTATTATCGAAATAAAATTACTGTGGTCATTCTTTAGAGGTCAGTATGGAGCTTGAAGCCGTTGCTAAAGCACTAAAAGAGTTAGGGCATCCGACTCGTTTAAGTATTTACAAAGAAGTCGTCAAAGCGGGATACAAAGGTATCGCGGTAGGCGGCGTACAAGAAAAGCTTGGCATTCCAGCATCCACTCTCTCTCATCATATCTCGAGCCTTGCTTCAGCTGGTCTTCTCACCCAGCGCCGCGAGGGTAGAACCCTTTTTTGTGTCGCAGAATATCAGTGCTTAGATGACGTAATTGGTTTTTTAAAAGCAGAATGTTGCGTTAACGAGTGCTCATAAATTTCTAGCAAAAACGAGAGAGTTTGAGTTTATATTGAATTTCAGCAGAACGTGAATGACGATGATAAACATACACACCGAAGTTGCTAACCTCGGTGTGTACATCTTCTAGTTCGCGACGAGTAACATCGACGACTTAGATGGTACGATTAACTTACCGTCACTTGGAATGATTTGTTCTGTCATCAAATCAACCCAATTACCATCGATTTTTAATGTCAAAGACTGTTGACGCTGTGATTTATTAAGCACCACAATGCCTTTGTCACCTCGCTTAAGTACGAGCATGTCATCGTTACCTTCAAGAACACTCATCGGCTCGCCATGCGTCATATTATGGAACTGGATCATTTTTGCCATTCTCGGATCGCTCCATGCACCCTGCCATCTTGGCTGACCATTTTTACCTTTAATACCGCTGGTGTTTAAGTCGGTATAAATCAACGGCACACCACCATCTCGGCCTAGAATATAGGCATAAGCTAACCATTCGTTTTCCTCGTCCATGATGAGATCAAGAAAGACATCATTGTTAGGAATATCATGTGTGATAGCAAATGTAATCGCACGGCCGGGGGACAGAGCCTGACCAAAACAATAGGGATCAATCAGAGACTTGAAGCTACCCTTTTTAGCAAACGCCTTAAACATGGTTGAGAACAAAGGGAAATCGTACGCACCTAGGCGAGTTTCCTGTAGATACGGCTCAAGAAACAGCTGATACTCTTCTTCCGTCGCACCGCCATCGGTAATAATTTCACCAAATATATGCACATCCCGCGTGATGTCGTCTGTCCAAACACGCTTAAGATGCTCTAACGTCATGTGTTTCGCAGCGTCAATACGAAAACCTTTCACACCAATAGCTTTCAGCGCCTTTAGGTACGCTCGCTGCTGCTCAACGACATGGTCACAAACACGAAGAGTTGGCAAGCCAGGATCGGTTGGTCCACCTGTGATACGTCCGTTTTGAACCTGCCACTTATCTTTCCAGTCTTTGATGCCGAATGCTTCAACAAAGTCCTCTTCATCAAAAAGTGGTTGAGATAGATCGCCAAACAACGCTAGCGACTGATATTTCTGTTTGTTGTTCTGGTATTCCTCCAAGACCTCTTGTCTTGGGTACTGAAGGTCTCTGCGAAGGTGGGCCTCATTTGCCATATGGTTAAACACTACGTCGGCATAAACCCACACACCAACTTGCTCCAGTTCACGAACCATATGAATAAAATCTTTGGTATCACCCAAAGCATTATCGATAACACGATAATCTTGTGGTTGATAACGCTGCCACCAGCGCTCATCGTGTGCGCTTTTCATTGGTGGCGAAACCAACACAGAGCCATAACCAAGCTCGCGGATTTCTTTTGCTCGTTGGGCAATGTCAGCATACTTCCAATCAAACGCATGTAAGATAACGTTTGCACCGAATGATTGTGTTTCCTGTGAGCCACTCATGTTGTTCTCCTGCTCGTTTCCACTCACGATTACTTGTTTGCATTTTTTTGTGAGTGAATTCAATAATCGAAATTATAAAAGCTATTCATCAGAGGCACTCACCCTTTTAGCACTAACTCAAGGCTGAAATCGAAGGCGTAGCGACTCATCCATTGCACAGCGATAAATCGTTCTGAGTGAATAACGGGCACACGACATACAACCCGAACAGACCAACACAAAACTAAGGCATTGTTTTGATTAACAAAAACTTAAATTTAAAAAGATAGAACATAAGACCTATGTACGCCCTAAAATAGGCCCAAAGGATAAAAATAGCCAAGCCAACCCGTTGAGTAATCAATTGTTAATAAAACGAAACTGGCAGATGGATCACGTTTGGCGCGTTTCAAAAATCCAGTAAATCACCATACCTAGCGTTAAAAGACTAAAGATTTCTGTTTGTATCTGTCCCGAAATGACTTCAAAATGCGAAACTTAGCTTATCTCTATGGGGTATGCTCTACCTTGGAGGATAATAATGAATATCAAAGAATTTTCTGACCTCGTCGGGCTATCTGCTCATACACTTCGATACTATGAAAAAATCGGTTTACTTAAACATGTCCATAGAAACGCGAGTGGACATCGAATGTATAGTTCGAAAGATCTAAACTGGATAAGCTTTGTTAAGCGTTTAAAAGAAACTGCAATGCCACTTGAAGAGATTCTAGAGTATGCCAAATTAAGGGAAGTCGGCTCTCAATCTGTACCACAACGTCAAGCCCTGTTAGAACAACACCAAGAAAACCTCAAACGCCACATTGAGCAACAGAAAAAGCACTTATCGGCTCTAGAAGAAAAAATTGCCTTGTATAAAAGCGGAAAAGTTCGTTGACTTAGAGTTAACTCTAACGATTAAGGTGTGTTTACGTTTATTCACTAGGAACATACCGATGGAACAATCACGCTTTAACAAAGGATTAGAACTACTCTCTCAAATTGATGGCGACGCTGGTCATAATGTCATCGAAACCTTACAAGATATTTGTCCAGATTTAGCTCAGTACACCATTGAGTATCCGTTTGGCGATATTTATGCTCGCCCGGGCTTAGACCTAAAATCGAGAGAAATCGCAACCGTCGCCGCGCTAACGGCAATGGGGAATTGCGCGCCGCAACTAAAAGTGCACTTAAATGCAGCGCTGAATGTAGGCTGTAGCGAGGATGAGATTAAAGAGATCATTTTGCAGATGTCCGTCTACGCAGGTTTTCCCGCGGCATTAAACGGCATGTTTGCATTCAAAGAAGTGCTAGCGGAAAGAGCAGAGTAATAACGACGTTGAAATCAATTTAACCGCAATTAAAAACGACCCTTGGGGTTCGGGCCGTGATTAAAACAACGAGTGAATTAGCGCTCAGGAGTTTCAAGCAGTTTAACCGCGCAAT
>NZ_JADDYH010000009.1:30868-75211 GCF_015163595.1 Vibrio sp. OPT41 | reverse complement strand
CTACCGCGTTGTTAATGCCTTGACTGCTCTCCAACTTGCCTGAACTTGCAGGACCAAGGGCACAAGAATACAAAGCCAGCTGCTTATCGAACGGCAGATCCAACTGTTCATAGAGATTTTGTCGGATTCTTGCATGTTGTTCTGGTTCTTGGTTAGCAAGGCTAATCAACGTTTCATAAATAAGCGTTTTCATGTCTTTCCCTTTTCACTTTATTGCACGGGGTGCATATATATTGTATCTATTTGGGAAACACAAATCAGAAGCTAGGTCACAGAACGCGTCGCTAAAAAAGTTTATGTGCGCGGTAAATTGCAATACAAACCTAAAGCCGTTTAGAAAAAGGGCAACTGATAACTCGATAGATCAGCCGATTAACTAGCATTCGCCGCTGTTTGTTTATAATCGTGTCCGATATAAACAAAAACGTCGCTGTATCAGCGACGTTTTATCTCGACTTTAGTTAATCGAACCTGTTTAGTTGAAGTGCACTAGCATTTCAACGTCATCGCCTTGCTCTGGAGCCTGAAGAGCGAAGTGCACGTACCCTGCTTCAGTAATAGGAATCGCAAGGTATTCATTGCTGCCTGCATAGTTGGACGCATACTCGTGCTGCTCTACTGTAGGCCAATGCTCCCTACTCGCGTATAGATCGACATTACCAGTTTGAGAGTGAGCCGTTAGCCATACACAAACCTCTTCTACACCTTCAGGCACATAAACTGCTGCATAACGCTGCTTGTGAACGGTAAGCATTTTGGCTTCACCAGACTCTAGTACCACAGGTGCTAAATCATCTTGCACTTGGGTTGGCGGTGTTTGCGCTTCCACTTCTAACGCAGCCACAAGATTTACTGAGTCATAGCTATCACGTCCAGTTAAGCTGATGTAGTAACGACCCGCTTTAACGTAACCATCTTGCTCTGGTTCAAACACAATCTCTTCATTGCTGCCATCAGCATATTGACTCATTTCGAAATCATAGTAATGCGCAACTTTGTTGTAGCTCATGTAAAGATCCGCATCACCCGCGCCCTCAATAGATACATTGAAGTTAACGGTGTTAGCTGGAACATCAACATAGAACAGTTTTTCACTGTATGCTTCGCCACTGAGCTGAAGACTTTGGTTCGCCGTCAATTCAGTCACTTGTGCTTCAGGGCTTGTTGGTTCTGTTGGCTCTTCTGGGTCTGTACCAGGTTGCTCAGGTTTCACTTTTAATGTGTCCAACCAACGCTCAAACTCAGCATCGTATTGTTGACCTAAAGACGTCACCTGCTGTGCCCATTGTTCGAACTGGCCAGAGCGCGACAATGCCAACAAGCTTTCGACGTCTTGTGGATGATTTTCTAACATGAATCGAACAGCTAGATAACCCCAACGATAGATACGATTGGTATCGTGAGAGTACGTGGTATCAAACACAGTGGAAAGGCTCAGTTTACCATCTGCAATCAGCTCAATCGCAGCTTGGTAACCTTGCTTGTAATGCATATATTCAGCAAAACCTTCTAGCCACCAAACAATATGACCATGAGCCAAGTTATCGCTGAACGAACCGTATTGGTTAAATCGTGCATCTAAATAGTGCGTGTATTCATGTTCTAGGTTCAAGATAGAGAGATCTTCACCATTCGCGTAGCGATAAGCGACGAAACGCGCAGTATTGTCCGCTTTTGAAGGGTCACCTTCTAGGTACTGACCACCGTTGTCCGTTGTATTACCAAATAGGAATGAAGAGTAATCAACGTAACTAGCGTTACTCGCGAATACCGCCACTTCAACACGATCATTCAAATCATCAGCGACAGGTTGATTACCCGTATTCGCAACTCGATGGAAGTCGGCTTCTTTTGCCGCTAGCACTTCACACGCTTTCGCTGCTTGAGCATCGGTCAGATCTTCAGAGCGAATAATGGCAGGTCCCTGACATTCAAAACGATTTGGCATTACACGTGCAGCTAAATCTTGCTTGGCTTGCTCAATATTCAGACCATTTAGGCCTTCTGGTGCGTAGTAGCTCATCATTTCAACGGCAGCAAGCCATAGTTTGTCATGCTCACTACCCAGTGGATAACGCTGCATCACCTGTTGCATTACTGCCAATGCTTTGCGTTTGGTCTCCTGATCTGGGCTCGCGAGCAAACGACCAGTTTCACGTAATGCATTGAAAACGATAAAGCTTGCATCCGTATCTAATGCCCAAGCATTATCAGATGCGAATTTCACCAACGTATCAATATGGTGAGTATTGTTTGCCATGTATCGGTAGAACGCATCGTTCGCCGCATGGCCTGCCATAGAGCGGAACAAGTTGTTCAAACCATCGACCCATTGCGTGTCCTGCGCGGTTTCACGATTAAAGTGCATCAACGCGGCCATCATGCTATCCATGGTCAGCGGCAACTGCTTAACGTTATCAACCATCAAAGTCAGGCTCTTCATTGCACCAACTTGTTCACGACCTTGATCCAAAGCATGAGGGTTGTTTAGGAATAGGTTCGTCGACTGAGCAAAACGCTGACTCAACGCTTGCGAAAACTCAGGTGTACCAGTACCAGCGTTGTAGCGAACGTAGTAGGCCGCTCGAATAAATTCGCCTAGGTTCTCTAGAATACGAGCTTGATCTGCTTCACCACGATAGCGAGCGATTTCTTGATCCAGCGCGACTTGGATACGGCTTAGGCTCGCTTCACTATAGATATCATTCAGCGTTTCTGAAGGTGCGGAAAACCAAGCGTGGTAGCAATCATACTCAGCACCAGAAACGGCAGTAGCCAGATCTCGCGATTGTTGTAAATCAGCAACAGCACACTGATTTTGTGCAAAAGAGAAGCCAGACACACTCGCTAGCATACAAGCAAGCGCCAAACGATGGCGCGGGAAAAAACGGATATGAGACATAACAACACTCATTGATTATTAACATACATTGAGTGGGGGTTTATATTCTTTACAGCTCAAACAGTGAAATCAGTGTCATAAAATTTATGAAACCGCTCCCAAAAATAGGCCTTTTACTCTAATTAAATGGGAGCAATCCCACTCCAAAAAAAACTCACAATTATCAATAAAAACATTAATTTACCTTTTTCTAAATAACGACTTTATGAGGAAAATTGCCCTTAAACTCCACCCTTAACTCTTCCAGATAGAGTTCACGACAATCAAAGGTTCTAAATTAAATTTTGATGCTTGATACCATCTATTTTTATTTGTGACTCATTCCCAATAAGTCATCGAGTGCATATCAAAAGGTTGGCATTAATGGTAAATTCTCCGCCAAATCAAACACATTTACTCCTCCAGTCATTGATGAGTGAATAAGCAGATATTTGGCTAGGGATAATACATGTCACTTTGGGGATTTTTGGGAGCGGCGCTTGCCTACTTCA
Source organism: Vibrio sp. OPT41 (assembly GCF_015163595.1). Classification (NCBI taxonomy): domain Bacteria; kingdom Pseudomonadati; phylum Pseudomonadota; class Gammaproteobacteria; order Vibrionales; family Vibrionaceae; genus Vibrio; species Vibrio sp. OPT41. The sequence continues at coordinate 71,818 of NZ_JADDYH010000009.1, read as the reverse complement.
TGACAACGTTTGCCTTTGTTTTTGGCGGCATTTTTTGGTTATGTGCTGAAGGTAATACATTAAGAGAAACAAAGCGCCAATCATCAATAATGTCCGGGGTTATTGCTTGTACTATTGGAACTTGGGTGCTTGCTTTTGGTGTTTACGTTTACGGTTACTTTTGGGATAACTCTTCTCACTATTATTTTTATTTGCTCGCTCCATGGGGACTTGCCATTTTTGGGGTAAAACTTCGTAACCGCTGGATTAAGCAATACGCGCGTGTAAAACACGCAAAAGAAGAACAGTGGCAAAAGCACTGGCGAGAATTATTAGGGGAAGATACTGAAGAGCTTCCACCATATACACATGATTACGAGCTCTACTCGGGCATTTGGCAAGCCAATGAAGCGCTCCAAGAACAGTGTTTTGCAGCCCTTCCTCACGGGAAAGCAGTCTACGAGAGAGTGAAAGCCTTCCAAACGATGGCCTCCCCCGCTGGTGACATAAACAATCAAGTTTTGCTGAGTAAACTCGATCAACTAGAGGATGAAATCATTCAAGTTCTTGAGCAACACTCGCAAAAGAAAGTAAGCATTGAAACTGGCGCAGGTACTTTACACAAAGAGTCAAAACGCAATGTTTATCACCATGAGAATGGCCCAACAGAAGAGCAACTGTACGACTCAATCAACCTCCAACATGATTTGGATCGAGAGCTACGCAACATTATCTATGATCGGCTCGGTTACGATGGCGAAGATGAGTACTTTTTCCTCCAAGCGCCACTCGAAGAGCTTACCGAGAATGAAACCGCAATCAACTGGATGCTCTGGGGGTTAGTAAGCGACCATTTTGCTGTTGACCCATACCAAACGGCGTTGGATCTCAGCCTAATGAATGCGGAACCAAGATGGGGGCAAAATGAACGGTTTGTAATGATTACGGCTCAATAAACGCAAGTACTAAGTCTAACTTTAATACAACCTATTCTGAGACCACCCTCGCGTTGGTTAACTTAGCCAGTAAGCGGCCAACGCGATCGCGCATTTCACGTCTATCGACAATCATATCTAGCGCACCATGCGCTAGTAAAAATTCACTTCGCTGAAACTCGTCTGGTAGCTTTTCACGTACCGTTTGCTCAATGACCCGTCTTCCCGCAAAGCCAATACTTGCTTTAGGTTCACCAATATTGATGTCTCCTAACATGGCTAAACTCGCCGAGACGCCACCATAAGTTTGGTCCGTCAATACTGAGATATAGGGTAATCTGTGCTCAGATAAGTGGTTTAACGCGGCGCTGGTTTTTGACATTTGCATGAGTGCCACCAAAGACTCTTGCATGCGCGCCCCTCCGCAAGCGGAAAAACATACTAACCCAGATTTTGTATTAATTGCGCTTTCAACTGCTCGGACAAACTTCTCGCCAACCACTGCGCCCATCGAGCCTGCCATGAAAGAGAATTCGAATGCACACGCAACAACAGGCAGCCCCAATAACTTGCCCTCCATCACCACCAACGCATCTTTTTCTCCAGTCGTTTTCTGTGCTAAAGCAATTCGCTCTTTATATCGCTTTAAGTCTTTAAAACCCAAAATATCTTGTGGCTCCAACTCACTTGCCAACTCTTGTTGTGTTCCATAGTCCAGAAAAGAGATCAACCTTTGACGCGCAGCCATTCTCATGTGATATGAGCATTTAGGGCATACTTCCAAATTTTCTTTTAACGCGGCACGATAAAGTATTTGTTCACACTCAGGACACTTTGTCCAAACGCCCTCAGGGATAGACGCTTTGCGCGAACCTATTATATTTTTATTCTCAAATAACCGTTCTAACCAGCTCATAAATTCACCTCTATTGATTACGTTCTAGCGCGATATCTCGTTGTTTGTTCGCTTAAACTTGTAAATAAAATTGTATGTAACTTAGTACAGGGATAAAGTGCGATATGCTGGCTTGATAATCCAATAAAGTGGGATAATGAAATGTTTGATAACGTTGACCAAATCTGGTTAAAAAGTTTTCACTGTGTTTATGAGAACAACAGCTTTAAGCGAGCCGCTGAGTGTTTGAATATACCAACATCAAATATCAGCCGACACATTGCCCTGCTTGAAGAAAAGTTAAACATTAGGTTGTTCAATAGAACAACAAGGCGAATGACACCTACCGAGGCTGGAGAAGAGCTCTATAGCAGCACTCGTCCGTTATTGGAGCAACTCAACGCCGCACTAGAAACGGTAACGCGCCACTCGCACACGGTAACAGGGGAACTGCGAATTCTTATGCCAGACACACCTGTACTGGCCAAAGCGGTTGTCACCTTTTGCACGCAATACCCGTCAATCTCTTTGTCTTGCGATACAACGCTAAACCCTAAAGATGATGTTATTGACAGCTTTGATGTCATTTTGAGTTTTCATAGAGGGACTTTGTCAGACAGTAACTGGGTGGCGAGAGAGATAAAACGCTGGCCCAGTGCCATTTTAGCCGCGCCTCAACTAATTGAGAAATACGCCACCCCTTACAAAATTACGGATCTAAGTCATGTTCCCTGCATCACGACGCTTACCGCTGTAAATGGTGCACCATGGGTATTCAGAAACCCTGTTGGAGGCCATATTACTCAAACTGTGCAATCTTCATTCAAAGTAAACAGCGGTCATCTCGCCAGATATGGCGCGTTATCAGGGCTTGGATACGCAATATTGCCAATTGAGTCATGCCAAAATGAGATCAAAAATGGTGAGCTAGAAATCGTCACTCTAGAGTACGAACCTGAGGATTTAGTGCTTTACGCCTTTTACTCGTCTAGAAAACATGTAGCTAAGAAAATATCTATGTTTGTTGAACATTTAAAGCAAAACGCAAAACTTAACGCCTAGCTAAGCTTTACTCAACTAATTTATCGTATTCTGTTTTATCGTCTAGAAAGGACAAACACCGCTAAGCGATTTGAGACTCGATTTTTTCAAATAAAAAAGCCAGCAATTAACATTTACTGGCTTTTATTAAAGAGGGTCAGTTGGCGTTTAGATTCTAAACGCTCCTACGTGACGATCGAGTGTTCGCGATAGCTCCGCGAGTTGTTGACTTGATTCTTCTAGTTGCTCACTCGCCGTTAGCGCACTTTTCACTGAGTGGCTGACGGTATCCATGTTCATATTAATTTCGTTTGCTACCGTTGATTGCTGTTCTGTTGCGGTTGCTACTTGAGTATTGATATCTGAAATAGTCGTCACTTGTGCAGCTATTGCTTCTAAAGCCTGTCGAGCTAACTCGGTTTCTGCCGTTCCTTCTTCAATAAGAGTCTTACTATTGCTCATTGAATTCACCGCACTTTGAGCTTCAGTTTGTAGCTGGTGAATCATGTTGTCAATTTCATCGGTAGAATGAGCCGTTTTAGTCGCTAGGTTGCGAACTTCATCAGCTACGACTGCAAAACCTCGGCCGGCATCACCAGCGCGTGCAGCTTCGATAGCCGCATTGAGAGCCAATAGATTGGTTTGCTCCGAAATACCTCTAATCACCTCTAGAATACTACCAATCGACTGAGTATTTTCAGCAAGACTCACGATAATGTTGGAAGTGCTGTTCATCTCGTTTTCAAGATTAGTCATCGCCGTTTTGGTTCTTTCTAGCGTCGTGTAGCCATCTTGCGCTTCATTACTTGCTGCACTCGCAGCATTTGCCGCTCCAGCAGCATTGGAGGCAATTTCATTGACCGTCGCAATCATTTCGTTCATGGATGTGACAACCAGCATGGTTTGCTCGTTCTGCTCTTGCCCTCTTGTGAGCGCTTGTTGAGATTGCCCACGCAAAGCGACAGCTGAACTATTAAGCTCCACACCAGTATTTACAACTTGTGTAATAATCTCATGTACTTTCCCAACAAAAACGTTGAAAGCAGAAGAAATTTGCGCGACTTCGTCATTACCTTTCGCTGGCAAACGAACGGTTAAGTCTCCGTCTCCTTTTGAGATGTCTTGTAGAGCGTCTTTAAGCGCAGAAAGCGGTCTCATCAGTTTATTTAGCAAAAGTGACAGAATCAAAACACACATAACGAAGATCGCCACCATAGAGATCAACTGGTAAGTAATAATTCCATTCGTCGCTTGGCTCACTTCAGTAATAGGAATACCGATATCAAAAGTACCGTATAACTGACCATCCACATAAATTGGTGCCATGATGTCAAACACCCATACTTTCTGGACATCGGCATACCACTTTGAGTACTGTTGAACACCTCTCGTCGCGCCTTCAACAGTATATTCATCGTTATAGGTTTTGTTCAGCTTGTGCTTATCACTGTGGGCTACTGCCGTTACGTTACGGTCAATTACAACGGCATAACTCACGTCTGAACGTTGTTTCAGCCCCTCAACAAGCGATTGTAAATCTTGCATTGGATTAGCTGAGTTCTCCAAAATATAACTCGCATTTCCCGCTAGAAACTCAGCTTGAACTTGGGATTTGTTTAAGATGATGTCATCGATTTTCTGACTCGAAATTAGGTACGTTGATGCCATACTCGCCACGACAGCAATACCAAACATGGCGCAGACTGCTAATAAGATGATTCTTTTCATTATAATTGTCTCAATACAATTCAATTGATGCTCATTAATCGAGCGCTAAGCCTTTCTTCTCCAAAACCAACCAAACTGCATTTTGGGTCTGTTTGGCAGAGCAAGACATAACTTTATAACTATGTATCTGCTTGGTTCCCGATTACTTTAGACAGAAGGAAAAAAAGTCTTCAAAACGTCACATTTCTACGAGGTTTGGCGAAGGGACGAGTACGCAAAAGGAAACGTTTGCATAGTTAAATTTAACTATGCGACCAAATTGGTATCGAACATTAAAGAAAAGACTTCTAATTAGCGTTTTGACCGTCGGGAGCACTGTGGTCAGTGCTCCCGTTTTATCATTTAGTATCTCAGGTTCAGATATTAGAGCCACAATTGCAGCGGTTGTAATCCGAGATGCTTGGTGAAGCGAGAATGACTTGGTTTGTAGATATGGCAGCGATGTCAGATCGAGTGATTCTCAATCAAGAATCGGCAGCAAAATAGGCAAACCAAGGCATGAAGCCATTGCCCATAAAAAAAGAAAGGAAAAAAATCTTTACCACAGAGTTTAACTTGTCAGCGATATGTATCCATGCATACCCATGTACAAACCAACTGCACTGATCAAGACGCCCGATAAGTAAGGAGCTCGACGTGCAACATCATTCAAACCGCTCCATTTAGATGTCGCTTTTTGCACGCCCACTGCTGCCACAACGCCAACAGCAACCAGAGTCAAGGCTAAGCCAATACTGAATGACACAACTAAAGTCGCACCAAGAGTCATTGCCTTAAGCTGCAAACAGATAAGCAAAACCGTTACCGCAGCAGGGCATGGAATCAAACCGCCCGTTAATCCAAACAGCAGAATTTGCCCATTCGTCACGTCTCGATTCTCAAAGCGCTTTTGAATGTCTAAAGCGTGAGCGCGCTCGTGAGCATCTTGATATTCCTTATCTTCGCTTTCTAAATGAGAACCAGGACGGAAATGCACATCAAAGTCATGGGTATGATCATGGTGCCCGATGATCAAAGTGACAGAAAGTCCATTAGAGACTTCAATGCAAGACGCCGATTCCAAGTATCCATCACGCTCTATAAAGTGATAGATATCAGCAGGTTGATAACCATCACTCGATACCGAAACCTTGATACCTTCCGCAGTTAAAGGTTTACCGCTGAGTGTTCGCAACTGGAAACGGTGATGGTCCCCTTCCTGTGTAATCGAAAGCGAAACATGCCCATGTCCTGTATCCACAACTTGCGTCGTCCAATCGCGAGCATGATCCTGAGCTTTGTTCCAAGCTCGCTCATCGCTCCATGTTCGCCAAAACATCCATACGCCGGTTGTCACGATAATGACCCCAGAGATAAGTTGCATCCATGGTTCAGCCGCTTCAGCGGTGAATTTCTGGCTAATATACATCCCGCCAACAGCGATTAACCATACAATTGCAGTGTGAGAAAGTGTGGCAGCTAAACCCAGCATCACGGCTTGTTTGACCGTTCCTTTCACAGCGACAATGAACGCCGCCATCATCGTTTTAGAGTGCCCAGGTTCTAAACCATGCAAAGCGCCAAGCAAAATGGCACTGGGAATAAAGAACCACCCATTACCTTGTTGTAGTAACGCGACAAAATCCATTGTTGTTCTCTGTTGTTGATTCTAATTTATCGCAAACTATACTCCCCCCTAGTATTAAATACTACCCCCCAGTATAAATTGAGTGCTACATTATCAGTTAGAATAACTCGGCCCGTAACTTAAAGAAGATAAGACATGTCGCATACAACCAGAGATCAAAAGAAGCTCAACACTCGAGTCAGTAAAATACAGGGTCAGGTGAATGGACTTAAAAAAATGCTGGAAGAAGAGCATGAATGCCAAGATGTGTTGCAGCAGATTGCCGCTATTCGGGGAGCAGTAAATGGTTTGATGCGAGAAGTAATTAAAGGTCACTTACTTGAGCACGTTGTACTTGAGGAAGACAAAACTCAACGTGAAAAAGATATGGAAGTCGTATTAAAAGTACTGGACTCTTATATAAAGTAACCCTACTTCGCTAGAGTAAAGTCACTAGGGTTAAACTCGAATAGATCCTTTATAGGTAATCGCTTACTAAGCGGGAAATAAAAATTCCATTTCATATTGATTAAGTTGAAAATGGAACCTATATCGGTTCAAGTTAAATAGTTTATTTATAAGAACTAAAACGGCCCAAACATAGGGCCGTTCATATTATTAAAAAACTCTAAACTATCTGATAAAAATACATATTGTGATAGGTTTTTACTTTATGGAAGAGTACAAGTAAACCTTTATACCTCTTGTAATTCGACGTGCTTAGCGCTGTAAGATTTTGTAAATGCAACACACCCCAAAAGTACAGCAAGTGGTAACACAGGATCAAAGATTGAACCATGAGATCCGAAGAATAAGTTAAGAATCATGACTAATGAACCACCAATAGCCCAAGCAATTGTTGTTGGAATAGTCCAAATAATGAGTTGTTTCTTAACCTCAGTCACCCCCATTAATCGATTAACAATATGGAATAGCGAGTCATTAAAGTAGCCAGCAAATAGAGATCCCATCGTAGCTGCCGTCGCTGCGAATAAAAGGTTAACGTCAGGAATATTTACTAAAACTGGGGCAGATATAGAAGCAGCGGTTATCATGGAGACTGTACCAGAGCCCTGAATAATACGAACTAACGTCGCAATAATAAATGGAATCATAACCGCAGAAATAGGAAGCCCTGCAACTTGGTTAGCAATCTCTGCGCCCGCACCCGTTTCACGCAATACGGCACCTAACGCACCACCAGCTCCTGTTACTAACAAAATGATGCCACAAGTGGAGATTCCTTGTTCCATCTTTTCATTCGCTTCTTCTTTGGTAAGGTTATTACCCAATGTGTAAACCGCTAATAACGTCGCTATTGATAGTGCAATAGTAGGGCTGCCGATAAAAGCGATAAATTGACCAAATGTTGTTGCAGTCAGCCCTTCGAAACCGAAAGTCCCCTCTAATAAACCCATCACTGATTTCGCAAGTATAAGTAAAATTGGGATAATAATTGGAGCGATAGATTTACTTAAAGATGGTAGGTCTTTCGCTTCTTTACTTGCAATGTACTCTTTGTGATCATTAATCAGTTGCTCACTAGACTTCGAGAAATGTTCGGTTGGAATGAATTCAGGAAACTGCTTTTCTAACCATCTTGCATACCAAACAATACCCATGACACAAGGCGCTGCGATCATCAAACCAAAACCTAACATGCTGGCAAGATCGACACCAAAGATACCAGCAACTCCCAAAGGCCCTGGAGTCGGCGGAATAGCGTGATGCGCTACGACCAAGCCGCCCGCCAGAGCAACCGTAAGCGTTAAAATCGAGCGATTGGACGTTTTTGACAAAGACTTCGCTATTGGATAAAGAATGATAAGCGCGCTATCCACAAAGATTGGGATGCTAACAATATAGCCAGTTACAGCAAGAGCGGCCTCTTCTTTCTTTTTTCCTAACCACTTTATAAAATTATAGGCAATACTTTCTCCTGCTCCAGAAGCCTCTAAAATAGCCCCCATCATAACGCCGAGACCGATGACAATCCCTATACCGCCTAATGTTCCACCAAATCCTTTGCTAACGGTCGCAATCGTGTCGTCAACACTTAACCCACCAATAATACCTGCGATACATGCCGCAATTAACATCGCAATTAACACATGTACTTTTGTACGTAATACAAGAAAAACAAGGACTGATACGGCTACTATTAGTCCAATTACTGAGGTTGGTAACATTAGACAATCTCCATATTGTTAACAGAAATAAATTGTTGTAATACATCCTTGAAATTACTGTCTGCTTTAAATCCAAGCTCCAGTTCTTTAGTACAATCAATTTTTTGTGGCCAACTACTCACAATACGATCAATACCCGCATCATGCTCATAGGTAATATAATTAGAAAGTTGTTTACCCATTAGAGTGTCCATTGTTTGAATCATCTCAGCTGGTGTAGTTTGAATACCAGGTAAATTAAGCGTTCTATAGGACAGATTATTTAACTGCTCATAAGGCATTAGCCCTGCATATTGAATATTGTCCACCACTCTAGACGGGCTCGATATCCAAAGTTTTAGCGTAGGGTCTACAGGACAATTTGATTCTTGAGCATTCAAAGGCTCACGAATAATTCCGCTTACGAAAGAGCTAGCGGCAAGGTTTGGTTTCCCAGGGCGAATACAAATAGTCGGTAAACGTACGGATACAGCTTTAACAAAGCCTTTACGGGCATAGTCGTTCACCAATAACTCACCTATAGCTTTTTGCGTCCCGTAGGATGACTGAGGATGAAGTGCTGTTATTGGTGTAATCGTTTCCGGAAGATCACCACCAAATACAGCTAAAGATGAAGCAAACGTAAAACGAATATTAGGGTTTACTTTACGGCAACGCTCAAGCAATAACTGTGTGGTCGTCAGATTTACAGCTACGCCTAAATCAAAATCTTGCTCAGCATGGCTCGATACAATTGCCGCTAAATGAAAAATGTGTGTCGTTTCGGCAGTAATAACTTGGTCTATATTTTCTCGCTTTGTCATATCCATGACTAAAGAAACGACTCGGTCATCAATGCCCTCTAAGCGCGACTTTTGAATGTCGACAATAGTAATACTTTCAGCTTTGTTTTCTTTTAGTAGTGATTTGGCAAGTAGGGTTCCGAGAAAACCCGCCCCTCCAGTTATGATAATATTCATAGTCACGACCCTTTGTTTTTGTAATTGGTTTCAAGTTATTTATGGATAGAAATTAAAATTGTTATAGGTATGGTTTAACCCAACTAAGGCCCAGCTGCGTGCTATGCCTTGGGTTGTATTCACAACCGATCCAGCCTTGGTAACCAGAGTCATCCAAAACATTGAATAGGTGTGGGTAATTCAGTTCGCCTTCCGATGGTTCGTGCCTTTCAGGCACAGAAGCAATTTGAATATGGCCTGTGTATGGCGCCACATCGCGAATCAACGTACTCAGATCACCGTCCATAATTTGTGCGTGATAGAGATCGAGCTGCAATTTCACGTTTGGACGAGCCACTTGTTTGATGAGTTCCACCGCTTCACGTTGATGTGCAACGAAGTAGTTCGGTACATCGCGATTGTTGAGTGGCTCAATCATCAGCTCAACACCTTGTTCGGCAAACTTATCCGCTGCATAACGAATGTTTGAGATAAAGGTTTCAATATGCTGATCACGAGTGAAGCGTGAATCAACAATGCCAGACATAGCGTGAACCTTTTTACAGTTCAGTGCCTTGGCGTACATCAGCGCAGTCTCGACGCTCGTTTTAAATTCATCCTCACGCCCCGGAATAGCTGCAAAACCTCGTTCACCTGCATCCCAATCACCTGGAGGCATGTTGAATAACGCTTGCTCAAAACCAAACTGCTGTATCTTGCTTGCTAGTTCTTGCGCTTCGAATGCGTATGGAAAAAGGTATTCCACCGCTTTGAAGCCCGCTTGGTGTGCTTTTTCGAAACGATCTAGAAAAGGAACTTCTGTGAATAACATTGTCAGATTTGCCGCGAATTTAGCCATTACTTACCTCTCCCTTTTAGGTCTTGAATCTCAGTATCCGTTAAGTAGCGGATGTTGCTGTCTTTAAGAATGAACGCTAGCTTCGCTGTCTCTTCTAACTCTTCTGCGTTATCCACTGCATCTTCAAAGTCCGTACCCGTGATCACTGGACCATGGTTCGCCAGGAGGAAAGCTCTGTAGTCACTAGCCCGCTGCGCAAGTTCTTCAGCAATCTGAGGGTCGCCCGGGCGCAGGTACGGAATCACTGGCAGTTCGCCAATGCGCATTACAAAGTAAGGTGTAAAAGCTTTGATGGCATTCTCGCGATCTAGACCTTCAAGACAAGAAAGCGCCGTCAAGTAAGTAGAATGCAGATGCACAATCGCATTACACTTTGAGTTATTTCGATAAATCGCCAGATGAAAAGCGACTTCTTTTGATGGCTTTTCACCAGAGATATGGTTGCCATCAATATCCACAACCGAAAGCTCTTCAGCAATCAAGCGGCCGAACGAGGAACCAGTTGGCGTCGCCAGAAAGTGTCCATTAGGCAGCTTTAGAGAAAGGTTGCCAGCGCCGCCAGTCGCATAGCCACGTTCAAACATAGAGCGAGCCATAGTGACCATTTGCTCTCGCAGTTGTTGTTCTGTCATCAATTCTTTATTCATCACAACCTCACCTATTCAAAAAACGACTGTGCTTTGGCAAAGAAGTGCTCATCGCCGAAGTTGCCCGATTTCAGAGCCAAAGAAAGCTCGCCTTCAAGTGACTTCACCCAAGGTACACCTGGTGCGATTTGAGGACCGATATGAAAACCTTTTACGGCTAGGCTTTGGGTTACAACCCCTGAGGTTTCCCCACCCGCAACGATGAAATTTTTCACACCGTGCTGCTGAAGTTTGATTGCAAGTTGGCTAAAGAATTGTTCAACCGCGTGACTTGAAGCATGCGCGCCAAACTCTTGTTGAATCGCTTTTAACGCCGCTGCATCTGCGGTTGCGTAAACCAGTGGTGCGAACTCGCTTTCGATGTTGGTCATGACCCAATCAAACACTTGATTTGAGTAGTCTTCTTCCGTCAGACACGCCTTCACATCAATAGCAAAGTGTGGCGCTTTTTCTTTGTAAACAGCGACCTGTTGGTTGGTCATGACAGAACAAGATCCAGATAACACAACGGTTGGTGCTTTTTTAGGGTTCCCCTCTTGCTTCGCATCACTTTGATCTTCAAGGCTCTCTATCCAGTTCTTAGCAATACCCGCAGCCAAACCAGAACCACCAGTTACCAGTTTTAGAGACTTCGCCGCTTGGCCAAGTGTGACAAGATGCTCTGCATTGAATGCATCAACCACTGCGTAGCGGTTGCCTTGTACTTTTAGCTCTTCAAAGCGCTCAATTACCGCTTTTGGACCTTGTTCAATTATTTGGAAGTTCACCAGGCCAGATTTGCCTTGAGATTGAGCATCCATCATACGAACTAGGCTTGAATCAGTCATTGGTGTCACAGGGTGATTACGCATACCTGAGTCGCTTAGCAAGTCTTGGAATACAAATAGATGGCCGTTGAAAACTGTGCGACCATTCACTGGTAATGATGGGCATACAATGGTGAACGCTTCACCTAGCTCTGCAAGCAGTGCATCCGTTACAGGACCAATGTTACCTTCTGCTGTGCTGTCAAACGTTGAGCAGTACTTGAAGTAAAACTGCTGACAGCCATTTGCTTGCAGCCACTTAAGCGCCGCTACTGAATCCTCGATTGCCTCATCTACAGGACAAGAGCGAGATTTAAGACTGATCACGACCGCATCTGCGTTTACATCAATCTCTTCTTTTGGAATACCGTTAAGCTGAACTGTGCGCATGCCGTTTTCTACAAGAAAACCTGCGATGTCTGTTGCGCCAGTAAAGTCGTCTGCGATAACGCCTAATAACATCATTTTTTCTCCGTTTTACGTGCGCTTATTTCTGTTTGTTTTCTACACCTGGAAGCTCAATACCATCAAAAATCTTGATAACGGCACTGTCGTCTTCCTGGCCAAAACCAGCATTGCTTGCACTCAAAAACATGTTTAGTGCTGTGCTTGATAGAGGAAGTGGAAATTTGAGATCTTTTGCTGTGTCCGATACGAGGTTTAGATCTTTCACAAAGATGTCGACCATAGATTTAGGGGAGTAGTCACCATCAACTACATGCTTCATGCGGTTCTCAAACATCCAAGAGTTACCCGCTGCATTCGTCACCACGTCGTACATCAGGTCAAGAGGAATGTTTGCACGTGCCGCTAATGCCATTGCTTCAGCACCAGCTGCGATATGAACACCTGCTAGCAATTGGTGGATAATCTTCACAGTTGCGCCTAGGCCAATCGCTTCACCGATGTTGTAGACTTTAGCTGCCGTTGCGTTGAGTACTGGTTCAAGTGCATCAAATGTGCTTTGCGCTCCCGACGCCATAATAGTCATCTCACCTAATTCTGCTTTTGCAGCACCACCAGATACCGGTGCATCAAGCATCACAAGATTGTGTTCTGCCAATTTCGCTTCAATTTGTTTTGCGTCTTCTGCTGAGATGGTTGCTGAAACCATTACTGGCGTATTCGGCTTAAGCGCTGTAGCAAGACCGGTTTTGAACAAGACCGTGTTAACTTGAGCTGCGTTCACAACAAGAACTAGAACCGAATCAAGCTTATCTGCAAACTCAACTGCATTTGTAGAAACAGCTTTTGCACCGAATGAACCTAACTCTTCAAGCGCTTGAGAATTTAAATCGAAACCATAGACATCTAGGCCTGCACGCACACATGACTTTGCGGCGCCCATTCCCATAGAGCCTAAACCGATAACACCTACAGATTGAACTTCACTCATAAAAACAATGCCTTCTGGTCTATTAAACTTTGTTAATTCTTGTTTGGTTGATGTGATTATATGTGAATATTAATACTAAGACCTCGCTTTGAATCACATTTTTTCACACAAATTAACAATGTCGTGATATATACCTCTTTATAGGCAGAGATATTCCGAGCAGTTAACACAAGCGAAGGCTGTTCTTACAACGTTGAGAACATAATTCACAGATATTCACAACAAATGAAAAGATTGGTAGGATACTGAAAAACAAGAATATAGAAGTGAAACTATGATCCCAGCAGAACGTCAAAGAACCATATTATCCCTGTTATCACATCAAGAAGTGTTAAGCATTTCAGATTTAACCGACCACCTTGGCGTATCACATATGACCATTCGTCGTGATATCGTGAAGCTTGAATCCTCAGGTAAAGTCGTTTCTGTTTCTGGTGGAGTGCAACTCGCTCAAGCTCTACATTCCGAACTTTCCCATGATGCGAAGGTCGAGCAACAAGCGGATGAAAAAATTCAAATTGGTAAGCTGGCGGCTACGTTAATTGGTCAAGACGCTACGATTTACTTGGATGCGGGAACAACCTCTCTAGAAATCGCCCATCAAATAGCAAATCGTAATGATCTTTTAGTGATCACCAATGACTTCTCTATTGCTGCTTTCCTTATGACGCACAGTGAATGTGAGCTTTACCACACTGGCGGAAAAATTGACCGCGAGAACCAATCCACCATTGGTGGAAAAGTCGCAGAGTTCTTGAATGGGCTAAATATTGATATCGCCTTTATTTCGACTTCATCTTGGAGCTTGAAAGGCTTATCAACACCTAATGAAAATAAAGTTCTCGTTAAAAAAGCAATCATCAAGGCGGCACAAACCAATTATCTGATCTCAGACTCAACTAAATACGGTCAGATAGCGAGCTTTCATGCATTAGACATCGAGCAATTGGACGGAATTATTACCGATCGAAACCTATCCGAAGTGGTCACTCAAGAATTAACGGATAAAGGATTACGTGTGTATAAAGAGTAACACTACCTAAACATCTGAGTTCGCGTAACTTTTATACTCGTTAATTTATAGGTGCTTCCAATATACATAGACCGTGCTGTGTACTTTCTGGCAGAAAACACATCCTTTTGTTTTCTAAATTACCAAATTACTGATTACATCTGGATATGAAAGCTCACTTCGCTTTATCGCTGCTCGTCACTTGTCATCAAAAATCAAATTCACTGCAATTGCCATCAAAACTAAGCCTGAGATTGGCAGCAAGACACCTAATGGCGAGCGCTCAATGTAAGGCAGATTCTCTGCAATCAATAAACCCCACTCAGGTTCTGGCGGCTTAACGCCAAGTCCGATAAAACTCAGAGACGTCAGGCTAAGCGTGATGTACGGCAAACGCAGAAACGCATGACGAATCAATGGCGGCAGCACATAAGGCAACAAGTAGTAACGGAGTACTCGCCACTGACTGGTTCCCCAAATGGGCGCAAGATGCGTGTAAGGCTGCGCTTTGGCTTCCATCAACAAACTTGCACAGTGCGCCGCTAATGGTGCCCATGACACCATAACAATCGCAATCAAGGCACTGTTTGGGTTCATCCCCGTTAGACCAGCAATCAGCAGACCCGCCACAATGTATGGCACACCTTTGGTGATCTCAATTAAGCCTTGGCTATAACGAGTCACGAAGCCGAGCAGCAAACCAATCACCAAACTTAGGAACGTTGCGATGATGCCCATTTTGATTGTCGACATCATACCGCCGCCAACGCGAGCAAGCAGATCTCGACCAACCGCATCGGCACCAAACGGGGCAGCTAAGCTTGGCGATTCAAGGCGGGTAAATTGGATGGTGTAAGGATCGCGCATTAACGCCCATCCCGCACAACCAATCAGCAACGCAAAGATTGTCGCACTGACGATGCGTTTGGTGGTGTTTTGGGTAAAACGGAACGTACTGTGACTGCTGATCAGCTTGCCACTTGTGACACTGTGCCCGAGTAACCAGCGTTGCAATAAGATGCTCGCACTGCTGATCAACATCGAGAACACCAGCAACACCAACAAGCCACCTTGCAGCATCGGCAGATCTTGTGACTTCGCCGCGCCTAAGATTAGTCGTCCGATACCCGGAATGGAAAACACTTGCTCCACAGCAACCGCGCCGCCGGTTAAACCGATCACCGTCATTGCGATTTGAGGAATCAAGTTACTAACAGCACGCCACAAGGCAAAGCGTAATATTTGAAACTTACTGACGTTCGCCGATAGCCAACTGATCACCCAAGGCTCATCTAGTACACGCTTGAGGCTGTCATTGAGCAAGCGCCCAAACAAGCCAGCAGCAGGCAATGCCATTGCCAAACTTGGTAGCCAGAGGTTTTGCACGCCTTGCCAACCATAAGGCGGGAACCAGCCCAACCAAATGGAAAACACCATGATCAGCAACGAAGCAATCACGTATTCAGGCAGTGAGACCAACACCGAACTGAGCGTGTCATGATGTTTGTCTAAACGATTCTGTTGCCAACGACGCACAGTGTAAAGGACGCTCGCCATACACATTACAAATGCCATAACTAACGCTGTAAGCATCAGTAATAGCGACGTTTTTGCGGTTTGTTGAACGCTCTCCATCACGGATGCGCCGCTCACCCAAGAGACACCTAAGTCTCCTTGCATGGCAAGCGTCAGCCAATCCCACAATCGCTCAGCAGCGCTGCGGTCAAGTTGAAGATCTTCTCGAATTGCTTGCAGAGCTTCTGCCGTCAGCAATTGTTGAGCACCCGCACGAGCACGGAGGATTGATTGGCTTGGGTCGATACCGGCAATATCCGGCATCAAACCCACCAGCACAACCACTACCCCGAGTGACAGGAAGCGCGACAAAAAACGCGTAAACCATTCAGGCATACAAGCGCTCCAACGAGAACGCATGTTGGCAACAGACGACATCGAGTTAGTTCACCTCAGTAAACTGGTCGATCAGGCGACGCTCACGTGGGTCACGTTGTGCATTCTTCACGCGATCACTCTCACCTTGGATTACACGCTCGTGAAGCAGTGGAATCACAGCGTATTGCTCAAGGATTTTGCTTTCTGCTTCGATGATCGCTTGTTGGCGTTTCTCACCCAAAGGTTGACGATCAGCGTGTTTCAATGCTGCGTCCACTTCTTCAGAGCAGAACTGACCTAGGTTGTAAGAACCTTTACAGCTAAAGTCACTTTGCATGTACGCCACTGGATCGCCAGAATCCAGCACCGTTGCACGTGACAACAAGAACGCATCGAACTTACCTGCTAGTGCATCGTTTTCGATTTGTGCGTATTCACGAACGTCTAGCTCAACCACAAAGCCAGCCGCTTCAAGTTGTTGCTTTAGCAGCACCGCTACTTCTGGCAACTCAGCACGGTCGGTAAATGTACCGATGGTGATCTTCTCTCCGTTCGCGTGGCGCATTTCCATGGTTTCCATACGAGGGTTCGCATCACGAATTGGTTGAGCCCATGCCAATGCAGGACCTAACAAACCTTTTGCTGAATCGGCGTGGTTCTCGTAAACCGTTTTGATGATTTGCTCACGGTTAACCGCTTGAGCCGCTGCTTTACGCAAACCGAACTGGCTAAACACATCTGATTTATTGTTTAGGTAAAGCGTGTTGGTACGTGGCATTGCAACTTCATGCAGTTGTGAAGATTCCATCATCGCGATTTGCGAAACAGGAACGGCTTCAACTACATCCGCCTCACCGGTACGTAGTGCAGCAGCACGAGCAAAACCGTTTGGTACGTATTCCGCAAAAATGCTATCTACTTTCGCTTTTTCACCCCAGTAACCATCAAAACGCTTCAATTTAGCGCTGGTTGTCCCGTTGATTTCTGTCAGAACGAATGGGCCCGTACCCGCATTGATTGGCACAACACGACCGTTTTCTTGATATGCAGCACCAGAAAGGATCGCTAGCTGTGGGCTAGAAAGACGGCTTGGCAACAGTGGATCGTTAAAGGTCGTTTTGATTTCAACAGTGAAGTCGTCCAATGCGCGAACTTGCCATTCGATACCGTCCAAGATGCGTGGTTTAGGTGCGGCATCTAATGCTTTTTGCAGAGAGTTCACGACCGCGTTGGCATCAAGCTCAGAACCATCGTGGAATTTCACGCCTTTACGTACCTTAAATTGCCACGTCATTGGGTCAACTTGTTCCCACTCTGTTGCCAGCATAGGCTCTGCTACCGACTGATCGTTTAGGTTCACTAGCGTTTCTGCCGTGCTCCAACGTGACAGTTTGAACGCGTCATCTGAAAATGGCGACAAACCTGTGCGTGGTGGTTGCATCATGGCAACGCGAATTTCCGTTGCTTGCGGTGCAGCTGCTTTTCCCGCTTCTGGCTTGCTTTCGCCAGAGTCAAAACAACCCGTCAGCAGTGCGCTTAAAGCCAGCGACAAAGCTAACTTGGGAGTACTAAGGTGCATAAGAAACCTCTCCAATGGTTTTTGTGAATTCATTACTTTTGTGTTGAGCTCTCATCAAGGCTCTCGTGATCAAGTGTGATGGATTATTTGTCACGTTTTGTGCCGTGCCGTGCTCGACAACGCGTCCTTTGTCTAACACTAGGATTTCATCGCATAGGGTTTGTGCCGCATCGAGGTCATGTGTCACCAAAATCAGGCGCATCTGACGACTCTTTTGAATGCCTGCCAACAGGTCGAGAATCTGTTTACGACTGACGGGGTCTAGGCTGCTGGTTGGCTCATCGGCAACCAAAACACAAGGCTCGACAATCAAAGCTCTGGCGATAGCCACACGTTGCGCTTGCCCAACCGATAACTGCTGCGGGTTACGCTCCAACAATGTGAGATCTAAACCGACATCCGCCAAAACCTTTTCCACCTTCTCGTTAAGCTCTTGCGTTAAACCAATATTGCTTAGCGGCTCCAGTAAGATCTGACGAACGGTGTAATAAGGATTCAAGCTCGACTGCGGCTCTTGCGGAATCAATTGAATGTGCTGACACAACTCTTGGCGCTGCTTAGCCGAGCTACGCGATAGCGGATAGCCACACACATACACTTCACCAGATGTGGGTTTACGAAGACCAAATAGAAGTTCAATCAAGGTCGATTTACCCGCGCCAGAAGGACCAACAATCGCAATGTTCTTTGTGTCGATGGCAAGATCCAATTGTTCGAGCGCTTTAAACGGTTTGCCCCCCAACCAATTTGGTTTGGAGTAATAGTGAACACTGGCTTGCTCAAAGCGAACTTCCGCCGATTTAGGCTGCGTGTGCCCGCTCAAGTTGTGCTTAGTCAAAATAGGCTCCAGAGATGAGGTTAAGGCAGCAGTTGCGCAAGTTGTTGGCAGAAAGGATGCGAACTTTGCTGAATGGCTTGCCATGGTGCGCCATAAGCCACCATGGTGTTGTCCGCAATCACCAAGACTTTGTCACACGCCAAAGCCGCAGATAGGTCGTGCGTGATCAACAAACCACTGATGTTGCGTTGCTGAACACTACTGCGAAACAACTCAAGGATCTCCGCTTCGGTGATTGGATCGAGCGCACTGGTGGGCTCATCCGCGATGATCAAGTTGGCACTACCAAGCAACGCGATCGCAATACAAATACGCTGGCGCTGACCACCAGATAGCTGGCTTGGATGCTGCGCCAATGCTGCTTTTGGATCTGCAAATCCGAGTTGAGACAACAAGGTCGTCACCGTGTCTCGGTTTGCTGAAGACAAGCGTGTTTTGTTGCCCGTCAATGCCAAACACAGTTGTTGTTCGACAGACGCCAATGGATTCAGCGCTTTAAGTGCATCTTGGAAAATGACCGCAGGACGCTGCGATTGACTGCGTTGCAGCATGGCAGTTTGTGCGACTTCACTGCTGTTAAGCTGGATACTTCCGTCTACCCAAATATCAGACGGCAAAAAACCTGCGACGGCTTTCGACAACATGGATTTACCAATGCCGGAAGGTCCCATAATGGCAAGAACTTCACCTTGAAACAGCTCAAAAGAAATGTCTTTGAAGAGTGTGCGTTCTGAGTCTATAAGGCTGAGATTATTAACGGAGAGTATTGGTCGAGAAATCACGGCATCAAACTAAATGTAATAATATAACATCACAAATAATATCATGCGGGTTAAAGCAAGGAAACCAGTCGGAAAGGTTATTTCATCACCTTTTTCAGATTTATCAACAAGGGCAGATAGCTCCCCCCCTTGTGATAAGAACATCTAAGTTAGGTCATTTGTGACAGTGTGTATTAAAGACACTTTTGTTTAACTTGACCGAGGTATGGAAACAAGAAGACAAAGCGCCCAACGTAGAACAACGTGAATGCCAGCCATAAACCGTGGTTGCCCCAATATTGCACCGCAATAAATTGAGTCACTAAGAACAACACCATGGTTAGAAAGGTAGAGTTACGCACTGGTCGCGTCGTCCCTGTACCGGTAAAGATTCCGTAAAACGTAAGACCAAAACCAGCAACCAACGGGAATGCCAATAACCAAGGGCTCATGTCCAAATACAGCTCAACAAGATTTGGCAAAGTGGTAAATAACGACACCACTTGGTGTTTGAACTGCACTAGCAGCAAGGTCAAGACAACAACGAACGCTGCGGTCCATTGCGTGTTTAGCTTAATCACGTTATCAAGCAATGTCTTATTCTTCTGCCCTACTGCTTTACCTGCAAAGACGCTCGACGCATTCGCCACACCGTCGAACATGTAGCTGACGATAAAGGTCACTTGCATCAAGATTGCGTTCGCAGCAAGCACATCAGAACCAAGCTGAGAGCCTACACGCGCCATCATGTTGAAGAACACCAATAGACACACAGTACGAAGCAGCAGATCCATATTGGAAGACGCGATGACTTTGAGATCTTTACGCGTCATTTTTGCGGTCTGAATGTAATCAAACAGCGGGAAGCGACAGGTTTTCAACACCAGCACTGCACCGATAACAAACGTCGAGATTTGCGCGATAAGTGTCGCCACCGCAACACCAGCAATCCCCATATCGAAGTACAACACAAATACGATATCCAGCACGATGTTCAGCACGTTACCAAACACTTGCGTGAACAAGGTTTCTTTGGCTTTCGCCTGCCCCATCAACCAACCAATCACGGTGTAGTTCAGCAGTACAAATGGCGCACCAAAGATCATAATATCGAAGTAAATCTTAGCGTTTTCGGCCACGACTGCATCAGGGGAGATAATCAGCTCTGCCCCCATCCAAATCACGGACTGCAACGCAATGAAAATCAAGCCAAGGCAGAGCGAAAGCACGAAAGGACGCAATAAGCTACTCGCTTGATCCTCTGGGCTATTTTTACCTAATGCGATTGCACTTTGCCCGGTAGTACTGACGCGGAAGAAGCCAAACAGCCAATACAAGGTATTCATGATGACGGTGCCGATCGCTACACCACCAATCATCTCAGCCACACCGAGTTTACCGATCACCGCGGTGTCCACCGCCCCCAATAATGGTTGGGTAACAGTAGAAACGATGAAAGGAAATGCGATTTTAAAATAGTCTTTATGAGTCAGGGACATCTTAAATTATGAACG
Source organism: Vibrio sp. OPT41 (assembly GCF_015163595.1). NCBI lineage: Bacteria > Pseudomonadati > Pseudomonadota > Gammaproteobacteria > Vibrionales > Vibrionaceae > Vibrio > Vibrio sp. OPT41. The sequence goes on along the minus strand of NZ_JADDYH010000009.1, from coordinate 51,202 downwards.
GGGTTAATTTTTTATAAGGTCGCTATCATATGCGAATGGCGTCCGAACATGAACCAAAGTTCGCCAGCAAGGAATAGCATTGATAATTGATACAACCAGCAAACGTATTCTCATACCAAAGCTTGAAATAGGATAACGACTTATGAGAAAAGCCAAGTTAACTGCATATAAATGAGTTTCTAGTTTGGAAAGATTAGCGTTTGGTTGAGCATGGCAGATCAGAATGTATCTGCCATGTCATAACGGTAGTGATTGGTGAAAAGAGACCGTACAGATGATATTTAATGCTTGTGGGTTTCATCTGACAATGTTTAGGTCGATACCAAGCCTTATGTTCTGTAAAGCACCTTTACAACATGCCAACCGAACTTGGTTTTAACTAAATGCGGCGTTAACACTTCGCCAGAAAAGCACACTTTGTCGAACTGAGGTACCATTTGACCACGGCGGAATTCACCAAGGTCACCACCGCGTTTGCCTGACGGGCAAGTTGAATACTTCTTCGCTAATGTCTGAAACTTAGCGCCTTTTTTCAGTTGCTTGATTATGTCTTCCGCTTGCTCTTTGTGCTTCACAAGAATATGTAATGCGGCTGCTGTATTTGCCATTGATCTATCTCTCACTATTCTGGTCGCGCAAGTGTACCCAATCCTTTTTAACAGACCAAACATTTCTTAATAATAGCTCAGCGGTAAAGGCCCCAATACACGAGGAATATAAAATCGTCTACATAATGAGTTTAAAATACAAACAAGTTTTGCTCAGTTAATCACTATTCTCTAAAAGATTGTCTAAAAAGCTCACATTTGTCTCTCCGATGGTTGAAGCCTTCGTCTGATAAGATTAGATTAGACACAATTCGGTGGTATTTATAAGGTTATTTTCATGGCAAAAGTCGTAAGCAAAGCGAATCAGTCTCAGGGCATGTTGATGTTTAAGCTCACCCTGCAACAGAGTTTCGCTATCGGTACGCTAAAAGTCCGTGAAATCGTCCCATACATGCCAACGACGAAGATCCCTTACTCGCATCATCACGTCATTGGAACAGTTACGATACGTAACTTAACAGTACCAGTGATCGATATGTCAGCAGCTGTTGGCTTTCGTCCTATAAGTGAAGAAGAATATAAAAGCTGCTACTTGATCGTGACAGATTGCTTGCGAACCGTGGTTGCTTTTATGGTTCGTAGTATAGAGAAGATCATTGAGTGCGATTGGAAAGCTATTGAAACGCCACCTCCGAGCGCTGGAAAAAATATTTTCGTGACTGGAATTACTCGCTACGAGGACAAAACTGTTCAAATGCTGGATGTGGAGCTGCTACTTTCCAAAATTTATCCGCAGTACGAGAATTCAAAGATCCCAATGCTGACAGATATTGAGCGAGAACGCCTAAAAGCACTCAGTATTCTATTGGTGGATGACTCTTCCATCGCTCGTAAACAGCTGTGTGACGCACTCGATAGCATCAATATTGGGTATCAAATCTGTAAAAATGGTTTAGATGCATTGGAACTGATGAAAAGTGACGCTGCGGCTCATCGCCCAATTGATATTCTGGTCAGCGATATTGAAATGCCCGGATTAGACGGTTATGAGTTAGCATTTGAAGTTCAGAATAATTCCTCTCTGAACCATTCATACCGCATTTTACATACATCGTTATCGAGCGAAATCTGTGTAGACAGAGCTCACCAAGTTGGCGCGCATGAGGCACTTGAGAAGTTCAATGCTGGAGAACTAATCGAAGCGATGCTTCGCGGAGCAAAAGAGCTAGAAGCCAAAGCTATGACTTCTTAACTCTTATTGGACGAGTTGATTTGAGAATATAATGCAGTGCTTGTCCTATCCCTGATGCTCACATCCGCTAATTTCTCAGCTCACTTCTTTGGCATCGCGTAACTACGAGAAACGAATTCCGTCTCTTTGACTTGGTGAGCATGATTAATATAAGAAGCTAGGCTGTAAAGTACATTCGCTAATAAGTTCGCGTAACGAAACAAAATAGGTGAGGGCTGCTTCTTACCTGTATGTTCAACGGCAACTAATGCTCGTACCGTTTTTTTAGCTTGGCAACGGCACAAATGCAATTGACTGGCTGCCGAGTGCCCTCCGGGTAGAACAAAGCCTTTGAAGCCGCCATCAATACGTTGCTTGAGCAAAGCATAATCGGCCTTTAACTCTTCAACTTCCGCTTCTGTAATCGCTAATTTTCCGCGAACCGAACCATTTAGATGATAAACATTAGGCTGCATTCTTGTCAGTATATCGCGGCTAAACTCGTCCAATTCCATAGCGAGAACAAGGCCAATACGACTACAAAGTTCATCTGCTGTAATTTCAAAGTCACAAACCGGACTGTCCTCGTAAATAAACGGATAGCAAATCTCGCTCAATTCCTTGCTTACAGGTTTCATGCTTTTGTTCCAATATAAAAAAGGGAGTCAGTATAACCTAACTCCCTTTAAACGTTCATTATGCCAAATGATCGACATTCATATGATCGGTTTACAATCAGGCACTTTCGACTTTCTTGTGACCTTCTTGAAGGTGAACAAAATCGACTAAATCATCACCAGACACTTGATACGCCTGACCAAAACCTTTAACAAATAGCCCCGATTCTGGCTTTAAGTTGAACAAAACGAAATCCTCTAGCTGGCTTAGACCATCAATAATCTCACCAAAACGCTCTTTCATTTGTCCAACAACTTGTTGCCACATCTCTGTGTCTCGCTCAACTACATTTGCTACCGCATCAAAAGTTAAGCGCTTACGAGCAAACAGCTGCTTTGAAGACTCTTCATCTTCGATCATCATCAATGAAACATTTGGATTTTCTAAAAGGTTACGGGCATGACGAGCGATTTTAGAAATGAGAACGAAATAACCTTCCTGGTTTTGGACATAAGGCGCGTAGCTTACATTCGGGCGACCTTCTGCATCGACAGTTGCAAGCTGAAGTGTACGACGCTCCTGACGGAACTCTTTGATCTCTGGCCCTAAACGACCTTGCAAACGCTCTTGTTTAACTTGTTGATCCATATTGATACCTGACTTTACTAATTAGTATTCGAGTTAAGCCTCGATTATGTTTGTGATTACTTTTTTAATTCGGCTTGTAGGGCGCGAAATTCGGTTACTTGCTCTTCAATCAACTCGCGCTTTTCGTTACGGCCTAAATAAACCTTGAAAATATTGCTTCCGCACTCTGAGAAAAAACCAAAATAGTGACTCTCTCTACCCATAAACGGTTTACTGACTAATGCGACATTTTTAACGTTATCTAATTTAAGGTGGCCGTGCAGTTCACCTTCTCTACCCATTAAATTGTAATAGCCACGCGCCACTTTTCCTTTTGGAAACGGCGCTTTAACTTCAAAGATAGAACCAAAAGAGTGGACGATGGTCGTCACCGGGCCAAAACCAACCAAACTTTCTAAGATGCTTTGCGCTTGCTCTCCTGGTGCAATAGCCACCATTTCCTGAGGTAGAGCCGCAACAACCTCAAACTCGGAAATGCCAAGACGCTCTGCCATCGCAGCTGGCAATAATTGTGGTTCTTGCTCTAGTAATACTTCAACTTGTTGCTTGATTGATTCCATTGTGTCTTCCGTTTTTGTTCAATTTGTTTTCATTAATTATTGGATGCTTTCGGTACGGTTTCGTTCATCTCTGACGTGAGTACCTGAATACAACTTTGAGCCAATGACACAGCCCAGAAGCTGCCTGCAAGAGTAAGGACTGCGCTACGTTCATGTAGTTGTACTAAGCCTTTCGCTTGCCACACTTTAAATAGAGGCAATAAAAACCCGAACGCGTCCTCTCCCATAAATGATGGAAGTTGATTTGCTTGAACAATGCCACGGTCAAACGCAGATTTGAGTGCAGAAAAAAGTGGTTCTAGAGGGCTTTGCTTCATCATCATCGCGATGGTGCTTTGACCTTCTTTGACCGCTTTAATATAGGTCTCTAGTGTGCGGTGTTGCATCATCCCGTAGCCACCGATATTACCTCCAGCACCACAGCCAATTGGCAATACCTCTGCATAAGTCTTGGCTAAACTATTGTATAAACTACGCTCGCGGTTATCGATTGCCCAATGGTTCACACTCAGTTGCTTCATATGGTGTTTGGCCATAAAGTTCACACCGAGCTCATACATTCCCGCTTTTTCTGGTGTGGTCGCAGGTGGCGGGATTTTTCCCTTTTCTACGAGGTTGAGCATGGGAGCTGACCCACCAACCACTAACTGATACAAGTCCAGTCCGTGTGCGCCAGTCGAGAGGAAATCATTTAAATCTTGCTCTAACACTTCTTTGGTTTGATAAGGTAAGCCATAGAGTAAATCAATAATGACCGGAATTTTGTCTTCTTTGGCGATCTCGCTCACCCGTTTGAGGACATCTTCTCTATCATCTAAACGTTTTGCGCTGCGGCGCACTTGTGTATTAAAACTTTGCACACCAAAAGAGAAACGATTAAACCCACCGTCTAAAGCGCCTTGATACAACTCATCAGAAAAACGATTGATGCGACCTTCTAAGGTGATTTCGCAGTCTGCGGCCAAAGGAAAGTGGTCTCGGATAGCCTGGCCTAACACACGAACCTGTATTGGAGATAAATCCGTTGGCGTTCCGCCCCCGATATATACGGCGTGAAAAATACCATTTTGTGTCCAAGGTAATGCCGCTTTCTCTCTAAGCTCCTGCATTAATGCTTCAAAGTACTCATCAACCAGTGTGCGACTTGCAGCATTTTGAAAGAAGTTACAAAAAGTGCAACGAACGCGACAAAACGGAACATGAATATAAAGACAGCGCTTATTGGTCGCTTTAATTGAGTTAGCCGTAATACTCGAAAAAATCGCCTGTTGTTGAGACGAGGGCACAGGTACGCTCGCTCCCCCGGCATGTGCAGAATGCTTCTTAACAAAAGCAAATCGCAATGGATCAGGACTATCACTGCCCAACACTGATTCATCAAGCTTATCGATATCGACGCTCATATATACTCGCTTAACTCCCATCATGTAAGGGATGGAAGCTGATCTTAAAAATTCTGCAAGAATCATAATTTGAGCGTAATGATAATGCAATTGATAATTGATCTTATTTCCATTGTAAGTAATAATCTTCCCAAGTTTTCATAGTTTCCCGAGATATTCCGTGAACGTACAAAGATATGTCATTGCAGGAGGTGCTTCCCTTGTCATCCATGCCGCACTTCTTTTTGTTTCTCAAGAGACAAAGGTGTTCGCGATGCCGGCTGGAAACCCAGCAAGTTCGGTAAGTCTAAATCTTGTGTCTGCTCCTCCCGCTGTCGAAAAATCTACACCAGAAAATGTAGCGCCATCAAAAGAGCAGCAGCCTCAAGACCAACCTGAACCAGAAAAGAAAATTGTAAAAAAACAGGTCGTCAAGAAAGACGCTGTTAAGAAGAAGGTAGTAGAGAAAAAACCTGAACCGGTTAAACAATCTAAACCTAAAGCGGTCGAGCCCACCAAAACCGTAACAAAGCAAAAGGTTCAGCCCGAAGCGAAACCAAAGAAAAAAACGGAACCAGTGAAGAAAGAGACGGTAGCTCAACAATCCGCACCTGCGAGCCAATCCAAAGGGGCAACGTCTCAGCCTGTCTTGGTCGACAAACCAACGTTTGTGAGTCAACCAACACAACCCCGTTACCCAAGATCTGCACAAAGACGCGGTATTGAGGGTGTAGCCTTGTATGAGATATGGCTAGATGAGAATGGTAACCAGATTAAACAGGTTTTGATTGAGTCTTCCGGCACAGAGTCGCTAGATGCCTCAGCACTTCGTGCGATCAAACAGTGGCAATTTACACCACATATTTCAGGTGGGCTAAAAGTCGCTCACCGAGTACAAGTACCTGTTCGTTTTAAGTTGGATGGATAATGGAACAACTACAAGAATTACAAACTCAATTTGGGCTGATGACATGGCCTTTGATCATTTGCTCAGCTCTAACGGTGATGATCATCGCCGAGCGATTATTCCATGTGTTAATTAGCCTTGGTGTAGGAAAGCGAGCCATTCGCCAAAAGCTCACAGGATTAGACCCAACAAATGGGAGCGAGCTTGAAGCACTTGCTGAAGAGTTGTCGAATAAGCGGCCGCTTCTGTACCGTGGTGTTGCGATGTTGCTTGCTCATCATTCTTTCTCGAAATCTTTAAGAGAGGATGCCGCAGGTATTTGGCTGCAAGAAAAACGCCATCAGCTGCATTCCGGCCTTCGTTTGCTGACGCTGATTGGCGTCATCAGCCCTTTAATTGGCTTGCTTGGTACGGTACTTGGCTTAATTGACATGTTTAAAGGCATCGCGGTTTCAACGGGGAATATCACTCCGAATGATTTGGCTGACGGCCTAGGTCTTGCTATGCGCACCACTGCCGCGGGTCTCATTATCGCACTTCCTGCCATTTCAGGAGCGCAGATCATTGGTTTGTGGGCGGATCGTGTAATCGCCAAGCTTGAGCACACTTTAAACTACGTCAACTTATGGCTTGAAGGTATCTCGTTACAGCATGTCTCGCCAGACCACTCAAAAGTAACACTGCGCTCTTCTGAGAAGATTGAGGCAGCAACTAAATGATTAAAACACCACAAGAAAATAGTCGTAACGGTTTAACCCCCGATTTAACACCGCTGTTAGACATTATTTTTATCGTCATGGTTTTCCTGATGTTAACCGCAGCGGTCAAACTCGATTCATTAGACGTCAATTTACCGAGCACAGAATCTCAGGCTGTTGCAGATGTCGATAAGCAATCCATCACGGTAAATATTCTTAAAGACGAGCCTTACTGGGCTATTAACGGCAAGACATATATCGATTGGGACAACTTTACCCTCGCGCTGTTAGAAGAGAGTAAGTCAAGCGATAAACCGATTGTAATTGGAGCAGAAAAAACCGCGAATATTCAGTCGCTAGTACAACTTCTCGGCTTTTTACAAGAAAACGGAATTCAAGCAACTCAGTTACTCACTGAAGAGCCATCATAAAAATAAGTAAGATAGAGATCCTTTCAAAATGAAGAACACACGCATCACTATTCATGCTGTTATCACGGCAGCTATTTCCCTACTCGCGAGTAGTCAACTTTTTGCCAATGAAACGCCATCCTCAGAGCGCGTTGTTAGCGCAGGCAGCGCCGTCACTGAACTCTTGCTTGAACTCGACGCTAAAGATAGCTTGGTTGCTATCGACGTCACCAGTCAATTACCAAAAGGGATGGAACTGCCTAAAGTGGGCTACCATCGTCGTCTTTCAGCGGAGGGGTTGCTCGCCTTACGTCCGACAAAAGTCATTGGTTCTGATGAGATGGGGCCGAAAACAACATTGAGCCAATTGAAATCGGCTGGCGTAGATGTAGAAATTGTTAATACTGATGCAAATGTCGAGGGCCTTTATCAACGTATTGATCAAATTGCGAACCTTATGGATCGCAAGGCTCAAGCTGAAAGCTTAAAGCAAGATGTCCAGGCGCAAGTACAAGCACTCAATGCAAACCAGCCTAATCAAGCAAAGAAAAAGAAAGTGCTCTTTCTGCTGATCCATGAAGGGCGACCTGCAAATGTTGCGGGCTCACAAACGACACCCGATGCAATTATTCAACTCGCCGGCGGACAAAACCCAGCCGCTACACAACTCTCGTCTTACAAGCCTCTATCCACAGAAGCGATGGTAGAGATGCAGCCTGACGTGATTCTTGTTAGTGGTCGCAGCTATGAAACGTTGGGTGGTGCCGATGCAATTTTAAAAGCAATGCCGCTTCTTGCTGCAACACCCGCTGGAAAGAACAAAGACATCATAACGATTGATGGCCATGCTCTGGTAGGTGGTTTGGGCCTTAAAAGCCTTGCAGAAGCTAAACGCTTGAATGCACTGCTTTACCCATAGAGACATGACATGTTGTTAAGACGCATCCCCCTTTCAACGACGTTATCAGTGCTTAGTGGATTTTTAGCATTTATTGCTATCGCCTCTATTACCGTTGGCCCAATGAACATTAGCTTTGCTGACAGTTTGCGTAGCCTAACGGGAGGCAGTTCTGATCTCGCTCCTCACATTCAGTTGGTCATTAACGAAATCCGATTGCCTCGCACCATTTTGTGTATGTTCATCGGCGCCATTTTGGCAATTTGTGGTGTGGTTATGCAGGGCTTGTTCCGTAACCCATTAGCCGAGCCTGGTATCATTGGTGTGTCTGCTGGCGCTGCTCTTGGTGGTGCATTCGCTATTGTTGTATTTGCTGAATTTAGCCAAAACTATCCGCAACTAATGAACTTAGCGGCTCTGCCTCTTTTTGCTTTCCTTGGCGGTGCACTAACGACTATTCTCGTTTATAAACTCGGCACAAGTAAGTTTGGTACCTCAGTTACAATTATGTTGTTAGCCGGCGTTGCCATCAGTGCGCTCTCGGGTGCTGCGATTGGCTACATGAACTTTATCGCAGATGATCAGATGCTGCGAGACTTGACGCTTTGGTCGATGGGCTCATTAGCTGGTGCAAATTGGTCAGGGATTGCTCTATCTGCTGTAACACTCGTCATCCTATTACTCTGGTTCCAGAAGAAGTCGATGGCGCTGAATGCTCTGTTGTTAGGGGAATCAGAAGCAAGACACTTAGGAGTTCCGGTTCAAAAACTCAAACGTCAGCTTATTTTACTTTCTGCACTGGGTGTTGGTATTACGGTGAGCATCAGTGGTGCAATTGGCTTTATTGGGCTCGTGATTCCTCACTTAGGGCGCATGCTCGCTGGGCCTGACCATCGAACGCTATTACCAATATCTGCCTTAATGGGAGCACTGCTTCTTACTGCCGCAGATATGTTTGCTCGTGTTGCCGTGGCACCAGCTGAATTACCAGTTGGAATCGTGACCGCATTGATTGGCGCGCCCTTTTTCATCTACTTATTGTTCCAGCAAAAAGGGAAGATTTTGTAATGAACCAGATCGTTTTATCGGGGAAAAACATTTCGATGACGTATGGCAACCGTGTGGTGCTCGATGACATCAACATTGATATCCGAGCTGGTGAAGTGACCGCCCTACTCGGCCCCAATGGCGCAGGTAAAAGTACTTTGCTCAAGCTTCTATGCGGTGAGATCTCTTCGAATCATCACATCACCTACTTCGGTAAACAAAAGCATGATTGGGAGCCTGAAAAAAGCGCCAAACATATTGCAATGCTCCCGCAGCACAGCACCTTAACCTTCCCATTTCTAGCCAGAGAAGTAGTAGAGCTGGGGGCAATACCGCTATCACTGTCCAATAAAGAAACCACTAAACTGGCTTTACATTACATGGAACAAACCGACGTATTGCATTTAGCAGAAAGCCTGTACCCGTCTTTATCTGGTGGAGAAAAGCAACGACTGCATCTAGCACGAGTGATGACACAACTACATCAATCTGGCGAAAAACGAATCTTAATGCTTGATGAACCTACCTCAGCGTTGGATCTCGCCCACCAACACAACACGTTAAAGATTGCTCGTGAAACGGCAAAAGCACAAAACGCAGCGGTGGTTGTGGTGTTACATGACTTGAATCTAGCCTCTCAGTACGCAGACCGCCTTGTACTCTTGCATAACGGGAAACTAGTTTGTGATGACACGCCATGGAATGCACTAACGTCAGAGCGCATTGAGCAAGTTTATGGCTATCGATCTATTGTGACAAAACATCCGACGCTAGACTTCCCTCAAGTGCATGCCGCAGCATAAAGCGTATCTCCTCTAAGCCGTCTCTAAAACACTTCGATACGACAAAGGCCCGCAATATGAGAGTTGCGGGCCTTTGCTTTGATAGTGGCAGAATTTGGTGCTTTAAAGGCTATTACTTGCTCATTTGGATCAATGATCGACCAATCAACCACTCAAGCTCTTTGTCACCACCCGCACCAAACTGGCTTTCAACCATTTTGTATAAGCGGTCAATACCATTAGCAGCAAATTCTTGCGCATTTTCAGCGGTGACAATGTGATGGAATAGCAGTCGTAAAATCGCGAGAAACTCAGCATCTTCCAGCGCTTTAATCCAACTTTGTGAAAATGCATTTAATCCTTTATCAAACTCTAAGTGTTCAATAAACATTTTAAAGATACGGCCATCCAGTGCGGCGGTGAAGTCCGTTTTCTTAGGGAAGTGATGGCTAATACCGGTACGCGATATACCTGTCTGCTGGCTTAGCGTCGTGTACGACATTTTGTCGTAACCTAATCTGAGTAGCTGATCAATAACGGCATCCATGATCTTTTGGATAGTGATTTCGGTATCTTCTTTACTACGCTTTGGCATATTTTAAGCTCTTCTCTTTGTAAATCCATCTAACTCACTATTAAATGAGGCCAGAATGAAATCATTCTTAGCATTATACCCGGCTCGCCGATGCGGTTCGATTAGCGAAAACCTAGAAATCAGGTTGCTAAGCGCTGCACTTGAAAGCGCTTTGGGTATATGTATTGCGACTATTTAATATCATGTCGAGTTCCAAACCATAACGTCTTTACACTGCGTAATGTGTAATTTTCAGTTATGTTTTTGTCAATACATGCTACTCAAAATAAGGCGAAAAGTTAGTCTCATCAAAACCTTGCGCCAATTATTCATCGAAACTATTCAAAGACCAAGAATGATAATTATTAAAAATAATCAATCAAGAAATAGTCTTATAAATTAACCATTAGTTCAACTGGACTGAGCAAAATCTCGTCACTATGTTCGTTAATTGATTTTAAATGTTGATATATATCACATTAACGTTCTTGATGATTTAGTAATCCAATCTTTAACCCTTACTTAACAAGTGCCTATTCTGTTCCTTTTTTACGCAAAAGTCGTCATTTTTGTAGATACAGATCAAATACCTGATAGAATACCCTTAGTATTTACAAGAGGATTCGTTATGAGTGTCGAATTAGAAAAAAACCAAGTATGTGAGGCCTGCGGCTGTGCTGGCGAGATTGGCTTTATCATCAAAGAAGGTGACGAAGTTGCCGACGTAACGGTTTTCGCACAGACAAAAACAGAGCTAGAGTCTGAACTACAAAAATACATCGAGCTCGCTAAATCAGTATGTGCTGATGTTGAATACAATGTTTCAGAAATAACCGAAGAATCGAACCAAGCGACGGCTCGATTCAAATTTGAAGTAAGTGCTGAAAAACTTATCTTTGAATTAAAAACTCGCTCACTCGCGCGTTAATGAAAAAAGCGAGCATGATGCTCGCTTTTTATTTTTCCAATCTCTTAATCTTAAACCGCTCTAAATGAAACAGACAACTTCGGCGCGTTTATTTATCTTTTTTGAACACGACCCACTTTAACGAGCCATTGGTTTCAAAATCGTTCTCAGCGGTACACATCAGTAATACGCCTTCAACATTAATCACGGCCCCTGTGGTGTAGGCTTTATCATCGTAGTAACAGATACGCTGACCTACCTTACCGTCAGCAACTATTAGCGCTTTGTTTTCTGGTGTACTGTATGATTTAGCAAAAACGGAACCCGACAGCAGTACTGCAAAAACACCAGCGGTAAAAATAGATACACTTTTTAACTTCATGAAAATCTCCCTCAAACCTCAATAATACTAACAAGGACCCTTGTGAAGTTCTTGGAAGAATCTCATATTATTCAAATATCTACTGATATTTTTCTCACCTCTACACTTGGGTCTGCTTCACATTCAATCATTTAATTTATCTCATTTTAGTAAGCTTGAAGTTACTTAGCTCAGTAAAGAAGCGCACACTTTTAACGTGTATCTCTAATTTGAATATTTAAGTTATGAATCAAAAACTGTGAGCAAAAAATGCATAATAGGTTTATTTAAGTATAAGATAAGCACCTGTTGATCTCGGTATTTAACTAACTCTTTGACTATGCGTTTTGTTTCCCTATGCATTACTTCAATCCTGCTCTGCTCGTCTCCTTTGGCATATGAGCTAGATTACTATTCTAAGTTTGGTCACATCGATAATTACGGCAATCTTGATCTTAGAAACAAGCCTTACACCCAACTCCCCTCTGGCCTAGTGGTAAAGGGCAACTTAAACATCTCACAAACCCCTATCAAAACCTTGCCTAAAGGGCTTGATGTTGAAGGCAGTCTGGAAGCAACTAACAGCGCACTCAAAGTTATTCGCTCAGGAACAAAGATAAAAGGCTATGCAAACCTACTAGGTAGTAAGATCGAAAACTGGCCTAAAGGCATCAAACTAGGCGGTTACCTAAATCTGACAGATACACCGTTAAAAGCGCTTCCAGCTAAACTTCGAGTAAAAGGTGATCTAAGTGTTATTCGCACTCCCATTTCTGAACTTCCTGAAGGATTGGTGGTTGATGGTAATCTTTATATTGGAGGATCAGCGCTGAAAGTATTTCCAGACACAATGACGGTGAAAGGGAATATCTATTTAGGTGGTAACAGGATCACCAAATGGCCTAGCAATTTAACCCTTGGTGGCGCCGTCGCACCTTAAAGAGCAGATAAACAAAAGCCCCGGCAGGCCGAGGCTTTAAGGCATTCTGAATCAACAGAGTTCAGTGACGAAGATTACTCTTGGTTATTCACAGGATTAGCATAGCTCGCCACCAAATAAGGTCTTGCGCCTTCAGGTAGCTGATCCAACTTATCCGCGAGATGACGCTTAACCGCTTCCGTAATGATGCTCGAATCTTCATGCCCAGCAGCTAACAAGTTGATTGGGTACAACTTGTAGTTGTTGTGAATTTGGCGGTCGATTTCACCAGCAAGAGATTCCGGCGTTTCAAACTCTTGCTCAATCACATCACCAAACGCAACATGTACACGGCCTTTATAGCCAACGATACCTTGAATGATGCTTTCGATATCTTCAAATTCGCCTTTTTCATAGCGGCCATTTTCTGCTTTTTCGTACAGCTCTTTTGCTTTGGCAATGTCACATGGATCATTTTCATAGGCAATCGAGACAGGAACGATTTTCAGAGAACGCGTGTACTCACCAAAGCTGATCTTTTGTTTACGACCTTCAACATGGAACATTTTTAAAATCGCAGGATCAGTAAAGTCGTTTCCATCTTTAGCACGGCCTTCCTTTTGGGCAATCCAAATTGAATTGCCAGTATCAAGCGAATGTTTGATATAGCTTGAAAGTTGTCCCAATGCTTTCATCATTTCTCTAGGCGCTTTAGCAGAGCGCTTAACGATGAAGCTCTTATTGAGTCGCATCAATTCTGTCGCACATGGCTTCTTCAGCAGGTTATCGCCAATCGCTATACGAACTGTACGGTGCCCACTTTGGTACAAGCCATAGTTTACGAGCGCAGGGTCCATCGCAATATCACGGTGGTTAGAAACGAATAGGTATGACGTGTTTTTATCCAGCTTATCCAAACCAGAAAAAGTGACGCCATCCGTTGTCTTATTCAATGTATCTTTCAGATACTTCTTCACTTCAATCTGAATTGCTTCGACAGAATCAAGCTTGCTCCACTTAGCTTTCAGGTAGATGCGCAGGATCGGGCTCATTAGCGTTTTGAACCACGCTGCTTTATTAGCAAAGCGATGTTCTAGGATAGCAGTGATAAATTCATCATCTTGGATTAGACGATCCAGCGCTGCTGGAATTTCTTCGTCGTTGTAAGGACGAATTTCAATATAAGGATCGGTATTGGCTGTCATTGTTCATTACATATCAAAAAAAGCTGGCACATTTTACGCATAGTTTTGCTGACAAGCAGCATTTCAACCCATACTTTTAACATGGTCATACCAGTTAAGCCACCATTTATCATGCTAAAAAATTCTCTCAGCAGGTTGGAATCGTATGGGTTTAACGTTACCCTTAGCGCCAAAAAACACTGGTACTCATAATGAACTACGCAATTGAATTTCACGACGCTAAATACCCCTTTCTTGATGTAGCTGCGCGTAAAAAAGCACTGAAGCACAGTCTATTGTCTGTCATCGAAGGGTTAGCCGTCATTAAATTGGGTAAGCAGGAGTATGCCATTGAACCAGGCCAATATTTTTGGATTCCTCAAGGATGTTTGAGCTCCCTCACCTTTTTACCTAATTCTCGTGTATATCGTTGTGATTTTTCTGTGCGTTTAAATGACGACTTCTCACAACAAGCGGGCTTTGTGAAGCCTTCACCGCTACTAAAAGCGCTCGTCGAGAAGCTAGCAACAACTGCCGAACGCTCGGATCTGCAAACCGATCTACTGACAGTAGTAAGACATGAAGTATTGACGCTGTCTCCTAAACTAGCGCACTCAACGTTAACGAGAACCATCAATCAATGGACTCCTGGCTGTGACATTAATATTTCTAAAGAGCTTTGCTTGGTACTAACACTACGTGAAGCAAGAAAAATGAAACTGTCGGGGAAGAAGGAAGAGCAAATTGTTGACTCTCTTTTTGCTGGTAACACCGAAGAATATGAACAGCTTTGCTTTTTAGTCTTTGGAGAAGCGCTATAACTTGCTCTTTAACAAGCTACGTTTTCAGCATTACGTAGAGTTACGGATACAGAAAGTAGAGATTCAAGTAAAAGCAAAAAGGGCGTACATTGATAATGTACGCCCTTTTTTCATTTGCTTGAGGTGTCTAGAAAGGTACTTCTATCTGCATCATCCAGTCAGCGTCATAATATTCGTGCCAACGATAATCAAACCGCATTCTTGGCTGTCCGTCGGATTTATCACCAAAACCAACGCTGAACATCAACCCGTGACTACGAAGCCACTCTTCTGTATCCATTTTACTCTCTTCGTCTCGGAGCTCTTCCGGCATCCAAAAACCAAGACCAAAGTAATTCTTTTCTAAGTTTTGAGTTAGAAGTGGGGTGTCTTCCGGCTTAATCGCCCACTCCTCCCAATAGTTTTCTGTTGGTCCTTCAAGCTTCGCTTCCGCTGCATACCAAATCAATGCTTCAGTACTTAACACGCCGATGGAATCTAAAATTTCTTCACAGATTGGAAGCGTGTTATCTTCAAACACCACGGAACGATCAGAAAAATAGTTACACGCGGAATGAGCTTGTGTCACCACAAGCAGCGCACATGCACTAAATAAAACGACTCTGACCATGAAAATCTGACCTCTCAGTTCCCAGACAATGTTTCTCTGTATAAGCCTTTACTAAGTAATAAATCACGTACGGAAGGTGTTGTATAGGCGCCGATCTCTTCACCCTCGGCCAATGCTTTGCGAATATCTGTGCTTCTGACTTTTACTTTTTCAGGACATGCCATAACAGTCCAACGTTCCGTAATCTCTTCAGCTCTACTAAATTTAGCAAATTTGAAGAAATTATCAGGACCAATGACAAAAGTTATATCGGCAGTTGGGTAAATTTCTTGAATTTTTTCTAACAACGCATAGGTCGTCACACTTTGTCCAGGTTGGTATAAAGCTTGCTCTGCATCAGAACGCTGAACATTAGAAAGCCCCATATCTTTGATGAACGCGTCAACCATTTTGCACCGAGTTGGGTAATCAAGCATGTTCTTGCCCCAAGCGTGTGCAATGCTTGGCTCAAGTAGCACAAGATCAAAGTGGCTCAAAGACTCAATAACACTTTTATGCCCTAAACTAGGTGGGTTAAATGCACTACCAAAAATGGCGATTTTTTTCATATCCGGTGATTACCTGGTTGAAGAGAGTTTTCTAATCTGATGATTTCGGTATGATACTACTAATCTTTACAGCTTTTGACCCTAAAGTCGCGTTTAATGAGCCTCAACTGTATGGTTTATCACCATTTGAGCAAATGCGCTTTAGAGTCTGAAATATTTGCAGGAAAAGGAACCCTAAATGGAACAATCCATCCGTGACGAAATGCGCGTACTCCCTTCAATTGATCCGCATTTTGAAATTGAACGCCGTGTCGCTTTTATTAAGCGTAAATTGCAAGAAGCGGGCTGTAAGTCTCTTGTTCTTGGCATCAGCGGTGGCGTTGACTCAACGACATGTGGTCGTTTAGCTCAGTTGGCTGTAGACCAACTAAACGAAGAAGCGGGCAACAATAGCTACCAATTTATCGCAGTTCGCCTGCCTTACGGGGAGCAAAAAGATGAAGATGAGGCTCAGCTCGCTCTGTCTTTTATCCAGCCAACCCATTCTGTATCGGTGAACATCAAAGCAGGTGTTGACGGGCTTCATTCGGCTTCTCACGTTGCATTAGAAGGCACAGACCTTCTACCAACTGATGCAGCAAAAGTCGACTTCGTAAAAGGCAATGTAAAAGCGCGTGCTCGCATGGTTGCTCAATACGAGATCGCGGGCTACGTAGGCGGCCTTGTTCTTGGTACTGATCACTCAGCAGAAAACATCACTGGTTTCTACACTAAATTTGGTGATGGTGCTTGTGACATGGCACCATTGTTCGGATTAAGTAAGCGCCAAGTTCGTGAAGTGGCTGCTACATTGGGTGCACCTGAGCAACTAGTGAAGAAAGTGCCAACAGCAGACTTAGAAGAGCTTGCTCCACAAAAAGCAGATGAAGATGCCCTAAGCCTAACTTACGAGCAAATCGACGACTTCTTAGAGGGCAAACCTGTTCCACAGCAAGTGAGTGACCGTCTGGTAGCGATTTACAAAGCAACACAGCACAAACGCCAGCCAATCCCGACGATTTACGACTAAGCGATATTTTCAGCTCTCTTTAAAACTCAAAACGCTGCTAAAAATAGCAGCGTTTTTTTGTCTAGGAACAGTTTTTGTCGAAGGACAAAGTTGCTCTCGCCTAGTTGGTTACTGTTACGTCCGTCTCTGGCACAGCACAACACGCCAATACGGTTCCCATTGCACGCTCCTCATCAGTCAACGCGGGCACGTCCGGATGATGTACTTGACCCGACGTAAGCTGAACCTTACACGCGCCACATAAGCCAGCACGACAGCTATTGCTGATGACCTTCCCAGCATCTTCGAGCTGATCTAACAACGTTTTTTGGTTGTTGCCTACGACTTTAGTTCCATTAAAGTCAATAGCGAGACTTTTCTCTGGCTTTGACGTAAGAGAAGAAACTCCAAACGCTTCTTGATGGTAGTTTTCCTCTGACAGCCCTTTTCTTAGTAGAAGACTTTTTGCTTTATCCATAAAGCCATCCGGGCCACACACAAACACCTGCCGCTGTTCAACATCTTTGATTTGCTTAATGTGTGACAAACTTAAACGCCCTTTCAAACCAAACCAATCAACAGCAGGTTGCGTTAAACAGACTTTTACTTCTAGCCCTGGGTGCTCACGCTTTAACTGCTCCAACTCTGAGCGACAAGGAATATCATTCTCGGTGCGACATTGATGGTAGAAAACCACGTTATCCAACTGATTGTGATCCGCTAAGTAACGCACCATTGATAACATTGGCGTTACTCCGCTACCCGCAGAGAGTAACAGCAGAGGCTGCGCTTCATGCGTTTTAAGGTGGAACTGACCGTCAGGTTGTTCTGCCTCTAAAACATCACCGACTTGTAAGTTGTCTAAGAGTGAGTTAGAGACTCTTCCACCCGCGATACGCTTTACAGAAATAGCATAACGACCCGGGCGAGAAGGACTGGATGACAAGGTATAGCGTCGACCCACTTTCTTACCATCAATATTCACCTCTATTGGCAGGTGTTGTCCTGGCAAGTAATTAGGCAACGAACCTTTGTTTGGCTCTAACCATAAGGTCACAAAGTCTTGGGCAATTTCTTCACGCTCAACACATGTAAGCTTCATGCGCACTGGCGAGTTATCTGCGTAAAACTCCGGCTCTTTGTACTCCAATACTTCAACTTTATCGCCTTGACGAATAATGCCTTCATTTCGCGCGACAAGATTCTGGCCAAAGAACACACCACCGACACCGTTTGCACGGAACTGTTGCAAGGTTTTGAGCGGCTCTTTGCTCTCACGGAATGTGCCTCTTTGGGTATTCACCGTAGTCAGGATACAGCGCTCGCAAGGTTTGAGAGACTCAAACTCTACCTCACCGATTCGTATGCGCTTCCATGAATCTTCTTCAAATGGCTTAGTATCAGAGACAACTAAGTTAGTACGAAACTGATCCATTGAGTGTAGCTCTGAACTTCTTCGGTTCAGCTCATCAAGTGAAGCTTGGCTGATCACTAAAACCGGATAACCATCAGCAAAACTGACGTTTTGACCTAGCTTTTCACGGACACGATTCGATTGCTCACCACTAAACAACAACTCAACGCGCTGCCCCAACACACGACTAAACCAGTCATCTGCATCATCTGTCGTGGTATAGGCAGTAAACGTATCTTTCCAAACCGTTGCAGGTGTCTCCTGCATTTTGAAATCTTGGTAACGGATTTTAAGTGGCTCCATACCCAAACTACTAAACACCACTCCATCGGACAATAAGGCAGACTTAATGGTTACCATTTGCGGATACTTTCGCGCAGTGATCATCGAGCCATCAGCTTTCGCAATCATAAAGCGACGATCGAAGCTCAATCCTTGCTTCTCAACCCATACGGACGACAGCGATAATCCGCCAACTGACTTAACCGGAAAAACATTAATTTGGGATAAAACGGGTTGCGACATAGCCTTCTTCCTACGGGTGTTTTTTATTTGTTGCGGTATTGTATACTCAAATCACATTAAGTTGCAGAGTCTGCTGCCTCTTCATCCATTTCAACTTTCTCGAAACCATATTCTTATAAATTTGGTTTTAGTGACAAGTATTTACTACACTCAATATTCGCGTTTTTTAACACCGTTCTGACCAAATACCGTTTGATAAAGTGTGATACGACACACATAATTCACCCAAGTTATCACTACTCCCATTTATCGATTTGGAGCTTAATTATGGATACAAGAAAACTGGTTCTGATTTTGTTATGTATCTTTCTTCCGCCTGTCGCGGTGTTTATGGAGAAAGGTCTAAATAAAGACTTTTTGATTAATCTAATATTGACGTGTTTCTTCTTTCTACCAGGTACGATCCACGCGCTTTGGTTAACAATGAAGTAACCACTTACACTCTCACTCTTTATAAAATTGAAAAATGGGATGAAATATGAGGGCAATTCCTCTATCATCCTGTCGCCTAAGCGCAAGCGTTTGCTCAAAAGCAAATACGGCGCTTAGGCTCCAATCAGACAACTTTTCAATGGTGGGAGCAATTAATGACAACACTGACTATCACTCGTCCTGACGACTGGCACGTTCACTTACGCGATGGGGAAGTTCTTAAAGACACCGTTCGCGACATCAGCCGCTACAATGGCCGTGCGCTGATTATGCCAAATACCGTCCCACCTGTTACTACAACTGAGCTCGCCCTAGCCTACCGTGACCGAATTCTCAAAGAGCAACATGGCGAACAGTTTAAGCCTTTAATGGCGCTTTACCTTACAGATAACACGACACCAGACGAAATACGTAAGGCTAAAGCAACCGGACACATTGTTGCTGCCAAGCTCTATCCTGCTGGCGCCACAACAAACTCAGATTCCGGTGTGACCAATGCGAAGAACATTTATCACGTTTTAGAAGCGATGGAAGAAGTCGGAATGTTACTTCTGGTTCATGGCGAAGTAACACATCACGATGTTGATATCTTCGACCGAGAAAAAGAATTCCTTGATACCGTCCTCGCTCCTATCGTCAATGATTTCCCTAATCTTAAAATCGTACTAGAACATATCACCACCGCCGACGCAGCAAACTTCGTTAACAACGCCTCAGACAACGTAGCGGCTACCATCACTGCCCACCACCTTCTTTTCAACCGTAACCACATGCTTGTGGGTGGTATTAAACCTCATTTCTACTGTTTGCCAATTCTTAAGCGCGGAACCCACCAGCAAGCGCTGATCGAAGCAGCAACTAGTGGTAGCAAGAAGTTTTTCCTAGGTACAGACTCAGCGCCACATGCGAAAGGGGCAAAAGAATCGGCTTGCGGTTGTGCTGGTTCTTACACTGCACACGCTGCGCTAGAGCTTTATGCAGAAGTCTTCGAAAAAGAAGGCAAGTTGGAAAACTTGGAAGCTTTCGCAAGCTTCAACGGTCCTGATTTTTACGGCATTGCACGTAACACAGATACAGTAACGTTAGAAAAATCCGCTTGGGATGTGCCAGAAACGATGCCATTTGGCAATGATATCGTTGTGCCTATTCGAGCAAATGAACAGATCGAGTGGAAAGTGAAGTAAGTACTTTACTGACATTTCACATATAAAACAGGGTCATGCTTTTTGTAAAAAGAAGTCATGACCCTTGTTATTATCGTCTCATGTTTTAGATGTGATTATTGACCACGAAGCTTTTCAACCATCGTCCATACCGCCACC
>NZ_JADDYH010000009.1:0-30814 GCF_015163595.1 Vibrio sp. OPT41 | reverse complement strand
ACAACCAACCCCGCCACAAAGCCGATAATACCGTTCAATAAAATAGGCAAAATGGCTGTAGCAACCGAATGACCACTAAAATTCATAATAATCGGCTCTACAAAGTGATGAATGGCGGGCACGTTGTGCACCACAATTCCCCCACCCACCAAAAACATCGCTGCAGTTCCTACAATGGTTAATAACTTCATCAACTTTGGTGCAAAAGCGACCAAGGCCCCTCCGACTTTCGCCACCCAACCTTTACCGTTTGAGCGACTTTCAAGGTAAAGGCCTAAATCATCTAGCTTCACAATCCCAGCGACTAGTCCATAAACTCCAACCGTCATAATCACTGCAATTAAACTGACAACTAAAATTTGCGTAACAAGACTGGCTCCTGTCACGGTACCTAACGCAATCACAATGATCTCTGCTGAAAGGATAAAGTCTGTTCGAATCGCACCAGAAACTTTACGCTTTTCATACTCTTCTATCGACTCGCCAGTATTAACTAGCTCCTCTTTTTCTTCGTGCGGATGCGGGTGAGGAAACACTTTCTCAAGTACTTTCTCTGCCCCTTCAAAGCAGAGA
Organism: Vibrio sp. OPT41; assembly: GCF_015163595.1. Taxonomy (NCBI): domain Bacteria; kingdom Pseudomonadati; phylum Pseudomonadota; class Gammaproteobacteria; order Vibrionales; family Vibrionaceae; genus Vibrio; species Vibrio sp. OPT41. The sequence continues at coordinate 30,241 of NZ_JADDYH010000009.1, read as the reverse complement.
AATAAGCCGCCAATTAGCAATAATGGCATGATAAGCCATGGAATAATCGCGCTAATAAGTAAAGCTGAAGGAACTAAAATCAATTTATTTTTGAATGAGCCTTTTGCAACCGCCCAAACCACTGGAATCTCTCGCTCAGATGCAACACCAGACACTTGTTGAGCGTTTAACGCTAGATCATCTCCCAACACACCTGCGGTTTTCTTTGCCGCCATTTTTGACATTAAGGCGACATCATCAAGCACCGTGGCAATATCGTCCAGCAGTGTGAGTAAACTTGCTCCAGCCATTTTTGGTCTCTTATATGAAATTGAGTAAGTAACAAAATGTAACACCAATGAATCACTCATCAAAGTGATGATTTTGCAAAGAATACCACCCCAAATGGTGTTTTATATTGCCGTAAAGATAAGACAGGTCTAGTCTTGTGATACCTTTCAGCAGTCAAAAGAAAAAGTATAGATGAAAAGTGGATACATTTACCCGATCGGTACTCCTGGCCAACCTTGGAACGAAGAAGAACGTAAAGCTTGGTTAGCAACGCAAGAAGTAAAACGTAGCTACCAAGATGAAGTCGTCAGTAAAATCGATGCCCTACGCGAGCGTTTTGATGTTGAACAATATGGGGCGCTCTCATACAACGAGGCACGCTTCCCTCTGTTTTGTATCAAAACACGCAATTGGGATTCAACTAAACCTGTTGTGTTGGTCACAGGCGGCGTGCACGGTTACGAAACCAGCGGTGTACATGGCGCATTAAAGTTTGTAGAAACAGAAGCAGAGCGCTATGCAGAGCATTTCAATATTGTCGTTGTACCCTGCGTAAGCCCTTGGGGTTACGAGGTGATCAACCGCTGGAATCCAAACGCGATTGATCCAAACCGCTCTTTCTATAAGGATAGCCCTGCCGAAGAGTCCGCTAACCTCATGAAGCTCGTTGCAACTTTAGGCGATGTGTTAATGCACATTGATTTGCACGAGACGACAGACTCCGATGAAACAGAGTTCCGTCCTGCGCTTGCCGCTCGTGATGGCATTGAGTACATCGAGGGCATGATCCCAGACGGTTTTTACACAGTTGGAGATAGTGAAAACCCTCAGCCTGACTTCCAAAAAGCGGTCATTGAGTCAGTTGCAAAAGTGACTCACATTGCACCAGCAGATGAAAACGGCGAAATCATTGGTTCACCCGTCGTACAGTTTGGCGTTATCAACTACCCAATGGTGAAGCTGGGTCTGTGTGGCGGCGTAACAAATTGCGTTTACGGCACGACAACGGAAGTGTACCCAGACAGCCCAACGGTGACCGACGAAGAGTGCAACGATGCGCAAGTTGCAGCCGTGGTCGGTGGTCTGAATTACGTTCTGGCTCAGTTATAATAAGCGGTTCTTATATTGCTCCGGTGTCATGCCGGAGTATTTCTTGAACATTGCGATAAAAGGGCTAGCTTGGTTATAACCTAACGTCAACGCGACTTCCTTTACGGTCTGCCCTTTACGCAGCAACTCCATAGAATGTAAATATCGCACACGTAAGCGCCACTCAGTAAAGCTCATTCCTAATTCACTCTGGCAATGTCTCGCTAACGTGCGTTCTGTGGTATGCACTTTTGCCGCCCACTCCGCCAAACTGATCTCATCCGTCGGCGATTCTTCTACTGCTTTTAAAATCGGTTCAAGATACTTATTGTCGGTAGTCGGTAAAAAGTGATGTTCGACTTCTTGCTTTGCAAGCTGGTCCAATAACACTTGTACCAAGCGCTTGTCTTCATCAGTTTGCGCCACATTAATGTCTCGCTGACGAAAGTCCTCAATAATAGATGACACGATTGGAGTCACTTTGATCAAGCTCGTTTTGGTAGGAAAATGCGCTGTCAATTCAGGGGCAATGTTCAAAGAACAATATTCGATTGGCTTACGGTTGTAGCTAGTGTGACGAATTCCGGCGGGAACCCAAATAGCAAGATGTGGAGGTGCTAGAAATCTTGTGTCTTCTGCATCCATCTCCAGAATCCCACCGCTGATCAGTTGCACTTGCCCCCAAGGGTGGCTATGAATTCGTGTTTCTGTATTAGAGAGAAACGCTTCGAAATTCATAAATACATCTGATGGCGCACGATCGATTGATAAGGAGGGGTGAAGATTTCTGGCGCTCTTTTTCAAAATTGTCTTCCTATCGCTTACGATGTCTTTTAAGAGATACTTTTTATTATAAAGACCTGCCAGACTAGCGCCATCAATAATTGTGCTATAGGGTTCTCATGATTTATTTACTTCCGTTTTTCACCGTTATGATTTGGGGTGGTAACTCAATTGTGAACAAGATGGCTGCGAGCGCCATTGAACCAAGTGCGATGAGTTTCTACCGTTGGTTTGTCGCAATGGTACTCCTAACGCCATTTTGCCTGCCTGCAATCATCAAACAACGACACATTACTCGACCTTACTTAGCTAAGTTGGCGTTTCTTGCGTTACTTGGTATGGTTCTCAACCAGTCACTTGGATACTATGCCGGTTTAACAACAACGGCCTCTAATATGGCCCTGATCACCTCTTTAGTTCCTTTGATCAGTGTGTTTTTAAGTGTCCCATTGCTCGGTAAATCTATATCAATGTTAAGTATCGTCGGTGGTGTCATTTCGCTCGGCGGCTTAGCATTTATGCTTGGTCACGGTGATATCACTTACTTTTTACATCAAGACTTAACGCAAGGTGACAGCTTAATGCTCGTTGCTGCCATGGTATACGCGGCTTATTGTGTTCTGCTAAAACGCTGGAAAATGCCATTCAGTAGTTTGACTCTGGTTTACATGCAGGGCTTCTTTTCTGTTTTGATGCTCACACCACTTTGGCTCTCTAGTGAGCAACTGTTACCAAGCCAAGACGCGCTACCATTAATCGCTTATGCTGGTATTGCTGCTTCCATTTTCGCGCCGCTGATGTGGGTCAAAGCGATTGATTCAATTGGTGCTGATTCAAGTGCTATGTTCATGAACCTAATGCCTGTGGTTTCCGTCATACTTGCTTCAACACTAATTGGTGAGAAAATTTACACTTACCACATTATTGGTGGGTTGTTAGTCATCTCTGGCGTTATCTTGTCGCAAATAAAAGTAAGACAGAGAAAACCATTGTCCAATTCTGAGATTGCCTCTACCGCCAATTAACATCTACACCCCAAGCCACAGAACTACGCTGTGGCTTGTCACTTCCAGCGTTCGAATAAAAGTTAATATTTTGTTTCATTCGCTATTCCCGAAAATTCATCTTGCTGCTAAATTGGGAAAACAATAACCCATGTTGATACAACCATAAAGTGGCATTTATAATTGCTTTAATATCAACGCATTAGAAAAATACAACCATATGTTGATATTGCTTAATACAACTATAAGTTGATATTTTTGTGACGATAATATTTGAGGTATCAAAGCGCAGTAAGAAACTTTCTTACAAAAAATGGTTCCATCACTTCACCTAGTCATGTGTAAGTCGACAAAGTCGCTTAGTAATTAAGGTACGACAGAATCGCTTGGTGATCACATAGAAGCTGAGATCAGCACCAGCACGTCTTTGGACATTTTCAATTTAGGACGATAGGACGATTTCTACTCTATCGATAAGTTTTAGTATCCCAAAACGACAATGACCACCATTTATAACGGTGGTCGCCGTAACAGGAATTGGACATCAGTGAGCATTTTTAAAAGCTGGAGCATATTAGTAGTTCGCATAACTATGCATTTAAGTAGCTCATATATTGCCTCTGCCTACTTAAACTCTTAATTCCAAACCACGCTGGTATGCCGCTTTAACCGCTTGTTTTACAGCACTTTCAACTTCTCTCTCATGCAGAGTAGTAAGCGCCGCTTCAGTGGTTCCGCCGGGTGACGCAATACGTTGGCAAAGTGTATCTGGTTCATCATCAGATAGTAATGCTAATTTTGCAGCCCCCAGGGCCGTATGACCAACCAGGCGCTTTACATCATCAGATCTCATCCCCAGCTCTTCACCAGCTGAGATCATGCATTGCATCATAAGCAGGAAATACGCCGGACCGCTACCAGAAAGCGCTGTGACTAGGTTAATGTCATTTTCATTCTGTACTTCTAAGCACTCACCAAAAGATTCAGCGACCGTGGTTGCAAGCTTCTTTTGTTGATCATCGGTGTTGGCATTTGCATATAAACCAGACATCCCAGCGCCAACCAGCGCTGGCATATTGGGCATCAAGCGCACTATTGCACACTCATGGCCCAATATATTCTCGAGTGTTTTGATAGATGTGCCTGCAGCGATGGAAACAAAAACCTGACTTCTATCTGCTCTGATATCAATTTGTTTTACAACAGCTTCTATAACCTGAGGCTTGACCGCCAGCACAACAACATCCGACTTATCAACGACATCCTGCGTTTTACTTACCGTAGATACACCATATTTGTCTGATAACCATGCCACTCTTTCTGCGGATGGTTCTGACACCTGTATATCCTGCGCCAGAAAACCTTTCGAAATCAGCCCACTAATCATGGCGGCGGCCATATTACCACCCCCAATAAACCCGATAATCGGAGATTGTTTATCTTGTGTCATTTCGCCCTCCTTAGAAACCTGTAACAACCGTAACGCCAGGTGTGGTTGCCGAATCCATAGTGGTTAGAGCCTCAATCGATTGTTCTAGGCTGATAGTACGGCCCAGCAATTTCTCTGGTGTTAATTTTCCGGACATCATCATGGCTAACATGGCATCGTAACGATGTGCTTGCATGCCGTGGCTACCTATAATTTCCAGTTCGTCAGCGATAACTTTAGCCATAGGCATAGCAGGATTGGCCTGTTCAGCAAGTAATAACCCGACTTGTATATGCTTGCCTAATTTGCGCAAGCTCTTCACTGAGTTTACACAGGTGATAGGGTGCCCCAGAGCATCAAGAGAAACATGTGCACCTCCTTTACTGATCTCAATTACAGCTTCTGCAACATCAGCGACTTTATTGCCATTTACCGTGGCTACAGCCCCAAGCGAGCGTGCCATTTCCAGCTTGGTATCATCAATATCGATGGCGATTACATTGGCACCAATTGCAGTCGCAATCATAATCGCTGACAGGCCGACACCACCACAGCCATGTACTGCTACCCATTGTCCGGCAGAAACTTTGCCTTGATCGACTACCGCTCTGAATGAAGTTACAAACCGGCAGCCAAGGCTGGCTGCTGTAACAAAGTCCAGATGCTCTGGTAGGGTGACCAAATTTACGTCAGCGTGATCAACAGTGGTGTATTCAGCAAATGATCCCCAATGCGTAAAGCCGGGCTGGGTCTGGTTACCACACACCTGATGATTACCGGTATTACACTCAGGACAGGAGCCACATGCGTTTACAAACGGCACTGTCACTCGCTGGCCAACCTTGAACCTATTCACCTCTGAACCAACTTCTTCGATAACACCGGCAAATTCATGACCGGGTACGTGCGGGAGTACAACGTCCTCATCATGACCTTGCCAGCAGTGCCAGTCACTGCGACATACGCCAGTCGCTTCAACTTTAATTACCACACCATGGGAAGCGGGTGTTGGATCCGGTACATTTTTGATTTCTGGAATAGATGAAAATTTTTCTATAACGACGGCTTTCATAGGCTTCTCCGCAGTGCTGTTTAGTGGTATCAGTTGTTAACAGTCTACCTTTGTGCGAAGAAATTACCTTGCAAAGGTTGCCTGGATATCAATCAAAAAGTAAATAGTCTTTCATAAAACAACGTAATTATGAAAGACTAATTCAGATGTAAAGAAAGTGTGACATAGGTTGGTTGTGTCAGAGAGAAACCGGTAGCCTTGTGGATGACTTCAGCTCTCGTAGAGAAATATTTGAGCTAATCACAGACACGCCGGGTAGCTGCCTTAGCTCTCTTTCAACAAAATCGCTGTAATCATCAAGATCTTTAGCGACAACCTGGAGCATAAAATCCGAATCGCCGGTTGTATTGTGGCAAGAAAGCACGTTCTCAGAGCTTTGGATAATAGACTCGAAAATCCTGGTTGTTTCAGTATCATGCTTTGTACAGGTAAGCTGAACAAATGCCAGAACGCCAAACCCTAGCTTGCGGCGATTCAGGTTAGCCTGATACCCCTCTATATATTGCTCTTCTTCCAAGCGCTTTAGCCTCCTCCAACAGGGGGTTTCACTGATTGCCAGCTCTTGGGCAAGCTTTGCATTTGTTAAGCGTCCATCCTGCTGCAAACGCTGCAATACGGCAATATCGACTTTATCAAGCTTCTTCATAGAAAGATTCCGCTATTAATGAGGTAATAATTGGAAGACTAATGCAAAAATGGGCTTATGTCACACCTGAAAAGCAAGGCAATTCCTGCTATGACCGATAAGATTAGAGCTTATTAGTCGAGTTTTTAGCCGAGGTACAACAATGCAGTCTTCCATACTTAGCGACATCAGTCCGGTTGCGTCACAATTGAAAGAGTCTTCTATCCGCGCTATTGCCAACTTTGGTATGTCGCAAAAAGATGTCATTCCCCTGTGGTTTGGAGAGTCAGATATTGTTACACCTGATTTTATTAAGCAGGCGGCTTTCGAAAGCCTGGAGCAGGGGCAGACATTGTATACACCAAACAATGGTATACCGCAGTTGCGCCAGGCGCTGGCTGACTACCAGTCATGTCTGTTTGAGCGTCCGTTTACCGATGAGAATATCGTAGTGACCTTGTCAGGTACCAATGCGGTGATGCTTGCCGCTCAGGCCGTATTAAAGCCAGGGGATAAGGTGGTTGTTATCAGTCCTGCTTATCCGATACTGACCGCTATTCCAAGTCTACTTGGTGCGGAAGTCGTAGAGTTCCCGCTTACTCAGGTCGAAGGACGATTCGAACTGGATATGGAGGCGCTTTTTGCGGTGACGAAAGATGCCCGGGCATTAGTTATCAATTCACCAGCCAATCCGACTGGATGGATGGCGAGCGAACAACAGCTTAAAGCGATAACCGAGTTTTCTCGACAGACCGGGGGATGGGTAATCTCGGATGAAGTGTATAACCGCCATGTTTATGAGGGAACATCTGCCCCTTCCTTTTGTCAGTTCATCGATGACCATGATCGTATTATTGTTTGTAATAGTTTCTCCAAAACCTGGTGTATGACGGGATGGCGTTTGGGCTGGCTTACTCTGCCTAAGCCTCTCCGGCCAACGATTACCAAGCTGATTGAGTTTAATGTTTCCTGTGCTCCTGCCTTTGTTCAGGCCGCAGGCGTTGCTGCAATTGAGCAGGGCGAAGTCTTTTTACAACAGACACTGAAGCGTTTTCGTCATTCGAGAGATATGGTGCGTGAAGCATTAGGTAATATCTCTGGCGTAACCTTGTATGAAATGCCGGCAACCTTTTATGCCTTCCTGAAGGTTGATGGGTTAGCTAACAATAGCCAGCCATTTATTCTGGATATGATTGAGAAGTCTAAAGTAGGCGTCGCACCCGGGGAAGCATTTGGAGAGGCGGGGTGTGGTCACCTGCGTGTCTGTTACGGTACCAATCACACTAGTCTTGCCATCGCTTTAGAGCGTTTACAGACAGCACTGGAAAACAGGTAGTAAGATGTTTGAATTAGTCATCGGAATACTGTTTCCGCTATTTTCCCTCGTGGCTATGGGGTACGGCATTGGTCGTTGGATTAAAATGGATTTTCTGCCCATTAACCGTATTAACATGGATATGTTCTTGCCTGCTCTGGTGTTTTCTTCAGTAGGAACGATGCCACTTGATATGACCCAAGTGCCGCTGCTTAGTGCTTCGCTTGTTGCGATATTTATCCCTGGCTTGTTAATGGTTCCAATATGTCGGTTGTTTAAACTTCCTTACAAAGTCTGGGCTCCGCCACATATGTTTCGCAATAGTGCTAACTTAGCAATACCTCTCTTTACTTACACGTTTGGCGAGGATGCTATAGCACCAGCAGTACTGTTGCTCGTCGTTTCGGTTTGTACGCATGTCAGTCTTGGTCTGACATTAGTCAGCAAAGGGAATCCTCTTAAGCAGGTTGTACATATGCCTATGTTTATCGCGGCTATTGTGGCTCTGATACTAAACTTGACCGACATTAGTATCTGGGAGCCTCTTTATAATGCAACAGCACTTCTGGGGCAGACAGCCGTCCCAATTATGCTTTTATCCCTCGGGACTCAGATGTGTAATATGCGCCTGAGCGGTCTTAAAGTCGGTCTGCTTTGCACTCTGCAGTCGTTGGCAACAGGGGCGGTTACTTTTGGGATTATTTATATGCTTATTCCACTGCCGACCATGCATTTGCAGATGATGTTACTCTTTTCGATGTTGCCTCCAGCAGTCATGAATTACCTGCTTGCTGAGAGGTTTGGCCTTGAGCCTGCCAAGGTCGCTTCAATGGTTCTGTTTGGTAACTTTTTAAGCATCGTAACTTTGCCAGTGCTATTGACGATTGCTTTGTCATTAGAGCCTTTTTAATCAATGTTCTCTTTTGAATGACTATACATTCTGGACAAAACTCTTAAGAGTTCATGTTTTTCTCGCTTTTGTCCAGAATGTGCACACCCCGGCTCTGGTTCGACATTAGGAAATATAGGGCAAATTCTGACGGGATTTATCGATCGAAAATTTTTTTAGCAAATAATGGGGCAGTTCTGCGTTACGATGATCTACCCCGTCAGCAAGCCGTTGGACAGAACCTTGTCAGTTATATTACTAAAGTAGGATATAACTGATTGGCTGAAACATGGAAAAGTAACGCCACATTAGGGTGTGAGCACAGAGCTCAACTAAGCTTAACGCATAGTAAAGATACCACGTGTTGCGAATCACTACTTGCATTCAAGCTCAACTAATACCATAATTAGGTATATTTTGGTATTAAAGGGCTATGTTATGGCTAAGAACACTAGTATTACTTTGGGTGACCATTTTGACGGTTTTATTGCTAATCAAATCCAAAGCGGTCGCTATGGCTCTGCAAGTGAAGTCATTCGTTCCGCTTTACGTTTACTTGAAACCCAAGAAACTAAAATGAACACTTTACGCCAATTGCTTGTTGAAGGTGAAGAAAGTGGAGTTGCGGATTATGACCTTGATTTGTTTATCAATGAGTTAGATAGCGAAGAGCGAAAATGAGACCATTTCAGTTAACTAACAAGGCGAAATCTGATTTAAGAGATATAGCCTTGTTTACCTCTCGACGCTGGGGTCGTGAACAGCGAAATATTTATCTAAAACAGTTTGATGACTCATTTTGGCTGTTAGCCGAAAATCCTGACATTGGTAAAGCCTGTGACGAAATTCGCGATAGCTACAGAAAATTCCCACAAGGAAGCCACGTAATATTTTATCGTCAGATTGGCAGTCAAAATATTGAGATAATCCGTATCCTCCACAAAAGCATGGATGTGAATCCAATTTTTGGCGCATAACGCCCTGTTAAAGTGTGAGCAACGCAATACTTAAGCTGCCGCATACCACCCTAAACACTAAAACCAACGCATAGTAAAAATGCCACGCGTTACGAATCACTCTTAAACGCTTTGTTAGGTGTTTCGTGGTATAGATTAAGGCTCAATAACCTATCGGCAAAGCTATCACATTTTCGGCGAAGCAAAAGCGTTTTTTCCTTTTCCAGTTGCCTATTTGCTAAATCTGCAGCACCAATTAAATCAGGGAAAAGTGTCCCACTATGCACGTTCATTGACTCCAAATGCCTCAAAAAGTCATCTCTATTAGACATTGGTATTTTAATTTTATACAACACAGGTGCATGCCCATTTAAATTGAGCACCTTAGGGATTAATTCGTCAATATCTTCCCCGTTAGGCGTAAGTGTGAAAACTCCTCCCTGACTAATAACCCTTTGGTTTTCCTCACACAATGCATCATGGATGAATCTAATACTTTCGTCTTCTGATTCAACTCTATGGTCTTGATTAATATGTAAATCATGAAACGCTATTGGAGAGAATACCCAAAGTGCGTGATATCCAGATTCAGGTAAAGTTTGAGAGATGAGTGAAAAATATAGCGATACATAAGGCGATCTAGACCAATCAAGCAAAGGTGTAGACAAACCAAAGTGCTGACCTAAAGACCACCATTCCATATCATTCAAGCTCGTAGGGCTAGCGCCTCTTCTACCAACAGCGTTAGTCTTAAACCTAGATAAATGTTCTTCAAGTAAATCATGTCGAGACTTAAGCTGTATCAAACCTCTGATTTTAGAGGCTTCTGAAGAATTATAATTACTAATCTCTGAGAGCATATTTTTATAGTCCCGATCAAACTTAGATCTTAAAGTCCAATCAGAGTCAGCTTGTCCTCGAAATATAAATTCCGACCAATCTAAAAAACTAGCTTCGAGGAGATAGACCAAGTCACCCCAACATTCCACTGTTATCTCAGCGAACGCCTCTTTCACTTCCCATTGGTTAAACATATCCTCCATCTCCCAGAAACACCTAACACCCTGCTAAGGGGTGAACAACGCAATACCGAAGCCGCCGCATACCACCTTAAACACTAAAACCAATGCATAGTGAAAATGCCACGCGTTGCGAATCCGTCTTAAAGCGTTTGTTAGCATTCAGCACCAAGTCAGACTATAAATCTTCTACGTTATTAGGTAGCTAACTTTCTACTGTCTTTTTGCCGCACTTTTTACAAACTAGGTGACGCTCAAACTCATCCATAGAGGCAACAAATGCTCCAAGAGCCCAGCCTTTAATCGCGCCTGCTATAAATTCCTTAAACTTCTGATTTTTGGCACCTTTAAAAGCACTCGGCTTTCTGACCAAGACAACTACGTGATGAGTATCCGTACCGCAATCTGAACAGTAACGAACTTCTGTTTTGTGAGACATTCTTTTTCTCCATGAATGCTAACGCCCTGTTAAGGTGTGAGCAACGCAATACCGAAGTCGCCGCATACCACCTTAAACCTAAAACCAACGCATAGTAAAAATGCCACGCGTTGCGAATCACTCTTAAACAGTTTGTTAGGCAAATTGTGACTTTAAGGCCTATATTCACCTACAAACGAAAAATTCTGTCTATAATCAGAATTTTTGTTTGAGCACAACAACTTAACACCAGCCTTCAGGTCAAACCGACACTCATCTCCAAATTCTTCCATAATAGGCGTGGATGCCCCATCACCTTCTGGGGTTTTATACTTAATCACAAATTGACCTGACTCCCGTTGATATGCATATGCTGGAACGGACCACTCTTTTTCCTGACCATCCATTTTAGTGAAAATGCCAACATATGAATCAGTCATTTTGCTACTACACCCTGCTAATACAAGACTTGTTAGTAATAAGATTAGTTTTTCGTTCATAGCATACTCCGCTTAGGTTCATCGGAGCATATATTAAAGCGAAGAACATAATTAACTGATCAGGAAACATAAGGTTGCGCTTTTTTGCCTAACGTCCTGTTAAAGTGTGAGCAACGCAATACCGATGTCGCCGCACACCACCTTAATCACTTAAACCAACGCATAGTGAAAATGCCACGCGTTGCGAATCACTCTTAAACAGTTTGTTATACAAATTGCACGCAACTTACCTTGAGGTCTCATCACAAATGTATGGCTTGCCGCCCGAAGTATCGCAATTAAGTGCGCATTCATAATCACCATAGTTCGTTGCATTTAGGTCTTCTAGTATATCTAGCGATGCTGCACGACATGCAGAAAGCGAACTGAATGTTCCACCGAATCTGTCAATAGTTAAATTATTGGCATTTGGATACACAAAGCTCATCCATTCTTCTTTTTTTGTTTTATCGAAAACCCAAGACGCAATGTTGTATACGACAACAATGGTAATTATTACTTTTAGAAATTTCATACTAGATTATTTGATTGGTGTATTGAAGGCCATAATTATATTACGGATACTAAGCTATTGCATGTACTCGAATAGATTTTGTGTAACGCCGCATTAAGTGGTGAGTAACGCCTGTCACCCCACCTAAACCATTGTGCCGTAAACGCTAAAGCTAATTCTAACTGAAAATGCCGAGCGTTGTGAATCCGTCTTAAATGCTTGTTAAGTTTTTGCTCATGTTAGCAGCCTAGTTAAGGTAAACACGACTCCAACAATGACTGCTACCCAGAAAATCTTGCTTGCTAAGTACGCTAGAACTCCAAGTATCGTTGCGGCTGCCCAGGTCACTGTAGGGAATAAAACGAAGTAACCCAACAAGACTAACGCAATTATTGTAACGACGTAGTGCATGTAATTAGGCTTTCTCGATTTCGTAAATTAAATCAACCAACTGCGTTGCTTTGACGTCATCCCATCTTAGATAACTGCTCAATGAACTAGTGCCTGAGTCTTTTCCTAGGACTTGCTGGCAGATTGCTTGGTGATCTAACGAGGCGGAAACCCACACTTTGTTGGATTGTTGGCAAAAGTAAGTTGAGCCTTTCAAATTGTCCGTTTGGATTCTTTTTTTCCATGTGTCCACTTTCTGAGTAGTTATTTTTATTGCCACGATATCCTCCTAGAAACTTAACGCCCTGTTAAGGTGTGAGCAACGTAATATCGAAGCTACCGCATACCACCTAAACACTAAAATCAACGCATAGTAAAAAATGCTACGCGTTGCGAATCACTCTTAAACAGTTTGTTATACCAATTTACTCACTCCAAAAGTCAGGCTCTAGCTCACCAAAGTTAACACTCGATGGTGACGACAAGAACTCAATATCTGTTATCTCAACAGAGGTAAAGTCATCGCTATCTGTAAAATCACCAGAAAAAGTGATTAGAACCTCTGTTTCGTAATCAAATGTAGTGGTAGCTGAGCATCCATCTAAAAATACATAATCTTTATCAATGGAGTCATGAACCGATAACGAAAACGAACAAGAGGCGTCAGCCTCTATGTTTAATATTGCTTGTACAACAACTTGTTCAGAATCAACTTCTACTAGTTGTAAGCTTGGAGAAGATCCGTCTGATACAAACTCCATTGAATTAAACGACACTTCGACCATGTCATTTTGTTCCCAGAAAAAACCTGAACAAGCATCTGCATCAAGGTCCAAACCATCAGTATAGTTAATCGCACTATCTTCAATTTGCGAGTAAAAAGGACTGCCGCTTCCCTCAACCAGCGTTTTCGCAAGCGAAGTGAAGAAAGTGTAAGGCGCGGTTTTGGGTTGGAATATCGACAATGCTTCAGCAAAGTCTTGAGTGCAATCAATCCATTCCGAGTTTTCAGCATACTTTAACCAATCATTATCACTGGTGACCGCGATTATTTTCTTATCATTTTCCTCAGCCCATGCTTCAAGTGTCAGAAGGGCGATTGCATCTGGAAACTCATTTTTTTTGTTGCCACTTTGTGCAAATGGAGGCTCATTTTGGAAGTAAGCACTGATTAATGATTTAACGTCAAGATGATCTTCTGAATCAATGACTAGTAATCCAGTACTTTCCACGAAAGATTGTAATCGAGTTGCTGTTACTTCATCGATGGAGTTAGCCAATAACAAGCCTTTTGCATCATTTACAACAGATTCATCCACATTTAGATGCACATTTGTGTTTTTTAGTGATTTCTCTAATGAAGATCTAGCATCACTAACTTTTTTCTTTAGATGAGTCTCCACTTCTTGATAAACAATATCAGAAAGAACAACATCTACATCGGTAGGTTTAAATTGCTCTAACTTTTTAAACAACCCCGACTCAATACGTAAACCATTACCATCAAATATTGATGTGTCGATGCTAATTGCACCATATTCAACTGAACTCATTATTTCTCCAAATTGGTATAACGCCGCGTTAAGTGGTGAGCAACGCTACCACCTTACCTAAACCATTGTGACATAAACACTTAAACTGAAGTAAGCCGAAAACGCCATGCGTTGGGAATCCGTCTTAAACGCTTTGTTAAATGCTTGTTTTCTTCCCACAATGCAAACATTTGAAATACGGTCCATAACGACCATCTTGATAAGAAACCATGCCTCCACAATTTGGACAGCAAGTACCTTTTCCTTGCGTCCATTGCCACAATGAATATGTTTGGTATAAGAAAGCGAGTATCGCTAAAGACAAAAAGCCCAAACTTACCCAAGGAGCCGCATTGGCGGACATGATCGATAGCCCCTTAAGCATCGGAGAACTACTAAAATTACTTGGTATATAAATTTTTAGTACATAAGCACTCAGGATTGCCCCCAACGCCATAAAAGCAGGAAACCAATAAATTCTTAACAACATCATTGTCATCTAATTAATCCCTTTCTGTCGGCACACTACGACCAGCATTTAACGCCGCATTAAGGTGTGAGCAACGCTACCACGAAACTTAACCTTGCCACCGTAAACACTGAACCCAACGATGGAATGAAAAATGCCAAGCGTTGGGAATCACTCTTAAATGCTTTGTTATGTTTATATTTTACAAGTACTTATCTTTGCACGCATTACAAACATAGTGACTTTCTACTAGCTGACCAGTATTGGATTGACCACATATTTCGCATACATTAAAAGTAGAGTTGAAACCAAGCTTTAATTTCTTACCTTTCAATTCGCTGATTAATTGCAAATTTACGCTTGATCGAGGTGTTTCTTGATTTTCAACATTCTCAGAAGGCCCTTCAGGCTTAATATCATTATTTTCCTTCGATAACCTTTCATCTTTATCCTCAGCAAATGAAGGTTCAATTTTTTGATCACTGCTAGGTTTAACATTTTCTACTGATTTGACGCCATTACTTTTAATTGAATGAACTATAGCGGCACCAACAATGAGAACTGTACCGTTTAAGATAACAAGAAACGCAACACCTTCATGAATCGAACTTGTTGCTGTACCAAATACCATAAACCCGAAAAGATAGGCCAGAACACCTAAAACTGAAAACAGTACGACCATTAAATTTCCTCATTAGTTAATTAGATAAACATAACGCCCTGTTAAGGTGTGAGCAACGCAATACCTAAGCTGCCGCATACCACCTTAACCACGAAACCTAACGCATAGTAAAAATGCCACGCGTTGCGAATCACTCTTAAACAGTTTGTTATAAGCGTGTTTCGTTTTACCACTTTCTATCTAAATCTTCTGCGTATAAAGAAATAGCTCGCTGATACTCTTTAATTGCATCACTGTTCGTGGTTGATACTAAAAGTTCGAGTAGTAATGATGTTGCTTCTTTATGGCGTCCCAAGTTGTAGAGACACATGGCATAGAAAGGCTGAACTTCAATGTAACTAGGGTACTCTCTTAGAGTTTGCTTAAAGTAGCTTAAAGCCTCCGAATACATGCCAAGGCTTCGATAGGTACTCGCTAGCCCAAACAAAGCATCAAACCTTTCTACCGACGATAAAAGACCTGAAAGAGATGACAGATAATGAGTAATCGCTTCTTGCTCTTTACCTTCGTTGTCGTATGACCAAGCAATTTGCAAGTGAGCTTTAGCAGAACAAGTTTCATCGATTAGCAGCGTTTTTAGCAAAGCTCTCGACTCTTGATACTTCCCCTGTTTCCGCAATTCAATTGCTTGTTTGATGATACTTTCCATAATTTTCCTCGAAGCTTATAACGCCCTGCTAAGGGGTGAGCAACGCAATACCGAAGTCGCCGCATACCGCCTTAAACACTAAAGCCAACGCATAGTAAAAATGCCATGCGTTGGGAATCTGTCTTAAACGCTTTGTTATAACTTTATGCCAAATCTGCCTGACAATGCTTACAAACAATAGCTTCGCTTTTAACCAACTCAGCACATTTCGGGCATTTTTTGTGCTCTCCAGACTCAATCGCAGCCGCCTCTACTTTAGCTGTAACTGGTGAAACGACAAGCGCAACTATCAAGCCAATTAAAGGCGATAGCAATAATGACAATATGAAAAATCCTATTCCTGAGCGTCCTTTACTTGCAGCAAAAGCCCCAACACCAATAGACAACCCTAACCATATAATTATCCCAAACATACATTTTCCCCTTTTTCTGTTAATAAATAATTCTTAAGTTATAACGCCCTGTTAAGGGGTGAGCAACGCAATACGAAAGCCGCCACATACCACCTTAATCACTAAAACCAACGCATAGTAAAAGTGCCACGCGTTGCGAATCACTCTTAAACAGTTTGTTATATGCCGGATAAACCCAATTTATGGAAAGCTATCTTTTCATTTTTCTGGAGATGATAACCACACGTTGTTTTTACCCCATCCACTGTTCTTTTGATGGTAATTGGAGCATTTTGATTATCACGTGTCCGTCTTGCAATATATCCTATCCCATCACTCACATATAACACCTGAGAAAAAGAGAAGTTTCCCCACGAGTCGTACCCCATAAGTGTTCTAGGTACCTTTGCCTCTACTAAAAGTTTATTGAAATTTAGCACTGTTATTGATGATGTCTTTTGCGCACTAATTTGCTTCACTGCACTTAACATTAGATCGTTACTCAACAACTTTATATGGTGAGTTGTAGTGGGCATAAAGGAATTCAGGTCCACCCTCTTTGCTTATCTTTTTAGCTTTGATAAGAAACTTGGTTCCCACAGGGTAGGATTTGCGCATTTTTGAAGAACATTCAACATTCATTGATATATCCAAACCTTGACCTTTAATTGGTCTAGCTCTTACCCCAGAGCTAGAAGTAGTATTCTTACCAACATATGTTTCAATAATTACATCTATATACCCAGACATTTTCGACCTCATCGACGGTTAAAACAAAAAATTATACTTATTCGTCAAACTACTACCCATATTACGCTGGCAAGAGGCATATAACGCCCTGTTAAGGTGTGAGTAACGCAATACCGATGCTGCCGCAGAACACCTTAAAGACTAAATTCAACGCATAGTAAAAATGCTACGCGTTGCGAATCACTCTTAAACAGTTGTTATGTGCGTACTACTTGGCTGTGCATTTCCCGTAGTACTGAGATGGAATCAGGTCACCACCAAAGCCAACTGTGTTTCGACTATGAACTGTATTCATTGTATTTGTAATCGTAGTGACCATCACATTACCTGCCCCAGTCGCTTCCAAAAATGACACATGATCATTTCCAGGAACCTTTACCACCTCATTACTACCATTGTTCCCCAGCACATAAACTTTGTCGGCATCTGGTTCAATTAGATATCTAAGAATGAAATCACTCTTTGCCGTATGAACACCCTCTGGGTCTGAATACTTTTTATATACGCACTCTAAGGTACTGGTAGAAGCGATGGCTGAACTAGAGACAAAACAGAAAGCGATGAAAAGTAAACTATTGAACTTCATGAAAAACCTATTTTATAAGATATTTTCCGAGGAATTTTACTCTCATCTGTTTCATAGTTTGTGACATATGCCGCAAAGCACATAACGCCCTGTTAAGGTGTGAGCAACGCAATACCGAAGCTTCCGCATACAACCTTAAACACTAAAACCAACGCATAGCAAAAATGCCACGCGTTGCGAATCACTCTTAAACAGTTTGTTATAGCGAATATCACCACGACTGTATGTCCCAATCACCTGTTTTAGGGTTCCTGACCATCTTGGTATTACTTGGATAATCACTACCAACCAATTTGAAAATGTTTATTACCTGCTCAATAGAAACTGAGTAAAGCTTTTTATTTCGATCTTTGTCTGACGTAACATAAAAACTTACAAGGTGCCCTTCGTCATTTAGTTCTGGCATAAATACATAACTATGCACAATAAAATTGCACAGTACTCTGAGAGTTTTGGTTTCACACTGTTTGCCGCTAAGATCATACAACTCGTCCAATCTATGCCAATTCATATAATCTACAGGCTTCAGGTTAGGGAAACATTTCAAACTAACATCAAAGCTTTTGGTTGAGTCTGAGATTTTGGCTGTATCCATTAGCTTTCGAATGGCATAAAAGCCGATGAAAACATCTTTTTCAATTTGCACAAACTCAGATTCATCAATCTCGTTTGATCTACTTAGTTTCTGCAATCTAGATGCACTTTCTAGCAAAGGTTCTTTCCAATCAGAAGATTCCCAAATCATTTTTTGCCTCTATCGCTATAACGCCGCGTTAAGTGGTGAGCAACGCTACCACCACACTTAAACCATTGTGCCGTAAACACTAAAGCTGAATCAAACCGAAAATGCCAAGCGTTGGGAATCCGTCTTAAACGCTTTGTTATAAGCCTACCCAAAGATACGTGCCCAAAACCCTTTCTTTTCTGTTAGCTGAGGTTTCTGGCTTTTAGTTGGTTTAGTGCATTTATTAACCTGTTTCTTTTGGTCAGCAGCTGTCATTAGAATGTTCACTAAATCAAAAGTTGATTCATAATTAATCACATCACAAGCCTGCACAGATTTTGACTCGGAAAATAGGTCTTGGAAAATATCTTTCCATACGTTGTAGTATTTCGAGCACTGTTTTTCAGTACCAAACATTTGCCCATAAGAACCACAAAGTAATGCATGGGTAATCTGTTTGCGCTGCCCATTGACCGCTTTTGCTTGGGAGATTTGCTCCGCACTGAGAGCAACAAGTATTAGAGAATTTTCCATATTTCCTCTTTGGCTTATAACGCCCTGTTAAGGTGTGAGCAACGCAATACCGAAACTCCCGCATACCACCTTAAACACTAAAACCAACGCATAGTAAAAATGCCACGCGTTGCGAATCACTCTTAAACAGTTTTTTAGCCTACAGTTTCCAAAAGTCTCGAGAAATCCTTTCGTGATCCTCTCGGAATAAATCTAAAGCATATGCTTCATTAGAAATTAACAACACCAATTCGACAATAATCGGCTTCAACTCCTCGAAATAACTTTCGACATCTCCCCACTTCAAATTAAAGTCTTTAGGGTCAGCTAAGCTGGGGTTCTGTACCATCTTGCCTCATTTCGTAATGAGCAACCAATTTATTGCGTACGTTCCTAATTTTATGATGAAGATCCTTGCCTTTTAGTTCGCTAAATAATTTTTTTTGCCTTGTGATAATGCTCATCAAACCTTTGAGACTTGT
The DNA here is from genome assembly GCF_015163595.1 of Vibrio sp. OPT41. NCBI lineage: Bacteria > Pseudomonadati > Pseudomonadota > Gammaproteobacteria > Vibrionales > Vibrionaceae > Vibrio > Vibrio sp. OPT41. Next base: position 11,210 of record NZ_JADDYH010000009.1, on the reverse strand, counting down.
CTCCCAAATCTCTTTCTCTATGACGCTCTTCCCAGAATGCTCTTGATTCGGGGTCAACGTCGTTTACCCAAGTAATCGTTGTCGGTTTACAGTAGTCCCTTTTTAAAGCCTCTAAAAGAGGCTTAGAGGAAATAAGTTCAATAATATTGAAAATTGATGGAGACGTATTACCTCGGTCAAATGAAATAGCAGCTAACTCACGAACAATATCTAGATACATTGTTATACGCATTAACTCAAGCCCATGACCACCATAAGAATGATCCCACTTATGAATCAAATCAGAATCGTTTAATAGGGGATTAAGCAAAGCTAATTTTCGATCTGCAATAATAAGTCGACTAATCATTGCGGTAGAGTAAGCTCTAACTTTCTTAACTCTGTGTTCCATGCTTACCTCTGTAGGCTAACGCCCAATTAACGTGTGAGCAGCGCAAACACTGAACTTAAACATTGCGCCGTAAACACTAAACTCAACCCGAAGTGAGAGCGCCAAGCGTTGCGAATCACTGTTGAATTGTTTGTTATGTTTTACCACAAACACATGATTTACTTGAGAAAGAACTGTTATTTCTGACTAGTTTTCTGAAGCAAACCACAAGGCTAGACCAACTTGACCGCCAAAGGCGACCAACCTAAAGCGTGTAATTCCACTTCCCTGCCCAATGAGGCAACCCAACTAAGAAACAACAAGCGCCCTGTTTTTCCAACCAAAGCGCAAAACAATGGCAAATTGCCGAGGCAACTGCCAAGCCAAAATGCTAATTGGCTAAGAACTCGAACGCGACTTAAAGCCAGTTACACAAGAAACCGAATACCACGACCTGACAATGAAGCAACCCACGAACATTGGCATGTTTTACGGGCTGAGAGATTCAAGAACTTAGGTCAACAATGCGGATTTGCTGAGTCTACTCAGAACGGACGGCCTGAGGGACAAAGAACCAAAGCTCAATACCTTTAAGTCCTTGAAATACAAGTAAAAAATAATGCCCTATCAAGGTGTGAGCAACGCAATACCGATGCCACCGCAGACTACCTTAAACACAAAACGCAACGCATAGCAAAAATGCCACGCGTTGCGAATCACTCTTAAACAGATTGTTAGTGCTGTGTCACTGCAACAAAGAACTAAAGTTCTATATATTCACAGCCATCAAATGCTTTGCACCGTGAAAAGGCTACGTTAAAACGTTTGAAAAATGCCAAAAACTCATGGGCATTCATATCTAATCGAACAACTTTAACTCCAACAGGACCTTGGGCTGAGGCTATTTTTTCTTCAACAGTCTCACCTGCGACAAGAGGTAGAATCATAAAAGTAACAGAAACGGGATCATTGTGCTCCCCGTCATTTTCACCAACATACATCTTCACGCCTACAAGAAACTCATTTTTTTCCATATGACCATTGTCTTTTAGCCATGTAGAAATTCGTGTTTGATCGGCGTCATCTGCCGCACATGTTCCTTTCCAATCATCATATTGGACAGAAGCTTTAAAACTTACGCTATGCATCATTGATTCCTTATTATCTATTTACATCAATGGTATAGCTTATACTCCGAATCTTACCTATATGCAATTAAGCACTAACGTCCAATTAAGGTGTGAGCCACGCTACCACGACACTCAACTTGGATGCCGTAAACACTAAACTTGACCCAAACCAAAAATGCCAAGCGTGGGGAATCACTCTTAAATTGTTTGTTATAAAACTTTTGCCACAATACTTCCTGCTATAGTAGAACCTCTCGGCTCATAACGAGATGTAAATTGTTCAAGCAATATTTTAAACTGCTCCGTTGATACTGCTTTTATTTTTTTGTCTAGAAAATCGTTAAGCGCTTGATGTAATTCAACAATATTTATCATTTTTATCGTTTCTGAAATACTTACACAGTTAAATTGTTGATCATGCATACCTGTCGTCAAGTGGAGAACTTCGTGATCAGACACCTCAAGCCACGTAATACACCTATAGTTTCCTTTGTTATCTAGACCAACCCAACCTGATGGAACTCGTTGTTTTATATGACCTTGCTTATAAAGCTTTTCTATTGCTAGTTGTGCCTCCAACGATATCCAATACGGAAATTTAGAATTCGTATCTGAGGAGGTAGATATAAGAAAACAAGGGTCAAAATCTTCCTCATAAGGAATGTTACCCATAAGCTGAGCTTGTTGAAAATCTTCGCACAGAAACCAACATTCAATAAAATAAGTCAGTAAATCAAGACCTTTAAACTCTTTCGATACATAATTAAAGTTTGCTCGTAGAATCGGGAGTTCAAACCTCTTACAAAGACTATTTTTAAGGAGATCATTTTTTATTTGACGTGATTCAGTCCTATGTTGACGACCATCATACTCAACTGCAAATATTGGGTGATAGTCATCGTTTACAATAACAAAATCAAAATGAGACTTTAAACAATAGCTAAACTCATCTTTTGATATCCCGCTGTTGTTTATAGGGAATACATCAGCCAACCTTACTTTAGTAAAAACTTTGGCTCGTTCCTTACAAACATGAGCTAACTTATCGTAAGTTACCTCTTCATATTTATTTAGTAATCGTAAATTCATATAGTTTTATAACGCCCTGTTAAGGGGTGAGCAACGCAATACCGATGCCGCCGCATACCACCTTAATCACTTAAACCAACGCATAGTGAAAATGCCACGCGTTGCGAATCCCTCTTGAACAGTTTGTTATGTGCTTACTCCAGCAACCCACGAGACCACAACGACACAACAACATCCATTTGGCTATTATGCACTTTAGACTTGGAGCCACATGACTGAACCCAGAGTTTTTTGATATTGTTTTGCATGTCTGGATTTTCGTTTAGCAGCCTAACTGCCTCTAATGCATATTGTTTATTTAGAACTGATTTTGTATAGCTTCCTCTGGGCACACCAACGACAAAGCCACTTTCAACTAAACCTAGAAAAGCGTTTTTTGGACACCCTTTTTTGATGGAAGCAGCATTTTCCTTGAACTCTTTTTCTGCAGCTGTATTCCAAGCTTCAACTGGACAGACTCCAGTTTGAGCGATGTGAGTAGCTTCTACAGCAACATCACCATATTTGCTCATTTGACATCCTGCACATAACGCCGCATTAAGGCGTGAACAACGCAATACACAACGGCTACCGCATTGCGCCTTAAACACAAAATTCACCGCAAACTAAAAGTGCCACGCGTTGTGAATCGCTCTTAAATGCTTTGTTAGGTCTACTCCCCAAAGCGTTTGATCAGAACTTTTACTATGGAACTTTCTACTTGCTTCAATAAGTTGCTCATAACATTTTGGATTTCATCCTGATCACTAAGTTTACAATGGGCAATTTGCCATTCCTGCGAATTACCTAGTTTGCGATTGTTCCAACTTACTTCCTTCAATCTTTCATACTTGCAGAAAATTGTAAGTTTGGACTTTGAGAAAACGAAAGTTATAAACACCTGATACCAAGGTAGGTTTTCTTCAGATGGGGTAAGTGTCACAACCAATGCAGAGCCAGGAGACGGTGCTGTTAATTCAAAACCATCGACAACTTTTCGATATTTAGTTACAGGCCTATATTCGACACGCTTTTCTCTACCAAACATAGCTAAAGAACGAATTGATTGGGGTTCATATTCGACCTTCTCCTTAACTTCGTACTCTTCATCTTTGTATGTAGGCCTTGCGAAATAGTTGTCATCATTTGATTTTAACCAGTTAGCTATACTTTCGGTGTTGTTCAACTTGTGACAGTCAGTTTCCAAGTCAACTTCTATATCGTATAGTTCATTTAATATAACTGACCACTCAAAAGCCTTAACCGTTTCTATTAACTTTGAAAGAGACTGCATACACTTTTCTTCATTGCAGTAATCTTTCGCTTTAGCACGAATAGCCTGAATTAACTTTTCGTCTTCTGAAAGCTCAGATTTTCCACCTTCTGTTACATCTTCTTCATCTTCCAATTTTATTGAAGATGACGAAGGTAGTAATTCTTCCAATTTTTCACCTAGCAACTCAGAGACATTACAAAACACTTCCGTATTATCAGCCTGCTGCACAAACAATGGTGTTTGATATTTCTGAACTGAAACATCATCTGAGATATAGGCCATGATATCTCTATAACGAATATCTTTGCCTTCGAAGTTTTGTAAGGAATGAGCAAAGCTCTTTGTGAATACACTGTAATCAGGCAATGCTATTGATGATTGGGTGTTTGACGATGAAAATAGGAAATAAGTTTTATTAAAATTGTTTGTTGACGATTTTTCAAAAACAACCTGTAAATCGTTATTTGATTTTATGTACTCTGTACCAGATTGGCACGCGTCAACAATTTTAACAGCTAAGTCAGGATTTAAGGACTTTAACATTGAATCAAACTCACTATTCCTTAAGGACGTTTGCTCGATTTTTGATCCACTAAAATCAGAAAAAAGATATAGAAAATCATCTCCATAGCGGGTCCCATGACCAGTATAATAGAAAAACACTTCTTCTATATCATCTTCTTGATACTTGCGTATAAATGAGGAAAGTGCAGCTTTTGCTTCTGTGCTGTTTGGGCTCTCATTTAACAAAAGGCAGTCGTCATATTTTTGAGTCAAATTAATTATTGATGACATTAACTCTAAATCGCGACTGCACGGTTCTAGACTCGCTTCATTATCGTAATTGGATACGCCAATTAACATTGCCAATTTCTTACCCACAGGTACCTCTTTACTATTTTTATTACCTAGACCTAACGTCCAATTAAGGGGTGAACAACGCCTCCACCCAAACCTAAAGCATTGTGCCATAAACACTAAATTTGAAGTAGAACCAAAAATGCCGAGCGTTGAGAATCCCTCTTAAATTGCTTGTTATGTGTTTGCTATTTCGTTCATCGAATATTAACTTGTTGCTGTAATTTTTTAATATAAACATTCAACGATCTGTTGAACTGCGGAATAGTCTCAGCGACAAAACCCCAGTCAAAGATTAACAAAGCACTACTCCAACCCACGTGAGATATAAGCCCATCTTCACCAGGTTGTTTATCACCATGTTTTACGTAAAAGCTTTGCTGATCAAAATGTGCTCCCTGTTGATCACGATATGCTTTTGCTTGCTCAATAAAATTATAAAAGTCTCGCCTAACATTGTCCGAAAATGCATCCGAGATCACTTCATCTAGAATTGGTTCCCAGAATATTTTCTTATTGCCAGCGATAACACCAGCCTCTCCAAAACCAGCGTTAAAGATGGTACAAAATTTGATGATAATCTCTTCCGTTATTAATTCATCAATGAGGTGGACATCATGTATGTCTGGGAACAGGGAACCATGCTTACTTTCAAAGTTATCTAATGCTTCTCCTTCAAGTCGTAAACCAGTTTTTAACCTTACACGCTCTTCGTCATATAACTCAGTGATATTTTGTGGCCTCCCAGATTCACAAAAGCGGTCAACCCTTGTTCTCAGCGCCAAAAGATCGCGAATTCTATCAAGTGCGACTTTCCACAAGTACAGCCTTCCAAGGGTTTCTTTCTCACTCGACACCTTATTTCTCCTAACCTTACTGACATATTTACGATGAATTTAGACAAAACACATAACGCCGCATTAAGTGGTGAGCAACGCAGACCACTGAACTTAAAGCATTGTGTCGTAAACACTAAAGTTGAAGCAAACCAAAAGTGCCAAACGTTGGGAATCCGCCTTAAATGCTTTGTTATGCTCGTACTTAAAGAAATTGAAGGACTAAACAAGCAATAAACGCCGGTAGACCGGCTATGAAGAAAACTAAGCCTGTTTGATAGTTCATTCGATAGTGCTCTCGTTCGTCTTTTTCGAAATCATGCCCTTCTACCATTTTGTAAACTTTATCTCTTCTAGGATCATCTAACCGAGTCGTCTTGCTATGGACACCACCTTCCCACATTAGCTTCGCTAAAACCCATATGACGATGACAACAAAGAAAAGAAAGTCGACCAACTGAGTAGTAGCAAAGAATGGAACAAACTGGGCTAGAGCGATAACAACAAGAGCCGCGGAGAGGTTAATTAGAACCACTTTCTTGAATAAATCGAGCAAAATCATCTCCTAGAGCATAACGCCCTGTTAAGGTGTGAGCAACGCAATACAAAAGCCGCCGTAAACCACCTTAAACACTAAAACCAACGCATAGTAAAAATGCCACGCGTTGCGAATCACTCTTAAACAGTTTGTTAGCTTTCTTTACTTAACAATACAGGTATATCTGCAACGACCACGTTCAGATGCGTCAATGGCAATCTGTTCATTGTCAGTTTCAATTCTATACTCAAAGTAATAGCCACCCCTACTCGGTTCCGAATAACAAAACTCATCGATAAACTCAGCATTTAGCAACATTGATTTATCATATTTTCGAATAGGTGTCTCACGTGAGTAACAAGCAACAAACTCACTATTGATTAATGTATTCGGTAACTCAGCGATACAATTTGTTATATAAGTATCACCTGATTTCCAAGCGACGGTAGGGTTGAGAATTTTTGAGAAATATTTTATTCCAGATTGAGTCTGACTAAGCAACTTAGGATCTGAGATTTCATCCACTTGGCTTGTGGTGATTTCACAGGTTTTTGTCACCCAAAAAAACGACAGGTCAAAATTTACACTATGTATATTTTCACTTGCCGAAATCGACAGCGATGAGAATAAAGCACCACTGACAGCCAACAAATACCACTTCAAATTTATCTCCTTGGTACTGCAAACGAGTTTGAAAGCTAACGCCCAATTAAGGTGTGAAGCACGCAACCACAACACTCAATTTGACCACCGTAACCACTGAACTCAACTCAAACCAAAAATGCCAAGCGTGCTGAATCACTCTTAAATTGTTTGTTATAACGCAGATTTCCACTACACGTAAACTTGCCCTTTGAGATACAAAACACCTTTTCCCGAAATGACTATTGTTTCATCCAACACACTGCACTTCAAAACACCACCTCTTCTTGATGCTTGGTACGCAACTAAATCTGATTTACCTAACTTATCAGCCCAGTAAGGTGCTAACCCAGAATGGATAGAACCTGTTACAGGATCTTCATCACCACCGTTTGCAGGCCAAAAATAGCGAGATATAAAGTCATAGTCATTAGATTTAGAAGTGACAACCACATCCAATGGTGCGAGCTGTTTCAGCTGCTCTGAAACATAAGATACTTCAAGAACATCATGCTCATTATCAAAGACTGCAAAGTATGCTTGTTTATTTCTTAGAACCTCAACAGGTTGTTTCGATAAACCACCTAATAATTGTGCAAGAACACATGATACAGATTCTGGCTTTTGGTTCGGAAAGGTCATTTCGATTTCGCCATCTGGATTCAGAATGACCGTCAAGTTACCTACTTCACGAGTTATAAACTCGATTTGGTGTGTAACACCAAGCTCATTAAACAACACGAAAGCAGATGCCAACGTAGCATGACCACAGAAGTCAATTTCAGTCATTGGTGAGAACCAACGAATCTCGTATTGATTAGAGCCTACAGCTTTTATATAAGCTGTTTCTGATAGGTTATTTTCAGCTGCAATATTCTGCATTAGATCATCTGAAGGCCACCTTTCCACAGGAATGACCGCAGCTGAGTTACCTTTAAATTGTTGATATGTAAATGCATCAACTATGAATATATCCATTTTCAACGTACGAACTCCATTTGCGTTATAACGCCGCATTAAGGTGTGAGCAGCGCTTGGCTATACTTGAGCGAAGCGAAAACGCCAAGCGTTGCGAATCACTCTTAAATGCTTTGTTAGGTATGTTGTTTTAGGTTTTGCCCAAACATAAACAAAAACATCTCTGCCTGTGCTGCTGTGCACTCTGAAGATAGTGCAAAATCGTTCATAATTTTCAGATACTCAGGATAAAGGTTTGGGGCATTTGTATAAGTTATACGCTTCATGCCAACAAACTCTTTATAAATACCTGTATTGATGGCTTCAATTACACGAATGTCCAAAATTAGTGGCTCATACCCCTCAATTTTACCTCCGACAAAATAGAGAAATTTTGAGTATGTAGACAACCCTAACCCACTAATTTCTTTTACTTTATTGTAGTGTGTTTCCCAGTTATCGACACCTTGCGATGCACACTCTAATAAAGAGTCTATTTCAGGCAATTTTCTGATAATCTTTGAGAAGTTGTTACCCCTCATACCTGATGAGTAGCCCCATAGAATCGTTGATATTATTAACTTGTTGTAATCCTGAGTGTCTGCGATGTCTTTGAGGTCTTGCCTGCGTAGTTTTACCTCCTGTTCACCAGAAAATATAGATTGTATAATATCCCAGATTTCTGGGTGGCTCTCTTGATACTTTTCCCAAGTAACTACTTTTGTACCAATAGCATGGTCTGCTACAGGCAAATGACCAATCAAGGATTTGTAATTTTCCATAGTTCCCTCTGAATACCTAACGCCTTGTTAAGGTGTGAGGCACGCAATACCGAAGCTCCCGCATACCACCTTAACCACTAAAACTAACGCATAGTAAAAATGCCACGCGTGCCGAATCACTCTTGAACAATTTGTTATAAGGTGGGCTCCAGGAGAATATCGTAACCATCAACTTCAATTAGTCCAAAGTCACCTTCTAAAGAAAGAGAACCTTTAAAATAAGATACTCCTTCAACTTCACCCAATGTTGGAATGTCGTTTAAAGTCGTCTTTCTGGCAGATAGCTGCATCACCTTAAAGCGAGCAGTTATAGCTTTACCATGTTTATTACAAACAAGTAGTTTGACCTTCTGTCCGGAATCGAGAAGGAATAACATTTCGATGTCGGTATCATCAAAACTTTGATTTAGATAGAGCAACTCTGAATCGATTAAACAATTTAGTTCCATATTCCTTCAAGCCTTATAACGCCGCATTAAGGTGTGAGCGGCGCTTGGCTATACTTGAGCGAAGCGAAACTGCCAAGCGTTGCGAATCACTCTTGAATGCTTTGTTATGTGCGCGCTAAACGGTAGCGCCTTACCGTACCCTCACTCTCATCAGTGTAGTTACCGAGGTATTCACCACCACAGTTTTCGATGACCTTTTGAGATGCGGGATTGTCAATTGAGCAAGTAACAATAACTGAATCAGTGACAACATGGTCTCGCACCCAAGCAAGCAGAAATGAGGCTACACCCTTACCACGAGCTGACGGTCTAGTTTCGTAGCCGACATGACCAATGACATTTTCTACGTTGGCATTAGTACCTTTGCGAACTCGGATTGCACCTGAAATTTCGGAGTTCGATACACAATAGTAAGTTGTGCTAGGTAAATATCCCTTTGGTAACTCGGAGATTGCCTTTGAACGTTCGACCAAACCTGACAAATAAGCTGTCGGATCTTGCTCCACACCCGAATATTTTGGAATACCCGATTCTAGGCATTCTTTCGCATAACTCGCTAATATTGGGGCCAAATCAGGGTTGGCCTCTATCACTTCCATGTCAATTTTCCTCATAAGCACATAACGCCGCATTAAGGTGTGAGCGACGCTTGGCTATACTTGAGCGAAGCGAAACTGCCAAGCGTTGCGAATCCCTCTTGAGCAGTTTGTTAGTCGCGAGGAACCGAGCGACAATTTTAAGCCAAACTAAACTTTGCGAACAACAAACTTTATGTGCTTTGATGCACTTAAGTCAGACGTAGTCTCAAAGCAGCTATTCAATGAAACCACTTGGAACAAACAACGCCGCAGAAAACGAACTGATAACACCAAAAGGCGCTTTTGGAAAGCTAATCTCACAGTGCGGACTTTCAACGAAATCACTGAAACCACGTGGAATTTACGACACCAGAGAAAACGTCATTTCAGCGAGTAAATCGGCTTTTGTGCCGACAAACTCACCGAGCGGAGTTGCAACCAAAAACAGACTCTCGATCGCCCTACTCTGTAAGCACCAAAGAACAAAACAACCGCTAGGACAGATACAAAACTTTGGATTTAAAACGGCTAGAACTAAGCTCTGATGATCGACGATTAATCGATGTACCAAGCAAACAGCTGCTAAATTTTAAGCTCAGAAACATGATTTTGATTGCTAGCTTTTTCTGGCGACTAACGCCGCATTAAGGTGTGAGCGACGCTTGGCTATACTTGAGCGAAGCGAAACCGCCAAGCGTTGTGAATCACTCTTAAATGCTTTGTTATGCCGCTACTTACATTGAACACCCTCGGGTAGTTTTATTTTATAGTCGTAATCCACAGGTCGTTCAAAGTCCGTCCGCGAAATAGTTTCATCGATTAGGAAGTTGTACAAAAAGTCACTATTGCAGGATTTTTCAAAAGTTGAGCCCATAGTGAATAGTACTTTCTTTTCAGTAGCTAAATCGTAATAGTGTAAAGCGAAAGAGTGGTAAACCATACTTCCTGTTTTTGTAGATTTACCAGTAACACCAAACGTTTTCTGTTTTGTTGTATTACAAGTGGCTGTGATACCAAAACCTGTACAATTTGTCGTCGAGTAACCACTATCAACCATGCCATAATCTGCAGACTCATAGGTATAAGTGTCGTATTTTTCCTCTAGCTTTATATATGCAGCAGCGACTGGAGTTATTTGGTTTTCCACCAACTCTCGGCTAGAGTATACGTTTGTAAAACCTCGTTCTTTAAGAGCATCAATTACTGAGCGAATATAAAACTTAGAAGATAAGTCATTTTCATCAAACGTCGAAACTACTATTGGAGTGCTTGCATAAAAGTTGACGTCAGGATCTAATACGCTGTACTGGCTTGCTTCAATAGTAGTTTGACAACCAGAGAGCATTGCCACTAATCCTAATGGGAATAAATACTTATTCATGATGATTCTACATTAAATTCAAAAGTTTTGATTATCCCACATAGTCCACTTTATGAATATGACTCAAATCAGAAATTCATCGGGCGGCATAACGCCTTGTTAAGTAGTGAGGCACGCAATACAAAAGCCTCTGCACTGCTCCGTAAACACAAAACTCACTGCAAACCAAAACTGCCACGCGTGCCGAATCTGCTTGAACAGTTTGTATGGATAATAAGTACTCCAATCGGGTAAGGTGAGACCCAGACTTTAGCTGCAACTAAAGTTCTTCTATCTGGTAGTTCGATTGAACGATGGCTCCTCAATTGAGAGACCGGTAACAAGTACGAACGCCAGATAGAACTC
>NZ_JADDYH010000083.1:0-332 GCF_015163595.1 Vibrio sp. OPT41 | reverse complement strand
AGAGACATTCGATTTTGCCGGACTCATCTCTTTACCTTCATTTTTAGAAAAAATGAAAACAAAAAGCCAAGAACACTTGAATGTGTTTTTTGGTGTTTATCTTTCGATAAACATTGAGAACTTTACAAACAACAATAAATTGTTGTTTTGTCAGCTTTCCAAATTGTTAAAGAGCTATGTTAGCTACAAGCTTGCGCTTGTGAACTATCAATCTGTGTGGACACTCATCGTGAGTAATCATCGTTTAAGGAGGTGATCCAGCGCCAGGTTCCCCTAGCGCTACCTTGTTACGACTTCACCCCAGTCATGAACCACAAAGTGGTAAGCGTCCC
>NZ_JADDYH010000082.1:0-38293 GCF_015163595.1 Vibrio sp. OPT41 | reverse complement strand
CGGCACGCGTAGCATTTTTACTATGCGTTAGTTCTAGTGGTTAAGATGGTATGCGGAAGCTTAGGTATTGCGTGCCTCACACCTTAACAAGGCGTTATGCGACAAGGCTAAATTTTAATATATCTTCAATTTCGTTCTCTTTGGCAATTCGTTTTTGGGTTTCGGCAAATCAGCATTTTCGACTCAAATTCTTGAATCACTCAAACCATAAAACATGCAAAAGTTCGTGAAGTTGCCTCATTAAAAATCGCATTTGGTCGCGGAAAGTATCTCGGGTGCAAAGTGTGGAAAGGGCAAGTTTAAGAAAAGCCGGTGCTTGCTGAAGTCCTAGCTCGTTAAGTTTCTCGCAAGCAAAAGCTTATTCTTCGCTTTAATGTCGCGTTCCGCGCTTGTGGTGGCCTTGTTACGAAATGTTGAGTCCGTTGGTTCTTGAATCACAAAAAGTCATCTGCGCGTTTGTAGTTTTTCGTGTTTAAGGTAATGTTTTCGTTAGCCAATTTAGCTTTTGCGTACAAATCGCATAACAAACAATTTAAGCAGATTCGCAACGCGTGGCAGTTTTGGTTTGCAGTGCGTTTTGTGTTTAAGGCGCAATGCGGTGGCTTTTGTATTGCGTTGCTCACTACTTAATTGGGCGTTAAGTTTTATTTAAAGTTAATCAGGAGGGTATCAGTTGTGTGGGATCAAATTCTTGAACTACCTGCAATCGTACAAGGAGCATTGGGCTCAGCTCTATTTGCAATTGTCTTATGGTGCTTGAAGCGAGTTGGAACTGTAGTTTTTGAAAAGATGACTTTTCTCGATAGAAAGATGAAAATTCATAACATCAATGCGCAACTGCTAAGATGTAAAGCGCTACAAAATGGTGAGCCATCCATGATTACATTTGCTTTGATTGGCTTGATCTATTTGGCTTTGGCGAATGTTTTGAAAGCAATTATATGTCTACTAGTTGGTTACATTCTAAGTAGTCGAATGGACATATTTACAGACATTAGCGTCATGTTCTCTCTATATTTCCTCTTACAAGCTTTAGTTTGTGTCAGTGATAACAAAGATGGTCCAGATTACGATAAGAAAATTGAAGAGCTAGAAAGTAAACTGAAGGAACTCGAGGTAGTGCATAAATAAACTTAACAAACTGTTTAAGAGTGATTCGCAACGCGTGGCATTTTTACTATGCGTTGGATTTAGTGGTTAAGGTGGTTTGCAGTGGCTTCTGTATTGCGTTGCTCACACCTTAACAGGGCGTTATGTGAATAGGGAAATTATGCAGCAAGTAATTGAAAGTGAAAGATTAATATTACGGCCATTTTCGCTGTCTGACGCGAAGCGTGTTTCAGAGTTGGCTGGTGAAAAGCAAATTTCAGAAATGACGGCAAATATTCCTTATCCATATAATGTCAGTGATGCTGAAAATTGGATTCGTACTCATGCTGAGTTGTTTTTAAGTGGTAAAGGTGTTGTCTATGCCATTGTGCTAAAAGATGGTGCAGAGCTTATTGGCGCAATTAGTTTTCCAAAACTGGAAAATGGTTTAGGTATTCTGGGCTATTGGTTGGGCGTTCCTTACTGGGGCAGAGGCTATGCTACAGAAGCATCTAAGAGTTTGATTTCATTTTCAAAAAAGCATTATGGATTAACGAGGTTAAAAGTAATGCATTTAGTTGGAAATGAGCGTTCAAAATCAGTCATTGAAAAGCTTGGTGTAAAATACGTTGGCGATCAGACAAACCGAATGCAAGGTAAAGATCGTGAAGTAAGTGTTTATATATCAGAGGCATAAATTCACATAACAAACAGTTCAAGAGGGATTCAGCACGCGTGGCATTTTTGCCATGCGTTAGGTTTGGTGATTAAGACGTGATACGGTAACGTCAGTGTTGCGTGCTTCACCCCTTAACTGGGCGTTAGCAATTTTCAGAGGAGGCGGTGTGGAAAGTAATGATTTGATGAGAAAGATAAATTCATTTGCGCAAAGGTCTTTTAGAGACAATGCGGATCGCGATTATATACATGCACGTATGGCATATAGAGCTGAATTGTATCCTCAATTTCTTTGGTCATCGTTACATGCTCTGGAAAAATATGCTAAATGCATACTAATTTTAACTCGCACAGAAAGAGTTCATATAAAAAAGAAACAATTTGATGATGTTGGTCATGAGGTTTTAAAAGCTCTGGAGTTGCTTAAAAATAAAGTAGATATTAATTTATCAGAGCAGACTTTAGATTTTATTAAACGCTTGGAAAATGGGGCCAGATTTCGATATTTAGAAGTTTCATGGCATGCAGAACAAGCCGAACTAACAATACTGGATAGGGCAGTTTGGGAACTTCGACGATACTGTAATTCAGGCTTGTATTGTTATAAGAACTCGCCAGAAACGCAATGTGTCGACAGTAAAATACTACCCCTAAAAGACATTGTAAACTTAACGCACGAGAACACTTATATACCCGGTGGTCGTATCGAAAAGCTTCTTAAACTGAGCTCTAATCCTGCGAGAAAAGAATTGATTTGGAATAACCTTTACTATTCAAATTCCAACAGAAAAACAGTTTTGATTAAATCAAACTTTATGGCTGAGAATTCGTCATTTTTCTTATATCCAGAGTTGTTAGACGAAGTTGTGAAATATACGAGGGTACCTAAAGAAATTATTAATTCATATAAGCAAAATTGCTAACAAAGCATTTAAGAGGGATTCACAACGCTAGGCAGTTTTGGTTTGAACTAGCTTTAGTGTTTACGGCACAATGGTTTAGTTTGGGTGGTGGCGTTGTTCACCCCTTAATGCGGCGTTATGGGGCTATCGTAGCCCCATTGTATACTTGTCTTAGCTAGTATGGCATGGTCGGCAACAGTAGTAACAGCCATTAATTCTATTATTCGGCCAGCGAGTTTTGGCGTCTGCTACAGCACTCTGACAAGATAGATGAAAACCTAAGTCAATTTGATTTTCAGTATTTGGGAAGTGCTGACAGCCTGCGTCTTTTTCGTGCACTTCATGGTCACCATTTTGTTGCGGGTTTTTGTTAATAATGAAATATGGCATTATTTTCTCCGTAAACGTTAAATTGCTCGATAAACGTAACTCTAATACTGTTATTTTTATGTGTAATGTTTCACATAACTCACAGGTTGCACATGTTGTGTATGTAAGTTGTGAGTCGCCCCATAACAAAGCGTTCAAGACGGATTCACAACGCTTGGCAGTTTTGGTTTGAATCAGCTTTAGTGTTTACGGCACAATGGGTTAGGCTTGGTGACAGCGTTGCTCACCACTTAACGCGGCGTTATGCCTCAGGAGAATAAATGAGTTCAGATACTATTTCGATGTTGGCTTTGATTGTTGCTGGGCTTAGTTTCTTGGTAAGCGTCTACGGTATTGTGAAAGACAATAGTCGACTAAAAACTGTTGCAAAATTGACTTACAATCACAGTGCTAGTCTCGATAACCCTCCACCTCAAATGCAGATCGTATTAGTGAATCAAGGAAAACGCCCAATAACTATTACACATTTTGGCTTTAGTGTTTCCCGAAAAGAGCACATATGGCAGTCACTAGTGACGCCACAACCTGTAATAGACGAAAATGGAATGGCAGTTTCATTTCCACAGGGGTTGGCTCAAGATATTGGTATAAAGTTGAATGATGGCGACGTTTATGAAGCTGTAATTGAACATCATGACTTTGAACTTCTATATAGCTCTGCACATGATTATAAAGAAGCCAAGTCATTCTTCTTTATGGATGTTCTTGGTAAACGATATAAAGTTAAAAACTCAGAAAAGCTAGTAAGCGTACTACGCAACTATAAGGCATAACAAACGCTTTAAGGCGGATTCGCAACGCTCGGCGGTTTTGGTTTGGTTTGGGTTTTGTGTTTACGGTGTAAAAATTGAGTGTCGCGGTAGCGTTGCTCACCACTTAAGCGGGCGTTAGGATTTAGGAGTTAAAATGGACTTTGCTGTTCCAGAAATCGTTCAAAATAACCCGATGGTATTTGGTTTTTGCCTTACGCTATCATTGCTAGGCGCAACCATCAAAATGGTCACCGCTTTAATTAGCTTCTATGAGGAAGTTGTAATAAAGCGATATTTTAATAGATTAGCGTCGCTAAGTGAGTGTATTCCAGAGAAAACTAAAACGAGTGAGTATCTTCTAAGGTTAAAAGAAAATGAAGTTTTCCGTTTAGCCTCTGGAATAAGGGTTCCTCCAGAAAAAAGCGAGATGTTGATTGATGTCTATATGCGTGGTTTAGCTGATAATAGGGAGCTAAAGCGAATTCAACGTTTTATGAAACCTATTCAAGGTAAAATACATATCGAAACTGATTTTATTGATAAAGTGCAAATACTTTACTCTTTTTGTGCAGCAATGTTTCTCTTTCTGTTCGCAGTTATTCTTGGGGCTCCGTCTTTCTTTTCAGAAAATAGTGCTGATGCTGTTGCTGGTATCTTTATTATGCTAGCTATGACCTTAACTGCTGCTGTCGTGGGCTCTGATTTTAGAACATACCGAACACTAAAGCGCATAAGAAAGAGGTTAATAGAACTAGAAATGGTATCCAATGCCCAAGCAAAGCTATTTTGGAGCGTGCCTTGGCATAAATCCTAACAAACTGTTTAAGAGTGATTCGCAACGCATGGCATTTTTACTATGCGTTGAATTTAGTGTTTAAGGTGGTATACGGCGGCATCGGTATTGCGTTGCTCACACCTTAACAGGGCGTTATACCTTTAGAGGGAAAAATGGACATTGTACTAGGTACTTACAAAGATCCTGCTTATGGTCTTGATTGGCATGAGCAAACTGATGGCGCTGAAGCCTCAATTAGAGAGTTACTTAGCAAATCTGCTCTACCAATTGAGCTTTCAATTCGAGAAAGCAACATTGGTCGGGGTGCTGATTACCCAGTTACAGTAATACAAGTTCTTTCAGTTCTAGGCTTGGTGGGTTTTGTTATTCCGGAAGCACACAAGCGTGTAAGGGAGTCTATCGAAGAATGGTCTCGTATAAAGGGACACTTCGTAAAGCTTCACAAGTTACTGTCGCGAAATTATCGGATTATTTCATTACCTGAAGAAGTCTTGTTCGTAAAGTCTGTTGAAGCGCTGCTTACTGAAACAGAAGCGAGTGACGCTGTATTTATTCGCTGTGACTCAATTCATAGTGTTGGTAGCTTCGAGAAATTTGCAGGCTTAAAAGGTTTCTACTTTGATTGCCAAAATAAGCAATGGCGTGTAGTCATTGATGGTTTGGGCACCGTGAAGCTAATAGAACAGGTATAACAAACTGTTTAAGAGTGATTCGCAACGCGTGGCATTTTTACCATGCGTTGCCTTTAGTGTTTAAGGTGGTCTGCGGTGGCTGTTGTATTGCGTTGCTCACCCCTTAACAGGGCGTTATGCAATTCGAACAACAATCAACGATGAGAGTGTAAATAATATGAAAAATGATGTTCATTATGTTGAATTAGAAGAAAAAATTAGAGCTATGGATATCTCATCTATGTCTGCATTGGATGATAGCTCTTATCGTGAAGTGATTAAAAGTGAGTTATTCTTCATTGACTCTCATGACATCCTTCGCGATTCCATTACTGGTCATCCTGTGGCAACTTCCATCGAGCAGCTTGAAATCTTAATCGAAGAATTAAGCAGCATGCGTTTGAGAATGGTGTCTAGAAACGAGTAGGTGGTTTTATGTTTATTTTGTCAGTATTCAAAAGTGATGAAGTTGATCAAGAGTATTTTGAAATGGCACTAAATTGCTCTGCTCAAGCGCTGGTTTCCATTCTTGATGACGAGAATTTAAATGTTAGTGTTGATGAAGAAAAGGCGCAGATACATGTAAAGTTGGTTGATGGAGCAAGCCCCAAAAACTCTCTCACTCTAGAACAATTTAAACAGTTAAGTAAGTCTGCTTTCATGGAGAGTGGGAAGCTTTATGATGAGTTCCATCATTTAGAGGCGGTTGAGGAATAATGGCATAACAAACTGTTTAAGAGTGATTCGCAACGCGTGGCATTTTCGCTATGCGTTGGTTTAAGTGGTTAAGGTGGTATGCGGCAGCATTGGTATTGCGTTGCTCACACCTTAACAGGGCGTTAGCACTGGGTTGGAATCAAAGGTCAAAAGTTTTGATGTTTATTGGTTTCTTTCCCAGATTTACACCTGATCAAATGTGCCTCTCACGTTCGCTCCGGTGGCACTAGATGTATAGTTTTCGCTTGGGTTTCACCGTTTACGGTTTCTAACTTTCGGGCTATTTCACTGGCGCGGTTTCTTTGATACGGTTGATTTATTGCCTTAAATTTGGCTATTTGTCGTGGTTGTTGAAGTCCGATGATCGAATCCTTTGCAAATTTTAATACTGTTAAAATCGGGCAGTTTTGCATGTTTTTCTTCTTGCCAACTTGCGCTTAAAGTTAGTTTTCAGTTTGGCAGCTGTCTGTTTGGTTTCAGTGTTTTAAGTCATGAGTTTCGTGCTATATTTCAATATCTTGGCGTGTACCAAAGGCTTTAAGGGCAGCGTGCTAACAAACAGTTCAAGTGGGATTCAGCACGCGTGGCATTTTTGGTATACGGTGGTTTTGGTGTTGAAGTGCAATGCGGGTGCTTGGTCATTGCGTGCTTCACCCCTTAACTGGGCGTTAGGCAAATGGAGATAGGCGTGAGTTTAAGAATAATTGAAGTCGTAGATTTTCAGTCGTCGTGGGCTGATGATTTTAACCGAGAGAAAGCGCTAATCTGTAATGCGTTAAGTCAAGAAAATGTGGTGGGAGTTCACCATATCGGTAGCACTTCAGTTGAAGGTCTATGTGCGAAACCAATTATAGATATTCTACTTGAAGTTAAATGTCTCAGTGAGCTGGATGAGCAAATTTGCTTGATGGAATCGCTAGGTTATCTTGCTAAAGGTGAGTTTGGTATCCCGGGTAGGCGCTACTTTCAAAAAGGTGGGGTTCAACGAACTCATCAAGTCCACGCCTTTCTAACAGGTTCACATGAAGCGCAAAGACACATTGCTTTTAAAGAGTATCTTATCGCTTTTCCTGAAGTGGCCGATGAGTATGGTGTGTTAAAGAAAACTGGAGCAGCAATCTGCAACAATGACATAGATGTATATTGCCGCCATAAAGACAGCTTCATTAAAGAGCATGAGGCTAAAGCTCTCAACTGGAAATTTGCCTAACAAAGCGTTCAAGAGGGACTTGGCACGCGTGGCATTTTCAATTTGCGTTGTGTTTAGTGGTTAAGGTGTTATGCGGTCACTTTTGTATTGCGTGCCTGCGCCCCTTAACGCGGCGTTATGTTTACGGGAGAAAACGGTGATTTTAGGGCTCAATCATATAACCATTGCAGTTAGTGACTTAGATCGCTCTCTTCAGTTCTATCGGGAGACGTTGGGATTCACAGCTCATGCTAAGTGGGACAACGGAGCTTATTTATCAATAGGCGAACTCTGGTTTTGCCTTTCCCACGATGAACCATGCCCTAAAACAGACTATACCCACGTAGCTTTTGATATCGAACCAAAAGAATTTGAAGCGTTTGCGAAGCGCATAGTTTCATTGGGTGCAGAAGTTTGGAAAGAGAATAAGAGTGAAGGGCAGTCACTTTATATCTTAGACCCTGATGGCCACAAACTAGAGATACATTCAGGTTCGCTGAAAAGCCGGTTAGAATCTCTAAGAACGAAACCATATAGTGGGCTCGTTTGGCTTTAAACATAACAAACAATTTAAGAGTGATTCAGCACGCTTGGCATTTTTAGTTTGGATTTGGTTCAGTGTTTACGGTGGTCAAATTAAGTGTCGTGGTTGCGTGCTTCACACCTTAATTGGGCGTTAGGCCTTTTGTGGTAACAATGGAGTTAATATGGAAAGTAAAATGCGTAACCCAGAATTAGGTGCGATTTATACTACGAAAATTCTAGGTGAATTATTGGAAAACTGGCCAAGTAAAACCTATCTTCACTGTTCTGCAATTACGGGAATCGAGTTTGATGAAGACTCTGTATTCGACTCATTTGAACCTCAATCTTTCCCTAAAGAGTGGAAAGTGTGTAGTGACTTGGTAATCTGGTTGCAAAAGGAAGGCTTTATTAGAACTGAAGGGCCTCGTGGAAGTGTATTCAACTTTGGTGCTACTGAAATCACAATGGCAGCGATGACTGCAATAAACCAAGTTCCAGACCCGATAAACCCTGATTCACAAAGAACCTTAAAGGATACACTTACTGACATCGCGAAAGATGGTTCGGGGAAACTGGCTGATAAAATTATGGACAAAGCATTCTTTGCTTTTGTAACAATGCTGGAAAAAAGTGTAGGGTGAAACAGGCCTAACAAAGCATTTAAGATGGATTCCCAACGCTTGGCACTTTTGGTTTGCTTCAATTTCAATGTTTACGGCACAATACTTTAAGTTCAGTGGTCTGCGTTGCTCACCACTTAATGCGGCGTTAGCATACTTTGATAGGAGTTCAGATGGCTACGATAGTCGAACAAATTGTTAATCGTGAAATTGACTCGGTCATCGTGTACGAATCTGATCAAGTTATAGCTTTTGCAGACCATGATCCAATCAACTTTGGGCATATTTTAATTTGTCCTAAGACTCAATACCGTACATTCATTGACCTGCCTGAGTCTGTGTTTTTTGAGATCATCGACGTTGCAAGAGATTTATATAAACGTATAGAAGCTAAGTTCAATCCCGATGGTATCGGCTTTATGCAAAACAATGGAGAGGCACCTCATTTCAACGAGCTCGATCACTACCATTTGCATATTTTCCCTAGGTTTCATGGAGACCAGTACGGTTGGGTTAGTAGTGAACTTGGAATTCAAACTATGGATAAACTAAGAGAATCACTTAAAGATCTATGAGCATTGAAAAAGTATGCTAACAAATTGTTCAAGAGTGATTCGGCACGCGTGGCATTTTTACTATGCGTTGGTTTTGGTGGTTAAGGTGTTATGCGGAAGCATCGGTATTGCGTGCCTCACACCTTAACAAGGCGTTAGTTTGCTACAAAGAATCTGGAAGTATTGAGGAAGATATGAAAGTAGATATTAGACCAGCCAAGGAAGACGAACTGGAACCTCTCCATTCTTTGGTTATTTCAAATGATGAATGGATGAAGTTCAATGGCCCTTACTTTCCATATTCTCACCCAACATTAGAACAGTTTGAAAGTTCATCATTTCAGCGTTTACTAACAGGCTCAGACTTACAATTAATCACTGTTGACGACATTCCTGTTGGAACGGTTAGTTGCTACTGGGAATGTGAAGAAACGCGTTGGCTTGAAGCTGGTGTAGTTATTTATGATGCACAGTATTGGGGTAAGGGAATTGCTGCGCTTGCTCTACCTTTATGGGTATCGTACTTGTTCGAAACTAAAGAAATCGAGAGGGTTGGTTTAACTACTTGGTCGGGTAATCCTCGAATGATGTCTTTGGCTTTAAAACTGGGTTTTCAACAAGAAGCAAGACTTAGAAAGGTTCGCTACTACAAGGGTGAATACTATGACTCTGTCAAATATGGGGTGTTACGGTCGGAGTGGTCAGAACGCAACTAACAAAGCATTTAAGAGTGATTCGCAACGCTTGGCAGTTTCGCTTCGCTCAAGTATAGCCAAGCGCTGCTCACACCTTAATGCGGCGTTATATGCTCTAGAGGAAATGGATAATTCGATGATCGAGACTGAAAGACTAATACTTAGCCCTGTAACCTCAGAAGATTCTGATATTTATACAAAACTTCTCACTTGCGCTGAAACAACAAGATATTTACCGGGTGGAAAGCCTTTTAGCTCGGAGTACATTCAGAATTACGTACCAAGCAAAGTGGCTCACTGGTCGAAAGGCTATGGTACTTTCATTGTTGCGTTAAAGAGTAAGCCATCTCAAAAAATCGGTTATGCTGGCGTTGAGTTAGTTCCTGACTCGAGTTTTTCAGATATCAGGTATGCATTACTATCTCAATATCAAGGTAAAGGGTACGCTTTTGAAGCTTCAAAGGCAGTCTTAAATTTTACCTTAGAATCGGGTTTGGTGTCTGAAGTTTATGGTGTAGCGGTAATAGAAAATCTGGCATCAGAAAAACTACTACGCAAGCTTGGTATGCAAGAATCCACAGAACGTTTGTACGACAGTGATGACTTGGTTACTCTCTCTACTCAAGCACGCATATAACAAAGCGTTTAAGACGGATTCACAACGCTTGGCAGTTTTGGTTTGAATCAAATTTAGTGTTTACGGCACAATGGTTTAGGTTCGGTGGTCGCGTTGTTCACCACTTAACGCGGCGTTATGTGATATGTGAGCATACTAACAATTAAGAAATGTAGAGTTCGGGTTATCTCATGGTATTATGCCGTTAGTTTCATTTTAATTACGAGGTCTTCGCTATGTCAGGCGTCAGCATTTGGCAACTGCTTATACTCATTGTATTGATTCCACTTGCATTTCTTCCTTCAATTATCGCGTTAAAGAAAAATCATCCTTATAAGGTTCCTATTGTTTTAATAAATATTCTGGGTGGTTTATTGTGGGGAGTTGGTTGGCTAATCGCTTTGATTTGGTGTTTCATTGTCCCAGAAAAGAAAGCTGCGAGTATTACTAATATTGCAGATGAAATTGATAAACTTCATTCTTTGAAAGAGAGAGGTGTTATCTCTGAAAGCGAATTCAATGCCAAAAAGAAAGAGTTAATGCAACTATAAGTACCACTTAGTATCAAGTTTGAAGTGCGACACTTAGAGTAGCTGCTCATAAATATACTCCGTTGGTGTCTTGTAACCAAGCCTTTGGCGTGGTCTGTTATTCAGTTGGCTTCACAGTCTTTGTGTCACATGAGCCATTGGGGTTTTCTTGGGTAAATATTGGCGTATGAGTCCATTTGTATTCTCATTGGTTCCTCGTTCCCAAGAGTGGTAGGGCGTTGCGAAGTAAAACAAGCATTTATGCTTGTTTTCTATCTCCTGATATTGATTGAATTCTGTACCATTATCAGCAGTGATAGTTCTAAATGGTAAGTTTGAACGCGTAACGATCTCTGTCATTCTCGCGTTGAGTGATGCAGTTGTTCGGTCATCTAGCTGTCCGATATAGGTGTAGCCAGTCATTCTGTCAACGAGAGTGACAATGCAGTGCTTAATTCCACGACCGATCACGGTATCTATTTCCCAATGTCCAGGTTCTAGGCGTAACTCAGCTTGTTTTGGTCGTTCTGTTATGTGCCTTTTAGCGGCAATTCTCCCCCTGCTATCTTTGGCGTTGTAGCGCTTACGTCTCTGTTTTGGTGACTGACGTAAATGTTTCCAGAGCATGCCTCCGTTGGCTTTATCGGTCCAAATGTGCTGGTAAATAAGCTCATGGCTCATCACTGGATAGCCATGTAAACGGCAATACCCAACGATTTGGTCAGGACTCCAATCGAGCATTATAAGCGCGTCAATAATTTTGAAATCGTGCTTGGTATACCGCTTGTTACGCCGTGATCGGCTCAACCTGTTTCTAGCTCTTTGTTGCGCTCTAGCTGGCTGATAGGAAGGGTTGGGGCGATAGGCGTTGTATCGAGAGTTACGTTTAAATTCTCGGTAGATAGTGCTCTTGTGACGCCCTAGCTCTTTAGCGATGTTGACGACACTAATGCCTTGCTTTCTAAGTGCGGACATCATATACCTTTCATTCTCAGTGAGGTGTGTGTAATTCATGGTTTTTCACTTCTTGGCGGGAGTAAAACTTATGAATAGCACATCTCACTGTTTTAAATTTCAGGGGTGTCGCACTTCGTACTTGAATCCAAGCAATAGATGATGAAGTAAAAGTCCCTAGTCCAACAGAGTTTTGTGAAATGTGAATTTAAAGTGGGCTTGTCTCAAGCAGCTACAATTTTTCTATTTCTACTTTTAGTTCGAACCATAGAGTTTCTGGAGGACACCCACTAGATTGCGAGGATGCTCTTTCTCCCTACACACGGGAGGGATCAGATGCATCGCTTTCCACTCCCTTGTATCGTATGTGCCGTCTCTCGAGCTATCTTTGATAGCTATGCGTGTTTGTTCGAGTAGTTTTAGGGGATTACAAAACAGAATTAGTGGTTACAAATCTTTAAGATAATCTCGATGGTTTCATCAATAAGAACATGTCTATCCTCTGTGGTTTCTTGCAAATAAACACCCAAAGATTCAGTAATGCTAAATATCGAAATTTGCATCAGCGTGGTCAAAGGCTTTTCGTTGGATAACATAAATGGCGATAATATTTTCTCAATCACTCCGCAGAAATAGTCCCTGATATCGCTTTCTATACCAGTGTGCTCTGGATAGGCTTTTAACGCCGAGACAATATCATCATAAACTTTCCCATGAGTTTCGACACAGTTGATGTAAGACGATACGTAAACGGCGATGGCACTGCGCAAATTATTTGATTGCATTTTAATCAGGCTATTCATTTGGGATGACAGCTCATCATCACAGCGCCGAAATAGCGAATACAACAGCATTTGGCGATTTGAAAAATGATTGTAAGTAATGGGCTTAGTTACACCAGCTTTCTTTGCCAGACTGATCAGAGTCAGGGCGTCCGTTCCCTGCTCTTTAACCATATCGAAAGCCACATCCAGAAGCTGGTTATAACGTTCTTCCTTTTTAAAACGAGACTTCAACATGACTTTCCTTATTTTTCTACGCAAAATCAACTTTGGGGAAATCAATCTTTGGTTGAGTGATGTTATTGACCCAATTACTAAACGTGTTTAGAGCAGTCCATGCACATATCTGAATGATCTGGCCTTCGGTAAGTCCATGAGCTAACGCCGAGTCAACATCTTCTTTACTCAAATGTCCTTGCTTTTCAAGAACCGTTCGAGCCAGGGATAAAATAGCTTGATCACCCAAGTTTGTTGCTTTAGCCTTCTGAGCATCAGCACATTCCTGCGATGATAACCCAATTTTCTTGGCAGAAAAAGTATGGCCAGATACACAATAATGGCACTTGTTGTAGTAAGCAACACAGAGTGAAATCAGTTCTCGTTGGCGAGCGGTGAGACTCCCAAAGTCTTCAAGACTTTGTTCAAAGTCTAAATACCCCCTCAGGCTTACACCATCAATACCTAGGGCGGCATAAAAGTTCGGGATCATGCCGTATTTTTTTTTGAAGTCCGTCAGAATTGGAGCTGCTAGCTCGTCTGCCGTTTGAATGGTCCTTAGTTTAAAGCTTTTCATTTCATCCCCCTTTTACTGTGCGGAAATTGGTAAACCGAAAATTAGATCGAATAACCAGTTATACAAGAATGTAAAGAACATAAAGAACAGAGTGAGCCCGGCATCTAACAGGAATGCATCCCAGAGGCTAATGCTCAACCACCCAGAAAAAATGGGTAAGGTGACAGTTATAAAACCCACCTCAAAACCAACAGCGTGTAACACTCGTCTTCGAAAGCCTCTTCCACGGGTGCTCAATGTTTTTTCCCAGAGCTCAAACAGAGTGTTGTAAAGCGTGTTCCAAATAACAGCCAGTACTACAGTGATTATTCCAAGTAGTACCGGATGTCCTGAATCCTCTTCTGCCCATGCATGAAACGCTATACTGATTAGTACTAAAGTAATAGCTTCATAAAAAAATACATAAGTAATTCGTCGTTTTATACCTTGCATTGTTCTCTCCTCAATATTTCAAATTAATTTTTATTAATTTGAGAAAACAGGAGGACAGTGAGTGCATCGGGAAGCTTTCGTTTTGTCGTGCTCCCGTACAACCCAAATGTACACACGACTTAACCAATAGGATTTCTGTGTCATAGAGTTAGTTACTAATGGTAATTTACAATTAATTATACCAATGGTAACTTAATCGGGCAAGTGAACTAAAACAACTTTTTCCCTGCAATGTTTCACTTTAGAGAAGGGACTTTATGGGCTTTGTTGCCTAATTCAGCGTAAGAGCGAGCGCTAGCTAAATCGTTCGTATTTTAAACAATATACTGAGTTTCGGGCATACCTATCCCAGTTAGCTTGTTGTGTGCTTTGATCATGGCGTAGGTCTCACCAACTTGTGCGTTGTAATTTCGAAGCTTGAGTGAAGCACCTAGTAGTTGTTTTACGCGATACATAGCGGTCTCCGACAATGAACGCTTATGGTATCCATACTTCTGTTTCCACTTTTTGTTCGAGCCATAGAGCTTTTGGCAGCCAACTGCCAGATTGCGTGGATGCCCTTTTTCCCAGAAAGCTGCCCCCTCACGCGGAGGGATTAGAGGTATCGCTTTCTTAACCCTAATCGCCCTGTGACACCTGATAGTGTCAGCTCAGCGGCGATAATTTCATGTGTATCTGTATCAATCGCAAGATGGAGTTTACGCCAGACTCGACGCTTGCCATCGGTTCCATGCTTTTTCACTTTCCATTCTCCCTCACCGTATACCTTAAGACCAGTTGCATCGATGGCCAGGTGTTGGATAGCGCCTCGTGTTGAGGTTTTGAAATTAACCTCTACATCCTTAGCTCGGCGACTTATACAGGTATAGTGAGGGCAAACCAATGGGACGTTCGCCAATCTAAAAACAGAGTCGATAAGGCCTTGTAACGCCCTTAAAGGTAAGGAAAAGATGCGCTTTACCATGAGAGCCGTCGTGATAGCGAGATCACTAAACAGTCTTGGTTTGCCACGTCTTTCCTGTTTTGGGTGTTTCCACTCAGTTATGGCTTCCTCGTCAATCCAGAACGTCAGTGAACCTCTGTTGATCAAGGAGTTATTGTACTGATTCCAGTTAGTTGTTTTGTATCGAGGTTTAGGCATGAGGCTACGATGATTGATGGGTGTAGCCGATCAGATCGTAGCTTCTTGATTTAGTTCCATCGATTTAAGAAACAAAGCCTACTCTTACTCCAAATTCAGATTTATCAGAAAAGAAAAACGCAAGAGTGGTAATGTACGCGTGGGGTGATGCTGATGTTGATTTATTGAGAAACCAAATAGAGTTCGTTGGTTCCGAAGGCTACGTAGCACTGCATATGAATGACTTATGGAGTGCATTCAAAAAATGGGGTCTTGAGTTTTATGAAAGAGTTTTCGAATGACATGGAGGCCCAAAAGCGGGCGAGGTCGCACTTTTCCGCTTCTCCAGCAGGACGTTTAGGCACAGTCAAATACAGGGGAGAGTTGCAGGAGAAGGAGAACAATAGATTTCTATTTATGAATGGGCGCGGTGTGTACTTCTGACACGACGATTTGCTTTCGATATGAGCTCAATGAGACACGAGCTATTAAATTCTCACATCAAGGGTGTTCACCATCCTGATTCAGGGCGGAGAACTACGCTTGATAAAACAATTAAGTGTGATCTAACAAGACTGATGTATTACGCCTTTGATGGCATAGGGCGCACCGAAGAATAACGACGCCAAGCTTCGCATAGTCGTAGGTCTTCAATGTGAGATAAACTTATCGGCACCTCCTTCATTCCTTCCAACGAGGCTTGACCTCCGACTCTAACCCGACGAATGATATCTTGTTTAGAATCAATGGTAACTTGAATCAAAGATAAAGCCCCCATTGCGCGTCCTTGCTCTAAAGAGAACGTTAATCTATCAGTGATACCATGCTTAGCAAGATAACAACCTAAAGCCCCACTCGCACTGCCTGTAGCAGACTCCTCATTTATGCCATACAGTGGTGCAAAATTTCGGCATTGAGCAACGGTTGACTTCTCATTACAGAGTTCAAATATGTGGAAGCCGATAGTATTGAACTCTTGGCTTAGCTTAGATATCGCAGCAAAATTAGGCGTTAGGCTATCTAAATGCCCAGCCGCCAAAGGAATGAAGACATCTGGTAGACCTGTCGAGATGATTTCAATGGGCAATCCCGTATTCGTAATAGCCTCGCTTTGAATACCAAGAGCATCCGCGATTTTATCAACGCTAGGAGCGCGACGAAACTGAGGTTTGGTTTGATCCATTATAATAGAGCCATCATCGACGGCTACATGGAGAATACCTGCTTTTGTTTGTTGTGTGTAACCACCTTGCTCAATGAACCCCTGCGAAGCCAATACGAAAAATGCAGCCAAAGTAGCATGACCACAAAAGTCCACTTCTCCTTCAGCAGTAAAAAATTCCACTTTGAAATCAGTTTCATTATTGGCGTATACAAAGGCCGTTTCGGAAAAACCAACCCGCCGTGCGATATATGTTTTTTGTTCTGTACTGAGGGAGGGAGGGCCTAAAACAACGCCAGCAGGATTCCCTCCAGAGTCATCTTTGGTAAACGAGTTAACCAGGTAGACGTTAATAACATGATCAACCGCATGTGTCGTATCAATGGTCACAGCTTCATTTCCTTAAAATTACCAAGTTCGATCTAAGTCTTGCGCGTAAAGCTTGATAGCTCGTTTGTACGTTAAAATGTCCTCTGAGCTTGTTGTGTCAACCAGAAGGTTCAACAACAGCTCAACCGCTTTTTTATGCTGTCCAAGGTTATACAAACACATTGCATAAAATGGCATCACCTCCGTTGCATTAGGGAAAAGAGCACGTGTTCTTTCAAACAAAGCGGCGGCATCATGATAGTTACCGAGACTTCTGTACGTACTAGCCAGTCCAAACAGAGCCTCAAAATGGTCGCTCTCATCGAGGTCACCAGTTAGTGCGGCGTTATAATGCTGAACCGCTTCTGACTCAAGCCCTTGATTATCATAAGACCATGCGATATGAAGGTGCGCTTGAGGTGCGATATCTTCGTTGCTAAGAAGGCGTGTCAATAATTTTCGGCTTCCCTCAAAATCACCGTTATTCCTTAACTCGATAGCCCGTTTAATATGCTCATTCATAGATTTCTCGTTTCCTTCCAGTCATTAAGTGGTCGCTTTTTACTATGTTTTAAAGTTTAAAGCTTGTAAAAAAACAGCACATAAGATGAGTGTGAGCATCGACGATGTCAAATCAGGTAAACCATCACAAATTCATCATAGAAATGAGTAAATTGACTTATTAGCGACGATGAAATGAAGATGATCCTTCAATACGACCATTATTTTTAAGTTTATGATTTATGGGGATTAAGGAGCAGGAATGGACGAATTGCAGGCTCGGATTTGTGAAGAGCTAAAAAACAAGTATAACCCCCACACCATTATCTTATACGGCTCATATGCACGAAATGAAGCGAACGAGTCTAGCGATATAGATGTTGCTTGCTTCTGTGATGATACGCAAGAGTGCAAAGATGCGAGAATGTTTCACGGTGTCTTTTTAGATGCGGTTGTGTATCCGACGGCTTACTTAGACTCGGTGCCAGAAGAAGCCCTGAGATTCGGTGATGGTGTTGTACTTTACGATGAGCGCGGACTTGGTGTCGAGTATCTCTCAAGAGTAACGCAATGTTTAGAAGTGGGGAGAAAGCCTTTGTCTGGAGATGACGTAGCGTATTTGAGAGAATGGGTAGAGAAAATGTTACTTCGAGCAAGCGCAGAAGATTTGGACGGCAACTATCGTCGAACATGGCTGCAATACGAGCTATTAAGCCTTTATTTTGAAGTGCGAGGTTTGTGGTTTCTTGGTTCAAAGAAGAGTTTTAATTATCTGAAGAGTCAAGATAAATCGACGTATGATTTATTTGTTCAGATGTATCATGAGCCTAACAATCTCGATGTATTAAGAAGATTAGCGGCGATAGTCATCAGAGTTTAATGGTCAATACTTGGGTTGTACGTCTAGTAATGGTGTTAACTTATGCAATAAAGCTCGAGTAAGTGGTCAAGGTTGAGAGTTCCCACGGCGTAGAGCCAGCTTTCACGTTGTAGGGTTAAGCCTAGATGAGAATGCTTTGCTGTAGAGTGATATGAATCATGTCTAAAAGTGAACCGTTAAAGATAAAAAGTAGAGCACAAAAGATGAAAAGTGGCACCCCACAAGACTATAGCGAAGATATGTATAAGTTCTACTTTGAAGTTGGCGAGTGGGAAGGAGATGCTCTCGCAGTTATTGAATCATTTCTTGGTCATTCTCGCTCGAAGAATATCATACACGTGGAGTTTGGATATGAACTAGCTATGCCTATCCAATGTGTACCAGACTTAGTGACACTTCTGAATGAGAAAAACATAGCCATTTATCAGGTAGTGCGTGGTGAAAAAACAGACGAATCATGGCGATAATGGTCAACTTCATATAATAAATTGTTCAAGAGTGGTTCAGCACGCGTGGCATTTTTTGTATGCGGCGGTTGTGGTATTGAAGTGCCATGCACCCGCTTAGTCATTGCGTACTTCACCTTTTATTGGGCGTTAACTCATAGAAGTTTTTATCTGAAACTGACGAGTTAGGGTGGAAGTTCTAACTCGGAAGTGTCCAACTTCGATCTAGCTGGTGAAGCCAGCTTTTTTTGCAGGGTGTACTAAGATGTGGGCTTGATGTATCTCGGTGTCCCACTCTTTCATTTCAGCAAGAAACAGGCCGTGAGCATTAATCGAATTGATAAGTTCTGGTGCACGCTCTAGTTGGATAAGCATCGATAACGGGGTGACTTGATTGTGTTCTTGGTCAAAACCGTGTTCGACTTGTTCCTCTAGCATATAAAGAATTCCAGGCTCCGCTTCACTACCCTCCTCAAACAGTCTTGATTCGATACCCTCTACGTCATAAAGGTGTACGAGTAGGTTATTAAGCTTTTCAGCAAAGACGAGTTTTGTATGCTTCGACTGTGAATTAAGTTGATGCAGTTTCATTTCTAGGTTCCCACCTTTTTTCTTGCTACGCTGAGCATCAGTTTGATGTCTTTTTTGATATTCGATAACGACTTATCGTTGAGCTTTGGCTTAAGGTACTTTATCGGTATGTCATTGCGTGATGTTACTGGAACAAAACGGGAAGATGCGGATACCTGACACAGCAAATGAAGCAGGGCGTGGGTAATGACGTTGTGAAGGTTGTGGTAGTAGTCAAAGTCTCGTTTGATTTGCATAGCCAAGGTAGCGTTGTGGGTGGATTTTAAGAATATGGGGGCTCGGCGTTTTAAATCAACCGTAATAATGAGTTCGGGAGTGGTTTCCCATACATAGAGTTATTCGTGAATTGCTAATGTTCGATTTTCCGAAAATGATAATTGTCCAGAGCTTTCACAGTTGCTACTCCGTAACTCAGAAGTGCCCCATTTTTAATTAGAGTAGGAATTCATTCACATCCTGCTAATCTGGCTTTTCCATACAAATACTAATAGAAAGCCTCGAAGCATGTTGACACATGAAGTCAGGATGATTGACTCACATTTTCCGCACACAAATATCTCTATTGTGACATTTGCTCGGTTACACGAGAGTAGATATTAGTTATCTTATCAGTTTCATATTTAATGAGAAGGTAGGGGGCGGTAAATGGAACAATTTTCACTAACTTACATGCTAATAGGAGCTATAGTAATCTTGCTTGTTGTCGGGATTTTTTGGGTAAGAAAGTCTTCAAAGCTGAGTCAGAAACTGGCAGTTACAGAAACTCAATTATCAGAGGCAGCAACAGCAATCGAAGAGTATAAAGAAAAATACTCTCAGATATTTGATATTGAAGCTGAGTGCGAGCAAATCAAGGATCAGCTGAAAATTGACAAGAAAGAGATAGAAGAAAAAGCGCGTCAAGCCTTACGCGAAATCGAATTCAAGAGAGACGAGGCAATTACGAAACGTCAATCTGTTGAAGAGCAGATCAGTGAACTTCAGGTCGACTACAAAAGTAAGAAAATCACTTATGACTCTTTAACTACGCAAATCGCCATATTCAGCGAAGATATTGAGCTTATCGAACTCGGATTCTATGAGCCAAAGTTCGATTTTGATGCATCTGAAACATTCAAAGAAGAGATCAAGAAATGTAAAGAGTGCCAGAAAACCTTGTTGAGAGAGAAGTCTTCCAGTGGAGCGATACACTGCTACCGCGAATGGACTGTAGACGGCTCTCGAAGCGAAGGCAAGAAAATGACCAACAAGAGTATTCGTCTCACCGCAAGAGCCTTCAATAACGAATGTGAAGCAGCTATTGCCAACTGTACGTGGAAAAACGTTACAAAGATGGAAGAACGTATAAAGAAAGCGTTCGCCGCAATCAATCAGCTAAATGAACCGAATGCTATATCTATTACAGAGCGTTATCTCAAAGAAAAGTTAAAAGAACTCCAATTGACTTACGAATATCGTGAAAAGAAACAACGCGAGAAAGAAGAACAGGCGGAAATCAAAGCACAAATGCGTGAAGATGCAAGAATAGAGGCAGAGATAAAAAAAGCAGAAGCGGAAGCTATAAAGGAAGAAAAACGTTATCACAAAGCTTTGGATGCTGCGAGAAAAGAGCTTGAAAAAGCTAGCGATGAAATGAAATCAGAACTAGAAAAACAGATTGCAAAGTTACAGGCAAACTTAGAGGAAGCAGAGCGCAAGCACCAACGTGCTCAATCAATGGCTGAGCAAACTAAGCAAGGTCATGTTTATGTTATTTCTAACATTGGATCGTTTGGGGAAAATGTCTACAAGATAGGCATGACCCGTCGATTAGAACCAATGGATAGAGTGAAAGAGCTTGGAGATGCTTCAGTACCGTTTACCTTTGATGTACATGCAATGATTCATACTGATGATGCTCCAACTCTAGAGAAGAAGCTTCACGATAAGTTTGATACTCACCGATTGAATATGATTAATCGCCGTAAAGAGTTTTTCAGTGTTTCGCTGGAAGAGATCAAACATGCGGTAAGTGACTTTACCGATCAGTCTGCGGAGTTCATTGAAACAGCTATTGCACAGGACTATTACGAAACACAAGCGATGAACAAACAGCGCCTAGCAAGAGAAGGAAAGTTAGAAGGAGAAGAGTTATCGTCTTCCAGTGCTCTCCCCAAATTTGCTGATGTCTTGTAGATCGCCTTATAGATTTTACTGAAAGGGGCATACAGTAATTTGAAATGTCCCACTTCGTGACAGCTTTGTCAATCTGGCACGATTATGCCCCATTTCGCGTTACAAACCCATCACGCAGCCTGCGTGATGCAACTTGCATGATGAACTTAAAACCGGAAAAAGCACGTGAGAAACAAGTAAATATTGCCCCTAAAGATTTCAGAACGCATTGTTTTGGCAATAGAGCTGTTGCAAAATTTGCAATAGTTGCTTGAATAATGAGAAAGTTCAGTTGTTGCAGATTCTGCAACAACTCATACCTGCCCCAAGACGTGTTTAGTGCGCATGAAACCAATAAGAGATTTATTTGTGCAACAAGCTGCTGCACAATTAGGAAATTGCCTGCTTCATCGAATGTTCAACAGGCTGTTGGACAAACTCCAACCCCAATTTTGCAACAGCCTGTTGCAAAAATCACTATGAAGCACTTCTGCCCCTTTCCTTGTTTCAGAGCTAATTTCTAGCTGCTCACTATGCTATAAACTATCTTATGTCATTTTTGGATCGAGAAGTAAGTTATGAGTAAAAAACTGTTGTCAGAAAAAGACCTTTTAGAAGGATTAACAAGTCATACTTCGCACACCGATGAATTCTCGACTACAAGTGAAAAAGATTGGGGGGCTTATTCGGAAGGTGCGGATAAGGCGGATGTCGACTTTCTAGTTGAACG
Organism: Vibrio sp. OPT41; assembly: GCF_015163595.1. Taxonomy (NCBI): domain Bacteria; kingdom Pseudomonadati; phylum Pseudomonadota; class Gammaproteobacteria; order Vibrionales; family Vibrionaceae; genus Vibrio; species Vibrio sp. OPT41. The sequence continues at coordinate 16,655 of NZ_JADDYH010000082.1, read as the reverse complement.
ACGTGATGTTTTTGACTCTTCCCGAATTGAATTTGAGGAAGATGAACAAGACCGAGAACTAGTTAAGCAAAGAGAAAACTCCCCAGAAATTGACGTTGATATTGATGAGTTGTGAACCAGTATATTTGTGTTTCGGAGTTCATCACCAGAATCAAAAAAGCCCCAAAGTGTATCAACTTCTCATTTGTTTGAATTGCCACCCGACCGAAAAATAACAAAAGTTAGATTTAGCGATGATATGAGCGTAAAAGCTACGCTTTAGTTACTTAAATTGGATCATTTAGGGCTGGATCTATACGAACGAGCTAAAGAGCAGAGTAAATATTTAATAGTAACTAAGAATAAGCCTAACTGTTCTTTGAGAGATTCAGAGCTATGGTAGATTGATAGAACGGAGCTGAGTAATCCTGAAAGATATGGTTGAATTGCTCACGGCTATCAAGCACAAAAGCAACTCGAACGTGGTCTAGGTTGTATGTCGTCAAAGCAGAGCGTAACCAACCCGCCAACGAACTCTCCAAAAGCGCTCTACAGCCTACGAACCACACCCATGTTTGCTGATCACTTCGAATAACATCTAAGATTTCTGACTTGTATCGATAACCATCTCCCATTGAAGTTAGGTCGATGTACACAACATTAGCTCCCAGTCCATGGTTAATGCGATTGTACGTATCTTGAAGTTCTTTACCGCATTCACTATCAAATGTGTGAAACCTCATCACGCCCAACTCCCAATAGCCGCGTATTAAGCGTTCTGGTGTACCTACAGGCCAGCTATCAAAGGTGTATAAGCTATCTTTACGCATCTACGAAACTTATTTTTATGAACGGATTAGATAAGTGAAGTCCAATGGCTGGACACATAAGCCAATATTTTAAGTGATTGAACCAGCCCATGCAGCGTATCTCTGTCTGTCAAAGTAGACTTAATGAGGGTGAGGTCATTGAGTACCTGGTGTTTACGCTCCTCATTATAAAACACCATGTAGTGCCCGATTTCAAGCTCTGCTTCACGGGGTGTGCTGTAAGCTTTTAAGTAAATCTCCTCGTATTACAGACTTCTCAATAGTCGCTCAATAAAAAGATTGTCAATCCAGCGACCTTTTCCGTCCATGTTGATCCATATCCCCCTGATTGAGCAACCTCTGTGTGAACTCAGTGCTAGTAAACTCGCAGCCCTGATCGGAGTTAAAGATATCGGGTGGTCCGTAGTATTGGAGCTCCTCTTCGAAAACCACGATACATAAAACTTGTACCCATGATGTTCGATAACCGCGAGGACAAAACCTTACAGTTATACCAGTCGATAATGACAACCAAGAACAGGAGCCCTTTTGTTGATAGTTCGTTCATTGACAAGAAAGTTTGTCACTTTTTCCTCTGTCGGTTTAACTTGACAGAGGTGATATGAACTGCCTATAGCAAACACGCCTTTGCCCCATTCCTTATATGGAATCCACGTATTTACAAAGTGATTTAGCTATTAAAGTTAAGATGCGGTCGTATATTCGGCTTCTTATTGAAGGGGCTACCTTCTAGCCTTTGATGTTTTGCGCACCTACTGTCCTCATCGTGCTATCAGCTTTAAAAGCATGAAGGAATGGTCAGGTTTTCAGTAGGTTGGTCTTACCTTTTATGCTTCATCATTTTGTAAAATCTAAGAATCTGTTAGTAATTAATTTGCGAGTAAAACAGGTTTGTATTCAGTCTCATACCGAAGCATTGCCCACGCTGTTCGTACCACCTTGTTAGCTAATGCGATGCAGGCCTTTTTGAAGCCAATACGATCAATGATACTCCTCAACCAAGCATCCTTCTGGGTCTTTGGTTTTTCGGGTAGTCGCCCAACGTAGGACATTGCACCAAGATAGAGAAGGGAGCGTAGCTCTTTCACGCCCCCGCACTTGTCGATCCCAATCATAAAGACCTTGCCACCTGAACTGTGTTGTTTTGGGGTAAGACCAACAAACGCTGAAGCTTGTCTACCATTCTTGAACTGCTTTCCATCACCAAGAGTTGTGTAGAGCATTGCAGCGGTTGTTTCTCCAACACCTTCAATTTCCATTAATCGTTGGCATGGCTCTATCTGACGCGTTAGAGCACTTTTCTCTTTTTCGAATGCGATGAGTTGTGCTTTCAGTTCTTTATATTGATTCCATAACATTGACAGAATGGAAACGACATTGGCTGGTATTGATGTTTCTCCATCAAGAGCTGTTTGAACCGACGCTTTTAAACCTTTTTCACCTCTTGGGTTAGCAACGCCATAACCTAACATCGTTCCTCGAATATGCTGTCCTAAAGAAACTACACTGCGAGATAAGAAACGGCGACTACTCTCTAAAGAATGCATTGACTGTTGCTCTAATGATTTTGGTCGGCTGTATTTGATACCTATTTGAATTGCTGCGTTAGCAATAGCAAGAGCATCATTGTGATCAGTTTTATGGCCTTCCAAGTACCCTTTCACTTTTTTGGGGTTAATGATGCGAACTTGATGCCCATGTTTTTCAGCAAGTTGCCCCCAGTAATGGCAACCGCAGCAGCCTTCCATTGCAACAATAGAAGGCTTTGCCTTAGCAAGAAACTCTTTCATTTTCTGTCGGCTTAAGGGCTTATTGGAAAGCAATTCACCATGAACACTGATATGACAGGCTTGAAGAACATTTTTGGCTAAGTCGATAGCGATAACATTATTCGTCAACATATTGGAATCCTTGTCTTGGTCTCATTCTCCTAAGTCTAATTGGCAAAGGAGGGAGTAGATTCCATACATCATGTTACCACTATCCCTTTCTAAGTTGTAAGAAAGTCATTTTCAATACTTGAACTTATGAAAGGCAAGACCAGAACTCATCGCTTGTCCTTTTTCCTACACTGACAGAACTGTTAGTAACCGAATGAAATATATTGTTTTAGTTGGATTTTGGATATGTATCACTGAAATTGTCCATATGCTGGCTATGGTTGAGATAGTTGGAAAATCAACCATATGCGGATAGACACGAATGATTAATGGTATCAGTAAGATAAAGAGCCTTCGTTCGTTTGGAATCTACGAGAACCATACGAATGTTGGGTGTGATGAGTTTGTGAGGTTTAATCTTATTTATGGATGGAACGGCTCTGGAAAGTCAACGCTTTCAAGATTGTTTAGAAGTATTGAGAATAAGTCTTTGAATAGCTTGTCGTATGAAACTCCGTCTTTTGATATTGAGTACAGTACTGACGGAACGAATGTAAATACTTTGACACAAGCTAATATCGAGACCAATCCACTCAACGTTCGAACGTTTAATAATGACTTTATTCAATAAAACATTGATTGGAGCGGTACGGTTAAGAGCATACTTCTAGTTGATAAACAGAAAATCTCAGAGCGTAAGCAACTTGACCAAAAGAAAAATGAGTTGAAGCAAAAACGAGAGGAGTCGAAGAGTGCCACCAAGACCGCCAGTGATTTAGAAGCCGAAATTAATAAGTTCCTCTCAGATACGGCGAAGAGCATCAAGATAAGCTTGAAAGTGATTGGAACAGATGACCGTAAGTATTTGAACTACAACAAAACGTCACTTGAGAAATTAATCACTTCCGACCCAACGGGGGTTAGTGACACAGACTCAGTACTTTCAGAGGAAGACATTGTTCATCATACGAAATCTGCCTCTCCTGTTGAAAAACCAAAAATTTCTTTGTCGATTTCACCTATACAAACAGACTTTTTTGAAAGTGATTTTAATGCACTGAAAGCATTAATGCAGAAGACCGCTGTAAATGAGGTAATAGATTTTTTAAAAGAAAACCCTGATGTCCAAACGTGGGTGTCTACTGGTATAAGTTTGCACGAAAAGCATGAATCAAATGAGTGTCACTTTTGTGGAAGTACGCTAACTGAGTCTAGGTTGACTTCGTTGAATAATCACTTTAGCGAGGCCTTTAAACTGTTAAAGGAAGAAATTGCGCAAGCTGACAAGTACTGCAAGTCGTTACCAGAAATCGATCTTCCAGCTGTAGATTCTTTTTTCGAAGAGTTTCAAGCTGCTTATAAAAAAGCTATAGCTCCACTCGACGAAATTAGAAGAAAAGTTTCAGACATTGTAAAGGGATGGGAAGATTGCCTCGTCCAGAAAACAAATGACCCTTTTGATGTTTCTATGGTAGTTGTAAATGTCCCTCAGAGTCTTATTGATGAATACAACAATGCTGTTGAAAGTATCAATGCTTGTGTGAAAGAGCATAATGACAAGTCAGGTAATTTCCAAGCTGTGACAGCGACACACAAACAAGCTCTTGAGCTACATTATGCTGCGGAGAAAGTTATTGATTTCGACTATGACATGAAGAAAAAGGCGTTAAAAGCGGAGCAGGATAAAGCTAAGAAAGTAAGTGATGAAATTACAGCTATCAATACAGAGGTAGTAAGGCTTGAGGCTGAGCTGTCAAATGAATCTATTGCGGTAGACCCTTTCAATGATGAGCTTGCTAAGTTCTTGGGGCGTACAGAACTTAAGCTAGAGTTTGATGCTAAAGAGAAAGGGTACAAAATATCTCGTAATGGCACTGGTAAGCTGGCTAATAACTTGAGTGAAGGTGAGAAAACAGCAATAGCATTCGTGTATTTTGTGACAAAACTTAAAGAGCATGATAACGATATCAAAGAAACTATAGTGGTTGTTGATGACCCAGTATCTAGCTTTGATTCAAACCACTTGTTCCATTCGTATTCATTTTTGAAAAAGCACTGCGAGAACGCTAAACAGCTATTTGTAATGACACATAACTTCTCGTACTTCAAGTTAGTCAGAGATTGGGTACTCAAGAAGAATAAATTCCCCAAGGGTAAAGACCCAATAATTAAATCAAGAGCATATACAATTGAAAGTACGTGTGACGGTGTTCGAAAATCTAAAATTGTAAGTGCTGGCGGTACGTTGACGGAGTACAACTCTGAGTATCACTACTTATTCTCAAAGCTGTATTCATTCAAAGACAAAGCGAATTTGAATATTGATGAAGCATACCTGTGCGCAAACTTATCGAGAAAACTACTCGAATCATTCTTGTGCTTCAAGCTCCCTAAGAAGAGAAGTAACTTTAGGCAGTTGGTAGATGATGGTACGCGAGGGTATTCAGATATCAAGTCAGAGGATGTTGAAAAAGTATATCGCTTTATAAACAAGTACTCGCATAACCAAGAGATAGAACTGGAAGATAATGCAGATAACTTGTTAGGTGAATCACCCGCTATTTTGAACACAATCCTAGACATGGTTAAGACAATAGATGAGCACCATTACAATGAAATGGAAGCGGTAGTAACAGCTTAAGGTTGGTTGATTGCGTTGTTCACGTCTTGATGCAACGTTATACCCTCCAGTGAATTACGAGGAATTATGGCAAGAATTTGGTTTTCTCCTGGTGACCTTGCCGATCATCTCCATGAGATAATAGGTTACAAAGCAGGTTTAGCTAGTTCAATTGAACAGATGTGCGATTTACTGTCAGGTACTGGATATGCTGATGATATATTGAGATCTGAAGGTAATGGGCTTGCTATTCGCTCTGAAGATTACGAGGATTTATATTACCAACTTTTATATAAGGTTGGTGTTACTGATACCCCAAGACAAGGATTGTTTACACAATCACAGTTCTTCATAAGAGCAATGAAAGAAAAAGGTTTAGATTACATTACTGATCTTCAAAATATTTACAGTAAACATTATAGACTGGGTGTAGAACTAGCAGTAAAAAACGGTCAAAGCTCTGTTGATCCTATGCCAATGCTAGCTGAAGCAATGGAAAGGTACGGAAAAACTGGAGCGAGTGACCTTATTGAATTGATGAAAATGTACGACGCTCATTTTCAGAATAGCCCTCATACTGCAGGGAGGTGGGAAGAATGGAAAGATATAGTCGATCTAAATGATTTATTCGAGAAACATCAACCTGTAGTTTCACATGGCACTTTCTTAGATCAACGCTTCATCAATTACCTGTCGAATAACTTGGCTAAATTGGGTGAAATCCACTGGCGAAAATTCGAAGAATTAATTAGTGAGTGTTTTAGTCAATCAGGATATAAAGTTGAACTTGGACCTGGTACCAATGATGACGGTGTTGATGTTCGTGTTTGGAATGATTCTGCTCAAATACACCCTGAATTTATCATTCAATGCAAACGGTATAAGTCGAAGATCGATAAAGTAACAATAAAAGGCTTATATGCAGACGTTTTAGAAGCGAAAGCAACAACGGGCTTACTAGTTACCACATCAGAATTTAGTCCAGGGGCTAGGACTACTATTTCAGCTCGAAGCTACCCAATTAAGGAAGTTAATGGGGAAAAGGTTTCTGAATGGATAAAAGCGCTGAGAACTCCAGGTTCAGGAGTTATCAGGATATAACATACAACTATAGCTTCAACATACTTTTTCTAATCTGACAGAAACGGATTGGAGTTATACATCTAACTCGTTTCTGTCCAACGGCTTGCTGACGGGGTAGATCATCGTAACGCAGAACTGCCCCATTATTTGGTAGACCTTTCACTCGTTCACATCCTTTTCATGGGCTTTTCCCCTACAAAAACTTATCCATTCTTCTAGTGGTGTTCGTTCGTAAACCCCAGTGTTGTATTACGGGGGTAAATTCCAAGAATAGGCGAAATTTGTCTAGGAGATCGGTGGCGGTCCAACTCACTTAACTCGGTGTCCAAAACTGACGGTGCGGATCACTTTTCCTCCCCCCTCTCTCCAAACTTTGGAGTAAATACCTCTTTTCAAAACTCTCTACGGTAAGTGGTTTGGAGTATTTAAATCCTTGAACTCTTGACACATTCATAGAGTTACAAGCTCTGTGTTGCTCAGGAGTTTCTATTCCCTCAGCAATAATCTCATAGTTAAGTGAGCGTGCAAGTGCACAGATGGCTTCAAACAACTGCCGAGAAGTGTGAACTTCGATATCCTTTAAAAAGCTGCGATCAATTTTGATAATATCGATTGGAAAGTATTTGAGATGAGATAAGGATGAATAGCCAGTACCAAAGTCATCAATGGCGATTTGAATACCTAACCGACTGAGCTCGTTTAACGTTTTCGAAGCGTTGCCTTTCGGGAGTAAACAGTTTTCAGTAATTTCAAACTCAATGTGAGAAGCACAGACTCCATACAAATGCAAAAATGCAGCAACCCTTTCGACCAGTTGAGGAGCGGATAGTTGTTTCGGAGAAAGATTCACTGCTAACGTAAAAGACTCAGGAAAGAAGCATGCTGTTCGCCATATCGACATTTGCCTAATCGCCGTTTCAATCACCCATTCACCAATATTCTCAATGAGCCCAGACTCTTCTGCAATTGGAATAAATACGTCTGGTGGGACGAAGCCTAGATCTGGATGATACCAACGAATCAACGCTTCGGCGCCAACAAGTCGCATTGATTTGTCAAATTGAGGTTGATAATGTAATTCGAATTCCTCTTTTTGTATGGCTTGCTTAAGGTTACTTTCAATGCGTAAACGTTGATCAACCGTATCATGAAAGGCTTTAGAATAGTACTGTGCCTGTTTTCGACCTTTCTCTTTTGCCCTGTATAGCGCGATATCTGAACACTTTCTCAACTCTAATGAGTTTGATGCACACTCAGGATAACTGGCTACCCCGATACTAATAGAAACCTCAATACATTGCTGGTCAATGTTGAAATTACTTTCAAACGCAGAGAGTATACGTCGTACAATTAAGTCAACCTGCTCTTCAGACGCTAAGTTAGTTGCAATCACTGCAAACTCGTCACCTCCTATACGAAATAGAGAATCACTATCTCGAGTGTTGTATTGAAGTCTTTGTGCTACTTCCTGTAAAACATGATCTCCCGTGACATGTCCATATTGGTCATTGATGTCTTTAAAACGATCCACATCGATGAGCAAGAGCGCTAAAGGTGTTTGACTGCGTGAAGCCATGAGTAAAAATTTCTTTAAGCGCTCATCAAAAAAGTGTCGATTAAATACCCCTGTTAACGTGTCAGTCTCAGCCAGTTGTTTTAGCTGAGTGTGAGTCTCGAGTACCTTTTGCTCTAAAAAGTAGCGCTCTGTTGCGATGATAATCGCTCTTCTCAAGCGGATCGAAGAAATTTCATTTTTCATCACGAAGTCTTGAGCACCCATCTCAATACATTTCAAAGCCAACTCTTCGTCATTACTATGGCTGAGCATGACAATAGACGTGGAAAAATCCGAATTTGATTTGAGTGCAATGAGCACTTCCATCCCCGTTGATGGTGGCAGTTGATAGTCCAGTAAAATCACATCAAAAGATTGTTTAAGGGCTTTGTCTAACCCTTCATGAGCAGTTTGCGCTTCTTCTATTATCGAGATAGGCAAATCTGTACTACGCAATGTTTTCTTAATTGCAAGTCTATCGATGGTATCGTCATCAATAATTAATACTTTCATATGCTGCCGCCATGAGTCATTGAACTGGTAATTCTACGATGCGCCAGTAGTTATCTAAAAAAGCAAGAACTTCATTAAAGTCCTGGCTCACCGAAGATTTGACCATGTAACCTGCGATATTTTTTTCATACGCTGCCGTAATTTCTTCATCTCTTCTCGAGGTGGTTAGCACAAAAATCACTAGAGAGCAGAGCTCATCATCTCTTCTCACTTCACCAAGAAATTCAAGTCCATTCATTCGAGGCATGTTTAAATCGAGAAGCACAATACAAGGGGGAGGTATTTCCCCATTTCGCAAGCATTCTAAGGCTTCTATTCCATCTCTAGCTCGGTAAATAGGGTTAAGTAACTTCAAAGTGTTGAGTGCTCGCTCGATGCCCATTGCATCAATATCATCATCTTCAACTAAGAGAATATTAACAGGTTTACATTCAGGGGATGTCATGAGGCTTCCTTAACGAGTACGGGGTTATTTTTGGGCCATGAGAAACGGAAAGCACATCCTCCGAGTGGGCTAGAGTCAATAGAATAATGGCATGAGTATAAATCCAGAACTTTCTTAATAATAGAAAGACCTAAACCACTTCCCTCAACAGTGTCTCTCGGTTGTAAGGTATGAAACAATTCAAACACTCTCTCCCTGAATTGTTCTGGGATCCCTGGTCCATCATCTTCAACCACAAACTGATACATGTCTCCGATATCCTCTCCTGAGACATAAATGGTTCCTATTTCCTTGTGGTGATGTTTGACGGCGTTGCTGATTAAATTACGAAGTATTAATTCAAGAGGTGTAGTTAATGTCTCAAACTCTCCGATATGGTTGTGGCAAACCAAAGAGATCTTACGTTGGGGAGAAATCAGTTCTAATGTCTCTTCACAATATTGCTCGAGATTAAATCTCCCTAGCTGGCCAGGCTTACGCCCCACACGAGAGTAAGCGAGTAAATCATCCAACAGTTTTTCCAACCTCTGCACGCGGTTGCTCAGCAAAGACGCATATTGTTCTGTTTGAGGGGTTAAAAACTCCGATAATTCCTCGATTAACCAAGTCACTAGCTGGGAAATACCGCGTAAAGGGGCTTTCAGATCATGAGAGGCGACATAGGCGAACTGATCAAGTTCTCTATTTGCCTCTTGCAATGCTTGATTTCTGACTTGAAGGTCTTTTGTGACCGTTTCTAACTTGTCTGTGCGCAATTGCAAATCTTTGGTCAAATGCTTTGCATACTCATCGACTCGCTCTTTTTCACGAACCAACATGAGAAATAAGATAAATAACAAGACATCCACGATAATACCGAAGATAAGAATAAGCAGAGGTTGAGTGGTATTTTGCTGCGCTTCAAACAACGGCGAACTTTGAATAACGAAGGTCCAAACTCTACCGTATATATTCAACTCTAGAGTTTGTGTAAAGTGCGGATCTGAATGATGGCGAATGTTTGATACATTAAGATCACTGTACAGTAATTCTTGATTATCATAGAGACTGAAATTCACGAGTCGTTTCTCTCCAGAGAGAGTCCCGTTCATCAATTTATTTACAATAAATGGGGCGTATACTAAACCTAAGAAACCATCTTTTGTATCTCCGTAGTACTCAGGAACTTCATCAGAAAACCAGGGGGCATAAAACAGAAAACCCGGCGCCTTTTCCGAGTCTTGAACTAAGGTAATTGGAGCAGTGATGGTGGCTGTATTTGTTAATCTGGCGTTTTTGGCTGCGGTGTATCGGTTGTTTTCATGCGCCATGTCTAGTCCCACGGCCTTTAGGTTATTTTGCATTGGTTCAATGTAGGTAATAGGCCAATATTCGGAAGCAGTTCGAGCAGGATGCGGCATATATTCAGACAGTTGCTTTCTTTGCCATTCTAAATACCGCTTTATTTTGTTATCAGGAACGTAGTGAATAACACCAATACCGTTGATGCCAGGAAAGTGTCGAGGGACATCAAACTGGTCAGCAAAAATTTTCCAGTCTGCTCTTGAGGCAGGAGCTTGATACATATGTAAGGCTGACACTCCTGCGAGCAGTGCCTCCTCATATTTCGACATCCGTTCTTGTACGAGTTCGACCAACTGATGGGCTTGAAACTCAAATTGAGTTTTTGCTTTTTGTTCCACCTGACTCGAGGTTACCGCCCAAGCGGTAAGAGTGAGCACGGCTGACAAAAAAAGTACAAGCCAATGATACCAATGGAGTGCACTTGCCCGTTGAGTCAATAAAGTTATCGTCAAAATTTAACTGACCTTTATAATTGTTATATGTAAATCAACATAATTGATTATTAAATTATATGCAAATATGTTCTTTTTTATGTTTTCTTGTTTGGTTTTATGGGTGGTTTCGTTTCTTCAATAGGTTGCGCGAAAACAAGTCGCCATGGTCTGAGCTGTCTTATCATTAGTGACCACGGTTTCATTATTAAAAAATAAGTGACTAGCGGGCTTGCAACCGTAACTCTCTGAGCTTTAGGCGGGCTTTGTTGCTTAAATCGATGGAACTAAATCAAGAAGCTACGATCTGATCGGCTACACCCATTAATCGTCGTAGCCTCATGCCTAAACCTCGTTACAAAACAACTAACTGGACGCAGTACAACAAAGCCTTAATAAACCGTGGTTCTCTGACCTTTTGGATTGATGAGGAAGCGATAGCCGAGTGGAAGCAAAACAAACAAGGCAAGCGCGGCAGACCTCGCCAATTCAGCGACTTAGCCATTACTACTGCACTGATGGTGAAACGCATATTCTCTATGCCGTTGAGAGCACTGCAAGGATTTCTAGACTCGGTATTTAAGCTGGCTAACATCCCGCTAGTTTGTCCGCACTACACCTGTATAAGCCGTCGAGCTAAGGAAGTTGAGGTTTCATTTAAAACTAAAACCATAGGTGCGATACAACACCTAGCCATTGGTGCCACTGGCCTCAAGGTTTATGGCGAAGGTGAATGGAAGGTCAAGAAGCATGGTACTGACGGGAAGCGTAGGGTTTGGCGTAAGCTGCATATCGCAGTAGATACTAGCACCCACGAAATAGTCGCAGCAGAGCTGAGCTTATCTAACGTAACCGATGCCGAAGTACTTCCCAACTTGCTTAAGCAGACACGTCGTAAAATCATTGAGATATCAGGCGATGGTGCTTATGACACAAGGAATTGCCATGATGCCATACGGATCAAGCGAGCTGTTCCACTCATTCCGCCACGAGAAGGGGCAGCCTTCTGGGAACGAGGACATCCTCGCAACTTAGCAGTAGGTTGCCAGAAGCTCTACGGCTCCAACAAGAAGTGGAAAAAGCGGTATGGTTATCATAAGCGCTCGCTCTCAGAGACAGCAATGTATCGGGTAAAACAGTTGGTAGGTGGGAAACTAAGCCTAAGGAATTACAACGCTCAGGTTGGCGAGACTTACGCTATGCTCAAAGCGTTGAACAAGCTTACAGGGCTTGGTATGCCTGAAACTCAGTATGTTGTATAGGAATTGCTCAATTCGGGCGGTTTGGTTTCCTGTCCGAATTACGCAACAAAGCCGATTGGGACATACAGTCGTGGTGATATTCGCTATAACAAACTGTTTAAGAGTGATTCGCAACGCGTGGCACTTTTACTATGCGTTGGTTTTAGTGTTTAGGGTGGTATGCGGCGGCTTTGATATTGCGTTGCTCACACCTTAACAGGGCATTAAATTCACTAACTATAGTATTTTAAAATGCTGTTTTATATAATCTGTTCAGAATTAAATATGAGTAAGGTTTTATATGGAAAACACAAGTACTAAGCAAGTAATTACCGCGCCAGTGGCATCAATCATTGTTACTTTGACAATATGTTTGACCGTGCTGTTTGCATTGGGATCTTTCAAGGCATCAAATTTAGATTATGCGACAGTTAACTTTGATGGTGGTTATAAAAAAATTGGAGTCATCAGTGAGCAACGTAGCTTTTCAGATGTTGAGGTCAAGTTTAATGACAAAGTGTTATGGTCAGGCTCATTAGATTACGTTGCTGGGGAAATTGCCAATAGCATAGCATCTGAAAAAGATCCTCAGAATATCACATGGAAAGAAGGCGTTACCTTAAGCGGGACAGCTGGTGTTTCATGGGATGGAAGTGAAAGTTCGTTTAAGCTAACGACGGAAACAATCGATTTAGTATCAACTAAGGAAGTTCCATTGTTAGTTCAAGACGTTATTACACAACTACGCACGTTGGACAGAAAGGTAAAAGACGAGAACGATATTAGTGCAAAGCAAGCATTAACTTTTTCAGAAGCTCCTAGTGCTTCATTTACTTTGACGAAGTTTCTTGCAGCATTAAGAAATATGTAAGCCGTTAATTTAACAAAGCATTTAAGAGTGATTCCCAACGCTTGGCATTTTTAATGCTAATCGTTGGGTTTTGTGTTTATGGTGGTATGGTTAGGGTCAGTGGTAGCGTTGCTCACACCTTAATGCGGCGTTATAGCTCAGGTCAGGTTTACTGCTCCAAAAATTATAGCTACGTTAATCACGTATAGTTTTGCTATCTATACGTTACTTGCGTATACTTTGCGTATGAAAAGTGTATTTGTCGAATCAACCATATTTGAAAAGTACCGTAATGAATATCTCAGCGATGATGAGCTTAGGCTTTTTCAAGCTGAGTTAATGTCTAACCCGAAGCAGGGTGACGTGATTCAAGGTACAGGTGGTTTGCGAAAGATTCGAGTTGCAAGTAAAGGTAAGGGCAAGCGTGGTGGCTCTCGCGTTATCTATTACTTCCTCGATGAAAAGCGTCGTTTCTACTTGCTGACGATTTACGGCAAGAATGAAATGTCTGACTTAACCGCAGACCAAAAGAAACAACTAAAGGCTTTTATGGAGGCGTGGCGTAATGAGCAATCGTGATCTATTTGCGGAGTTAAGTTCAGCACTTGTTGAGGCTAAAGAGCATTCAGAGGGCAAGCTTACCCTTAAAACTCATCAAGTTAACGACATCAGTGAGTTAAATATCTCACCTGATGAAATCGTGAGTATTCGAGAGCAGTTTAATATGTCTCGTGGTGTTTTTGCTCGTTTGTTGCACACATCATCTCGTACGTTAGAAAACTGGGAACAAGGGCGTAGCGCACCAAATGGACAAGCAGTAACCCTTCTAAAGTTGGTTCAGCGTCACCCAGAAACCCTGTCGCACATCGCTGAGCTATAACAAACTGTTTAAGAGTGATTCGCAACGCGTGGCATTTTTGCTATGCGTTGCTTTTAGTGTTTAAGGTGGTATGCGGTGGCTAAGGTATTGCGTTGCTCACACCTTAACAGGGCGTTATGTGCTTAGAGGGAAAATGGCATTGATTAGAGAAATGGATATCTCGGATTACTCTCAAGTTATTGAGCTTTGGTCTGAAACAGAAGCTATGTTGCTGCGTGATGCAGACTCTAGAGAAAACATAGGTAAATACTTAGAACGTAACCCCAATCTCAGCTTTGTCGCTGTAGATGGTGGCACTATTGTAGGTGCAATTTTAGTGGGTACAGATGGTCGTCGAGGCTACGTACAACATTTGGCAGTAAACGCGAATTGTCGAGGCAAAGGCATTGGTGCCAAACTCATATCCTCAGCGGTTGATGCATTATCGAACATTGGTATAGCTAAAACTCACTTATTTGTTGCCAATGAAAACCTGAATGCTCAATATTTCTATGAAAAACTAGGTTGGTTTCCACGTGATGAAGTACGTATGTTTTCTTTTAACTCGTCTTGCAGTGGTAATGTTTAGTACGCACATAACAAAGCATTTAAGAGTGATTCCCAACGCTTGGCATTTTTAGTTCTAGGTTGAGTTTTGTGATTATGGCACAATGGCTTAGGTCTTGTGGTCGCGTTGTTCACACCTTAACGCGGCGTTATATTATTTATGGTTGAAATTTAAACATGCTGAAACTAGATGTTGTGGCAAACAAAGCAAAACGACTGTATGAAGAGTTTAAAGATAGGGTTCAACCATCAAAAAACACTTCTGAATCGATAAAGTTTAATGCCCTAAAACATACATTGTCCTCAAAGGTTACCATTTTAGTTATGCTATCAATGGTAGTGGCTGTCATTTTCGCGGGAACAGGACCGCTGTCCAGTATTTATCTCTCAATTGTTGCTGCTGGTGTTTTTTACGTAATCTTTAACGTATATCCCGAGCAGTTGGTAAAACAGCGAGCTGCTAGGCAATGCTTTGAACTACTGACAAAGCTTCACAGCAACAGAAAATGGCTGCTATCAGAGGTAATGAAGTCTGAAGATTTCAGTATGTTTGACTCTCCAGATTTACTCTCTAAGGAGCGATGTGAAACAGTTCAGAGATATATCAATGAGCTCAGAGGTGCTGAGCATCTAAACCTACCAAATGGTTTCTCTCTCTATAGGGAGCAGTTCTCTATTTCAAATATTCAGTTGGTTTCAACATTTAGTACGGTTGCTGACTTTTATATTCGAAATCGTTTTCAAGGTGATAAAAAGCTAGGGTTGGTTTTAAACCACATTAGTCTGGTTGATCAAGGCTTGGTTAATAAGTTGCTTCAGGTCAATGGTATTCAAGAGTTCCATGTGTTTTATGAGTCACTTCTACATCTTGAGCGTGTGCTTGAGGAAAGGATTGAAGCATTAGATTTTTTTGGTAGACCGACGCCATATATCTGTTATTCGTTATTTCAAGCTCCAGATAAAGCTTTGTTTTATGCAGCAACTGAGCTTAACAACTATATAAATGTTTCAAGGTTTGCCAACAACTACAAAGATAGTGGCGTTGCTAATTGGTGTTCAGATCTTACACAAATCATGGTGCCTGATGATATTCCATCACGCGATGCAACAGAAGATGAAATAGCGGAATCAGAAAAGTTTGTGCATATTAAATAATATAACAAACTGTTTAAGAGTGATTCGCAACGCGTGGCATTTTTGCTGTGCGTTGCGTTTAGTGTTTAAGGTGGTATGCGGGAGCTTCGGTATTGCGTTGCTCACACCTTAACAGGGCGTTATATTATTTGGGGCATTGGAGCAAAAAATGCAGTTGGATGAGATTGATTGGATATTTGTTGTAGCGGTGATTCTTGGTGCTGTTGGATCTGTAATTGGTCAAATAGAAAGCATTATTGGTTCTGAAGCTCTTGCTTATTTTGTGCTCGCTTTAAAAGTTCTTTCGGCTGTATTGAGCATTGCATTTGCCATATTTAAGTTTCTTAGGCTTAGACCTTATGAGGTTGTATTAAGTGATAAGGACTTTTCGCTCGACGGTGACGACTATATACACAAAATTGCAAAGTCATCTCATAAGAAAGGATCTCATCCGTCGGTACACACAAGCCTTTTACTTTTAGATGGCTCCGTCCAAAGTATCGACATTTACGATGAAGTTGATGGGGATGGAAATGTTGTGATTGCACATGCTGGTACATCATTTGATGACAAAGATAGAAAATTAAGAGTTATCATCAAGGCATAATAATATAACAAGAGACTATGGCGTCAATAGTTAATTTTTGAGGCTATCTGTATCCCACATAACACCATCTCTTAGCATTGAATTTAAGATAACAACCATCTTTCTCATGCAGGCAACAATGGCAACTTTTTTCGGTTTTCCTGCCGTAAGTAGTCGTTCATAAGTTGCTCTGAAAACAGGGTTGCATTGGATAGCCGACATCATCGCCATGTACATAACGGTCCTAACTTGAGTCCGCCCTCCTTGTATCAGCCGCTTACCTTTAAAGCGGCCACTTTCTCTTGTTATCGGTGCGACACCAATGAGAGAAGAAGCTTGTTTGTTAGTGATAAAGCCCAACTCGGGTACATTACTAATTAGGGATGCCGCAAGGACTTTACCAACACCAGGCATGCTTTGGAGAATAGTACTTTTGGCTTGATACTCAGGACAACTCTCAATCAGTTTCGCTATCTTTGCTTCTACTTTTTCCATCTGATTTTTCAGGGCGGTAAGGATAGGGGTAATCGTAGACGAGATATTCTTAGGTAATATTTGTAGTCGGTTTCTTTCCATGGTTTGCATGGTGAGTAGTTGGTTACGCCTTGTGACTAAGTCACTCATAAGACGTATGTTTTCACTTTTTAGTTTGGTCAGTTCTGGCTGAACACGTTCGGCATAATGTGCGATGAGAGCGGCATCTAAACGGTCGTTCTTAGCTCGTTGACCAATGGCACC
>NZ_JADDYH010000081.1:0-263 GCF_015163595.1 Vibrio sp. OPT41 | reverse complement strand
TTCCGACAGTGGAAGAACTTTATAGGACACACAAATACCTAAAGTGAATACTAGTTATCACGGCAATAAGCAGTAAGCATGCCATTAACTTTCTTCTGCAAAATCAGCTAGGTAGGATGATAGTAGTGTATGCCGATACAATTTTTTGTTTATCGAGCCAAAAAGTTGGGTATAAATCCAAGAAGTTGGTCGGTGTTGGCTGTGGTCTTTGTGTACGGTCGCTGTTTAGCTGAAGCGATACATATGGTGTTTTTACCCGTGAA
>NZ_JADDYH010000080.1:0-223 GCF_015163595.1 Vibrio sp. OPT41 | reverse complement strand
GGGTACGATTCCTTACAATCTGAAGCTTAGAGGCTTTTCCTGGAAGCATGGCATCAATGACTTCACTACCGTAGTAGCTCGACGTCGTGTCTCAGCCTATCGAGGAGCCGGATTTACCTAACTCTTCAGCCTACGCACTTGAACCTGGACAACCGTCGCCAGGCCCACCTAGCCTTCTCCGTCCCCCCATCGCAATTGTAAGAAGTACGGGAATATTAACCCG
>NZ_JADDYH010000079.1:0-436 GCF_015163595.1 Vibrio sp. OPT41 | reverse complement strand
AAGTCGTAACAAGGTAGCGCTAGGGGAACCTGGCGCTGGATCACCTCCTTAAACGATGATTATTGCGATGAGTGTTCACACAGATTGATACGGTTTATAAAGTAAAGAGACGATACTGGGTCTGTAGCTCAGGTGGTTAGAGCGTTCGCCTGATAAGCGAGAGGTCGGTGGTTCGAGTCCACTCAGACCCACCAATTTCTTTCCCAAGGAATTGGCGACAGTATCGACACCTTGATGGGGCTATAGCTCAGCTGGGAGAGCGCCTGCCTTGCACGCAGGAGGTCTGCGGTTCGATCCCGCATAGCTCCACCATCTTTAAGTGTTCTTGAAAAAGAATCTTTAAAAATGGTTTTCATCAGAAAATCTAGCTCTTTAACAATTTGGAAAGCTGACAAAACAACAATTTATTGTTGTTTGTAAAGTTCTCAATGTTTGT
>NZ_JADDYH010000008.1:0-655 GCF_015163595.1 Vibrio sp. OPT41 | reverse complement strand
GCTGGCAAACAAGGATAAGGGTTGCGCTCGTTGCGGGACTTAACCCAACATTTCACAACACGAGCTGACGACAGCCATGCAGCACCTGTCTCAGAGTTCCCGAAGGCACCAATCCATCTCTGGAAAGTTCTCTGGATGTCAAGAGTAGGTAAGGTTCTTCGCGTTGCATCGAATTAAACCACATGCTCCACCGCTTGTGCGGGCCCCCGTCAATTCATTTGAGTTTTAATCTTGCGACCGTACTCCCCAGGCGGTCTACTTAACGCGTTAGCTCCGAAAGCCACGGCTCAAGGCCACAACCTCCAAGTAGACATCGTTTACGGCGTGGACTACCAGGGTATCTAATCCTGTTTGCTCCCCACGCTTTCGCATCTGAGTGTCAGTATCTGTCCAGGGGGCCGCCTTCGCCACCGGTATTCCTTCAGATCTCTACGCATTTCACCGCTACACCTGAAATTCTACCCCCCTCTACAGTACTCTAGTCTGCCAGTTTCAAATGCTATTCCGAGGTTGAGCCCCGGGCTTTCACATCTGACTTAACAAACCACCTGCATGCGCTTTACGCCCAGTAATTCCGATTAACGCTCGCACCCTCCGTATTACCGCGGCTGCTGGCACGGAGTTAGCCGGTGCTTCTTCTGTCGCTAACGTCAAA
>NZ_JADDYH010000078.1:0-233 GCF_015163595.1 Vibrio sp. OPT41 | reverse complement strand
TGATTTCCATGCCGAACTCAGAAGTGAAACGAAATAGCGCCGATGGTAGTGTGGGGCTTCCCCATGTGAGAGTAGGACATCGCCAGGCTTTAGTTTTATTTTCACTTTTTCGAAAAGTGAAGACAAAAGCGGACACTTGCTTATTAAAGCGAGTGATACCACTGCGGAGTGGTAGTTCAGTTGGTTAGAATACCGGCCTGTCACGCCGGGGGTCGCGGGTTCGAGTCCCGTCC
>NZ_JADDYH010000077.1:0-218 GCF_015163595.1 Vibrio sp. OPT41 | reverse complement strand
CCTACATGTGTAGGATAGGTGGGAGGCTTTGAAGCGCAGTCGCTAGATTGCGTGGAGCCGTCCTTGAAATACCACCCTTGTAGTGTTGATGTTCTAACTTGGTCCCCTAATCGGGGATGAGGACAGTGCCTGGTGGGTAGTTTGACTGGGGCGGTCTCCTCCCAAAGCGTAACGGAGGAGCACGAAGGTGGGCTAATCACGGTTGGACATCGTGAGGT
>NZ_JADDYH010000076.1:0-446 GCF_015163595.1 Vibrio sp. OPT41 | reverse complement strand
GCGCCAGTGGCAAAAGATGATACCGCTGTCACTGACGAAGACACGCCAGTGACGATTGATGTTCTGCCAAACGACACCGATGTGGATGGCGATAAGCTGTCGATTGAATCGGCTTCCGTACCTGAAACACAAGGTACAGTTGAGATCGTTGATGGCAAACTGGTCTTCACACCGGCTGAGAACTTCCATGGTGACGCTGAAATCACTTACACCGTGACCGATGGTGCACTGACTGACCAAGCGACGGTTAACGTCACCGTGAATGCGGTGAACGACACGCCTGTGGTTGAAAGCAGCATTGCAGACCAAACCTTGGCAGAAGACTTTACGCCATACAGCATCAATCTGAATACGGCTTTCAGCGATGTAGATAACGTGGATGGCGATCTGACCTTCAGCGTCTCCGGCAACAGCAACATTCAAGTGGCGATCGTCAATGGGATTGC
>NZ_JADDYH010000075.1:0-293 GCF_015163595.1 Vibrio sp. OPT41 | reverse complement strand
CCGTTAATGTAAGTCGCAAGCTCTTCGATATCGTCACCCGCTTTTGCGCTGATGTTGATTTCTTGCTCTTGGCCGTAGCTGTCCGTTAGGTTGATTTTTAGGTCGTTCTTACCTTCAGCAACGTTCCAGTCTTTACCTTTACCACTTTCAGCTTGGTAGCTCACACCGCCCATCATTTTGTTGTCTGAGCGCATGTCTTTTAGCTCAAGCATCACTGCTTCACCGTTATCCGCACCGATTTGGAACGATTTCGCACCGTGTGTGCCGTTTAGTAGCTTGTTACCACCGAAAGA
>NZ_JADDYH010000074.1:283864-284626 GCF_015163595.1 Vibrio sp. OPT41 | reverse complement strand
AAATGAGGCCTCATACGGCTTTAAAATACAAAACGCCCGATGAAGTACATCGAGCGTTTTAGTTAAAAAGTGTCAACCCATATCAGGACGGGTCATACTGTTTTTGAAAATTTGCAGAAACTATTGTGTTGAGTATGGCTGTGAATTCATCAATAATGTTGATTCGAACTTCAGAAAGTTATTTGAAAATAAATGTCTTTTTTTCAGAGAAGACTCTCTTTTTTTCATCATAATAGAGTGATAAAGTTCGTTTAATAGTCACTTTGATTAAATCAGCAACGGTTAAGCCAGTTTCGTAGATTTTTTCAAAGAAAGTGTTTGACATATTTTCGGTAAAACGTAATATGTGCCTCCGCAAGACGGTGAGGTGGCCGAGAGGCTGAAGGCGCTCCCCTGCTAAGGGAGTATACGGTTTATCCCGTATCGAGGGTTCGAATCCCTCCTTCACCGCCATTCTTGCAACGTTGATTTATCAACAAAAAGTGCGTCCTTAGCTCAGCTGGATAGAGTACCTGGCTACGAACCAGGCGGTCGGAGGTTCGAATCCTCCAGGACGCGCCATATCTCTTTTGAGATATAACAATGAAAACGGTGAGGTGGCCGAGAGGCTGAAGGCGCTCCCCTGCTAAGGGAGTATACGGTTTATCCCGTATCGAGGGTTCGAATCCCTCCTTCACCGCCATTCATTGACTGGCCCGATGGCCTTTTTTTTGTTTCGTAAGAAATGAATGTGATTTACTTCACAACTTCTTAGCGAGAAGA
>NZ_JADDYH010000074.1:283623-283854 GCF_015163595.1 Vibrio sp. OPT41 | reverse complement strand
TCTGCGCGTCCTTAGCTCAGCTGGATAGAGTACCTGGCTACGAACCAGGCGGTCGGAGGTTCGAATCCTCCAGGACGCGCCACTATTTAATAATTCGTTTGATAAACGGGTTATACAAAGTAAAATAATATTATTGCGCGTCCTTAGCTCAGCTGGATAGAGTACCTGGCTACGAACCAGGCGGTCGGAGGTTCGAATCCTCCAGGACGCGCCACTTATTAAAGGGTAATA
>NZ_JADDYH010000074.1:98255-283546 GCF_015163595.1 Vibrio sp. OPT41 | reverse complement strand
ATATCGAAAACTTGCGCGTCCTTAGCTCAGCTGGATAGAGTACCTGGCTACGAACCAGGCGGTCGGAGGTTCGAATCCTCCAGGACGCGCCACTTATTTAAGGGGAATGCCCTGATATTGACGAAAGTCGATATCGAAAACTGCGCGTCCTTAGCTCAGCTGGATAGAGTACCTGGCTACGAACCAGGCGGTCGGAGGTTCGAATCCTCCAGGACGCGCCACTTATTAAAGGGTAATGCCCTGATGTTGACGAAAGTCGATATCGAAAACTTGCGCGTCCTTAGCTCAGCTGGATAGAGTACCTGGCTACGAACCAGGCGGTCGGAGGTTCGAATCCTCCAGGACGCGCCACTTATTGCAGGGTAATGCCCTGATGTTGACGAAAGTCGATATCGAAAACTGCGCGTCCTTAGCTCAGCTGGATAGAGTACCTGGCTACGAACCAGGCGGTCGGAGGTTCGAATCCTCCAGGACGCGCCACTCATTGAAACAGCCTCGCAATTGCGAGGCTTTTTTGTATCTAGACATCTGAAATATGGCGTAGGATCACTAGAGCCTATGTTCCTCTTTTTTAAAAGCGAATATGTGCGTATCTAAGCAATTTGCTATCAAGCTTCTGTCGCATCGTGTGAAATCATCCTGATTATCCCTCCTATACACTGACTTCCATTTTTCATTTCAATCACTCTCATGTAGTCACTTTGTTTGTTATTTGTTTATTTATTGTTAATCTTGTTCATCTTTTTGTTTTTGTTGGTTTTTACTGCGTGAGTCCCGATTTGATTTTGAAATCTAAATCGCAGTTTTTATTTATGTCCTCCTTTACTCTGTTCGTAAGGTGATAGCGATTTGAAGTGATTATTTTGTCATGAACTGTGATCTGGGTAGTGAATAAATAATCATTTATCAGGATTACTACAAACCTTCCTTAAACAAAATTGACAAAATTTAACCAATCGAGATAATCCATGGGTCGGGATTTGACACTATTAAAGTCCTGCACGTTGTCAGGATGACAAAGAAAGGAAGCAACATGACTAATATAGGAAGCCTGCTAGTAGATGCGGCCACCCTGATGCTAACGGGGATGGCGGTCGTATTTATTTTCCTCACTATTCTTGTTTATCTCGTTCGGTTAATGTCGAAATTGGTACCAGAAGAAGTACCAGAGCCGATCGCAGCACCAAAAACAAACACTAATATTCAATCAACCTCTTCAGCTGTTAGTCCACAAGTAGTGGCGGCGATCTCGGCTGCGATTCATAAACATCGCGCCTCATTCGCGAAGTAGCCGAACTAGGATTAAAAAGGAGTTTAAGAGCATGTCTAAACCACTAGCTATTACTGATGTGGTCCTTCGTGATGCCCATCAATCACTATTTGCTACGCGTATGCGTATTGAGGATATGCTGCCTATCGCAGCTGAGTTGGATAAGGTTGGTTACTGGTCTCTAGAGACTTGGGGCGGTGCAACATTTGATTCTTGTATTCGATTCTTAGGAGAAGACCCTTGGGAGCGTTTACGTGAACTAAAAAAAGCGATGCCTAATACACCAATGCAAATGCTACTGCGTGGTCAAAACCTTTTAGGATACCGCCATTATGCCGACGACGTAGTAGAGAAGTTTGTTGAACGCGCGCATGCTAACGGCATGGATGTATTCCGTATTTTTGATGCAATGAATGACGTGCGAAACTTCCAGAAAGCCGTTAAAGCAACGGTTGATGTTGGTGCGCATGCTCAAGGTACGTTGTCTTACACTACGAGCCCAGTGCATAACGCAGACACTTGGGTTGACTTGGCAAAACGCCTAGAGGATTTAGGTTGTCACTCGCTGTGTATTAAAGATATGTCTGGCTTACTTAAGCCTTATGAAGCGGAAGAGCTTATCACGCGTATCAAAGCGTCTTGTGATGTGCCATTGGCACTTCATTGTCATGCAACAACGGGGCTGTCTACAGCAACAGCGGTAAAAGCAGTAGAAGCCGGTATTGATATTCTCGATACTGCGATTTCTTCAATGAGTTGTACTTACGGTCATACACCGACTGAAACGGTAGTCGCTATGCTAGAAGGCACCGAGCGAGATACCAATTTGAAACTCGAGCAACTGGAATCTATCGCCGCATATTTCCGTGAGGTACGTAAGAAGTATGCGAAGTGGGAAGGCCAGTTAAAAGGAGTCGATTCACGCATCCTGATTGCTCAAGTGCCTGGTGGTATGCTGACCAATATGGAAGGCCAGTTGAAAGAGCAGGGTGCTGCGGATCGCATTGATGAAGTATTAGAAGAGATCCCTCGTGTACGTGAAGATCTTGGTTTCATTCCATTGGTGACTCCAACTTCACAGATCGTCGGTACGCAAGCGGTGATTAACGTTCTTACTGGCGAGCGCTATAAGAGTATTACCAAGGAAACCGCTGGCCTATTGAAAGGTGAGTACGGTCAAGCGCCAGCCGAGTTAAATGCAGAACTGCAAGCGAAAGTGCTTGATGGTAAAGAGCCAATTACCTGTCGTCCTGCCGATTTACTTGAGCCTGAAATGGAGACGCTTACGGTTGATCTGATGGAGAAAGCGAAATCAGAAGGCATTAAGCTAGCAAGTGAGCGTGTTGATGACGTACTCACTTATGCACTTTTCCCTCAAGTTGGGCTTAAGTTCCTTAAGAATCGTGAAAACCCAGAAGCATTTGAGCCTGCACCAACGCTAGAAGCTGAGAAGCCTGCTGTACCTGTAGCTCAACCAGCAACTGGTGGTGTAGAAACTTATAGTGTACGTGTTGACGGGCAGGTGTATGAGGTGGAAGTTGGCCCTCAAGGTGAACTGACATCTGTTGCTCCTTCTAATGCACTGGCAAAATCGGCTACACCTAGCGCACCTTCTAATGCTTCAGCAGAAGCGGTACCTGCTCCTCTTGCAGGTAACATCTTCAAAGTGAATGTTCAGCCTGGTGCTGAGGTAGCTGAAGGCGATGTATTGCTCATCCTTGAAGCGATGAAAATGGAAACTGAAGTACGAGCGGCGCGTGGTGGTGTGGTTCAAGAGCTGAACGTTAAAGAAGGCGATGCTGTCACAGTAGGTGCGCCTCTGTTGAGCCTGGCGTAAGGGAGTATCATGGACGGATTGTTAACCCTTTGGGCAGAAACAGGGATCGCTAACTTCGAGTTCGGCCAAATCTGTATGATGCTGGTTGGTTGTACCTTGCTGTTTTTGGCAATTAAAAAAGGATTTGAACCTTTACTGTTATTGCCGATTGGTTTCGGTGCTATTTTGGCGAATATTCCAAATGCTGGCTTTACTGAGCCTGGTGGCTTGCTCTACTACGTTTACTACATTGGGATTGAATCGGGTGTGTTCCCGCTATTGATCTTCATGGGTGTGGGCGCGATGACTGACTTTGGTGCTTTGATCGCAAACCCAAAAACGTTGTGGTTAGGTGCGGCTGCGCAGTTTGGTATTTTTGCAACACTGTTTGGCGCTATTTTGCTCAACTATGTACCTGGCATGGAGTTCTCCATGGCAGATGCTTCGTCTATCGCGATCATCGGTGGTGCTGATGGGCCAACAGCGATTTTCTTAGCGAGTAAGCTCTCTCCAGATCTGCTAGGTGCGATTGCAGTCGCGGCATACAGCTATATGGCATTGGTGCCGATCATCCAGCCACCAATCATGAAAGCACTGACAACCAAGGAAGAGCGTCAAATCAAGATGGCTCAGCTTCGTCATGTTGGTAAATGGGAGAAAGTCATCTTCCCGCTTGCTGTATTACTGATGACGATTCTGTTCTTACCTTCAGCTACGCCATTGGTTGGTATGTTCTGTTTGGGTAACTTGATGCGTGAAGCTGGTGTGGTCGATCGTTTATCGAAAACTGCTCAAAATGAATTGATCAACATAGTGACTATCTTTTTAGGTCTTGGTGTTGGTTCTAAGCTGCAAGCTGAGCAGTTCTTGAACCTAGAAACGTTAGGTATCTTGGGGTTAGGCGCAGTTGCATTTAGTATCGGTACTGGTGCGGGCGTCCTGATGGCGAAACTGCTTAACAAGTTCTCGAAAGAAGACATCAACCCACTTATTGGTGCGGCTGGCGTTTCTGCGGTACCAATGGCCGCGCGAGTCGTAAACAAAGTTGGTTTACAAGCTAACCCGCAAAACTTTTTGTTAATGCATGCGATGGGACCAAACGTTGCTGGTGTGCTGGGTTCAGCCGTTGCGGCTGGTATATTGTTAGCACTTGTTGGTTAGACATTATTGAAAATGGAATGATCAACCAATTTACAAAATCACGATTAACTTAGGTTAACAAAATGGTTTATAGTCAAAGGGATGCTTTCGCATCCCTTTTTGTTTTCTTGCAGGGAATGGTTTATGGAACACAAACAGATCGTTATCACTGAGTTTGGTGATGCCAACGTACTCGCGATTCAACATGCTTCTACACCATCACCACAGCCTGGTGAAGTCTTAGTAAAAGTCGCTTTTTCAGGCGTAAATCCTATTGATGTCAAAACTCGAGCTGGGCTCGGTTGGGCAGCAGCGCAGAATAAGGATAATTTACCTTGGGTGCCAGGTTACGACATCTCAGGAAAAGTGATGTCTTGTGGAGAGGGGGCATCACGTTTTAATGAAGGTGATGAGGTGGCTGGATTTATTGGTTTCCCAGTTCGAGGCGGTGGTTACAGTCAATACATATGTGTTCCAGAAACTGAGTTAAGTCATGTTCCTAGCTCCGTAACTTTGGAGGCAGCTGCTGCATTACCGTTGGCGGGACAAACTGCGGCACAAGCTCTCAGTAAGGCTAATGTGACGGAAAACGATCGCGTACTTATCCTCGCTGGAGCCGGTGGTGTTGGACACCTCGCGGTACAAATTGCGATCGCGACGAAAGCGGAAGTCTTTACAACCTGCAGTGAACGAAATTTAGACTACCTTGCGACGCTCGGTGCTCATGCAGTGAACTATCAATTTGCACCAGTGTCAGAACGTGTTGAAGATGTTGATGTTTTGATTGATTTAGTAGGCGGAGATGCTGCGTTAGATGCGCTTAAATGCCTGAAAGATAATGCGAGAGTCATCACCGTTCCAACCATAACTGCTGAGCTGATTTGTGAAAAAGCCAAACTCCTAGGCTTTGAGGCTAGTGGCATGTTGGTTGAACCAGACCCTGCGCAGTTAGATACCTTGTTGTACATGGTCGGCGTTGGCTTACTGAAGACTGAAATTCAACAGGTTTATCCTATGAGTGATGTCATTGGTGCTCACCAGCAGGTCGAATCAGGAAGAACCAGAGGCAAGGTGTTGCTTGATATGACATGCTAGAAGCATTTAACACGAGTTTTGAAAGTTTAGCGCTTTGGTTTTCAGATTCAGCATTATGGGTGCTTTTCATGACCGGTTTTCTCAGTGCCACGTTGTTGCCTGGTGGTTCTGAAGCGGGCTTAGTTGCC
The DNA here is from genome assembly GCF_015163595.1 of Vibrio sp. OPT41. NCBI lineage: Bacteria > Pseudomonadati > Pseudomonadota > Gammaproteobacteria > Vibrionales > Vibrionaceae > Vibrio > Vibrio sp. OPT41. The sequence goes on along the minus strand of NZ_JADDYH010000074.1, from coordinate 278,097 downwards.
ACTCTCTCATTAAATCAATACTCCGTTTCTTCAATTGTTATGGTCGCTACTATCGGTAATACGCTTGGTGGCTTAACAAATTATTGGCTTGGCTTGTGGATTCCCAACAAAGCACAAGAGGAAAAGCACGGTCATACCGCATTAAAGTGGCTCTCTAAGTATGGCTATTGGGGGTTATTTTTTAGCTGGTTACCTGTAATAGGAGACCCGCTGTGTTTAGCCGCAGGGTGGCTAAGAATGAAGTTTCTGCCTTGCGTGATTTTAATATTTTTAGGAAAGGCTGCTAGGTATAGCTTACTTGCGGCCATCTATCTCGGATTATTTTAAGGAAAGTACATGAAGATGTTTTGGGTTGGCGCGTGTTCACTGTTGGTGATCACGGGCTGTGCATCAAATACGCCAGTTTCATCACTGCCGAAAGGGGTAACTTTCGTTGAGTCATCGAAAGCTGAAGAAGGCAAAGTTAAGATTCCATACCAAAAGTATAAACTCGATAATGGTTTAACGGTGATCTTAGCTCCTGAAGATTCTGACCCATTGGTCCATGTGGATGTGACTTACCATGTTGGTTCAGCTCGTGAAGAAGTGGGTAAGTCTGGTTTTGCGCATTTCTTTGAGCACATGATGTTCCAAGGTTCAGAGAACGTTGGTGACCAAGAGCACTTCAAAATCATCACGGAGGCTGGCGGCACATTAAATGGTACTACAAACCGCGATCGTACTAACTACTTTGAAACTGTCCCTGCTAACCAGCTCGAGAAAATGCTGTGGTTAGAGTCTGACCGTATGGGCTTTTTGTTGGATGCGGTTTCTCAACGCAAATTTGAAATTCAGCGTTCGACTGTAAAAAATGAGCGAGCTCAGCGTTACGATAATCGTCCTTATGGCTTAATTTGGGAGCGCATGTCCGAAGCGCTATATCCTGAAGGTCATCCGTATTCGTGGCAAACCATTGGTTATGTTGAAGATCTTGATCGTGTTGATGTGAACGACCTCAAAGCGTTTTTCTTGCGTTGGTATGGCCCAAACAATGCGACTATCACGATCGGTGGTGACTTAGACGTTGAACAAACTCTAGAGTGGGTAAATAAGTACTTCGGTTCGATTCCTCGTGGTCCTGAGGTTGAAAATGCGCCGAAACAACCTGCAAAACTGCAAGAAGATAAATACATCACTCTAGAAGATCGTATTCAACAACCTATGGTGATGATCGCGTGGCCAACAACCTACAATGGCGAAGAAAGCCAAGCGTCTCTCGATACATTATCAGAAGTATTGGGTGGCGGTACCAACAGCGTGCTCTATCAAGACCTAGTGAAGACTCAAAAAGCGGTCGATGCTGGTTCATTCCATGATTGTGCTGAACTGGCGTGTAACTTTTACGTTTACGCAATGGGTGATTCTGGAGACAAAGGCGACCTATCAAAACTGTACGACGAGCTTTTACAATCACTAAATCAGTTTGCGGAAAAAGGCGTGACAGAGGATCGCCTTGAGCAGTTGAAGGGTAAAGCGGAAGCGGATGCTATTTTTGCGCTAGAAAGCGTTAAAGGTAAAGTGACTCAGTTGGCTTCCAACGAGACATTTTTCGGCGATCCTGATCGTCTTGAGCAACAGCTTGAGCAAATCCGTGCAGTTACGCCGACTTCGGTAGAAAAAGCGTATACGGACTTTATTCAAGGTAAGAACAAAGTGACCCTAAGCGTGGTCCCAAAAGGAAAAACAGACCTTGTCGTAAAACCTGCGACCTTTGTGACGCCAAAGCGTACGCTGCCAGAATATGAGAAGATTTCCGATGACCAATTGGCGTATCGTCGTGCGACCGATAACTTCGATCGCTCAGTGCAACCGCCAGTAGGAGAACCAGTGAAAGCGACGATGCCAGAGCTGTACGAGTTACATTTCAAGAATGGCTCAGAGCTGCTTGGTGCAGTTAGCGATGAAACGCCGACGGTGATGATGCAATTTAGTCTACCTGCCGGGACACGTTTTGTTGAAAAGGGTAAAGAAGGTCTTGCCCAATTGACCGCTGCGATGTTGCAAGAAGGCACAACGAAACGCAGTGTCGAAGAGATTCAAGCTGAGCTTGATAAACTGGGTAGTGTTATCTCTGTTAATGCCACAGGTTATACAACAAACATCAGTGTTTCTGCTCTAGAAAAGAACTTAGAGCCGACGTTAAAAATTGTCGAAGAGATGTTGCTGTCTCCTGCATTTAATCAAGATGATTTCGAGCGTGTAAAAATGCAAGCGCTAGAAGGCCTGGTATATGAGCACCAAAATCCAAGTTGGATGGCGTCACAAGCGAGTCGCCAGGTGCTCTATGGGGATTCGGTTTTTGCTCGACCAAAAGACGGCACGCAAGCAGGTGTCAGTGCATTAACGTTGGATGATGTCCGTGAATTCTACTCGAAGCATTACACGCCACAAAGTGCGCAAATCGTCGTTGTTGGTGACATCAATAAACAGGAAATTGAGCAGCAACTGACGTTCTGGAAAAACTGGCAAGATGAAGCTGCGCCATTGTATGCACCGCAAAGCATTGCTGCATTAGGTGAGCAAAAGATCCATCTTGTTGATAAACCAGGAGCGCCGCAAAGTGTGGTCATGATGGTTCGTCAAGGTATGCCTTACGACGCAACGGGCGATTTTTACCTAAGCCAACTGACAAACTTCAACTTAGCTGGGAACTTCAATAGCCGCATTAACCAAAATCTACGTGAAGACAAGGGTTACACATACGGTGCTTACGGCTATTTCTCTGGTAATCCAGAAACAGGCTCGGTGGTTTTCACCGCGCAAGTACGAGCGGATGCAACGGTTGCTTCGATCATTGAGATGGAAAATGAGCTAAATGAATACTCGCAGTCAGGTATTACTGATGAAGAGATGAAATTTATGCGTCAAGCGGTCGGTCAAAAAGATGCACTGAAATATGAAACGCCAACACAAAAAGCGGAGCTCATCAGTGATATTCTTAAGTACAACCTCGATCATGATTACTTGCAGCAAAGAAACGCTATCGTAGAAAAAGTTGATAAGCAGACGTTGAATGCGCTGGCTCAGAAATGGTTTGATCCAAATGACTATCAAATTATCGTCGTTGGTGATGCTAAATCGTTGCGTCCTCAATTAGAAAAGTTGGGGAAAGACGTAGAAGAGCTTGAAATCATTCGATAGAGTACACATTTAATAGCGGAGAAACGTTTCTCCGCTATTCATCTAGATAAGCAACTTTTCGTGGGTTATTTATCTAGATGCATTAACTATCAATAACTTAGCTTACACTTGTGTTATGTAACAAGTGTCCTGCTCCCAATATAAGCGAACCTCATTTTGACTGATTTTGCTGCGCGACTAAAAAAAGTTGCATCAAACCCCGAAGTATTTAAGCAGTTTGGACGCGGTGTTGAGCGAGAAACTTTGCGCTATCGTCAGGATGGACATCTAGCTACAACTCCTCATCCTGAAGGGTTAGGCTCTGCGTTCACAAATCAATGGATCACAACGGATTTTTCGGAATCATTGTTAGAGTTCATTACGCCTGTGTCACATGCAATTCCAGAACTGATGGCACAGCTGAAAGATATCCATCATTTCACTCAAACCAAAATGGGTGAAGAGAAAATGTGGCCACTATCAATGCCTTGCTACGTAGGCTCAGAGGATGATATTCAGTTAGCCCAGTATGGCTCTTCGAATGCAGCGAAAATGAAAACGCTGTACCGAGAAGGCCTAAAGCGTCGCTATGGCAGCCTGATGCAAATTATTTCAGGTGTCCATTTTAACTTCTCGTTTCCTAAAACATTTTGGGATGCGCTCTATGGCGAGCAAGATGAACAAGCCCGCCAAGATGCTAAGTCTGATGCGTACTTTGCGTTGATCCGTAATTACTACCGCTTTGGCTGGATGATTCCCTACTTCTTTGGTGCATCACCAGCGTTATGTGGCTCTTTTATTCAAGGTCGTGAAACCGATCTGCCATTCGAGAAGATTGGCGGGACATTATATTTGCCGAAGTCGACGTCTTTGCGTTTGAGCGATCTTGGCTATACCAATAGTGCTCAAAGTGTGCTGAAAATTGGTTTTAACAGCATTGACCAATACCTCGATGGTTTGAGTGATGCGATTCGCCACCCATCAGAAGAGTTTGCGAAAATTGGGGTAAAAGTGGATGGTGAATACCGCCAGCTTAATTCCAATATCTTACAAATTGAGAATGAACTGTACGCTCCGATTCGTCCAAAACGTGTATCGAAAAGTGGTGAGAAGCCTTCAGATGCGTTACGACGCGGTGGTGTCGAATACATTGAAGTTCGTTCTCTAGATGTTAACCCATTCAGCGCAGTGGGCTTAAATGAAGAGCAAGTACGATTCTTGGATCTCTTCCTTACCTGGGCGGCCTTGTCAGACTCAGACCCTATGGATAACTGTGAATTAGAGTGTTGGCGCGATAACTGGAATAAAGTCATTGTTTCTGGCCGTGAAAAAGGTCTAATGCTGCAAATTGGTTGTCAAGGTGAACGTCTATCTCTACAAGATTGGGCACACCGAGTTTTCGTCGAGTTACGTCAAATAGCACAGCAAATGGATATGACCGCTGGTGGCAGTGCATACCAAGATGTGTGTAATCAACTCGAGACATGGATTGATAACCCAGAACTAACGATCTCTGGTCAACTATTAGAGCTAACGAAAGAGCTGGGTGGGCTAGGTAAAGTTGGTTGTACTCTTGGTATGAAGTACCGTGATGAAAACCTAGCTCACGGTTATCAGTACTACTCACAAGATACGATGGAAACGGAAGTAGCGTCGTCCGTGGAAAAACAAAAGCAAGCAGAGCAGAGTGACACGCTTTCTTTTGATGATTTTTTGGAAGATTACTTTGCTTACCTGAAGCAGTAATGACTAACTAAGGATTGGTGCGGTTGAACATTAAGTCGTCAGTAGTAGCGGTACTTGGAAGCGTGTTACTTGCAGGTTGTGCTACGGCACCGCCAAAGCAGCAGAATAACTTATGCGAGATATTCCGAGAGAAATCCGGTTGGTACGATGATGCCAAAGATATGGAAGATGAATGGGGGACCCCTATTCATGTCGCTATGGCCATCATTAAACAAGAAAGCAGCTTTCGGCACGATGCAAAACCACCTAAAGATTATTTGCTAGGGTTTATTCCTTGGGGACGAGTCAGCAGTGCGTATGGTTACGCTCAAGCTCAAGACCCTGCTTGGGAAGACTTCCAAGATGCCACAGGTCAGGGTGGCTCTCGTACCAACTTCGATGATTCTATGATGTTTGTCGGTTGGTATACTCATGAAACACGGCGTCAGCTAGGGATTTCATTATGGGATCCCTATAACCAGTATCTGGCTTATCATGAAGGGCGAGGTGGGTATAAGCGAGGTACTTATAATCGAAAGCCTAGTTTAATCAAAGTCGCTCGACGTGTTGAACAAACAGCGAAAACTTATGGCTGGCAGCTGAAGCAATGTCGTCAGGAATTAGAAGACAACAGCAGCTGGTTCTTTTAGCCCACAGTCAGTTCATGTGCTGTAGGGATGAATGACATTTATCCATTACCGAAAGGTACTGGAGTTACAATCAGGAGAGATGTAATGCCTTTACTCGATAGTTTTACCGTGGACCACACTCGTATGAATGCACCCGCTGTACGAGTGGCGAAAACCATGCAGACCCCAAAAGGGGATACGATTACTGTTTTCGACTTACGCTTTACTGCGCCAAACAAAGACATTCTTTCTGAAAAAGGTATTCACACCCTAGAGCACCTTTATGCAGGCTTTATGCGTAATCACCTAAACGATGATTCTGTTGAGATCATCGATATTTCGCCTATGGGTTGCCGCACAGGTTTTTACATGAGCCTGATTGGCACACCATCAGAGCAGCAAGTCGCAGATGCTTGGATTGCAGCAATGGAAGATGTGCTGAAGGTAGAAAGTCAGAATAAGATCCCTGAACTTAACGAATACCAATGCGGCACGGCAGCAATGCACTCTTTAAAAGAAGCACAACAGATCGCAAAGAACATTTTGGATGCTGGTGTTTCGGTGAACAAAAATGATGAACTTGCTTTGCCTGAGTCGATGTTAAAAGAGTTGCGCATCGACTAGGTGCTCATTAAGAAGCATATTGCCCCAATAAGTAAAAAAGCCTGACATGAGTCAGGCTTTTCTTTTGGTTATTTGGATGTCGATTTTTTCTTCTTCGGATAAACACGAACGAGCTTGATTCGGTTCTCTTCAATCTCAACAAGTTCCATTGGGTGACCCGCTACTCTCACACTTAGATGGCTCTCAGGAATATCTTCCAAGTGTTCTAAAATGAGCCCGTTTAGCGTTCTCGGACCATCCGTTGGTAAATCCCACTTCAGGCCTTTGTTGATATCTCGGATATTGGTGCTGCCTTCAATAAGGAAGCTTCCGTCACCTTGAGGACTGATCTCATCAGAGAGGCTTGGAGAAATTGACGTCGTGAACTCACCAATGATCTCTTCCAGAATATCTTCAAGAGTGATTAGACCGATGATATCACCGTACTCATCCACGATCAGACCGATACGTTGCTTGTTGCGTTGGAATTTCAACATTTGCACGTTCAATGGTGTGCCTTCTGGGATGTAATAGACCTCATCAGCAGCACGTAATAGCGTTTCTTTGTTGAATTCGTTCTTTTCCAACATCAGACGATAAGCCTCGCGCAAGCGCAGCATACCAACCACTTCATCAATTTGGTCACGATAGAAAACTATGCGCCCATGTGGTGAGTGGGTTAGCTGACGAACAATGGATTTCCAGTCGTCGTTAATATCGATACCAGTAATTTCATTGCGTGGGACCATAATGTCGTTCACGGTGACGTGCTCAAGATCCAAAATAGACACTAGCATGTCTTGGTGTCGGCGAGGGATCAAACCGCCAGCTTCATTTACCACCGTACGCAGCTCATCGGAGCTAAGATGATCTTCTGCTGAGTGATCCGCTCTTACGCCAAGTAAGCGGATAAAGCCATTCGTAATAAAGTTAACAAGCATCACTAAAGGCGACAGTAACTTCATCAGTATGGTCAATAATATACTGCTCGCGTAGGACACACGTTCAGGGTAAAGCGCTGCAATTGTTTTAGGGGTAACCTCGGCAAAAACCAATACAACCATAGTTAGTGCACCGGTTGCGATAGCGACACCTAAATCACCATACAAACGCATACCAATAATGGTCGCGATAGCAGACGCGAGAATATTAACGAGGTTGTTGCCGATAAGAATAAGACCAATCAAACGATCTGGACGGTCTAATAGTCTTTCGACTCGCTTAGCACCCTTATGCCCGTTTTTGGCTAAGTGTTTTAAGCGATAACGATTCAGAGACATCATCCCTGTTTCTGAACCGGAAAAGTAACCTGATATGACGATAAGACACGCGAGTAGCGCAAACAAGATACCCGTAGAGATGTCGTCCAAAACGTTGCTGTTCCTTGTAAGTATTGGGTTATATAACGGTTGAGTAAGTCCGTTAAGTCAAAGAGTTAAGGCGTACTGTATTTTATCTAGCCTAAAATATAAAGGATAGGAGCCCTAGAGCTCCTTAATTCAAGATGATTTCTTTTACAAAGCGACTGCCAAAATATGCCAGAGTTAACAGTGTTGCTCCTGCAACAGCGAACCATGTGACTTTTCTACCACGCCAGCCTTTTTGATAGTGACCCCAAAGCAGTATTGAGTACACCACCCAAGCGATGAAAGAAAGAATGCCCTTATGTGCCTTACCTTGGGCAAACATATCCTGCACAAAGACAAAGCCAGTAATGAGCGTGGCAGTTAACAATAAGTTACCGATCAAAATAATTTTGAAGAGTTGACGCTCCACCATTAATAGAGGCGGCAGGTTTGGGTTAATCGCCAAAGATTTTTTTGCTTTCAGTTTGTGATCCAGCCAAGCCAACTGAAGCGCATAGAGTGCCCCGATAGTTAAAGTCGCGTATGAGAAGAGCGCAAATGAAATATGAATGAGTAGCTTAGGGTCATTCTCTAGGTGCTTTATAAACGTGCTTGGCAAAAATGTGGCTGCAGATAAATTGATGGCAGCAAAGCTATAAACGACAGGCAATAAAAACCACAGTCGGTTTTTCAACATAGCAAGGCTCATGACCAGAGAAATAATAAAACTGATCAAAGAAGCCACGTTGAGAATACTCAGGTTTTGACCTGAACCATCAAAGATCAGATCACTCAAAATCCACGCATGAAAAACAAGCGCACAGGCAGCACTAGCAAACACTGTTTTTGCTTTGATTCCTGACTGTTGTGAGAGTCCGGGTATGATGGTCGCAATCGCCAAGACATAAAGTATGGCGGCCGCGATGGCTATTAAGCTATCCATGAATCCTAAATATTATTGTGCACGATGGAGAAATTATACCTTGCATTACACTTTGGGGCTACGTTATATCCGACATCAATCGTGAGAGATGAGATATTGAAATTAATAAGTTACCGCACCATATATAAATAGAGACAAGAATAGGACAGCGGTACGGGTATGACTCAGACCTTGGCTAATGTATACTCACACTAATTAATCGCCATTTTAGCGAAGAGACAAAGATGTTTGAGAATTTAACGGATCGATTATCCAAAACGCTGAAAAATATCAGTGGTAAAGGTCGTCTGACCGAAGACAACATTAAAGAAACCCTACGTGAAGTCCGAATGGCTCTACTTGAAGCTGACGTTGCGCTTCCGGTCGTTCGTGAATTTGTGAACCGCGTTAAAGAAAAAGCGGTGGGCGTAGAAGTTTCTAAATCTCTGACTCCAGGTCAGGAATTTATCAAGATCGTTCAAACAGAACTTGAAGCCGTAATGGGTGAGTCGAATGAGGCGCTAAACCTTGCTGCTCAACCACCTGCTGTGCTTCTTATGGCTGGTCTACAAGGTGCGGGTAAAACCACATCGGTAGGTAAGTTATCTAAGCTTCTAAAAGAACGTGACAAGAAGAAAGTCTTGGTTGTGTCTGCCGACGTTTACCGTCCTGCGGCAATCAAGCAGCTTGAAACACTGGCATCAGACATCGGTGTTGACTTCTTCCCATCATCACCAGACCAAAAGCCTATTGATATCGCCAATGCAGCGATTGACCATGCGAAGAAAAAATTCTACGACGTATTGATTGTCGATACCGCAGGTCGTTTGGCAATTGATGAAGAGATGATGGGGGAGATCAAAGATCTTCACGCAGCTATCAACCCAGTAGAAACGCTATTTGTTGTTGACGCCATGACGGGTCAAGACGCAGCAAATACAGCAAAAGCCTTTGGCGATGCGCTACCTCTTACCGGTGTAGTTCTAACTAAGGTTGATGGTGATGCTCGTGGTGGTGCGGCACTTTCAGTACGCCATGTCACGGGCAAACCAATCAAATTCTTGGGTGTCGGTGAAAAAACTGACGCGCTAGAACCGTTCCACCCAGATCGTGTTGCTTCACGTATTCTTGGCATGGGTGACGTTCTGTCTTTGATTGAAGACCTACAACGCAACGTTGACCAAGAAAAGGCAGAAAAGTTAGCGAAGAAGTTCAAAGAGAAGAAAGGTTTCGACCTTGAAGATTTCCGTGAACAGCTAGGCCAGATGCAAAACATGGGCGGCATGATGGGGATGATGGATAAGCTTCCAGGAATGTCCCAGCTACCAGACAATGTGAAAGACAAAGTCGATGACAAGATGTTCAAACAGATGGAAGCGATCATCAGCTCCATGACAATGAAAGAACGTCAACGCCCAGAAATTATCAAGGGCTCGCGCAAGAAGCGTATCGCGGCTGGTTCTGGTGTGCAGGTTCAAGATGTAAACCGCTTACTAAAACAGTTCACCCAAATGCAGAAAATGATGAAAAAGATGCAAAAAGGTGGCATGAAAGGCATGATGCGCAACATGCAAGGCATGATGGGCGGCATGGGTGGCGGCGGTGGCTTCAACCCATTTGGTCGTTAATTAATCGATCACGCATAGATTCAGGGTGTTAGGTTCGTCACAAACTTTAAATTCAATTTATGTTGGTGAAAAAGTAACTAAACTCCTTGCATTGCTCCGGGAGAAGAGTAAAATTCCGGAGCTTTATTTTGGCACGAGACCCCAAACTGTTTAATTTCTTGAATGGTTTTTGGGGTTAATTTTATTTTTGAGAAAGCAAAGAGGACGACATGGTAACCATTCGTTTGGCACGTCACGGCGCTAAAAAGCGTCCATTTTATCAAATCGTAGTAGCGGACAGCCGCAACGCTGCAACTGGCCGTTTCATCGAGAAAGTTGGTTTCTTCAACCCAACTGCTAAAGGTCAAGAAGAAGGTCTACGTCTAGACCTAGACCGCGTTAACCACTGGGTTGGTCAAGGCGCGTCAGTATCTGACCGTGTTGCTAAGCTAGTTAAAGACGCTCAAAAAGCGGCTTAATTTTTTACTTGAAAAGTAGAAACTAGTTTATGTCGATGAAAGGTAAAGAAACAATGAGCAACGAAAAGATTGTTGTAGGCAAGTTTGGTGCTACTTACGGCATTCGTGGTTGGCTTAAGGTTTTTTCCTACACAGACAATGCTGAAAGCATTTTCGATTACAGCCCTTGGTACATTAACCAAAAGGGCAAGTGGGTTGAGTACAAAGTAGAAAGCTGGAAGCGCCATAACAAAGGTATGGTGGCTAAGCTGGAAGGCATGGATGTTCGTGAAGACGCGCATCTAATGACGAACTTTGAAATTGCTATTGACCCTGCGGTACTTCCTGAATTGTCAGAAGATGAGTTCTACTGGCGCGAATTGTTTGGGATGCAAGTTGTAACTACTAAAGGTTACGATCTAGGTGTTGTTACTGACATGCTAGAAACTGGCTCAAACGATGTTCTGGTTGTTAAAGCAAATCTTAAAGATGCTTTCGGGCAGAAGGAACGATTAATCCCGTTCCTTGAAGAGCAAGTGATCATTAATGTTGATCGCGAAGCTCAACGGATCGAAGTTGACTGGGATCCTGGATTCTAATCTCCAAAATTACAGAGCGAGATAAACATGTGGGTTGGCGTTATTAGCCTTTTTCCAGAAATGTTCCGTTCTGTTACTGATTTTGGAGTAACAGGTCAAGCGGTTAAAAAAGGTCTTTTGTCGATTGAAACTTGGAATCCTAGAGATTTCACTCACGACAAACATCGCACAGTCGATGACCGACCTTACGGTGGTGGCCCTGGTATGTTAATGATGGTTCAGCCTTTGCGCGATGCCATTCATACCGCGAAAGCAGCCTCACCGGGCAAGACGAAAGTCATCTACCTTTCTCCTCAAGGTCGCAAGCTCGACCAGAAAGGAGTGGAAGAACTGGCAACGAATGAGAACTTGCTTCTGATTTGTGGTCGTTATGAAGGGGTAGATGAGCGCATCATTCAATCTGAAGTCGACGAAGAATGGTCGATTGGTGATTTTGTGATGACGGGTGGTGAGATACCAGCCATGACGTTAATCGACGCTGTCTCTCGGTTTGTTCCGGGTGTACTAGGGGATTTCGCGTCAGCAGAAGAAGACTCTTTTGCAAATGGCTTGTTAGATTGCCCTCACTATACGCGTCCAGAAGTATTGGATGACAAAGAGGTACCAGCGGTACTGATGTCAGGCAATCACAAGGATATTCGTCAATGGCGACTCAAGCAGTCGTTGGGCCGTACTTGGCTAAGAAGACCAGAGCTCCTGGAAAACCTAGCTCTGACTGACGAACAGGAACAATTACTTGCTGAGTTTGTTAATGAGCATAAAGCCATTAAAGAACATAACGCAAAGTAACCTAATTTATTTAGTATCAGTTTATTCTAGGAATTTAAAAAATGAGTAACATCATCAAAGCTCTTGAAGAAGAGCAAATGAAATCAGACCTACCTAAATTTGCACCAGGTGACACTGTTGTAGTTCAAGTTAAGGTAAAAGAAGGTGACCGTGAGCGTCTACAGGCTTTCGAAGGCGTTGTAATCGCAATCCGTAACCGTGGTCTACACTCTGCTTTCACTGTACGTAAGATCTCTAACGGTGAAGGTGTTGAGCGTACGTTCCAAACACACTCTCCAATCGTTGATAGCATCGAAGTTAAACGCCGTGGTGCAGTACGTCGTGCCAAGTTGTACTACCTACGTGAGCGTTCTGGTAAGTCTGCTCGTATCAAAGAGAAACTTGCTAAGAAGTAATGCTATAACTAGCGTTCTCATCTTAAACGGAGTCCTTTTAGGGCTCCGTTTTTTTATTTGTGTAATTAGCTTGCTCGTTTCTTTTCTCCCGACCTGCACTGTCGATGCTCATGCACTGACGTACACTCCACGCCTCTACCTTGCTGTGAATAGATTCCTGATGCCGCTATGGCTCCTCGGAATGACAGGAAATGATGGTCAAAGATTATATAGCACTGAGGTTAAAATTCGTCATTCTGGACAGCGACGAAGGAGCGTGATTCAGATTCCCCAAGAAGGAACCTAGGGTATTCCTTTACCCTAGGTCTTAATTTAATACTGGTCTTCAGACCAGCCATCACTGTCGGACATATCGGGTGCGCCTGGGATGGTGTTTTCTTCATCTGCCCATTCACCAAAATCAATCATTTGGCATTGTTTACTGCAGAAAGGGCGATGAGGACTTTGTTCTCCCCATTCTACGTCGGCGCCACATTGTGGGCATTGAACGATGGTAACTTTAGACATAGTTGAGCGTCCCATTACTAATTGGTGTTAAAGGGTAGTATACCTAAACGAATTAAAGATGGCTTATTCAACGCGCTATTGCTGCTACGAAATTTTATCAAATATAAGCGCAATAAAGCGTTGAATTTTAGATTATGGAGGCGAGGCGTAGTGTCGTCTTAGCTGCAAACAGCAAGTTCAAATTCAATATCTTGTGTGCATGCTTGACCGTTTTCAAACGACATGAACTTGATCGCAAAGCGGTTTTTATGGCCTGAAATCATAGGATACACGCCATATTCCATTGGGATGTGAAGTCTTAGAATGTTGGCTTCATCAGCGTCACTTTGGAAGAAACCTGCACGACCGATTTGAGCTTTGAAATGTCCGGTCTCTCTAGTGAGCTTTAACCATAACGAAAGCGCATCAGATAAGGGCTTTAAGCTTGCTTGCCACTGTTGTGCATCACGCTTTTTACGTTCAATAGGTAGATGAAGCCAGTAGTGTAATGCTGGCAGATCAAAACAGCATGAACCACCCGGTAGATTAAAGCGTTGACGGATAGAGCTTAGGAAGCGATCTTCTTTTAATGCTTGGCCAAAACGTTCAGCACCCATTAGTTGGCTATGAACGACATCTATCTCTTGTAGTAGGGTATTTAATGCGTCTTGATCGACACCATCAACATTGAGCCAATGGCGGTACGACAGCCGCTGCTTCTCAAGATCTTTAGCCAGTTCACTTTTCAGTTGGATTTGTTCGAAGATCTCAACCATATCGAATAACGCACGGAAAAACAGTTGATACTGATGATTTTCGCTAAACCCAGAGGCCAAGTGAGCCTGACGCAGCAGAGACTCTACTCTTAGATAAATACGAGTTTTCTCATTTAACGGATGTTCAAATTTGTGCGTGGTCATCGACATAAGCCTTTGTGAGTTTCGTTCCTATTTTCGCAGATTTTTCTTACACATGGCTAGGTACTTTTCGTGCAAATCTGTGATTTGAAGCAAAAGATCAGGGTCACTTGGATTATTCTTAACCACATCGTCTGCAAGCGCGAGCCTTTGCTCTCTTGATGCTTGAGAGGCAAGGATGGCGCGAACTTGATCTTCACTCACATTGTCTCGTTTCATCGTGCGAGATATCTGTGTATTCGGTTCTACATCGACGACAAGAACGCGATCACACAAACTATCTAGCTTGTTTTCTACGAGCAACGGCACCACAAGTAACGCATACTCTGAAGTGACTTGCTGCAAATCTTCGATCATCTTTTCACGAATTATCGGGTGCAACAGTGCGTTGAGCCATGCTTTTTCATCTGAACTCGAAAAGATTTTTTCTCTCAGCTTTGCGCGATCTAAAGTTTGGTCTTCACGAACGATATCGTGACCAAAATGTTCAATAATCGCGTTTAGGCCGGGAGTACCTGGCTCGACAACTTCTCTTGCTACAATGTCGGCATCGACGATATCGATTTTAAATTGTTGTTTGAACAGATTCGCGACGGTTGTTTTTCCACTAGCGATACCACCTGTTAAACCAATAACCAAAGCCATTTACACTCCTAGAACTGAAGTAAAGTACCAGTTTAAAATCTGGTCGCCCCAAATTAAGCTTATCCAACCAGCAATTGCTAAGTAAGGACCGAAAGGGAAAGCTTTTTCAATTCCCTGCTTTTGCAAGCGTAGTTGAATGATGCCAAATACGATGCCAACCACAGAAGAAAGTAGAATGATCATCGGCAGTGACTGCCAACCTAGCCAAGCTCCTAGTGCCGCTAGTAGTTTAAAATCACCATACCCCATTCCTTCTTTACCAGTAAGTAACTTAAAGCCCCAGTAAACGGACCAGAGACATAGGTAACCAGCAATAGCACCAATGACAGAATCTTGTAGAGTAACAGGACTTATTTCGACTAATGCTAAGGCAATGCCAGCCCAAGTTAATGGTAATGTTAATTGGTCAGGTAACAACATAGTATCGAGATCGATAAATGTTGCGGCGATTAAGATAAAAGTGAAAAAGAGTAGTGCAACGGTAAAGTAACTAAAACCAAAGTAATAAGCGATAAAGCCTGAGCAGAATGCAGTGAGCAGTTCAATCAGTAGATAGCGTGCACTAATGGTTGCCTGACAGCTGTGACATTTACCTTTTAAGAGCAGCCAGCTAATCACAGGAATGTTGTCTCGAATACGTATCGATGTTGCGCATTTCTGGCAGGAGGAGCGTGGAACGCTCAAGGTCAGCACTTCTTTAGGAGGTTCTATTTTGTATTCAGGAAATGACTCGGCACATTCGCGTCGCCATTCTAGTTCCATGATTTTAGGTAGTCGATAAATAACCACATTGAGGAAGCTACCCACGATCAGACCGAAGATGGTGGCAAACACAACGAATAGCCAAGGGTAGTACTGGAATACTTCCATATTTGTCTCTTGAGCGATGAGTGAAATCAGCAAGATGCTGTTTTAAAGGAGTTAACAGCTCATTCTAGCCCAATACACTCATTAAGTTAAAGATTGGCAAGTACATTGCTGTCACTAATCCGCCAACAACGATACCTAAAAAAACGATAATTAGTGGCTCTAGAATTTTACTAAGGTTGTCGACGGTGTTATCGACTTCAAACTCGTAGATCGTTGCAACTTTATTGAGCATGTCGTCAAGTCGACCAGACTCTTCACCGATCATGACCATTTGTAACACTAATTCAGGGAACACATTACAGTTACGCATGGCAACATACATTGGCATACCTGCGGCGGTATCACGGTAAACTTCTTCTATGGCGAGTTGATAGTGTAAGTTTCCTGAGGTTTTTGATGTGGTTTTTAAACTGGTTAGAATTGGAATACCCGCTGTAAAGCTTGTGGCGAGTGTTCGACTAAATTTGGCGATAGCGGCTTTTGATAATACGGGCCCGAGGACAGGAAATTTAAGCACAGAGCGATTGAGCATTAAGCGAAAAGAATCTGAACGCTTAGAGAGGATTCTCGCTGAGATGAATAGACTGATAGAGCCTAGTGCTATAAATGGGCTCCAGTTTTGTGTCCAGGCGGAAAGATCTAACACTTGCCTGGTAAACCACGGTAAGTCAGCACCAAAACCAACAAACATTTTTTCAAACTCGGGAATGACTTTGGTGAGCATGATAAACGACACTCCTAACGCGACTAGCACTACCATGGCTGGGTAAATCAGTGCTTTGATCACTTTCGCACGAAGCTGCTCATTTTTTTCTCGGTAGGTGGCTAAGCGCTCGAACACTTCCGCTAAGTTACCGGATTGCTCACCTGTTGCGATAAGGTCGGTATAGAGTGGGTCAAAGTGTTCACTTGCAGTGCGCATTGCTTTTGACATGGGCGTCCCTGCTTCAACGGCGCGTGTCACACTCATCAAAATGGATTTCATCTCTGCTTTTTTGTGATTTTCTGATACCAATTTTAAAGCCTGAACTAAGGGTACACCGGTTATCAACATCGTCGAAATCTGACGGGTAAACACCGTGATGTCTCTGGCTTTCACGCGATGGCTGAGTTTAGTGAGAAACGAAATACTGCTTTTCTTTAACTTCTTGATCTTGATGTGCTGTGCGTCTAGACGCTCGCGTACTTCAATTTCTGTCATCGCGAGGGTTTGTCCAGACGTCTTTTTGCCAGAACTGTTGATGCCTTTCCAGCGGAAGTTTTTAAGTTGTGGTGTAGTGCTTTTCATGGATGTGACTGCTGATTAAAGGATTAAAAATAAAGTACGCGCTGTAGTTCACTAAAACTTGTGATTCCTTGTTTGAGTTTTTCTATGCCCGACATTTGTAACGTGCTCATACCATTTGCGATGGCGAGTTTTTCTAGTTCATGTACCGAGGCGCCTTTAATAAGCGCTTCGGAAAGAAATTCATCAAAGCGCATCACTTCATAAATCCCCGTTCGGCCGGAATAACCATGGGTACACTCATTACATCCATCGGGATTGGCTTTAAAAATGTTGTCGCTTGCTTGAATTCCAAGGTGTTGTAGCTGAACGGTAAGCTCTTGTGATTGTTTACAGTGCGAGCACAGTTTACGGGCCAAGCGCTGGGCAATAATCAAATTAAGAGATGAGGCCAAGTTAAAGCTTTCTACGCCCATGTTTGATAAACGAATAACCGTTTCAGCCGCAGAATTGGTATGCAAGGTTGAAAGTACTAAGTGACCGGTTTGCGATGCTTTTATAGCGATTTCGGCGGTGTCTAAGTCACGAATCTCACCGACCATTACCACATCCGGGTCTTGACGTAAGAAAGAGCGCAGGGCTTCGGCAAAACCAAAACCAATCTTAGGCTGAACTTGAACTTGGTTAATGCCCGATAAGTTAATTTCTACTGGGTCTTCTGCCGTGGAAATGTTGATTTCTGGCTTATTGAGGATACTTAGCCCAGTGTATAGAGAAACGGTTTTACCGCTCCCTGTTGGGCCTGTCATCAGAATCATGCCTTGTGGGCGACGCAGCGCATCCAAGTACAATTGTTTTTGTTGTTCGCTATAACCAAGCTTGTCGATATCCAATGACGCAGAGCTGCTGTCGAGCAGTCGTAGTACAATTTTCTCTCCGAATAGAGTCGGTAGCGTGGATACACGCATATCAATTGCGGTGTCTTGATTCAACTTGAGCTTAATACGCCCATCTTGTGGTAAACGTCGCTCTGCAATATCAAGTTTAGAGAGGATTTTGATACGAGCGGATAAGCGGCGACTTAAGTGGCTTGGTGGCTGCTGTGTTTCAATTAAGATGCCATCACAGCGTAGGCGCACGCGGTACATCTTTTCATAAGGCTCAAAGTGGATATCGGATGCGCCTTTGCGCACAGCGTCCAACAGAATTTGGTTGATGTAACGGCTAACAGGAGACTCATCTTGGCTCAAGTCTTCAATGTTGTCGATTTCATCTGCGCCCACGTCAACCAGATTGGCTAACTCTTCTTGGTTGATCTCTTTTAACCCGGACTTCTCATGACTCAATGAACGACCATACAAGCGTCGAATTGCCGCGCTGAGTTGACTAAAATCCCCCAAGACCAATTCAACCTGTAAACCAGTGGCAAAGCGAAAATCATCTTCTGCTTGTTGGTTGGTGGGGTCGGCAACGGCGAGTAATAACGTTGAAGACGTACGCTGGAGTGGGAGTGCGTTATGTCGTGTGATTAATTCACGTAGACCGAGTTGTTGACAAAGCGAAGCGTACTCGTACTGAGATAACTCGGGCTGATTTAAACCAAAGAGAGAACTTAAGTGATCAGCGAGCTCACTTGACGTGAAGAATCCAGAACTGAGTAAAGCTTCCGGCATCGAAATGCCAGAAGCTTTGACTTGCTCTATTAACGATTCTTCTTGGGAAAAGGTCAGTACTCCTTTTTGACGAAGAATGGTTGAGAGGTTTGTTAACATTAGGTTTTATCTACAAGCTTTTGGTACTTCATTGCTTGTTAATTTGCTATTAGTTGTAAATGTACATGCCCACCCACTATTTGACTTGGCAATTTCTACAAAGGCCGTGCTTATAGAAGAAGTATTACCAAATAGGAACTTAATGGTTCCATTTGCACCGCTGATACTCTCGAATGATAGAGTGCCAAGTTTGTTCATTCCTGACGTTGCACCAACAGCAGTAAAGCCCGCGGAATCATTAGTCGGGAAAGCACCGACTTCTTGAATATGCATATCTATATTAGTGATAAGAGATTTAGCGGTTGCTAACCCAGTAGCTGCTTCTGACTTTTTTACATAGTTTTGATAAGCAGGGATCGCGATAGCTGATAGCACCCCAATAATTGCTACCACAATCATCAATTCAATTAGCGTAAAACCTTGCTGTTTTTTCTGTTTACTGTTTTTCATTTTTAACCCTTTCCTAAAAATTAATAATGCTCTTGCATTGGCGAAAGATTATGGAGAGTTAAGGTGGGTTGAAAATGGGGAAGAGATGGGCTCTCGAGTGAGATAAAACTCTTTGGTGAAAAGTTGCATATCGCATGCAGGGTTTTGCGAGTAGTACTATTTTTTTAGTGGATAAAAAGAAAGGGCCAATTGGCCCTTTTAAATGATGAGTTACTCACAACTCACTGAGTTAGTTGAAGTAATTGAGATTTGTTGCTTTTATTATTTGAAGCGCATCGAAAGATCCATCGCTTTTAAATGCTTAGTCAACGCGCCTACCGAAATGTAATCGACACCGGTTTCTGCGTATTCTGCGATGGTCTCTAGCGTAATGTTGCCGGAGTTCTCTAAAGCGGCACGACCTGCGTTAATCGCTACGGCTTCACGCATCATTTCTTTTGTGAAGTTATCGAGCATGATGATGTCGGCACCAACCTCTATCGCTTGTTTCAACTCTTCTAAGCTTTCCGTTTCTACTTCTACCGGTTTGCCTGGGTTAAGCTCTTTCGCTTTTTGGATGGCTTGGGTGATGCCACCACAAGCAATAATGTGGTTTTCTTTAATGAGGTAAGCGTCGAACACGCCGATGCGATGGTTAAAGCCACCACCACACGTCACGGCGTATTTTAATGCGCTACGCAGACCAGGAATGGTTTTGCGTGTATCTAGTAGACGACACTCAGTATGCGCGATTTTTTCAGCGTACTCTGCGGTAACTGTTGCGCAGCCAGACAGCGTTTGGATGAAATTCATTGCGTTACGCTCACCAGTCAACAAGTCACGAGCAGGGCCTGTCAGCGTGCAAAGGGTTTGGTTAGGTTCGACTTTATCGCCGTCCTTCACGTGCCATTCAATGCTGACCTTACCACCGAGCTGTTTAAAAACTTCATCAGCCCATGCTTGACCACAGAACACACCATGCTCACGAGTAATAATCGTTGCGGTATTAACCGCCTCGGCAGGGATCAAAGATGCAGTAATGTCGTTATCTGCGTCTACACTGACACCTAGATCTTCTTTTAAGGTATCAGCGACAGAGCGAGTGATCTCTAAAGGGAGTTGTTGTTTAAGGTATTCTAGGCGTTCTTGAATGTTGTGTGTGTTCTTCATCGCAAATCTTGTCTTGAAAGGGAGATGGCAACGAATGATACTCTCCGGTGTCAATAATTTCAGCAGTTAATTTGCAAAGTAGAGAGGTTGATATGCGCCCAATTATCGAGAATGGCTGGCTGACACAAGCAAAGCATGTTCCGTCACCATTTTTTGATGCCCGCTCTGATATAAACGACATCTCTCTGCTGGTGGTACACAATATCAGTTTGCCTCCTGGGCAGTTTGGTGGACCATATATAGAGGACTTCTTCACTGGCAAGCTAGACCCAAATGAACATCCATTTTTTGAAGTCATTCACAAAATGGGCGTTTCTGCACATTGCTTGATTAAAAGAAACGGCGAGGTTGTTCAATTTGTTTCTTTTCTTGATAGAGCATGGCATGCCGGTCAATCCAGTTTCGCAGGCAGGGAGCGTTGTAATGACTATTCCATTGGTATCGAGCTTGAAGGGACAGAATTTACTGCCTACACAGAAGCGCAATATCAATCACTTGCAGAGATCACTGAGGTGATTATGCAGTCTTATCCTCAAATCACCCCGCCACGAATTACCGGTCATCAATATATTGCGCCCTTGAGAAAAAGCGATCCTGGTCTAAGCTTTGATTGGGTGAAATATAGACTGCTTATACAGCGTTGATTTGTAGCGAAAGTGTAAATTCAAAAAAGCGAAATAAATAAGGCATACGATCAGGTATGCCTTTTTTTGATACCAGAAATATTAATGATTGTTAAAAGTTAACTACATTTTTACGCTCGTACATGCCGTTTTGGTGAATAAATAGACTGATAATTTTGTCATTTTCTGTATTTCTTTTCCAAAACTGCTAGCACGTCGACTTCCCATTTGTATGCTTTATGTAATTGGTCATACCAATTCTATTGCTGTTTTAACAGTCGATTGTTATCAGAGTGTTGGAAGTAAGCTCGTTCTATGATTTAGGTCAATTTTCGGCTGGACAGTGGCGTTTTAATTATGTTAATTTCTGCACCAACTTAAAATTGGTATTACCAATTACCTGCAAGAGTAGAAGAACAATAAATTATGGCTTATCAAAGGATTCGTCAGCCAAAACTCTCTGATGTTATAGAACAAGAGTTAGAAAGGTTGATAGTGGAAGGAACATTGTCTCCGGGGCAACAACTGCCTCCAGAGCGTGAACTGGCAAAACAGTTCGATGTGTCTCGTCCTTCAGTCCGAGAAGCCATTCAACGCTTGGAAGCGAAGCGTTTGTTGACTCGTCGCCAAGGTGGCGGAACATTCGTAAGTGAGAATATCTGGAAGAGCTTTTCAGATCCCTTGTTGAATTTGTTGTCTAGTCATTCTGAAACCCAGCTTGATGTGCTTGAGTCTCGTCATGCAATGGAAGGAATTTCAGCTTACTTTGCAGCTTTACGTGGTACCGAAGAAGATTTTGCGCGTATTCAAGGTTGCCTTGAACGCATTAGCCAAGAGCAAGCAAACAACGATATCGAAGCTGAATCTGCGGAAGTGATGCAATTTTTGATCGCTTTGACAGAAGCCGCGCACAACGTGGTTTTGTTGCACATTGTTCGAAGCTTAGCACCTTTGCTTGAGCAAAATATTCTACAAAATTTTAAATTACTACGTCGCCGCCCAGAAGCGGTCGAGAAAGTCAGTAAACACCGAGCCAATATCGTGGATGCGATTGTTTCTGGTCAGCCTGAAAAGGCGCGAGAAATGTCCCACTCGCACTTGGCTTACATCGAAGAAACATTGTTGGATTTGACTCGAGAAGAGTCTCGACGAGAGCGTTCTCTACGTCGAATTCAGCAGGGTAATGACTCGTAAGAGCGTTACTTAAATAAGTAGATCCAACCAACAGAAGGATAGATCGCCATGTCTGATATGAAGCATGACGTAGATGCACTGGAAACTCAAGAATGGCTACAAGCGCTTGAGTCAGTTGTACGTGAAGAAGGTCTAGAGCGTGCTCAATTCCTATTAGAGCAAGTTCTAGATAAAGCACGTCTAGACGGTGTTGATATGCCAACAGGTATCACAACTAACTACATCAACACGATTCCTGCAGACCAAGAACCAGCATACCCAGGTGACACAACACTTGAGCGTCGTATTCGCTCAATTATTCGTTGGAACGCTATCATGATCGTTCTACGTGCATCTAAGAAAGACCTAGAGCTAGGCGGCCACATGGCGTCTTTCCAGTCTTCTGCTGCGTTCTACGAGACATGTTTCAACCACTTCTTCCGTGCACCAAACGAGAAGGATGGTGGCGACCTAGTTTACTACCAAGGTCACATTTCACCAGGTATCTACTCACGTGCATTCGTTGAAGGTCGTCTAACTGAAGAGCAGCTAGACAACTTCCGTCAAGAAGTAGACGGCAAAGGTATTCCTTCATACCCGCACCCTAAACTGATGCCTGAATTCTGGCAGTTCCCGACAGTATCGATGGGCCTAGGTCCAATCGCTTCTATCTACCAAGCTCGTTTCCTTAAGTACCTAGAAGGCCGTGGTCTTAAAGATACTTCAGAGCAGCGCGTTTACGCGTTCCTAGGTGACGGTGAGATGGATGAGCCAGAATCACGTGGTGCTATCTCTTTTGCTGCGCGTGAGAAACTAGATAACCTATGCTTCCTAATCAACTGTAACCTACAGCGTCTAGATGGCCCTGTAATGGGTAACGGTAAGATCATTCAAGAACTTGAAGGTCTGTTCAAAGGTGCTGGTTGGAACGTAGTGAAAGTAATCTGGGGTAACAACTGGGATTCACTACTAGCTAAAGATACGACTGGTAAGCTTCTACAGCTTATGAATGAAACGATCGACGGCGACTACCAAACATTCAAATCAAAAGATGGCGCGTACGTACGTGAGCACTTCTTTGGTAAGTACCCAGAGACAGCTGCACTTGTTGCTGACATGACTGATGACGAAATCTTCGCACTTAAGCGTGGTGGTCACGAGTCTTCTAAGCTATACGCGGCATACAAAAACGCGGCAGAAACTAAAGGTCGTCCAACAGTAATCCTAGCTAAGACTGTTAAAGGTTACGGCATGGGTGAAGCGGCTGAAGGTAAGAACATCGCGCACCAAGTTAAGAAGATGGACATGACTCACGTACTACACCTACGTGATCGTCTAGGTCTTCAAGACATCCTAACTGACGAAGCAGTGAAAGAACTTCCGTACCTGAAACTTGAAGAAGGTTCAAAAGAGTACGAATACCTACACGCTCGTCGTAAAGCGCTACACGGCTACACGCCACAGCGTCTACCAAAATTCACTCAAGAATTCATCGTTCCTGAGCTAGAAGAATTCAAGCCACTACTAGAAGAACAGAAGCGTGATATCTCTTCTACTATGGCATTCGTACGTGCACTAAACGTTCTACTTAAGAACAAGAACATTGGTAAGAACATCGTTCCTATCATTGCTGACGAAGCACGTACATTCGGTATGGAAGGTCTGTTCCGTCAAATCGGTATCTACAACCCGCACGGCCAAACATACACACCAGAAGACCGTGGCGTTGTTTCTTACTACAAAGAAGCGACTTCAGGTCAGGTTCTACAAGAAGGTATCAACGAGCTAGGTGCTATGTCTTCATGGGTTGCTGCTGCGACTTCATACTCGACAAACGACCTACCAATGATTCCGTTCTACATCTACTACTCAATGTTCGGCTTCCAACGTGTTGGCGACATGGCGTGGATGGCTGGTGACCAACAAGCACGTGGTTTCCTACTAGGTGCAACTGCGGGTCGTACAACGTTGAACGGTGAAGGTCTACAGCACGAAGACGGCCACTCGCACATTTTGGCGGGTACGGTTCCTAACTGTATTTCTTACGACCCAACGTTCGCGTACGAAGTAGCTGTAATCATGCAAGACGGTATCCGTCGCATGTACGGTCCAGAACAAGAAAACGTGTTCTACTACCTAACGCTAATGAACGAAAACTACGCAATGCCAGCAATGCCAGAAGGCGCTGAAGAAGGCATCCGTAAAGGTATCTACAAGCTAGAAACTTACACGGGCGACAAAGCGAAAGTTCAGCTAATGAGTTCTGGTACTATCATGAATGAAGTACGTAAAGCAGCTCAAATCCTAAGCGAAGATTACGGTGTTGCTTCTGATGTTTACTCTGTAACGTCATTCAACGAACTAACTCGCGATGGCCAAGATGCAGAGCGTTTCAACATGCTTCACCCAGAAGCGGAAGCGAAAGTACCTTACATCCAAACAGTAATGGGTACTGAACCTGCTATCGCAGCAACTGACTACATGAAGAACTACGCAGAGCAGGTTCGTGCATACATTCCTGCTGAGTCTTTCAAAGTTCTTGGTACTGATGGCTTCGGTCGTTCAGACAGCCGTGAAAACCTACGTCGTCACTTCGAAGTGAACGCAGGTTACGTAGTAGTAGCAGCGCTAACTGAACTAGCGAAACGTGGCGAAGTTGAGAAATCTGTAGTTGCAGAAGCAATTAAGAAATTCGACATCGACACAGAGAAAACAAACCCGCTATACGCTTAATTAAGAAGGTAGATAAGAAATGGCAATCGAAATTAATGTACCAGACATCGGTGCGGATGAGGTTGAAGTTACTGAGATTCTTGTAAGCGTTGGCGACAAGGTTGAAGAAGAGCAGTCTCTGATCACAGTTGAAGGCGATAAAGCTTCTATGGAAGTTCCTGCTTCTCAAGCGGGTATCGTTAAAGAAATCAAAGTTGCAGAAGGCGACAAGGTTTCTACTGGTTCTCTAATCATGATTTTCGAAGCCGAGGGTGCAGCTGACGCTGCACCTGCTCCTGCGGCAGAAGCAGCTCCAGCAGCAGCTCCAGCTCCAGCAGCAGCGGCAGAACTAAAAGAAGTTCACGTACCAGACATCGGTGGTGATGAAGTAGAAGTTACTGAAATCATGGTTGCCGTTGGCGACAGCATCGAAGAAGAGCAATCTCTTCTAACTGTTGAAGGCGACAAAGCTTCTATGGAAGTTCCAGCGCCATTCGCAGGTACTCTAAAAGAGATCAAAGTTGCAGCAGGCGATAAAGTATCGACTGGCTCACTTATCATGGTATTCGAAACAGCAGGTTCAGGCGCTCCAGCAGCACCAGCGGCAGCTGAAGCTCCTGCGGCAGCAGCTCCAGCAGCGTCTGCGGCAAAAGAAGTGAACGTTCCAGATATCGGCGGCGACGAAGTTGAAGTTACTGAGATCATGGTTGCGGTTGGCGACACAGTGGAAGAAGAGCAATCTCTAATCACTGTTGAAGGTGACAAAGCTTCTATGGAAGTTCCTGCACCATTCGCTGGCACAGTTAAAGAAATCAAGATTGCAGCTGGCGACAAAGTGTCTACTGGCTCACTAATCATGGTATTCGAAGTGGCGGGTGCAGCACCTGCTCCTGCAGCAGCTCCAGCTCCAGCTCCAGTTCCAGCTCAAGCGGCAGCACCTGCAGCTCCGGCTCCTAAAGCAGAAGCTCCGGCGGCAGCAGCTCCAGCAGCGACTGGCGATTTCAAAGAAAACGATGAGTACGCTCACGCGTCTCCAGTTGTTCGTCGTCTAGCGCGTGAATTTGGCGTTAATCTTTCTAAGGTTAAAGGTTCTGGTCGTAAGAGCCGTATCCTAAAAGAAGACGTTCAAGCTTACGTGAAAGATGCACTTAAGCGTCTTGAGTCTGGCGCAGGTGCAGCAGCATCTGGCAAAGGCGACGGCGCGGCTCTTGGTCTACTACCATGGCCAAAAGTGGACTTCAGCAAGTTTGGTGAGACAGAAGTTCAACCGCTATCTCGCATTAAGAAGATCTCTGGCGCAAACCTACACCGTAACTGGGTAATGATCCCGCACGTTACACAGTGGGATAACGCAGACATCACGGCTCTTGAAGCATTCCGTAAAGAGCAAAACGCGATTGAAGCGAAGAAAGACACTGGCATGAAGATCACACCACTTGTGTTCATCATGAAAGCGGTAGCTAAAGCGCTTGAAGCGTTCCCAGCGTTCAACTCTTCTCTATCAGAAGACGGTGAGAGCCTAATTCTGAAGAAATACGTGAATGTTGGTATCGCGGTAGATACACCAAACGGTCTAGTTGTTCCTGTATTTAAAGACGTGAACAAGAAAGGCATCTACGAGCTATCTGAAGAGCTAATGGCGGTTTCTAAGAAAGCACGTGCTGGTAAGCTAACTGCGGCTGACATGCAAGGTGGCTGTTTCACTATCTCTAGCCTAGGCGGTATCGGCGGTACAGCGTTTACTCCAATCGTAAACGCACCAGAAGTTGGTATCCTAGGTGTGTCTAAGTCAGAAATGAAACCGGTATGGAACGGTAAAGAGTTCGAACCGCGTCTACAACTTCCACTGTCTCTATCATACGACCACCGTGTGATCGATGGTGCTGAAGGTGCGCGCTTCATCACTTACCTAAACTCATGTCTATCTGACATTCGTCGTCTAGTTCTGTAATAGAAATTAGATGAATGAGAGGCGGCAACTTAGCCGCCTCTGCTAATCATAATTACCGACAATTTGGTTATCAGCCTTGCTTCGTTCAGGGTTTTCACAATCGAATTGTTGTCTAGCTCACAGGCTAAATTGATTTACTTTTCACACCATTAACATCTCTGTAAACTGTTAGCGGTCTGAAAATAACTGTTTAAAACAAATCTCTCTTAAACATAAAAAATCGATACCCACTCAGCCTGTTAGGGATAATGACTACAAGAGGTCAAAATGAGCAAAGAAATTAAAGCCCAAGTTGTTGTACTTGGTTCTGGTCCTGCTGGTTACTCCGCTGCATTCCGTTGTGCGGACTTAGGTCTTGAAACTGTACTAGTTGAACGTTACAGCACGCTTGGCGGTGTATGTCTGAACGTGGGTTGTATCCCATCTAAAGCACTGCTTCACGTTTCTAAAGTAATTGAAGAAGCGAAAGCGATGGCTGACCACGGCGTTGTGTTCGGTGAGCCTCAAACAGACATCAGCAAAATCCGCATCTGGAAAGAAAAAGTTGTTAACCAACTAACTGGCGGCCTAAGCGGTATGGCTAAGATGCGTAACGTAACAGTAGTTAACGGTTACGGTAAGTTCACTGGCCCTAACTCTATCCTTGTAGAAGGCGAAGGTGAGCCAACAGTTGTTAACTTTGACAACGCAATCGTTGCGGCTGGTTCTCGTCCAATCAAACTGCCATTTATCCCGCATGAAGACCCACGTATTTGGGACTCTACTGACGCTCTTGAACTAAAAGAAGTGCCAGAAAAACTGCTTATCATGGGCGGTGGTATCATCGGTCTAGAAATGGGTACGGTTTACCACTCTCTAGGTTCTAAAGTTGAAGTTGTTGAAATGTTTGACCAGGTAATTCCTGCAGCAGACAAAGATATCGTGAAAGTATTTACTAAGCGTATCAAAGACAAGTTCAAGCTAATGCTAGAAACGAAAGTAACAGCAGTTGAAGCAAAAGAAGACGGTATCTACGTTTCAATGGAAGGCAAGAAAGCGCCAGCTGAAGCTGAGCGTTACGATGCGGTTCTAGTTGCTATCGGTCGTGTACCAAATGGTAAGCTAATCGACGGTGAAAAAGCGGGTCTAGAAATTGACGAGCGCGGCTTCATCAACGTTGATAAGCAAATGCGTACTAACGTTCCTCACATCTTCGCGATCGGTGATATCGTTGGTCAACCAATGCTTGCTCACAAAGGTGTGCATGAAGGTCACGTAGCTGCTGAAGTTATCTCTGGTAAGAAGCACTACTTCGACCCTAAAGTTATCCCTTCAATTGCGTACACTGAGCCAGAAGTGGCTTGGGTTGGTAAGACTGAAAAAGAAGCGAAAGAAGAAGGCATCAAGTACGAAGTAGCAACATTCCCATGGGCAGCATCAGGTCGTGCAATCGCATCTGACTGTGCAGACGGTATGACTAAGCTAATCTTCGACAAAGAAACTCACCGCGTAATCGGTGGTGCTATCGTTGGTACTAACGGTGGTGAACTACTTGGTGAAATCGGCCTTGCAATTGAGATGGGCTGTGATGCAGAAGATATCGCTCTGACTATCCACGCTCACCCAACTCTACACGAGTCTGTAGGTCTGGCTGCTGAAGTATTTGAAGGTTCAATCACTGACCTGCCAAACAAAAAAGCAGTTAAGAAGAAGTAAGCTTTTTCTGACTGAATGATAGAAGCCGCTGCATTGCAGCGGTTTTTTTATGCTTGTTATATAGAAATATAAATGTGTGCTTAGCTGACAGCAGACAATAAAAAGCCCACCAAACGGTGGGCTGACATATATTACGAGCTAAGCTTTAGTGTTCACGGTTGTAAATGCAAAGCATATCTAAGTATGAATTCACTAGATGTTTCAGCTCCGCTTCACCTTTAGCGCGGTTCGCTTGGACAAACAGTGAGTAACAAATACCGTGGAACAGGTTTGCCAAGTGTTCTGAATCGTGCTGGTCACACACTTCGCCACGTTCAATTGCTTTAATGAACATGTTTTGTACCAGCAACTGGTTAGTACGGTTAGTTGAAACAAACAATGGCCATACTTCGTCACGTGTTGAAGCACTCCACTCGAACCATACTTTTAGCCAGTGACAATCTTGGCTGACAAGCTCGATCATCGCATTAGTAATATTGGCGATGTTTTCACGTGCATGTAAGTCTAGGTCTATGTTATCCGATAGGAAGTTTGAGAACTGACGTACGACGTGATTGAGAACTTCATCCACCAAGTCTTCGCGTGTAGGGAAGTAGTTAAAAACAGTCGCTACAGAAACTTGAGCAATTTCTGCGATATCTGCGTGACCACCACGACCGATGCCGCGGCGCGCAAATACTTCCAATGCGATTTCCATTAACTGTTGCTTACGCTTAATTGGAGAAAGCCTAGTTCTAGGTCTCTTTGCAATTGAGTCCATATCCATTTTCCTTGCCATTTGAGTTGATATTGGGGGTAACCCCCTAATTGATTATTTTAATAGTTGCTTAAAGCAGTGATGAGTGTAATGGTGCATATGCACAAGGTCAACATCTGTAGAACAATTTATATACAGTAATGTCATTATTATTGATAAATTTAGCTATGAACTTTATAAAACTAAGACCTTCTTCCAAGATTTTTTGGCAACAGGATGCGACTTTCAACCCAATGAACGTGGTGATACACTACACGCCGTAAGATTAGGTGATCGTTTGCGTGCGACTTACCTCAACCCACAAATTTAGATTGAGCACAGTATGAAACATACAATAGAAGTCATGATTTCTGAGCAAGAAGTTCAGGAGCGAGTTCGTGAATTAGGCAAACAAATTACAGAGCGTTATCAAGGTAGTGAAGATCTTGTGTTGGTAGGCTTATTGCGTGGCTCATTTGTATTTATGGCAGACTTGGCACGTGCTATCGAACTGACTCACCAAGTTGATTTTATGACTGCGTCAAGCTACGGCAATACGATGGAAAGCTCACGTGACGTTCGTATCTTGAAAGATTTGGATGATGACATCAAAGGTAAAGACATTCTGCTTGTTGAAGACATCATTGACACTGGTAACACACTAAATAAAATCCGTGAGATTCTTTCGCTACGTGAGCCGAAGTCTATCGCTATTTGTACGCTCCTAGATAAGCCATCTCGTCGTGAAGTGAATGTTCCTGTGGATTGGATTGGTTTCGAAATTCCAGATGAATTTGTCGTTGGGGTGGGTATTGATTACGCGCAGAAATACCGCCACTTACCATACATCGGTAAAGTTGTACCTCAAGAATAATCATTGAGTTCAGCATTAAAAATATAAAAAACGCCCATCTAAGATGGGCGTTTTTCGTTCAACTTTTAGATATGACTTAGCGACAAAGGAGCTTGTTGTCTGTATTTAGAATCGTCGAAAGAGCTTTCTGGTAAGACGCTTCTACGGTTTCCTTAGAGTTAGAACGAATGCCTAAGTACTCTAAGCGACCATCTTCAATTCCGTATACCACACCATGAATTTCAACATCTTGCCCACGCTCCCAAGCGTTTTGCAGGATGGTTGAGTTACCCAAGTTGTACACTTGCTCTGCAACATTAAGCTCGCCTAGTTTATCCGCTCGATCTTGTTGCGGCATTTGATCTAGGTATGTGCGGTGTTTGAAATAGATATCTCTGATATGTAACAGCCAATTATTAATAAGACCTAGCTTAGGGTTATCAATGGCTGCATTTACGCCACCACATCCATAGTGTCCACAGACAATGATGTGTTTAACCTTAAGAACGTCTACGGCGTACTGGACGACAGATAGACAGTTGAGATCAGTATGGATAACTTGGTTTGCAACATTCCGATGAACAAAGAGTTCACCTGAGTATAGCCCGGTTAGTCGCTCGGCAGGAACGCGGCTATCAGAGCAGCCAATCCAAAGAAAATCAGGCTTTTGCCCCTCAGCGAGTTTTGCGAAGTATTCAGGTCGATCAGATTTGATCTCTTGAGACCATTTCGAATTGTTTTCAAATAACTGTTTTATTTCCGGCATTTTGCAAACTACTTCCCTTAAAAGACAAAATCGCTGCTGCTGTTTGTGTGCACATGCAAGCGATCAGTGTTGTAACTATACACAATGTTACAATTTCGATCTCGTTAAATATTCGTCAGATAGGACTCATCTGACTAGTTTTCATTAAGAAAAAAGTAAAATCTGGTGAAACTATTTGTGGTGTGAATTTAGCCTTAATCTATTTATGGTTTAAATTTTCGCCTAGCTCGTTAAAGTAGTGATATTTTACTTTTTAAAATTGAATGCAGGGAAAATCAGCAGTGTTCGGTAGTCGTTTTGAAGATATCAATTTCAAAGGGGATGTATTTGGCGGGGTAACCACGGCGATTATCTCTCTCCCTCTGGCGTTAGCGTTTGGTGTTGCATCCGGAGCCGGGGCTGAGGCCGGCCTTTGGGGGGCAATAATGGTCGGTTTGTTTGCCTCGTTATTTGGTGGTTCTAATACGTTAATATCAGAACCGACAGGGCCAATGACGGTAATCATGACCGCAGTATTAACCAGTATGATGGCGAAATACCCAGAAACGGGCATGGCTATGACTTTCACGGTTGTCATGATGGCTGGCGCGTTCCAAATCCTATTGGGGACATTAAAACTGGGTAAATACGTTACCTTGATGCCTTACAGCGTTATTTCCGGTTTTATGTCTGGCATAGGTGTGATTCTTATCATTCTGCAGTTATCGCCTTTGATGGGGCATGCTGCGCCTTCAGGGGGAGTACTCGGAACGTTATCTGCTTTGCCGGAGACCATTTCTAACCTTAAGTTCAGTGAGTTGTTTTTGGGACTACTGACTTTGGGGATTCTTTTTTTCTTCCCTAAGCAATATCGTAAATACGTTCCTGCACAGCTCGTGGCATTGGTCGCGGTGACTTTATTGTCTGTGATTCTCTTTGATACAGAAGATATTCGTCGTATCGGTGAAATTCCTGCTGGGTTACCTTCTCTCGTCGCCCCTTATATTGACACAGATATGTTTGTCGAGATGGTCATTGATGCATTAGTGCTAGGCACATTAGGTTGTATTGATACTTTGTTAACGGCGGTTATCGGTGACTCATTAACTCGTAAAGAACACGACTCAGATAAAGAGCTGCGAGGTCAAGGGTTAGCTAACATGATCTCAGGCTTGTTTGGTGCGCTGCCGGGGGCGGGGGCTACCATGGGGACGGTAACGAATATCCAAGTTGGGGCTCGTTCGCCATTATCTGGTGTGATTCGTGCACTAATGTTGGCGTTGGTTGTACTGGTTGCTGGCGGATTAACAGAGCCAATCCCGATGGCTGTGTTAGCAGGCATTGCGGTGTATGTTGGCTTTAACATCCTAGACTGGAGCTTTATTCAGAGGGCACATAAGGTAAGCTTTTCCGGAATGGCGGTGATGTATGGCGTTATGTTGCTTACAGTATTCGTTGATCTTATCGTTGCGGTGGGTTTAGGCGTCTTTATCTCGAACATTATCATCATCGAGCGTTTGAGCCGAGAGCAGGCGCGACAAGTAAAAGCGATCAGCGACGCGGATGAAGATGATGTGCCGCTGACTGACAGCGAGCGTGGTTTGTTGGATCGTGCTAATGGTAAAGTGCTGTTCTTTTATCTTTCCGGTCCGATGATCTTTAGTGTTTCTAAAGCCATTTCACGTCAGCACTCTAGTATTTCGGACTATGACGTGATGATTCTCGATCTTACGGATGTACCAATGATTGATGTAACCGTCGGTTTGGCGTTAGAGAATGCGATTAAGGATGCTCTCGATGCCAATTGTGCCGTGTATTTATTATGCCCGAATGAGCGAACACGAGAACAGCTAGAGAAATTCCATGTGATTGACCTTGTCCCGGATGAAAATATGTACCAATTCCGTTACGAAGCATTGAATGCGGCGGTGGCACATGTTGAGGCAGACCAGTATCAGCGCATAACGGCGTAATCATTCTGACAGTTAAAAACGCAACAGTTTCCTGTTGCGTTTTTTTATGCTCTATTTTGTCTTACTTAGAGATAACCTTTACGAGGTAAGGGTTATATTTCCAATATTATCGAAAGGTTTATTTGTAATCATCGTTATTCAACGATAAACTGATGGACCTCCAGTACGATACCCAAGGCGATTTTGTAGTAAACCGCTGCTAAATATGAGTCGGTATTAGTAATCACAAACAAACGGCAATCAAGACCTTATGTACGCATTAGAAATTGAACAATTGCGCAAGACGTATGCAGGTGGCTTTGAGGCGTTAAAAGGTATAAGTCTCCAAGTGAAAAAGGGTGACTTCTACGCGCTTCTGGGTCCCAATGGTGCAGGAAAATCGACCACGATTGGCATCATTTCCTCCTTAGTGAATAAAACCTCCGGAACGACGAAAGTTTTCGGTTATGACATTGATACCGACCTCGAATTGGCCAAGCAGAATTTAGGCTTGGTGCCACAGGAGTTCAACTTCAACCAGTTTGAAACCGTTGAGCAAATTGTGATGCAGCAAGCTGGCTATTACGGTGTGTCTAAAGTATTAGCCAAAGAAAGAGCAGAAAAATACCTGAAAAAATTGGATTTATGGGAAAAACGCCAAGAGCGTGCTCGTAACCTATCCGGTGGGATGAAGCGTCGTTTAATGATCGCAAGAGCTTTGATGCACGAGCCGCAATTACTCATTTTAGATGAACCAACGGCTGGAGTGGATATTGAACTACGCCGCTCAATGTGGGGGTTTCTGAAAGAGATCAACCAAGAGCAAGGAATTACGATTATTTTAACGACACACTACCTAGAAGAAGCGGAGATGCTGTGTCGAAATATCGGCATTATTAATCGTGGTGAGCTGATTGAAAATACCACCATGAAGGCGTTACTAGGTAAGCTAAGCGTCGAGACATTTATCTTGGATATTGAGTCAGAAGTCGAGGTGCCTGAGCTTGAAGGTGTTAATCGACAAAGTATTGTTGATGGCTCTTTAGAGATAGAACTAGATAAGAGCCAAGGATTGAATTCGGTATTCAGTCAGTTAACAGAGCATGGCATTAAAGTTCTCTCAATGCGTAACAAAGCCAACCGACTTGAAGAGTTGTTTGTCAGCATTGTAAGAGAGGGGAGTAATTAAATGTACGGTTTATATTGGACGGCATTTCGCAGCTTGCTGAGCA
Source organism: Vibrio sp. OPT41 (assembly GCF_015163595.1). Classification (NCBI taxonomy): domain Bacteria; kingdom Pseudomonadati; phylum Pseudomonadota; class Gammaproteobacteria; order Vibrionales; family Vibrionaceae; genus Vibrio; species Vibrio sp. OPT41. The sequence goes on along the minus strand of NZ_JADDYH010000074.1, from coordinate 244,679 downwards.
AAGAAGTCACTCGTTTTACACGTATTTGGGTGCAAACCTTAGTGCCGCCAGCCATTACGATGACGTTGTACTTCATCATTTTCGGCAATCTTATTGGCTCTCGAATTGGTGAGATGAGCGGCTTTAGTTACATGGAGTACATTGTTCCAGGTTTGATCATGATGTCGGTGATCACTAACTCATACTCGAACGTGGCGTCGTCATTCTTTAGTGCAAAGCTACAGAAGAATATTGAAGAACTGCTGGTGGCACCGGTACCAAACTATGTGATTATTGCTGGCTATGTGATGGGCGGCGTGACTCGAGGTTTGTTGGTCGGTGCAATTGTTACTTGTGTGTCACTTTTGTTCGTTGATTTGCAAGTGGAGCACTGGGGCATTATTGTCGCGACTGTCTTCATGACGTCGGTTGTATTTGCTCTCGGTGGCTTGATCAATGCGGTTTACGCAAAAACGTTTGATGATATTTCGATCATCCCTACGTTTGTATTGACTCCTTTAACTTACTTGGGAGGAGTCTTTTATTCGATCAGTCTGCTGCCTGAATTTTGGCAAGGCGTTTCTAAGATCAACCCAATCGTCTACATGGTGAATGCGTTCCGCTACGGCTTTTTAGGTGTCTCGGATGTGGGCATTGTCACTTCATTTAGTGTACTTGCAGTGTTTGTTGTTGCACTGTATGCCATTGCGCATTATCTAGTAACCAAAGGGATTGGGCTAAGAAGCTAAGCCATTCTCATAAAGCAAAGAGCGGCGATTCACGCTGCTCTTTCGCGTGCATAACAATACATACCCATACAATTTTTCGGTTTTTATCATGGTAGGTTTCAATCATTTGTAATAAATGAGTGATCCTATGAATATTGTCCCGCCGCCGCCTTTCTCCTATCAGTTACTTAAGCCCAAATATTGGTCTGTATGGCTGGCATTTGGATCTTTAGCGATTCTTGTTAATGTACTGCCATACGTAGTATTGCGAATCTTAGGTAGAATCATCGGCTGTATTGCGATGCATGTAATGAAGCGCCGACACAAGATCGCTCTGCGTAATCTCCAGCTGTGTTTCCCTGATTTTACGGATTGGCAATGTAAGGACGTAGTACGAAAAAACTTTCAATATACTGGAATGGCGATCATCGAAACCGGTATCGCTTGGTTTTGGCCAGATTGGCGGATACGTCGGATAACCTCTATTGTTGGAAAAGATCGTTTACTCGCTGAGGAAAAGAATGGACGTGGTGTGTTGGTGGTGTGCAGTCACCATTTAAACTTGGAGATAACCGCTCGTATTTTTAGCCAGTTTGCCCAAGGTTATGGCGTTTATCGCCCAAATTCGAATCCTGCTTATGAGTTTATTCAACATCGAGGTCGAACTCGTTTTGGACATCAAATGATTGATCGAAAAGACGTGAAATCAATGCTCAAAGTTCTGAAGAATGGTCATCGACTTTGGTATTTACCCGACCATGATTATGGCGTTAGCCATTCTGTTTTTGCGCCGTTTTTTGCTGTTGAACAAGCGGCGAGTACCGTCGGGTCTAGTGTTCTCATTGATGCAACAAAGTGCGCGGTTATATCTGGCGTTACAGTGAGTAAAAATCACCATTACACGCTGTACATTGGAAAAGACATTAGCGAGCGTTTCGAGAGACGTAATGCGGTTAAAGCGGCAAGCATCTTGAACCAAGAGCTTGAGAAAATGATAAAACGTGATATTCCAGCGTGGATGTGGCTGCACAAGCGGTTTAAAACTCGCCCTGAAGGGTTAGATTGCGTCTATACGTAGAGTATAAAAAAGGTCGACTAAGAGTCGACCTTTTTACTTTTATGACTCAGAGCTTACTCTGCGCTCTCTGAGTTTGTATTGTTAGATTCAGCTTCTTCCTTCGCTTCGACAACCATATCTACCGTTTGGTTATCGATAAGACGAGCTTTGCCTAGGAACGCAGACATCAGAATGACAGCTTGTGTCGTTTCTGGTGTGATCACTTGTAATGTACGAGCATCACGAATGAAGATCTCATCAGGGTGCAGACCTGCAGCTCGAAGTTGGTCGCTTGCATCTTCGATGATCGATGCGTAGTCATCGCGGCCACCGCGAATGGCACTGCTGATCCAACGCATTGTACGAGCAAGTACAGGTGCACGTTGACGCTCGTCCAGCGTAAGCAAGCCATTGCGTGAACTCATTGCTAAACCGTCCATTTCACGTACGGTTGGTACACCGATGATTTCAATGTCCATTGCTAGGTCATCAACCATCTTGCGGATAACAGCAAGTTGTTGGAAGTCCTTCTCGCCGAAGCACGCGACATCCGGTTGTACGATGTTAAACAGCTTATTCACAATCGTCGTCACGCCACGGAAATGACCTGGTCGAGACGCGCCTTCGAGAATTGTTGATAGGCCAGGGACATCGACGAAGGTTTGCTTATCCAGACCTTCAGGGTAGATAACTTCTGGTGTTGGCGTAAATACCACATCGACCCCTTCAGAGGTTAACTTGCTTAAGTCTTCCTCTAGCGTGCGTGGGTAATTATTTAAATCGTCTGCACGATCAAACTGCATCGGATTAACAAAGATGCTTACGACAACGATATCAGCGTATTCGCGTGCTTTACGCACTAAAGTTAAGTGGCCTTCGTGAAGGTTGCCCATGGTAGGGACAAACGCCACTTTACGACCTTCACGTTTAAAGGTTTTAAGGTGTTCACGAACTGCTGAGATTTCCGCAAAAGTTTGCATGCATTTATCCTCTAGGCAATGGTATGAGCGTCGTCTGGGAATACACCGTTGGCTACATCTTCAATGTATTTAGTAACGGCTTTGCGCATATCACCTGTTTCAGCAAGAAAGTTTTTGGAGAATTTCGGCATGTAGTTGGCAGAAATACCAAACATATCATGCATTACGAGAATTTGACCATCTGTTACGTTACCTGCACCAATACCGATAACAGGAACGTCAAGCACTTGCGTAATACGTTCAGCAAGCTCAGCTGGTACGCATTCTAGTAAGACGATTTGAGCGCCTGCTTCTTGCAGCGCTAATGCGTCTTTTACCATGCGGTCTGCTTTTTCTTGATCGCGACCTTGGATTTTGTAACCACCAAAAATATTAACAGCTTGAGGAGTTAAACCAAGATGAGCACAAACTGGAACTGATCGTTCAGTGAGCATTTTCACCGTGTCGACAAGCCAGTCACCACCTTCAATTTTTACCATATTGGCACCAGCACGCATCAGTTTAGCCGCATTTTCGCAAGCTTGCTCTGGGGTGGTGTAGCTCATGAATGGCATGTCTGCCATCAACAAACAATTTGGGCTACCAGCGCGTACGCAACGAGTATGGTAAGCGATATCATCGACCGTTACTGGCAGAGTATCGTTGTGACCTTGCAAAACCATACCTAGAGAATCACCAACAAGAAGTACTGGCATTTCTTGGCTTTCAAACAGTTGGGCAAAGCTCGCATCATAAGCGGTTGAAGTAGCAAATTTACGACCTTCTTGCTTCCACTTGATTAGGTCGTTGATGGTCATTTTTTTCATGGTTTTATCCTTACTAGGAGTTGGCTATGACTGCCAGATACTGAGGCCGTTTCTATCTACTTGTTCCAGTAGTTCAGAGACCTCGGTCCCATCAGGGAGTTGTAAACTTGGTGCAATTTCCGCAAGAGGGTAGAGTACGAATTCACGCTCTTTCATTCCATAATGAGGAACGATCAGCCTCTCGGAATTAATCACCTCATTGCCATAAAGCACAATGTCGAGGTCCAAGGTTCTTGGCCCCCAGCGTTCGTCTTTACGGACACGCCCTTGTTCTTGCTCTATAGCTTGTGTGCAATTGAGCAATTCAATAGGCGTCAAACTGGTGTTAATAGACACAACCGCATTGATGTAATCCGGTTGGTTTTGTGGCCCCATTGGCGTGCTGCTGTATAGCGAAGAAGCTTGAACAAACTCTGATTTAGGCAGCGTTTTTAATGCTTCAATCGCTTGCTTCGCTTGGCTGACAGGATCAGCCAAGTTACTGCCTACCGCAATGTACGCTGTAATCATGATTTGGGCTTACTCTTTTTCTTGCGATAAGTTTTACGGCGGCGCTGGCCTGTTTTCGGTGATTGACCGTCTAAGTCGGCAGCCATTGCTTGACGCATTTCTCGGCCTGCATTTTGAAAAGTTTCCCACCACTTGGCAAGCTTCTGAGTGTCACCACCTTCAATTTCACCGCGCATTTCAAGAAAATCAAAGCCAGCTCTAAATTTATTGAGCTCCATAAGACGGAATGCACGTTTACCGTTACGTCGTGGAAGACGAAGCTGTAACTGCCAAATCTCGCGAATGGTTGCGGTGTGGCGTCTTGGAATGGCAATTGTGCGAACTTGCTCGTCAAGAATGATGTTGCTCGCTTCCATAATGGCGTCGTAATGGCCTAAGTTGCGCTCTTCCATCAGTTCATCGGCTTTCGCACACAGTGGGTACCACAGCATTGCAGCAAACATAAATGCTGGATTGATGCGTTTCCCATCTTCGATGCGCATGTCGGTAGAATCTAGGACAAGATCCAACATCTGCTCAGTGTGAGAGGAGTAATCTTCTGTAAAGTGCGCTGCAATCGTCGGGAATAGTTGCTGGAATAGGTTGTACTCACGCAGTAGGTGGTAGGTTTCTAAGCCATGACCGGATTGCAATAATTTGAGTGACTCTTCAAAAAGACGCGCTGACGGAATGTCACCGAGCAACGGTGCCATGTGTTCGATTGGCGCTGCGGTGTCTTCTTCAATATCAAAGTCTAGTTTTACCGCGAAACGAACCGCACGCAGCATGCGTACAGGGTCTTCACGGTAGCGTGTTTCTGGATCACCAATCAGTCGAATTAGGCGATCTTCTAAATCTTCAATACCACGTGCGTAGTCGTGAATCGAGTAATCTGCGATGTTGTAGTACATCGAGTTAATCGTGAAATCACGGCGCTCAGCATCTTCATCGATGGTGCCGTAGACGTTGTCACGCAGCAGCATACCCTCTTTTGATTGCTGAGAAATGCTCTTATTCTTTTGCTCTTGGTGGTGACCACGGAATGTCGCAACCTCAATGATGTCTCGGCCAAACATAATATGAGCCAAGCGGAAGCGGCGACCAATCAAACGGCAGTTACGAAATAGCTGTTTGATCTGTTCCGGCGTTGCGTTGGTCGCAATGTCAAAATCTTTTGGTTTTTGTCCAAGCAGTAAGTCTCGAACCCCGCCACCCACAAGAAAAGCATCGAAACCAGCACCATTTAGGCGGTACAGTACCTTCAGCGCATTATCACTGATCTGCTTACGCGAAATGTTGTGCTCTTCACGAGTTATTACATTGAGAGCGAGCTCTGGAATTGTGGCAGGTTCGCTTGGTGTATAGTCGTTTGTATTCATGTGCATCTGGCAATCACTGGGTTTAATCCAATCTTGCTTTGGTTAGTTTTATACGCCTCTAGGGCCTAATTTGCGGCTAATGATAGCCTACACAATGCCATTTGAGAATCACGGTGTGATCTCGATCTCTGCTGGAAGCTGTTCCAACCGCCAGTTTTCGCAGCCCCAACGAAGAATATCTTCTATGTTGGCCGCCCTTACGGTTTCAGGTATCTCGAAACCTAAAAATGTCATGGCGCGCAATAGAGTAGGTTTTGGTGTATCTATATCAATAGCCGTCGCGTGATTTTGTTTCGACAATTTATTGCCGTTGTTGTCCATCGCCAATGGTAAATGTAAGTAGCTAACTTCAGGCTGACCAAGTATTTGGTACAGGCTAATTTGACGCCCTGTCGGCTCGATTAAGTCTGCACCTCGCACGACTTCTGTGACGCCTTGGTCGATGTCGTCCAATACTACCGCAAGATTATAAGCAAATAATCCATCTCGACGTTTAATAATGAAATCTTCATTAACGAGTTGCTCTGGAATCGTAATGGTTCCCCGCTTTTGGTCGAGGAAATGAGCGACAGGCTTGGTCATTTTTAGGCGAATCGCGCCGTCTTTCAAGTTTTTATCGCGGCAAGTGCCAGGATAAAAACCGCCATGCTCTTTAATTTGCTTACGAGTACATTGGCAATAATAGGCTTCCCCATTTTCGAGCCATTTGTTTATTTGAGCTTGGTAAAGGTCGTGACGTTCGCTCTGGTATACCACTTCTCCATCCCAATGCAGCTGATAGGCCTTGAGTGCCTCTAGGATAAGTTGCGCTGCACCTGGCATTTCTCTTGGTGGGTCTAAGTCCTCAATACGTACTAACCAAGCTCCGTTTTGTGCTTTCGCTTGAAAATAACTGCCAAGAGCGGCAATCAGTGAACCAAAATGCAGTGGACCAGAAGGAGATGGGGCGAATCGACCTACATAGCGTGTCATGCGTGTATCTCGAATTTAGTAAACAAATAGGGTGCGAAGATAGCCAAAACAAAAAGGGAGCCTGAGCTCCCTTCAACAATCATAATGCTGGGTGATTAACCTTGCATTTGCTTCTCTTTGATTTCTGCAAGTGTTTTACAGTCAATACAAAGGTCAGCGGTTGGACGTGCTTCAAGACGGCGAACGCCAATCTCTACGCCACAAGACTCACAGAAGCCAAAATCGTCTTCTTTGATTTTATCCAAAGTCTTTTCAATCTTCTTGATCAAACGGCGTTCGCGGTCACGGTTACGCAGTTCTAGGCTGAACTCTTCCTCTTGAGAGGCGCGGTCAACTGGATCTGGGAAGTTTGCTGCTTCGTCCTGCATGTGGTGAACAGTACGATCCACTTCAGCTCTTAGCTGGTCGCGCCAAGCTGTTAAGATTTTCGTAAAGTGTTCAACCTGCTCTGGTGACATGTACTCTTCACCAGGTTTTTCCTGATATGGCTCCACGCCGGCAATGGCTAGGATGCCTATCGTTTTCTTCTTTGATTCTGGCATACAGCATCTCCTACTTACACCTAGTCAACTGCTACGCAGTCAATTTAAGGCGGGTATCTATAGCAAAAAGAGGCGGTGCAAGCAAATACTGAATCGCAAAGTTATCGTCAATGTGAAGACGACATCATTTTTTCTCTTAATTGATAAAATCAATAGCGGAAATCAGCTTCATTCCAGTATCGCTCAGTTCAGCTTTGTAGCAGAGAACTTCCACTCCAGCGTCTTGTGCTTGTTTGAGTAATAGTGAATATTTCGCGTCTATATGGTGCGCCGCGGATACTTTTTCAATACCTGAATGTAAAACAGTGAATAAAAGTATGGCTCTACTTCCATTTTGTGCCATTTCTGTGAGCTCTCTCAGGTGTTTTTGTCCCCGAGTCGTGACCGCATCTGGGAAGTATCCTTGTCCAGTAGAGTCGGTCTCATCAAGAAGAGTGACGCTTTTCACTTCTATATAGCACTTTGGCTTGTCGTCTGCGCTGAGCAAGATATCAATTCGGCTATTTTCATTGCCGTATTTCACCTCAGTTTGAAGTGTGTCATAACCACAAAGCTCTGAAATGACATTATTTTCAATAGCCTCTACGGCTAATTGATTGGCACGCGCGGTGTTGATACAAATACGGTGGCCTTGTTCGGTCTCACTCAACTCCCAACTATTGGGGTATTTTCGTTTCGGGTTGTCGGAAGTAGAAAACCAAACCTTGTTTCCGGGCGTTGCACAACCCGTCATTGCACCTGTATTTGCGCAGTGGATTGTACGGATTTCACCAGTATCGAGCTCGATATCGGCAAGAAAGCGTTTATAACGTTTGAGTAGAGTGGCGGACTCTAAAGCGGGTGTGAAATGCATTTGCTTATTTAGACAAAAAATTTTTTATGTACAATGTTGCCACCATTACACCATAAGGTATTTCCTTTGTCACAATTGCCGATTGAAGCCGTGATGCCTGAGTTGCTGACGGCGGTCAAAAATCAACATCAAGTGATCTTAAAAGCGGCGCCTGGTGCCGGTAAGTCGACTTACTTCCCTTTGCAGTTACTCTTAAATCATTCGGTTGCTGGAAAAATCATCATGCTTGAGCCAAGACGACTCGCGGCGCGTAACATTGCCCGTTATCTTGCTGAGCAATTGGGAGAACAAGTTGGTCAACGCGTGGGTTATCGAGTTCGTGGCGAGGCAAAGGTAAGTTCTGCAACGCAGCTGGAGATCGTGACCGAAGGGATCATGACCAGGATGATCCAAACTGACCCTGAACTGGATGGGGTTGATCTACTGATCTTTGATGAGTTTCATGAACGCAGCATTCATGCCGATACCGCTTTGGCATTCAGTTTAGAAGTTCAAGAGGCATTGCGAGACGATCTCAAGCTGGTGGTAATGTCGGCAACGCTTGACCAACAAGCATTACAATCGTTGTTGCCAGAAGCCAGTTACATTGAATCTGAAGGGCGCAGCTTTGATGTGGCAATGCGCTACCAGCCGTTAGGTGTGAACGAGCATTTACCTACGAGTATGGCAAAAACAATAGAAAGTCTTATGAACAAAGAGTCTGGATCTTTGTTAGCTTTCCTACCGGGTGTTGGTGCCATAAAACAAGTTGAAGAGCGGTTGTCTCATTTAGCGGATGATATCGACGTATGCCCACTTTATGGTCAACTGAGCTTTGCAGATCAACAAAAAGCGATTACGCCAGCAGAACAAGGTAAGCGTAAAGTCGTTCTAGCGACCAACATTGCAGAAACTTCACTAACGATTGAAGGCATTCGCCTCGTCGTTGATTCTGGGTTAGAGCGTGTTGCCCGCTTTGATTTGAAAAACGGTTTAACACGCTTAGAGCAAACACGCATTGCACAGTCTTCAGCGATTCAGCGTGCAGGACGAGCGGGACGAATAGAAGAGGGCATTTGTGTTCGTCTTTATTCTGAAAGCCAGTTCAAGCAGCAACCGCTGGTTCCCCAACCCGAAATTTTGCATTCCGATTTGGCTAGTTTAGTTATGGAGCTTGCCTTTTGGGGAGCGAGTGATATCCACGATCTAAAGTGGCTTGATGTTCCAGCTAATGCGTCATTGGAACAAGCGAAGCAGCTATTGGTGTCATTGGGACTACTGACGGAAAAAGGGCAATTAACGTCCGAAGGAAAACAGGCGCATGAACTAGGCGTTGAGCCTCGTGCGGCTGCGATGCTAATTAAAGCGCAATCTTACAGTGATAAGATGTTAAATGCTGCTTTGGCGGCGGTCGCACTGATTGAAGAGCCAGAGAGGAGTGTTACCAATATCGCTCATAGCTTGCATCGTTGGCTTGTTGGTACTCATCCAAAAAAGTCGATGTTGTTCAAGCGTGCTCAATCTCTAGCGTACAAATTGGATACGGTATTTGACCTGAAAGGCGTGGATGAAGATGCATTACCGCTGGTGTTAAGTTTGGCATTTCCAGATCGCATTGCGCAGCAGCGCACAAATCAATTTGGGCGATTTACTTTGGCTAATGGTCATGGTGCAGAATGTCATCAGGAAGACATGCTAGGTGGCTGTGAGTATTTGGTTGCCGTTGACTTAATGCGTTCTCATTCTAATTCAAGTCAAATTCATTCGGCATGTGAATTGGATGTCAATATATTGCGAACGACCTTTGATACGCTATTTTCGTCTGAAGAAGTAGTGGACTGGGATGAAAAAAGAGGCCGTCTAATAGCTGAGCGACAAACAAAACTCGGTCTGCTGGTCGTTGAACGCGAGCCGTTGCCAAGCCCGGGCAAAGAAAAAATGACACAAGCTTTACTCACGTATGTCCGCCGCCAGGGCTTACAGAGTCTAAACTGGACACCGGCAGCGGAGAGCTTGTTGGCTCGGATTCGTTGTGCGGTGGAATGGTTACCTGAGCAGTCATGGCCAGTGTTTGATGAAGCCAGTTTGCTGGATTCATTAGAGGAGTGGTTAGAACCATACATGACGTCTGTCAGCTCGGTTAAAGACCTGAGCAAGATAAACTTGGTCGAAGCGCTTAATGCTCTATTAGGTTGGCCACTCAATCAACAACTGGATGAATGGTTACCTGAGCATTACCAACTACCCACAGGTTCAAAGAAGCGTATCCGTTACCAATATGGCCACGAGCCGATATTATCGGTGCGTATGCAAGAAGTATTTGGGGAGAGTGGTTCCCCAACGGTAGCTCTTGGCCGCAAGCGTTTGGTGCTTGAACTGCTTTCACCGGCACAACGTCCATTGCAAGTAACGTCGGACTTGGCGGCTTTCTGGAACGGAAGCTACAAAGACGTTCAAAAAGAGATGAAAGGGCGCTACCCAAAACACGTTTGGCCAGATGATCCTGCCAATCATGTAGCAACAACGAAAACAAAAAGACAATTGAATAATGACTGACAGCAAGAAGCCTAGCGCGAAAAAAGCGCCAGCGAAGAAAAGTACAACCAATAAAGGAACCGCAAAACAGACTCGACGTACGCCGAGTAAAAAGCCGACTAACGAGAAACGTTCGTGGTTGAAAGTTCTGTGGTCGTTTAGCTGGAAAGCTGGCGTTGCACTTGCCGCTGTTTTGCTGTTTGTTGGGATTTACTTAGATAGTGTGGTGAAAGAACGCTTTGAAGGTCAGCTGTTTGAGCTGCCAACGGTGGTTTATGCCCGTATCTTGAATCTAAGCCCTGGTGAGAATATCACCATCCAAGAACTGCGCAACGAGCTAGATGTGTTGAATTACCGTAAAGTGAGTCAACCTCGTTACCCAGGCGAATATTCCTCTTCTTCCACTCGGATTGAATTGATTCGTCGTCCATTCGAGTTTGCCGATGGTCCCGAGCCGGATCGTCACATTATGCTGCATTTCTCTGATTCCGGCTTGCAACGTATTCAGTCTTTAGAATCTCGAGGAGACCTTGGTTACTTGCGCTTAGAACCGAAGATGTTGGGCATGCTGGAGAAAGACCGTGATGAACAGCGCCTTTTCTTACGTCGTGATCAGTTCCCTGAAATTTTGGTGGATGCACTGCTTGCGACCGAAGACCGGGATTTTTATCAACATGACGGGGTGTCACCGCTCGCGATTGCACGTGCATTGGTTGCGAACATTAAGGCGGGTCGTACTGTTCAAGGTGGTAGTACGCTGACTCAGCAATTGGCAAAAAACCTGTTTTTGACTCGTGATAAAACACTGTGGCGTAAAGTTCGAGAAGCGTATATCGCGCTAATTTTGGATTACCGTTACAGCAAAGATCGTATCTTAGAAGCCTACCTAAACGAAGTGTACCTAGGTCAAAGTGGAGGTGAAGCGATCCACGGGTTTGGCTTGGCGTCGCGTTACTATTTTGGGCAGCCAATTCAGGAGTTGCGAATCGATCAGCTGGCGATGTTAGTTGGGATGGTAAAAGGACCGTCTTACTACAACCCAATTCGTTACCCTGAGAGAACGAAAGAGCGTCGTGATCTCGTTCTGCGCCTGTTAATGCAGCAAAACATGTTGACTTCAGAGCAGTATGAACAAGCTGTAAGTCGTCCACTCGATACGCAAAGCAAGCCACGTATTGCGAGCCGTCAGCCAGCTTATTTCCAACAATTGAGTATTGAATTAAAAGAAAAAGTTGGGGAGCGATTTAAGGCAGAGACCGGACTGCGCGTATTTACGTCTCTGGACCCAGTATCGCAAAGCAAAATGGAACAAGCTATCGCGAAAAAGATCCCAGAACTAGCTAAACGGGGTGGTAAAGAGTTAGAAGCCGCTGCTGTGGCCGTTGATCGCCATAGTGGTGAAATCCGTGCGATGGTTGGTGGTAAACGTGTCGGTTATGAAGGCTTTAACCGAGCGCTCAATGCCAGTCGTCCAATTGGTTCTTTAGTGAAACCAGCGATTTACTTAACGGCTCTAGAACAACCGGATAAATACAACCTAGGCACGACGCTACACGACACGCCGTTAAGTCTGAAGAGCAGTAAAGGTAACGTGTGGACGCCGCGCAACTACGATAGAAAATATCGTGGTGATGTGCCACTTTACATTGCTTTAGCGAAATCACTTAACGTACCAACCGTGCGCTTAGGTATGGCACTTGGCATTCCTGAAGTGTCCAATACTTTAGAGCGTTTGGGCGTGAACAAAGACGAAATTCGCCCAGTGCCTTCGATGTTTTTGGGTTCGTTTTCTTTGACGCCATTCGAAGTTGCACAGATGTATCAGACTCTGACGAATTCAGGTAAGCGTGCAAAACTGACCGCTCTGCGCTCAGTCATGGATATGGAAGGTAATGTGCTGTATCAATCCTTGCCTCGTTCATCAAGAGCCGTGGATGAACAAGCTGCATGGCTAACGACCTACGCGATGAAACAAGGGGTTGCTCAAGGCACTGGCCGCTTCTTACAAAGCCAGTTTGGTTGGGCTGCATTGGCAGGAAAAACGGGTACCAGTAATGACAACCGCGATAGTTGGTTTGTCGGTGTTGATGGTCGTGAGGTGACGACAATTTGGCTAGGCCGCGACGATAATAAACCCGTGAATCTAACGGGGTCGAGTGGTGCATTACGAGTGTACGCAGAGTACTTGAAGCAGCGTATTCCTGAGCGCTTAGAGCTCCCATGGCCAAGAGAAATCACCACATTAGGGTTCAAGCCTACATCTGATGGAGGTTTAGAAATGAACTGCCGTAGTGATTACAAACTGCCGGTTTGGGATAAAACCGGTCAGATAAAGCAACAGTGTGAGAAGAAATCAAACTGGTTAAATAGCATATTTGATTGGTAGCATCGCCAAATCAACAACATTAGCTTGTTTATCTGATTAATTCTTAGTACATATTAGGGCGTGTTAGTACAGTACTGCTAGCACGCCCTACTTGATCAGATATTCAATAAAGGAAGAAGTGAATGTTCAAAAAGCTGTTATCAAGCCCATCGGTTCGCAACTTTGCGCTTTGGGTTAGTACCTTTTTGATGATCACTCCTTCTGTTTCCCTCGCAAACTCTCTAACAAAAACGGATGACTTGGAACCTCGACCAAAGGTGGCGGTTGTGCTCGCTGGTGGAGGAGCGAAAGGGGCGGCACACATTGGGGTTTTAAAAGCATTGGAAGAAATGCAGATCCCTGTCGATATTGTGACCGGTACCAGTATGGGCGCCTATGTGGGTGGGCTTTATGCCACGGGTATGAGTGCTGATGAAATCGAGAGTTTTATCTACACCGTCGATTGGGGCAGCGGTTATCGAGATCGTGTTGACCGTAGCCAACGTCGAGTTCGTGACAAAGAGTATGAAGACCGCTATCAAATTAATACCGATCTCGGCTTAAGGTTCGGTGAGGTACGAGCACCAACGGGTGTGGTGCAAGGCCAGAACATGTTGCGAGTATTGCGTGAGACTACAGGGAACTTAGGGCGATTCGATTCTTTTGATGATCTTGCCATTCCTTATCGTTCTGTTGCGACTGATATTCTTGCCCTAGAAGAAGTCGTACTGGGCAATGGTTACCTTGTGGACGCCATGATGGCTAGCATGTCTGTACCAGGAGCGCTTCCTCCCTATAAGCTCAATGGCCATATGCTTGTTGATGGCGGCGTCGTCAATAACATGCCTGTCGATGTGGCTCGCGCCATGGGGGCTGATGTCGTTATTGCCGTCGATATTAGCACCGACTACAAAACCGAAGATGAATTTACGGGGCTGTTTACTGTCGCGGACCAACTCTCTAACTATCTCGTTCGTCGTAGTACACAACAGCAAGTGGACGAGCTTGAACCTCAAGATATCTATATTCGTCCCAATGTGGGCACCATGGAAACCGTCGAGTTCGACAAAATGCCTTGGGCTTTTCAAGCTGGGTACGATATTACCAAGCAATTAAAAGACAAGCTGAAAGAGTTACGCTTGTCCAACGCGGACTATCAAAAATACATCGACCGCAAACAAGAAGTTCGTAAAACTCTGATTTATGGCGATCAGCGTGTGGTTGATGACATTGTGATTGTAAATAACACGCACTACAGCGATGTGTTGTTGACGAATCGTATTGAATTAGAAACCGGACGTCGTATTTCAACGGCCGAAATTGAGAAAGCCGTTGAAAACCTCTACGCGTTAGATCGGTTCGAGCTCATCACTTATCACTTTGAAGAGGTTGATGGTGAGACATTGTTGGTTTTTGATGTTAACGAGAAGTCGTGGGGGCCTAATTATCTCAACTTCCGATTTTTTCTTGAAGATGACTTCGATACAGATAGCCAGTACGGCATAGGGATATCAACCAACTTTACCAACTTGAACTCTCATGGCGCGGAGTTGGCGTTCAACGTAGAAATGGGCACGGATAAGCTGATTGAAGCTGAGTTGTATTCCCCTGTTTTATCTAGCCAAGAACTTTTTGTATCGGGGCGTATTTCCTATGGCAGTGAGAGCCGAAACTTACCTTTAACAGAGCCTCAAGCACCAGATTTAGAGTCAGTAAATGACTTTTTTCCGGTCACTTACGATGATTTTACAACAGAGGTAGCGATAGGTATCCAACCCACATTGTGGCAAGAACTTCGATTTGGCGCTCGCTACTCAACCGGAGATATTGAGCTTTCTACTTTGGCTTCTGCTGGTAAATTGGATTTTGAACGTCGTGGCCTGTTTGCCAATTATCGCCTAGATACACTCGATGATTTCGCATTTCCGACTCGTGGGCTTTTAGTCGATCTCGAATATTTAGTGTCTCATGATCAAAGTCCTCAGGGCGTTAGCCTTTTAGAAACTGACAAAATTATTGAAGATACCGTTTATGAAATCTCTGCACGATTTAAAGGTGCAGTGAGTCATCAGCGTCATACTTTAGTCGGACATGCTGAATATAGTTTTGTAGAGAGTAAAAACTCATCTTTACCGCTTGATCCCAGAGAGTTGGGCGGCTTTTTAAGTCTATCTGGAATCCCAAGAAATAGCCTGATCGGACAGAACTTATTTTTCAGCAGTTTGGTGTACCGATATAAGTGGTTTGATAATGATTTCGGATTGTTTGAAGCTCCAGTCTACCTGGGCGCATCGGTCGAATATGGCGGTGTTTGGTCTGATAATGATCTGAAACTAAACGAAGCGCCGCTTTACAATGCTGGCTCCATCTTCTTTGGTGTTGACTCACCAATAGGACCAATAATGTTGGCATACGGTCGTACCGAGCAAGATTTGGATGCAGTGTATTTGATCGTAGGAACATCGTTTAATTAATCGGGTATGAGAAAGCAAAAACTTGGCATATTTGGTCAAAATTAGCAGAACTTTAGTCGTAAGTTGCTATGTTGGTCAAAATGATAAGATTTTAATTTAAGGTTAAATTTGCTATTATTTTGCCCACAGTTTGGCCTCTACGGCGCTGTTTCTCAATCATAATTGAATGAAAACAAGGGCAATGGAGAGCCAAGTTTCCAAGGATGTTCACTCCTTTACTTTAACAATAGTAATAATAGAGGAGGAACCGCAATGAGAGGAAAAAGTCGTGCTTGAAGCCTACCGTAAACACGTCGAAGAGCGTGCTGCTGAAGGAGTTGTTCCTAAACCGCTAGACGCAGAACAAGTTGCTGGACTTGTAGAACTTCTGAAAAATCCCCCGCAAGGTGAAGAAGAAGTCATTCTTGACCTACTTGAAAACCGTATCCCTCCAGGTGTTGATGAAGCTGCTTATGTAAAAGCGGGTTTCCTAACAGCAGTAGCAAAAGGTGAAGTTAAATCACCATTAGTGAGTCGTGAAAAAGCGGCTGAACTGCTAGGCACTATGCAAGGTGGTTACAACATCGAACCGCTAGTTGAGCTATTGGATGATGAAGCACTGGCAGAGATCGCAGTAAAAGCGCTGTCTCATACGCTGCTGATGTTTGATGCTTTCTATGACGTAGAAGAGAAAGCGAAAGCAGGCAATGCGCATGCACAGAAAGTACTTCAATCATGGGCTGATGCTGAGTGGTTCCTTTCTAAGCCTAAGCTTGAAGAAAAAGTCACTCTAACCGTATTTAAAGTAACAGGTGAAACGAACACGGATGACCTTTCACCTGCACCTGACGCTTGGTCTCGCCCTGATATTCCAGTACACGCACTGGCGATGCTTAAAAACGAGCGTGAAGGAATAAACCCTGATCAACCGGGTACTATTGGCCCGATCAAGCAAATTGAAGAGTTAAAAGACAAAGGTCATCAATTGGTTTACGTTGGTGATGTTGTTGGTACTGGCTCTTCACGTAAATCGGCAACCAACTCAGTGCTTTGGTTTATGGGTGATGATATCCCTTACGTTCCAAACAAACGAGCTGGTGGGTATGTGCTTGGTGGCAAAATTGCCCCTATCTTCTTTAACACAATGGAAGATGCTGGCGCACTACCAATTGAAGTTGACGTAACTAAGCTCAACATGGGCGATGTTATCGATGTTTACCCATATGAAGGTAAAGTTTGCAACCACGAAACTGGTGAGGTTCTAGCTGAGTTCTCGCTAAAAACAGAAGTACTGATTGATGAAGTTCGTGCTGGTGGTCGTATCCCATTGATCATCGGTCGTGGTTTGACAGACAAAGCGCGCCAGTCTCTAGGTCTTGAGCCTTCGGACGTATTCCGTAAACCTGGTGAAATCGCAGATTCTGGCAAGGGTTACACGCTTGCACAGAAAATGGTTGGTAAAGCGTGTGGCGTAGAAGGCATTCGCCCTGGTACCTACTGTGAGCCGAAAATGACGACAGTAGGTTCGCAAGATACTACTGGCCCTATGACTCGTGATGAACTTAAAGACTTGGCGTGTCTCGGCTTCTCTGCTGATCTTGTCATGCAGTCTTTCTGTCACACATCGGCTTATCCAAAACCAGTAGACGTTAACACTCACCATACACTTCCGGACTTTATTATGAACCGCGGTGGTGTATCTCTTCGTCCTGGTGACGGTATTATCCACTCATGGCTGAACCGTATGCTACTGCCGGATACTGTTGGTACGGGTGGTGACTCACATACTCGTTTCCCTCTGGGTATTTCATTCCCAGCTGGCTCGGGCTTGGTTGCCTTTGCAGCTGCGACAGGCGTTATGCCGCTAGACATGCCAGAGTCAATCTTGGTTCGTTTTAAAGGTGAAATGCAACCGGGTATTACACTGCGTGATCTTGTTCATGCCATCCCTTACTACGCGATTCAGCAAGGGCTACTAACGGTAGAAAAAGCGGGCAAGATCAACGAATTTTCTGGCCGTATCCTTGAGATTGAAGGCTTAGAAACGCTAACGGTTGAGCAAGCATTTGAGCTTTCTGATGCATCTGCAGAGCGTTCTGCGGCAGGTTGTACTGTGAAATTGTCTCAAGAGTCGATCGAAGAGTACTTAAACTCTAACATCGTGATGCTGAAGTGGATGATCTCTGAAGGCTACGGTGATCGCCGTACTATCGAGCGCCGCATTACTGCAATGCAAGAGTGGCTAGCAAACCCTGAGCTGATGCAAGCAGATAAAGACGCTGAATACGCACATGTGATTGAAATCGATATGGCTGAAATCAATGAGCCAGTACTATGTGCACCGAATGACCCAGATGACGCTCGTTTGTTGTCTGAAGTACAAGGCACAGCGATTGATGAAGTGTTCATCGGCTCTTGTATGACGAACATCGGTCACTTCCGCGCAGCAGGTAAATTGCTTGATAAGTTCAATGGCCAGTTAGCAACGCGCCTTTGGGTAGCGCCACCAACAAAGATGGATAAAGACCAACTGATTGAAGAAGGCTACTACGGTATCTTCGGACGTGCAGGGGTGCGTATTGAAACGCCAGGGTGTTCACTTTGTATGGGTAACCAAGCGCGTGTTGCAGATAAATCAACAGTAATGTCGACTTCAACGCGTAACTTCCCGAACCGTCTGGGTACTGGTGCGAATGTTTACCTGTCGTCAGCTGAGCTAGCTGCAGTAGGTGCAATTCTAGGTAAGATTCCAACCAAAGAAGAATACCTAGAATACGCGAAGCAAATCGACGCTACGGCAACGGATACATACCGCTACTTGAACTTCCATAAAATGGATCAATACACCAAGAAAGCGGACGAAGTGATCTTCCAAGAACCGGCATAATCAGAAATGCACAATTCGAAAGCACCTCATATGAGGTGCTTTTTTTATGGGAGCAATTCGCTATACTCGCACCAAATTGATACGAAATAGGCAATCTCGGTGGAATTTGAATTCATTCGTAACACGTTGATGGGCGAGTACTACGTAAAATGTAGCATGGGACATGAGATTGTAGGGCGCTGGTTGCAAGAAGAAATTGGCAAAGATCCGATGAAGATTGCACAGGTTGAAAAGCTAATTGAGCGGTCATTTTCAGCGCCTTCTCAGGAGCATAACCTAACAGGCACGGAAATTAGCTTGATGATTCAGGGCGACGAAGTTCTTGTACAAGAAAACGCATTAGCCCATGAATATGATGTCGAGATGGAAAGTGAGTTCGACTTCTACAATGCAGAAAGTACAGCAAGTTGTGGGATAGAGGATTTCATGGCACTTATCGAACAGTGGAAAGACTTTTTGAACATTTAATGCACAGTTTTGGGTAACTTCTCTGCCGTTGCTTTAAATTTGTGAAAAGGGCGCACCGATATGGTGCGCCCTTTTTGTTTATAGATATGTAAATTGAGGTTAGTTTTTATTATTCAATAACTTAAAAACTTGGCACGTAGATTGGATTATAAGAAGTGTTTCAGGATGAAAGCTTCGGAGATAACTCAATGAAAATAATCAATGCCATTATTAAGCCGTTTAAATTAGACGATGTACGAGAAGCATTGGCTGATGTCGGTATCGAAGGGATGACAGTATCAGAAGTTAAAGGGTTCGGTCGTCAAAAAGGTCACACGGAATTGTATCGCGGTGCAGAGTATCAAGTCGATTTTCTACCAAAGGTGAAAATTGAAATCGCGACTCACGCAGACAATGTAGATCGCGTTGTTGAAGCAATTACAAAAGCTGCGCAAACCGGAAAAATCGGCGACGGTAAAATTTTTGTTTACGATCTGAACCAAGCGGTGCGTATCCGAACTGGCGAAATGGACGCAGAAGCACTTTAAGAATTCAAAGGATTGGAGATACTTATTATGGAATTAGCAACAACAGTAACCGAGTTACGTTACGCACTTGACACCTTTTTCTTCCTCATTTCCGGTGCGTTGGTAATGTGGATGGCAGCAGGCTTTGCGATGCTAGAGGCTGGCCTTGTGCGCTCTAAAAACACAACAGAAATTCTTACGAAGAACATCTGTTTGTACGCCATCGCATGTACGATGTTTTTGATTGTCGGTTATAACATCATGTATGTCGATAATGGAGAAGGAGGCTGGTTACCTTCATTTGGTACGCTAATTGGTACTCAAGGTGAAGGGGCCGACCACTCTTTAGAGTCTGACTTCTTCTTCCAAGTTGTCTTCGTTGCAACTGCTATGTCCGTCGTTTCTGGTGCGGTAGCTGAGCGCATGAAGCTTTGGTCTTTCTTGATTTTCTCTGCGATTTTAACTGCGTTTATCTATCCAATGGAAGGTTACTGGACATGGGGTGGAGGCTTCCTAGCAGAAGCTGGATTTAGTGACTTTGCGGGGTCTGGTATCGTACATATGGCAGGTGCTTCTGCTGCTCTTGCTGGTGTGTTACTGCTTGGCGCGCGTAAGGGTAAGTACGGTAAAAATGGTGAAATCTATCCGATTCCAGGTTCTAACATGCCTTTGGCAACGTTGGGTACTTTTATCCTTTGGTTTGGCTGGTTTGGATTTAACGGTGGTTCTCAGTTGATGGTTTCAGATTTTGAGAATGCTACAGCGGTAGGTCAGATCTTTCTAAACACTAACGCAGCAGCGGCTGCTGGTGCAATTGCGGCGCTATTCGTTTGTAAAACTACTTGGGGTAAAGCCGATTTAACGATGATCCTCAATGGCGCGCTAGCTGGCTTGGTTGCCATCACTGCAGACCCTCTATCGCCATCACCACTGTACGCGGTTGCGATTGGTGCGGTGTCGGGTGCACTAGTAGTATTCAGTATCATTGCTCTAGATAAACTTAAAATTGACGATCCAGTAGGTGCTATCTCAGTTCACGGTGTGTGTGGTTTCTTCGGCCTAATGGTAGTGCCACTGAGCAACGGTGATGCAACGTTTGGTGCACAGCTTTTAGGTGCCGTAGTTATCTTTGCTTGGGTATTTGGTGCTAGCCTAGTTGTGTGGGCAATCTTGAAAGCGACCGTTGGGATTCGCGTTACAGAAGATGAAGAAATGGAAGGTATGGACATGCATGATTGTGGTGTTGGTGCTTACCCAGAGTTTGTTACGGTGAAATAATCATTAGCTTGTAATAAATGGTTACACACTTAACACAATAAAACCTGCTCCGATGAGCAGGTTTTTTAATATTCGTCATTGTCTTCTTATTGAACATACATATAATAACGCAACTGATAAACGTTATCATTAGCATGGTAAAGGATTAAACAATGAAAAAACTGCTAACTCTTTCAGCACTAACTTGCGCTACTCTAGCTCCAACAGCAATGGCTGCTGAAGAAGTGAACGTCTACTCTTACCGTCAACCTTTCCTAGTTGAACCTATGTTCAATGAGTTCACTAAAGAAACTGGTATCAAAGTAAACGTAAAATTTGCTAAAAAAGGCTTAGCAGAAAAGCTAGCTCAAGAAGGTGAGTACAGCCCTGCTGACGTTATTCTTACGACAGACATCAGCCGTCTAGCTGAACTGACAAACAAAGGTTTAGTTCAGAAAGTCGATAGCAAAATCATTGAAGAAAACGTACCTGCTCAATACCAAGATAAAGAGAATGAGTGGTTTGCTCTAACTCTACGTTCTCGTAGCGTTTATTCATCACGTGATCGCGTAGGTAAACTAGGCGCAGATTTCAACTACGCAGACTTAGCTAAGCCAGAGTTCAAAGGTAAAATTTGTACTCGTAGCGGTAAGCACCCGTACAACGTTTCTCTAGTTTCAGCAATGATTGCTCACAATGGCGAAGCAGAAACCAAAGAGTGGTTAGAAGGCGTGAAAGCAAACCTTGCTCGCAAACCACAAGGCAACGATCGTGCACAAGTTAAAGCGATCAAAGAAGGCCTATGTGATGTTTCTCTAGGTAACAGCTACTACCTAGGTAAAATGGTTAACGACAAAGAGCAAAAAGCTTGGGCTGATGCAGTTTACATCAACTTCCCTAACCAAGAGACTACAGGCACTCACGTGAATATCTCTGGTATGGCGATGGCTAAGTACTCTCCAAACAAAGACAATGCTGTGAAGCTAATGGAATTCCTAACGGGTGACAAAGCGCAGCAAATGTACGCAGAAGTTAACTACGAGTACCCAGTTAAAGAAGGCGTGAAGCGTTCTGAGCTTGTGGAATCTTGGGGTGACTTTAAAGCAGACAAGCTTTCTCTAGACGATATTGCAGCCAACCACGAAGCGGCAATTAAGCTATTAGATGAAGTGAAATTTGACCTTTAATTCCTTGTGGGGGTATAACAGTACCCCCATTTGATTAAAGGATATGAGATGTATTTGCAACAGCATTTGTATTTCATACAGCCTTGCAGTAATTAGGCGATGAAAGATAAACACTCTTTATGGAAAACCAGTAGTGGGGTAATAACTCTGCTACTGGTTTTGCCGATCTTAGCGATCTTCTACACCGCAATTGGTGAAACGGATGATTTGTTTGCTCATTTAATGGCAACGGTCATGCCGACTTATATTTTTAACACGGTTGCGCTAACTGTTGGCGTAATGGTGCTGTCCTTAATTCTTGGTATTCCAAGCGCTTGGATAATGGCCATGTGTAAACTGCCGACCGAAAAATGGTTGCAGTGGGCATTGGTGCTACCTCTTGCAATGCCAGGTTATATCATTGGTTATATTTTTACTGATTGGTTTGATTTTGCAGGCCCGATTCAGATCTTTTTGCGTGATGTAACCGGATGGGGACCTGGCGAGTATTGGTTCCCTGACATTCGTACGTTGCCTGGTGCGACCTTTGTGTTGGCTTTGGTGTTGTATCCTTACGTGTATTTATTGTGCCGGGCTGCGTTTATGGAGCAAAATGTATCTTTATTGCAAAGCGCGCGTTTGCTCAAGTGCTCTCCATGGGAAAGCTTTTGGCGCATCTCGATGCCGTTAGTAAGACCCTCTATCGCAGTAGGTTTATCATTGGTCGCAATGGAGACCATCGGTGACTTTGGTACGGTAAGTTACTTCGCGGTGAATACGTTAACCACAGCGGTCTACGATACTTGGTTGGGGTACTCTAATCTTAATGCGGCAGCCAAGATTTCTGCCATGATGCTCGTCATTGTAGTACTGCTTCTTAGTGCCGAACGATACAGCCGCCGTAAACAAAAGCTTTTTCAAAGCCAATTTAACAGTCACGAAGATTTTCGTTACGAGTTGACGGGCTGGAAAAAGTGGACCGCACTGGTTTGGTGTTGGGGCTTGGTTTCAGTCGCTTTTATTTTGCCGCTACTACAGCTGATTGATTATGCGATCACTTATTTTGCGCAGAGTTGGACCTCAGAGTTTCGTGAATACGCATGGAATAGCTTAGTTGTGTCTGTTATTGCTGCGATTATTGGTGTTGCTGTCGCACTGATCGTTAACTTTACCCATCGAGTCAGTGGTAAACGAGAAAGCTTGGCATTTATGCGTCTTTCTTCTATGGGCTATGCAGTACCAGGAACGGTACTAGCCATCGGTGTGATGGTCGCTGTGCTGTTTATGGATCATCGTGTCAACGATGTTGCTAAAGCCATGGAGTGGGGAAGGCCGGGACTTATCTTTTCTGGTTCCATGTTCGCACTAGTATTTGCCATGGTTGTGCGCTTTTCCGCGGTAGCGATTGGTAGTATCGAAAGTAATTTAAATAAAATTTCTCCGTCGTTAGATATGGCATCGCGCACTATGGGTTGTAAGCCCAATGCCATGCTGTGGCGCGTGCACTTTCCGCTGGTTAAGCGCGGTGCACTGATTGCGGCTTTATTAGTGTTTATCGAGTCGATGAAAGAGCTTAATGCGGCTTTGTTACTTCGTCCGTTTAACTTTGAAACACTAGCCACATACGTTTATAACTTCGCCTCGGATGAGCATTTAGAATTGGCCGCTTTGCCAGCGGTTCTGTTGGTTCTTGTTGGGTTGATCCCGCTTGTTGTTGTTAACCGTTCACTGGAGCAAAATCACTGATGAGCTGTGCATTATCAATTAAAAACCTAACGTGCCAATATGACGATCAAACTGTACTCGAATCATTGTCTCTTGAGGTAGAACAAGGGCAGATTGTCTGTTTGCTAGGAGCCAGTGGCTGTGGGAAAACAACACTATTAAAGGCCGTTGCGGGATTATTGCCGTTAACGTCAGGCGAAATGAGTCTAAATTGCGTCACAATTGATGATGGGGAAAACTGGTTGCCGCCAGAACAGCGTAATATCGGGATGATTTTCCAAGATTACGCACTTTTTCCTCACTTGACGGTGGAGCAAAACATTGCCTTTGGCTTAAAGCAGTGCTCGACAAAAGAGAAAAATGCCAAAGTTCAAGAGATGTTAGAACTCGTGCATCTTCAAGGTTATGGCGATCGTTATCCTCATCAATTGTCTGGTGGACAGCAGCAGCGTGTTGCGATTGCTCGCTCATTAGCTTACAGCCCAGACTTATTGTTACTTGATGAACCGTTTTCTAATATTGATACGCAAGTTCGCCATGAGTTGATAAGTGAGATCCGTAAGATTTTTAAGGCCCAAGGTGTGACTGCCATTTTTGTTACGCATAGCCGTGAAGAGGCTTTTGCTTTCGCCGATAAAATGGCAGTGATGAACAATGGAGTCATCGAGCAATATGGCACAGCATCTGAGCTTTACTACCAGCCTTCAAGTAAATTTGTCGCTGATTTCTTAGGTGGTGGCAGTTACCTTGCTGCTAAACGGGTTTCGAATTCAGAATATGAAACCCACTTGGGCGTGGTTGACGCCACGGCTCAACAAGATATTCCAGTACAGGCGGAGTGCTCTTTACTGCTAAGACCGCAGCATGTGCAAATTCAATCCGATGAAGATAGTTCGGTAACCGTATTGGAACAGCATTTTATGGGTGATCACTGCCGTTATGTGATTAACGCGAATGGTGACCGTTTGTTAGCTACAGCTTCGCAAGCATTAAATATAGGTGAGTCCGTCGCGGTGAAAATTGAAACGCAAGGCGTCCTGGCATTTGCTTAACGCTCCTGAGTATCTTTTCTATCTCGTTTACGACTTCCCAACATACAATAAAAAAGCCCGGCTGTGGAGCCGGGCAAGTGCTCTTCTCCTGTTGATGAGCGCCTTTTCAGACAGCGTTGACTCTCATCATAGTGCTCGAAGCGGGCACAAGGTTCAGTTATAAAGACAAGAAGTCTTTAAACTGTTGAAGAACACGTTCCGCAGTGTCCTTATCTTGCATCTCTGCAAAAATTCGTAGCAGTGGCTCAGTGCCAGAGAAGCGAGCGATGATCCAACCGCCGTTCTTGAAGTAGACTTTCGCACCATCTTCATAGCTGACTTTTTCGATTTCAAACTCAAACTCAGGCAACTGCTTTTCAACATAAATCTTGTTGAACAGTACGTCTTTTTGCGCTGGTTTGAACTTGCAATCGCCTTCTGCCATGTAGGCATAGCCGTACTTGCCGTAGATTTCATCCAGCAACTCAGACAGCTTCTTGCCGGTTACTGAAATCATTTCTACCAATAGGCTTGATGCGAATACGCCGTCTTTACCTTTGATGTGGCCGCGAATGGTTAGGCCACCAGAGCTTTCCCCGCCAATCAGTGAGTCATCCGCTTCCATTTGGGAGCTGATGTGCTTAAAGCCTACAGGAACCTCAAAGCATTTCTCGCCATGATCTTCGGCGACTTTATCGAGAAGGTGGGTGGTTGCGATGTTACGTACCACGGAGCCTTTCCAGCCTTTGTATTCAAGTAGGTAGTAGTAAAGCAGCAGTAGCACTTCATTTGGATGAATGAAGTTACCTTTTTCGTCGATAATACCAAGACGGTCCGCATCGCCATCAGTACCGATGCCAATATCGTAACCTTGCTCTTTCACTAGGTGCATCAAACGGTAGAGTGTTGCAGCGCTTGGCGAAGGCATTAACCCACCGAAGTCTGGGTTTTTGCCATCGTTAATCACATCAACGTCACAGCGGCCGTTGATTAATACGGTTTGCAGTGCGTTTTTCGCGACACCAAACATTGGGTCGATCAAAACACGTAAATTCGCCTTCTTGATCGCTCCGATGTCGATAAAGTCGATGATTGAGTCAACGAATTCGTTCATCGGATTGATGATTTCAATCAGCTTATCTTCAACCGCTTGTTCAAAGTCGACGCTTTTTACATCTTGCGCAGTGAGCGCGTCTATTTGTGATTCGATTTTTTGGGTGATGATTTCATCTGCGTCACGACCACCTTCAATGAAGACTTTAATGCCGTTGTAATCGGCAGGGTTGTGTGATGCGGTAATACATGCCGAGTATGCGCAGCCCATTTCTTTCGCTTTAAACATTACGATAGGTGTTGGGACAAATTTGTCGATAAAGCTAACCATAATGCCGTTTGCTGCTAGAACTTCAGCGAACCAACGACCTGCTTTATCGGAAAGAAAACGACGGTCATAGCCAATCACAAAACCGCGATCAGCAACCGATTCGTTATTCGTGATGTTTGCAACTGCTTGGGCAACCAAGCGTACGTTATCTTTGGTGAACTCCTCACCAATAAATGCACGCCAACCGCCTGTACCAAATTTGATCATGATTCGATCCTCGATAAGAGCGGCATCCCACCGCGTCTTAAATCTTTGCTAGCGAACCGATGCACTTGTAAAACATAAATGCACCGGATAAATCAAAAGGGGAGAAGGACTCCCCCAAAAGATGATTAACCTAGAGTAACGATAACTTCGTTTACTGAACCTTCCGCTTGAACTGGTACAGATGCACCATTTACAGCTTCACCGTTCACGGTAATCGACTTAACGCCTTTGCTTACTGAGTCTGGGTTAACGACTTTGATGTTGTACGTTGCTCCTAGCCATTGGCGAGTCACTTCGAAACCAGGCCAGTTCGTTGGGATACATGGATCGATAGTTAGGCCATCGAAGCCTGTACGCACACCAAGAATAAAGTTGGTAACAGCGAAGTAAGCCCAGCCTGACGTACCTGTTAACCATGGGTGGTTTGCACGACCGTGGTCTTGGTGGTCACGACCCATGATGAACTGAACGTATGAGTATGGTTCTGCAATACGTTTTTCGATGATGTCGTTCTGGTTGTATGGGTTTAGCGCATCGTAGAACTTCATTGCACGATCACCACGACCCAGTTTCGCTTCAGCTACCCAAGCCCATGGGTTTGGATGCGAGAATATCGCACCGTTCTCTTTTACGCCTTGGTAAACACGAGTTACGAAGCCGATATCATCATTCGGTGTTGCAAAAGATGGTGAGTTTAGGTGAAGGCCGTATTCAGAGAACAGGTTCTCATCGACAGCGTCCATCGCTTTTTCGCCGCGCTCTTGAGATACCGCACCAGAAAGTACCGCAAGTGTGTTTGACTCTAGGTGTACTCGGCCTTCCGCTTGTTGCGCAGTACCGATCTTGTCGCCATTCTTCGTCAGACCACGGATGTACCAACCGCCTTCGTCATCCCAAAGGTGGGTTTCACACGCTTCACGAACGTTTGCTGCCATCACCGTGTATTTTTCAACGTCGGCTTGTTTACCTAGGTATTTCGCTAGGTCGATGAACTCCTGCAGTGCCCAGAAATGTAGGAACGACACCATTGACGATTCGCCGCCACCTAGGTTCAGACAGTCGTTCCAGTCTGCACGCAGACCTTTACAGATACCGGTTTGACCTACGTATTCAGCCGAGAAGTCTAGCGCGGCTTTCATGTGGTCATAAACCGTTGCATCGCCACCGTCGGCGTAAGGGATCACTTCGTCGAAGAAGCTGTGCTCACCGGTTTCCATCACGTACTTACAGATGGTTGGAACTAGCCATAGATGGTCATCGGAACAAGTGTCTTCGATGCCGTGAATTTTGTCTTCATCAGAAGGTGTTGGAACTACGGTTGGAGACTTCGATGGTTTAACATCAGCTTTTTCTGGATCAAACCAATCTGGATCGAATAGGTGTAGACCGTAGCCCGCTTTTACTTGGCCACGCAGTAGGTCAACGATACGTTTGCGCGTCATTGCTGGGTTAGCGTGAGGAACTGAGATTGCATCTTGCGCTGTATCGCGGTAACCAAGACCAGTACGGCCTCCCACCTCGATGAATGAAGCAAAGCGAGACCACACCACACACGTTTCCGCTTGGTATAACGTCCAAGCGTTGATCATGGTATCTAGACCTTCGTTTGGTGATTTCACTTGGAACTTGCCACAACGCTCATCCCAGTGTGCTTTGATACCCGCAAATGCGTTGTCGACTTCTGCAAGGTCTTGGTACTTAGCACGCAGACGCTCTCCGTTGCCTTTACCGATACCGAGAATGTAAGCAAAGCGAACTTCTTCACCCGGCTGAATAGTAAATTGCTTATGCAAAGAGCCACAGTGGTTGTAACAAGTTTGCGCTGTATTGAAACACTTACCTTGTTCTACCGCTAACGGGTTTGCTTCGTCACGGTATAGGCCTAGGAAGCTGTCACGTTGGCCGTCGTATGAATCTGGGGCAAATGTTGAAGCTAGGTAGTAGAAGCCTTCGAAATCGTTGGTGTTGTAGTACAGGTCGTACTCTATCACGCCTTCGTTGTAAGCCGTACCTGCCGAGTACAGAGACATCTGATGGTTTTGGTTATCAGATTGAATGTGGCTGAATGAGAACTCAACAAATGAGAATGCACTGATCGTACGTGGTTTGTCAGAGGTGTTTTTAATCACTACATCCCAGATTTCAGCGTCTTCGCCTTTTGGCACGAACAGAGTTTTTGTTGCGGTAATACCGCTGTATTCACATTTGAACTTAGAGTAAGACAAGCCGTGACGAACTTCGTAGTTTGCTTCGTCTAGGCTCTTCGCAACTGGTTGCCAAGAGATTGACCAGTAATCACCTGTCTCATCATCACGCAAGTAAACGTAGTGTCCTGGGCGATCGAATGTCGCATTTGGACGGAATTTAGTAACACGGTTGTATTCTGGAGAGTTGTAGAACGAGTAGCCACCCGCGTTGTGCGAGATAACCGTACAGAACTTCTCAGTACCTAGGTAGTTGGTCCATGGTGCTGGTACGTCAGGGCGAGTGATGACGTATTCGCGATTCTCGTTATCGAAATAGCCGTATTTCATTTGTGTCTTTCCTTTTTACGAAGCTGCATCAGCAGCCAAAATTTAAAAACTCTTCAAGCGTGATGTTTCGACATCAGTTTTGTATTACTTCCACGGTTTACGGTAATTCACTCCCTGCAAATCAAGCAGAGGTAGATGGCCTTTCAAGCGTGATAAATAGTCGGTCCAATCTCGGTGTTGTTTGTCTGTCCAACATGCTTCTGCCATTGCAGTTAAACGAGGGAAGATCATGTAGTCCATGCGAGGTTGGTTATTGATAATTTCGCACCATAATGCTGTTTGAATGCCCCAAATGCGCTTACGTATTGGGTCGTCAGCAGGCACTTCAGCGAGCGGCTCGTAGTTGTAAGCTTTTTCTAGTGGCAGTGGGTTTGCCCAGTCCACGCCCGGTTCTTCAGGTGCGTAGTCTTGGGTCATATCTAGGTAAGTGGTTTGTGCTGGTTGCAGCACCACATCAAAGCCTTGGCGAGCACAGTTCAAGGCCGCTTCTTCGCTTAGCCATGAGTAGATCACCGTATCTTTACTGACTTTGTCGCCGTGTTGAGCTTCTTCCCAGCCCAGCATGCGTTTGCCCAATTTACGAAGTTTGTCTTCGGCATAACGCAAGAAGTGTCCTTGCAAATCTTTGTAGTCGCTGTAACCCAGTTGTTCCATTAGTGCTTGGCATGCTGGGCTTTTTGACCATACGCCGTTAGGTACTTCGTCGGCACCAATATGAACGTAAGGCGCAGGAAAAAGCGCAGAGACTTCTTCTAGCACTTTGTCGATAAATTCATAGCTCCCCGGCAGAGCTGGGTTAATGACGTTGTCGTTGTAATGCTGAATACTGCGGTATTCGGTGGTATCTTCCGCTTCTACCAATAGGTGTGGTAACGACTTGATGGCGGCTCGGCAATGACCAGGTACATCAATTTCAGGAATGATGGTGATGCCGCGTTGCGATGCAAATTCGATAACGTCTTTGATGTCTTCTTGTGTGTAGAAGCCGCCGTAACGTTCATCAAAGTGCGTGTACTGTGGTTCATTGATCTCATCCAATCCGCGCCAAGCACCAATATCGGTCAGTTGAGGCAGTGATTTGATTTCAATTCGCCAACCCTCATCGTCGGTAAGATGCCAATGGAACGTATTGAACTTGTAATGAGCCAGTTGGTTGATCAAGCGTTTGACTTGCTTAACGGAGTGAAAATGACGAGCACAATCCAGCATCATACCGCGGTAACGAAAACGTGGCCTGTCCTTGATTGAACAGCAAACTACTTCCATTGAGTTAGGTTGATCGCCAACTTTGACTAGTTGTAATAACGTTGCACAAGCATGGGTAAAACCAGACGAAGATCCTGCTTCAATTTTGATTGACTCTTCGGCTACTTTCAGTTTGTAAGCGCCTTCATCCAAGGTTGGGTTGCCTTTGAAGATGATCTGACTGCCATTGTCTGATGCGAACTCAAATTGGTGAATGCGCTTAAGCTCTTCAAGTAGCCATTCTTTAGCTGAATTGGCCAGGCTTGAATAAACCGCGACGCCAGCATGATGATCAAAGCTAAAATAGTGATCGCTGACCTCAATATGGTTTGGTTTTGGCAGCAAGGGCTGTGCATGGGTTAAACTTGCCGGAATCTCACTGCGTTCACGGTATGGTGAAGCTAATACGATAGGCGTGACATCCACTTGTGCGCGCTGTGGGTTTCCATCAACGACAAAGTTGATCATCGCTTCGTTAAAGCCATCCGAGTAATAACGGAATGGGTTCGAACCAATACTGAATTCACAGTAATAGTGATGGTTGGCAGCCAGTACCACCCCTTCTGGTTTAAGTGTGCAAAAACTACCAATTTGAGTCAGTTGACCATTTGAAACGCTGTCTGGAAGAATGTAACGATCGAAAGCGAAAGTTAAGCTCCAGCTGTTTAGGTCTTGGTCGCTCAAGTTATGAAAGGTGAGGCCAAAGCGGCAGTTTTGTTTCTGCTCAGAAAGGACTACGAGATCAACACGATATTCCATATCTACTCCTACGCCGCACTGAGCGAGTAAAGGTTATGTTCTGGTTTGCCAGCAAACATAATTGCGCCTTCAATCGCGTCAAACTGTGGCTCAACAATCCATTGCTGAACTGGTGGTGAAAGCCAACGTACAATGCGTTCAGCTATGCTGCCCATTAAACAAATACGTGTTGCGCCGCGCTTGTTTAATGCCACGAGAAACATTTCTATATCCGCTGCGGTTTGCTTCAGCATTTCAATGGCCAGTGCATCGCCTTGTTCCGCATGTTGGAAAATAGCCGGAGAAAACTGCCCATAATCACGAGGAAGCGCCTGTTTTGACCACGCCACCACGTTGTCGACCTCATTTTCGAAATGCGTCATAACGTGTTGTGCTAGGGGCGTTTTTTCTCTGATGCCATCTTCAGCTAACAAAACTTGCTGAACTAGGCGTAGCCCCATCACTGCGCCGCCACCTTGATCCGAAATAGGGAACTCACGACCACCGACAACGTGTTGCTCCAATCCGTTAAGGTAGATGCCACAAGAACCGGTTCCCGCAATCATGATTGCGCCATCTTCGCCATTGTGCGCACCAACGCACGCACCGTAGGCATCGGTATTCAGAGTCAT
This sequence comes from Vibrio sp. OPT41, assembly GCF_015163595.1. Classification (NCBI taxonomy): domain Bacteria; kingdom Pseudomonadati; phylum Pseudomonadota; class Gammaproteobacteria; order Vibrionales; family Vibrionaceae; genus Vibrio; species Vibrio sp. OPT41. The sequence goes on along the minus strand of NZ_JADDYH010000074.1, from coordinate 213,782 downwards.
ACTGGCAAATGGATGAGGAAGAGACATGAAGGCTTGCCAAGATGCTTTGTGCTCTGCGCCAGCAAGGGCTAAGCCGACGTGCATCGACGCGAAATCTTGTTGTGTCAGACCGCCTTGCTCGGTAGCCGAAGTGATGGATTCAAGAATCGAAGCCATTGCTATTTCAGCACCTAGCATGATGTTGGCACTGCCGCTTTTGGCCTCGCCAAGAAAATTACCTTGTGAATCTTTAATCCTGGCTCGACATGACGTGCCGCCACCATCGATACCGACAAAATACATTCCCATGATTATTCTTCCTTCATATTTTTAGAGGTCGCCAACTGAGAAACATGCTGAGCTTGACTCATTATCGCGAGTAAGTACCAAGCGCCATGCGGGATCCACTGTTCGCCCCAGCGCCAGTTTTGTAACACGTCTTCTTTTTGTGCTGGTGGGTTAAATGCAATGTCTTCCTCGTCTTCAAAGCCGCCAGTGATTCCGTTACACACGCCACCTTTTGCGTTGAAGAAACCATATTGAGGGAGGTAATCAGGGTTGTTACGACCATGGCCATCTAGCATGCACATGTCGTATGGGTTTAAGCCTACAATCCAGTTCAATGCATCTTGAGCAAACACAGAAAGTTGTTGCTGTACTTCTTGCGACGCTATATGCGGTTGAGCAAGGTACGCCATGGTCGCGAGTGAGCCCAGTCGAGCATTCTCGCCTTGCCACCAATAGCCAGATTCATTGTTGTGTGCGACAAAAAATGCCTCGCGTTTTGACTCATTTACGCCTTTAACATATTGGCGAGGGTAACCGAATGGGTTGATCACTTTATTCGAGATTGTGATCTCAAACTCACACGCTAGGTTGACGATACGTTTTACCGATTCCGCTCGTGCTGAGTCGTCTTCAATTGATAGATATTCGCATAGGGCAATAACTGGTAGACCAGCTTCGGCTGCGTGAAAATATGGACGGCTGCCGTCTTGGTTTGCTGACCAAAAGTGTTGAATCTGCTCGTCGCTCATTTGGCGTGCAACTAAACGTTGCGCCCACAAACGGCTCTCTTCCAAGTAGCGAGTTTCTTTGGTTGCTTTAAACAGTTCTACACAAGCCAGTAGCGCACAGTATTCGTCGATAATGTTTTCTTCCCCATCATTGAGGTACTGCGTATTGTGCTCTTTTAAGTGCCAGTAACCATTTTCGGCAGCGTTGCGGTATTTTTGTTGATCGTATTCACCGTGAACACTTAAACGCGATGCTGCCGCTAGCGCTGCAATGGCGACACCGCCACCTTGTCGAAAGCCTGCTTGATAGTCGTCAAATTTGTGACCAAGTTGAGTTTCGTACGCGCAAATCTCGCGTTGCGCAGTATCTTTGCTCCACTTGTCAAAGACCGTCATGTAGAAAAAGCCTTTTTCGTTTTGCATACGCACAAGAAAGTCTGCACCGAACAGGGCTTCTTCAATCAGACGTGTACGTGTGAAAGCTGCAATGTCTTCGCTTCCTTCAAGCAACGAAACCCCTTTTAGGATGTTCCAAACCACCATTGGGGTTTGTTGAGGATTCAAATAATTCGCGTATGAAAGGTGACTTAAATACTTGCTAACGTCTCCTGATGCGTCGTACCAGCCGCCGTGTACATCAACCTTTTTATTGGAGTTTAGTACTGGAAGTTGTCGATCTTGTTGATCGAAGATCCCGCCGCAACGTTGCGATTTGAAGTAGTGGATCACATCTGACAAAGTTTGATCCAACAGAATGTGTTCGCCAACGATGAAAGAGGAAGAGCGCGTATCTTCTACTTGCAAGAAATAGTCACCTGACGTTGTGAAAGAGGAAAAGTCGATGAGGTAGAAATAGCCCTGATGCCAGTTCGCCACTTTACCTTGTTCTTCAACCGCAAAAGTTGCCACGGTTTGCTCGCTAGTGGCACAAATCAATTGAGCAGTGTAAGAAGACAAGTGTGGTTGTTCGGTCTGGATAATGGCTTTCTTTGGGCCCAGACGTTCATAACCAATGTGGTTAGTCAGTAGCAGCATTCAATGTCTCCGGGAAACGATAAAAACAGGAATGGGTCAGGCTGAACCTGACCCTCGTTATGATTAATCTTCAAATAAGTAACAGCGGACAAAGTGGTTGTCGGACAGTTGAGTGACGCCTGGTAGTCGTTCACGACATTTGTCGGTAGCGTGTACACAACGTCCAGCAAATGGACAGCCGACAGATTCTGGTGTCCAAAGTGGGATTTCCCCTTTGTTGCCTTTCAGTTTCTCGTGAATAGACTTCGATGGATCTGGAACCGCAGATACCAACAGTTGCGTATATGGGTGTTGAGGGTCGTGAATGATTTCTTCAGTATCGCCCCATTCAACCATGTGACCTACGTACATGACCGCAAGATCTTCAGCAATGTAACGCGCTGTTGCGATGTCGTGAGTGATGTAAAGCAGAGACATTTGTTTCTCGAACTTCATCTCTTCCATCAAGTTCAGAACACCGGCACGGATTGATACATCGAGCATCGATGTTGGCTCATCCGCCAATACCACTTCTGCACCAACTGCGATGTTACGAGCTAGGTTTACACGTTGACGCTGACCGCCAGATAGCTGGTGCGGGAACTTTTGCGCCGTTTCTTTTGGTGGAATAAGACCAACTTGTTCAAGTAGGTCGTACACACGCTCTTCCAGTTCTTTCTTGTTGCACGGTGCTACTTTCTTATGAATCAGCAGCGGGCGCGCAATATGGTGGAAGATATTGTGCGTTGGGTTTAGCGAGCCAAACGGGTCTTGCCACACCATTTGTACACCTTCACGGTAGGTCATTAAATCGTGACGAGAGGTGATGTCTTGGATATCACGACCTTTGTATTCAATGATGCCATCGGTTGGTGCGTACATTTTTGCAATCATTTTGGCAGTAGTAGACTTACCTGAACCAGATTCACCTACCACTGACAAGCCGCGGCTCTTGTACATTTTGAAAGAGACGTCGTTGATTGCGCGCATCTTAGATTGTTTGATTGAGTTACTGTTTAAAGGGAAGTCCTTAACGACATTTTTACCCTCAATCAGCAGTTCGCCGAATTGTTTGCTCATAATTCTCTCCAGTGTAATTTTTGTTCTTAGCTGGCGTTTTTTTGTTGTTAAACCTTAGCTTGAGCAATGGTGTCGCCGTACAAATGGCAATTTGAGAGGCGACCTGGTTCAATTTGACGTAATTGGGTTGGTACACGTGTACATGCTTCATGTACGCGATCGCAACGAGCTTGGAAGCGGCAGCCCCGTGGTACTTCTAGCAAGTTCAACGGGTTACCTGGAATGCCAGTCAATTTGGTCTTTGGTCCAGTTAGTGGAGGGAAAGAGCTACCCAAACCTTTGGTGTAAGGGTGGTAAGGACTTTCCAGAATTTGCTTAGAAGGCGCGACTTCAATCAACTCACCTGAGTACATGATGCCGATACGATCCGAGAACTCGACCATCAATGACAAGTCATGTGTGATGAACAGAATTGAGAAACCAAACTCTTCTTTAAGCGCGTAAATTTTTTGTAGAATTTCACGTTGAACCACTACATCCAATGCGGTAGTCGGTTCGTCCATGATGATCATTTTTGGGTTCAGAGCCAAAGCGATTGCGATTACTAGACGTTGACGCATACCACCAGAGAACTGGTGCGGGTAATCACTCAATCGGCTAGGGTGGATATCAACGATTTCCAGCAGACCTTCAGCGCGTGTTTTTGCTTGAGCGCGAGTCATATTGGTATGACGCATGATGACGTCACAGAACTGCTCTTCCATGGTTAGAACAGGGTTCAAAGCGTTCATCGCACTCTGGAATACCATCGACATTTCACTCCAGCGAAACGCTTGCATGCGATCATCGCTGTACTGAAGGATATCTTCACCGTTGAAGATAACCTCACCACCTGTGATAAACGCTGGTGGCTTATGAAGGCGCATTAGTGAGAAGGCAACAGTGGATTTGCCACAGCCAGATTCACCAGCCAGACCGAATACTTCACCTGGTGCAATGTCGAAGCTCACGTTGTTACAGGCGCGGACATCGCCCGCGTCTGTGATGTAGTCTACGCATAGGTTACGGATGGAAATTAGTGGTGCAGTCATGATTATTTATCTCCGCTCCATAGTGCATTTTGTGGTGCCAGTTCAGGCTCACGCTCTTTCTTGTCTTTTGCTGCTAGTTTTTTCCAGCGTTTCATGCCTTTGTGAGAACGAAGTTGAGGGTTCGCAATTTCGTCAACGGCAAAGTTCAACAGAGCAAGACCAGTAACCAGTAGTGTTAGGGCAATACAAGGTGCTAGTACTTCCCACCATGCGCCAATCAGCATGGCTGATGAGGTTTGCACGTTGTAAAGCATGATGCCCCAACTGATCGTGTTGGCATCACCCAAACCTAGGAACGAAATGACCGCTTCAGTGTTGATCGCCAGCATTACTGAGCCAATGAAGCTCGCACCGACAATTGGGATAAGGTTTGGTAAAATCTCAACGAAGATGATGCGGAATGAAGACTCTCCCAATACTTCGGCAGCTTTAACGAACTCTTTCTCGCGTAGTGCCATAGTTTGAGAGCGGACAACACGTGCACCCCATGCCCAAGAAGTACCAGCGATAATCAAGGCAATGGTGAGTGGGCCTGCTTCACCGATAAAGGCCGCCAACACGAATAGCAATGGATACTGCGGGATTACTAACATGATGTTCATCGCGGCACTCAATACGTCATCCACTTTGCCGCCGAAGTAACCTGCCGATATACCAATGACTGTTGCTAAGAAGCACACGATGATGCCAGCGCCAAAGCCTACACCCAGTGATACTCGTGCACCGTAAGCCACTTGCGACCAGATATCGCGACCCATTCGGCTAGTACCTAATACGTGGTCGGCCTTTTTAGACATAATCAGCGTACGACGATCGTCTGCTAGGTTTTTAGCGACCCAACCATCAGGATTGTTTTGTGCCTGTTTTACAACAAAGCTTGGGTATTCGTGCGGGTTACCGGTTCGCTTGTCTGGCGCATGCTTTGTAAGTAAAGGAGCGGCAATCGCAACGAACACGAACAGCGTAACAATGCCAAGACCAATGCGAGCGAATGCGTTACCTAAAATAAGTTTGAATAGTTCTTTCATGATTATTTGCCTCCCGTACGTAGGCGAGGGTCTAGAATCATGTACAGCATGTCAGCCATTAAGTTGAAGCACAGCATGAACATCGTCATGATAATTAACTGACCTTGAAGTACTTGGTAGTCACGAGCGTGAATTGCGTTCAATAGAACAGTACCTAGGCCTGGGTAGTTGAAAATCATCTCGATGATTAATTGACCTCCAATGGCCATACCTAAAGACATAGACAGTGCGGTAACACTTGGAAGTAGTGCGTTACGTGCGGCGTAATTAAAGACGACGCGGTTTTCACTCAGCCCTTTACCTTTAGCCATCGTGATATAGTCTTCGGCGAGAAGGTTGATCATGTTGTTACGCATGTTAACTAGGAAGCCACCAATTTGAACGATGGTTGCACAGAATAGAGGTAATACAGCGTGGTAACCCACGTTCTTGATGAACTCCCAGCTTGTCCAATCAGGAATAGTACCTGGCGTGTAAGCATAGCCAGATGGGAACCATTTCAGGCCAATCGCAAAGGTAAACAGCGCTAACATTGCGATAACCATTTGTGGAATAGCTTGAATGATCAATGTACCAGGCGTTACGAATGCATCGTACTTACTACCGCGCTTCCAGGCGGCAAAAATACCAAGGACAGAAGCGATGGAGAAAGAAAGTACAACCGCAGTACCAGCTAGAAATAGTGACCAGCCAAATGCACTACCTAGTAAAGAATTAACTGAAAGTGGGTAGAACTGGATTGAGGTGCCCAATTCCCAACTTAGAATGTTTTTAATGTACGAGAAGTACTGAATGTAAATTGGCCCATCAACGAAACCGAGCAGTTCTTTCATTGCTGCGATTCGTTCTGGAGTCACCTGTACTGAAGCATTAGCAAACATCATGGTAACTGGGTCACCAGGCATTGCTCGCGGAATAATAAAGTTTAACGTCGCTGCAACTAAGAGCGCGACAAGATAGAACGACAAACGTCTTAAAAAATAACCCATAACTCACACCTTACTCACCCAGATTTTTTCCCTGTTTCTGGTTTCAGGTCGCTCCTAGCGAAATTTAGAGCGAAAAATCCCCTGACGACGAGCGCCACATATTGGTTTCGTTAACAAGGGATTTTTATAGGCGGCACACGGGATGTATGCCGCTTGAAATGAACTTCTACTTATTTAACTGGTTTTAGGTCCAGTACGTGAAGTAGACGCTCTGGGATACCTGCCCAAATGTTTGGACGGCCCTTAGGGTTTTCTTCGTTCCACCAACCAGTGAAGCGAGTTGTGTTGTATTGGTACATGTACGCGCCAGATAGCACAGGAATAGTTACTTGGTCCTGAGCAATGATCTTCTGAATGCCATGAGCGATCTCTAGCTGTTCTTGCTTATCTGCTGTCTTGTAGAAGCTGTTAAGAAGACCGTCTAGCTTATCGTTCTTGTAGAAGTGCATTGCAAAGCGAGGCATGCCGTCACCAGCTTGTAGCTTCGAGTTGTAGCCACTATCCCAGTACAAGTGTGGATCTGCACCGTGGAAGTAGTTGGTGTAAGCAACGTCGTAAGTACCTTCTAGCATTGCTTGGTTGTATACCGAGAAGTCCGGTGTACGAGCACGAGCTTTAATGCCCACTTCTGCTAGTTGCTCAACGGCTAGTTGTACTGTGTTGTTGAAGTCAGTCCAACCGTTTGGTGATTGAATTAGAAGCTCGAAAGACTTGCCAGATGGTGTATCCACAAAGCCATCTTTGTTTACATCTTTGAAGCCAGCTTTAGCTAGAAGCTTTTTCGCACCTTCCGCGTTGTATGTGTTGTAGCCTTTGTACTTGTTGTGCGTCTCTTCATCAGACCAAGCTTCGAATGCGTAGCCAAGGCCAGATGCGAAGTCGTTCACTGTACCGCCGCCGTAGAAAGCGATATCAATAATAGTTTGACGGTCTAGCGCCATAGAGAACGCACGACGGAAGTCAACGTTAGTTAGCGCTTCGTTTTTCGCAGCGTCTGGGTTTTTGAAGTTCACTACAAATGCTTGAGTACCCGCTGGTGGGTACCAGTAGTGGTGATTCGGACTTGCTGCAGCGTACGTACGGTCGATGTCTGGTACGAATGAAGACGTCCAGTCCATTTCGCCGTTAACGATTTTGCCCAAGAATTGGTCGTTGTTCGCGATTTGCGGCACACGCAGACAGTCTACATCTAGGTTGTCTGCATCCCAATAATTCGGGTTCTCACACTGGATATATAGCTGCGGTGTGAAAGTGTCGATTTCGGTAAATGGACCACTGCCTACTGGATTTTCGTTTGTGAATGTTGCTGGATCTTTTACTTTGCTCCATACGTGCTTAGGTACGACGGGTACTTTCGCAATTTCGTAAGGAACGTTTGAGTTTGCTTCGCTTAGACGGAATTTAACTTGGTAGTCGTTAACTTTTTCTACGCCAGTCACCCAAGAGTTGATACCAGATTGGTCTAGCTCTGGCTTCTCTTTAACTAGGTTGAAAGAGTAAACAACATCATCAGCGGTAAACGCTTTGCCATCAGACCATTTTACGCCCTTACGGATATCGAAGGTTACGCTCATCAGGTCATCAGCCATGGTAAAGTTTTCTGCTAGACGAAATACAGGCGTGTTACCGTGCATTTCGTTAAAAACAACGAGCGGCTCGTAAATAAAGTCGGTTGTTGTGTGCAGGTTAGTTGCACCCAAGAAAGGGTTAAAGTTACGAACGAAAGTTGTAAACTCTTTAGGGTGGATAGTCAGTTCACTGCGTTCAGCCGCAGTAGCTACCGATGCAAAACCTGTAGTAGCCGTTGCAATAATTGCTGTTGCTAGTGCTGTTTTTTTAATATTGGCAAGCATAGCTGTTCCTTACTATTTGCTTTCATTTCACTAAATGGAATTGAATGTCATCAATTGATAAACACTCTCTAAGACCTACCTCTTGTACATGCCTTACTCATTACAACATTGAGTTTCGCCAAGAGTGGCCTGTAGGCCTTAGGCAGGAGTAAGAAAACACCTTATCCATAAAATAATCAAACTTGATTCCCGTTAAAAACGTTAAAATCTCTGAGCTCTCCGTTATAAACGTTATTTTGGCTAATTTTAACCAGTAGAGGGACAAAAAATAAACGTTGATATGCGTCGCAGTTTATATCCTTGTTAATAATGAGTGTTGGTGATTACTAACCTGGTGATCCATTTAAAATATACGTTTCTTGCTTGGTTTCTAGGTTCGGAGATCTCGCTCACATGCAGAAATGGTGTTAATTAATCAGCTAAAAATTAATCTGCCGTTCTGTTGTGATTAAGTTCGCAATCTCTATCAATAGTTCGTCAAAATCCGCTTGTTATCTGAAAAATGGCCTTTTTTATCGACAGTTTTCTTCCGTTTGTCGTCCTTTTTTTATTGTATGAATGAAGTTTTTTGGTTGCTCGAACTTACCTAATTAAGGCCAGTTAAATGGATAAGATCGTACGTTTTGAAGACCAACAATAGATAGCGATGTCTAACCGAATGTTCGTTATTGGAAATATGTTAATGGGGTAGGAAGAGGCGGTCTCTTTTATCTCTAGGAAGGGAATACTCGAATAACAAAAAAGCCCAGCATGCACGCTGGGCTAGTTTTTTTGATAAATATTAGCTGGTCAATAGTCGCTGTAGTTTATCTCGTTGTGCTTCTATGTATGCTCTCTCGGGGCTCTGTTCTTTGCAGTGTTCGAGGATGAACTCTATCGAGCTTAGCACCGTTCTCCAACGTGGTGTTTTGGGTAATGTTTCTATACGCATGTATTTATCTAAAGTGCGTGTTTGCAAAGTACTACGGTCTAGATAAACGCGCCACAAGCCACTTTGCTCTGCAAATGCGAACTTACTTTCACCCGTTACAGATTCCCAATACTCTAAAGCATGTGTCATTGCGTCTACTAGAACTTCTCGCATAAGTTCTTGCTTGTCTTTTTTATTACCGAGCGCTTTGTCTGCAAGGCGCGTAAATTCTCCGCCAAGCTCTTTTAGCTTTTGCAATTGGTCTTTGTCACCATCAAATGCATAACTTGAAAGCACTTCTACGGCGGTTTCTAGATTATGTATGCGAGCGGCACTGGCTCCACCGCCGACATTAAAGATGTACATGATATCTAACCCTGAACCTTCAGGGAGCTTAAGAATGTCTGCTTCGATGTTCTGACGAATATCTTCAATATAGATATCAATCTTGCCACAGTAATGAGGTTGTTTGACGGTTAGATATTTAGGGGCAATCAGCTCATCAGCAGATGAGCGCTTTAGCTGTTCTAAGCTGCGCTTGAATAGCTTACAAGCAGCTTCGTTAGCAAAGCGAATACGCTTGTCTTCACGTAGACAGATGATAGCTTCAGGAGCCGATTCTAGCTGTTCCAACAAACGACCTTGAGTCTCAAGTAAGCTTGCTTCAACGACTGCACGCTGTCTAAGTTCAGACTCTAGCACTTTGTTTTCCATATGGCGCATTTCTGCTTTACTTGCCGTTAAATGCGCTTGGATACGTGCCGCCAACTCTTGTTTATTAAATGGTTTCGATAAATAGTCGTTGGCTCCTGCTTCAAAACCTCTTACACGATCTTCTGTTTGACTGAGTGCGGTGAGCATAATGATTGGCAACTCGGCATGATCATAGGTTTCACGTAGTTCACTACAAACTTGGTAGCCGCTCATGCCTGGCATCATGATATCCAATAACAGAAGTTCCGGCTTCTCTTGCTCGACGAGCGCTAACGTTTCTGGCCCATCGGAGACGGTACGCACACGATAGCCCTCTAAACGTAAAAAGCTTTCAAGCACGCGTAAGTTTACTGGTTCATCGTCAGCAACATACAGTAACGGGCCGTCTGGGTTCTCTGGAAGTGATAAGTCTTCACTGTTCTCTACATTAACTTCAGGGATTTGGAAGTGTCCGTGCGCAGCTAGAGTCTGGGTTGCTTGGATTTCTTCTTCACTGGCGAGCGGTAAAGTGAAACTGAAGGTAGTTCCGACCATTGGTTGGCTACTGACGTATAACGAGCCTCCCATTAATTCGATCAATTGACGGCTAATGGAGAGCCCAAGCCCTGCACCTTGACGATAACGGCTCGCGTCTTGCCCTGCTTGGATAAGTGGTTCAAAAATATGTTCAAGTTGTTCTGCGGGAATTCCTTGTCCAGTATCCACGACTTGTACGCGTACATGATCATCTACCACATTAGCGGAGATAACAATTTTACCTTCTGAGGTGTATTTAATCGCATTGCCAATCAGGTTATATAGCACTTGTTCAAGGCGTTGCGGGTCAGCTGACACTGCTTTTAAATCCGCTGGGACTTGGTTGATGATGCGGATGGTTTTACTTCCGAGTAAATGGCTAGAAAGCTCTAAAACCAATCGTGTTGCACTGCCCAAACTCACTGCTGATTTCTGGATATCCATGCTTCCATAACGCATTTTATGATAATCCAACAAGTCATCGACTAGATTAGCGAGACGCTGACCACTTTTAATGATGATATCAAGCTGATATTTCTGGCTAGCGGGGATCGCGCCATTGGCGCCGGACGCTAAGGTTTCAGCAATCCCGACCATGCCGTGTAACGGTGTACGAAGTTCATGAGAAGTCGTGGCTAAGAACTCATCTTTTAATTTATCGGCCAATTGCAGTTCTTCATTCTGTTTCTGAATGATCTGTATGTTGCTTTCTAGTTCTTCATTTTGCTTCTTAATGGTTTGAATCTTCTCTCGAATAGAGCGTTGCATTCGTTCAAAGCTTAACGCAAGCCGACCAATTTCATCTTTACGAACCGTATTAAAAGACGTGTCATCAAGATCCCCTGCAGAGACCTTTTCGGCAACCCAAGTCAATTTCAGCAACGGAGAAGTGATAAAGTTTGATAAATAGTGAGAAGCGATCACCACAAGGATAATGGCGATCAACATAGCGATAACGAATAGTTTTTCGAGTTGATGTATACGAGCGAAAGCTTCGTTTTCTGGTAACTGTACGACGAGCGCCCAAATCACACCACGAGTTTCAATCGGTGCATAAGCCGCGATGATCTCTTCACCTAAACCGTTTGTGTAAGTGCCGACACCAAATGCACCAGAGAGTGCTTTATCGATCACTTCTAAACTGTTCTTAATGTCGTCTTGTTTCGTGTTAATTGTGCGAGGTTGGTGATCATTTCCAACCAGCAAGGTGTTAATTGATGACTCTCGGTTGGCGTCTGCGGCTAACTTAGTGATGCCATTATTTGGCAAGCGGAACATGGCATAGCTGTGTAGATAACCTTGCTGAACAATTGGTGCACCTAGCCAAGCGACTGATTTCCCCCCTTCCAGCTCGAAGTCAGACACAATCACAGGAGTGTAGTCTTCGTTTACTTTTCGACGTTCAGTCACATCATCGGCGAGACGCTTGAAAGTTTTGCCAAGTGCCGAGTCTTTGTAGGGGCCTGATAACAAGTTCGTTCCGTAGTTATCGTCTTTGTTGATCGAGTAGGTGACGTTACCATTGATGTCTACCAGCAAAATGTCATTAAAATCAGAGCGCTTGAGGAGCTCTAAGTAGGCCCAATGATAGCGTTTATGTAAAAGCCGGTAACGTTCACTTCCTACATAGTTGGATGACTCGGGTAACGTTGAGGTTTTGATTTGGTCTCCGCTGCCCTCGATGTAGCGCTGTTGGGCGTTTTTACGAGACTCTTCAATATCATTGCCTAAACGACTAAAAGCATTGACGAGACCGTAGAATCGGCCACCACTGGCGTAAGCCAACTCTGAGCGCACAAAGCCCATGACTTCGGTTTCTCGTGCCTCAAAGTAGTCGATGATTTGCTGCTGTTTTGTATCTCGAACAGACAGTAAGTGCGAGGTGCTTTGTTCTTGCAGATCTTTACTGTGGGACTGCAAGAAAAAGATCGCAGTAATGGTAAGAGGTGTGATACTGAGCACCAGAAATGCGGTCATCAGTGTACTCTGAAGGCGCTTAAATTTCTGTTTTTTGTAGAATTTAAACATGGATAAGATTACAACTCATAATGGGCAGTTCTAAAACATAATTCGCTGCCGAGGTTCTCGTTAAAAACGGATAAGATGTTCAACTAGATAGAATTAACAAAATTAACGAGTTTTTTTTCTTTGACAAGAAAGTTAGTTGTAAAGCGTGCAGGGTGACGCAGTTTTTCTTATGAGTGTTGAATTTATGAGAAAAAATCGCGCAGGTTTGTGCCTGCGCGGAGGGAAGTTATGATTTTTTCGCGTAGTAGATAGAAAATTTATTGGTCTTATTTAGCGTCTCGCAATTATTAAACGCCCGCTCGATAATTGGTGGGTATTTTAAGAAGCTATTCGCGACAATCACCATTTCGCCGTCTTTGGTTAGGTATTGTGGCGCCTGACCCAACAAGGTTTCCGCTGCGTTGTAATTTGTGTCTAGACCACTGTGGAATGGCGGGTTGCTGACGATAAAGCGGTAGTCTTTTTCGGTATCCGAGTATATATCTGATGCAAATACGCGTCCGGATAAACCATTCGCTTCTAATGTGGCTTGGCTAGAAGTGATCGCATAAGCATTAATGTCACACATCTCAATCGCGATCTCTGGATTCGCTTTCGCCATAAACGCACCGAGTACACCTGCACCACAACCAAAGTCGAGCACTTTGCCCGACAGCTTAGGTAAGGTTTCAAGCAGCAATCGGCTACCTAAGTCGAACTCGCCATGGCTGAATACGCCAGGTAGGCTCTTAACCGCTAGCGACTGCTCACCGAGTGTAACAGTGTAAGACTTAAACCAATCTGCTTGGTTGAAAGGTTTTGGTTCATTGAGGCAATTACCCCAGTAAAATGAGCAGCGACGAGCAGAGTCGTACTTGTTCACAGGGCCGTATTCTTGGAACATCTTCTCGATGCTCTTGATGCCGGAGCGGTTTTCACCAACGATGACGATTTCGGTGTTAATGCCCAGTTTCGCCATCAACATCGCCAGCAAGTATTCTGCTTCGGCTTTTGCTTTTGGCCAGTATAAAAGGACCATGTCTGCTTTTGTTTCAACATCAAACACAGAGCCAAAATGACTTTTCACTTTGTCAGAGGTTTGAATTTGGCGGTAGTAGCTATAGTTGGAAGTAAACACTTCAACAGACTCACAATGAGCCACTAACTCAAGAGGAAATAGGTCTTCAACTTCACCAGCGACTAAAACGTGTTTTCCATTGAAGTATTCAAGTTGGCGCTGAGCTATTTGGCTAGGAGCGATATAAGCAGACATAAATTTGGTTCATCAGAAATAATTTGGGGCAGATTTTCGCACAATCTGCCCCAAGCTTGAAGTGATTAAGCGGTGACTAGCTGTTGTCTTGTTGGTTAAGGAAGTCTTTGAATTCTTCCTCGTAGATATTAAACAGTACCATGGTCACGGCAAAAATAAGTGGGCCGTAGATAAGACCAATCAAACCAAACAGATGCAGACCACCCAGTAATGAGAAGAAAATCATAAGGGTATTCATGCCGGCGCTGCCTTGCATTAGCAACGGACGCAATAGGTTATCTATAGAGCCAACGACGACTACACTCCACACCGTCAAGAAGATAGCCCAAGTCATATCGCCTGTTAAGAACAAGTACGCTGCTGCAGGAATCCAGATTAGCGCGGTTCCTACCACTGGAATGAATGATGCAAAGCCCATCATCGTTCCCCAAAATAGCCCAGGGAAGCCAGCTAGCCACATACCGATGCCGCCAGCCAAACCTTGAGCAATCGCTGTCATGAATGAGCCCATCACGGCTGATTTAGAAACTTGCTCTATCTCTGTCAATATGCGGTCTTCTTGGCTACGTGAGAGTGGCAGGATATGACGAATCGCAGAGATAATTTTGTCGTGGTCACGAAGCAGAAAAAACAGCACAAACAGCATCAGGAAGAAGTTCATTAGGAAGTTGGTTGCGTCTCCTAAAATCTTTGCGCTGATAGCAACTAAGTTAGAGCCAAACGATGTAGCAAATTGACCAATTTTCTCAGCAATGGCTTTGGGCTCGATTTTATCAAAAGGTAAGTACTCATTAACAATCGCTAAGCCTTTGATAACGAAAGGATGTTGGAATATATCTTGGATGCCACCATTGGTAACCCAATTATATGTATTTTGTGAGAAAACAGAGCCTTGCTGAACAATGGCTGCAAACACAAATAAAAGCGGGATAACAATAATAAACGTCAAGACGACACATGACAGCAGTGCTGCCATATTTGGGTGCTTGGGAATTTTCTGCTCAAACCATTCGTGTATCGGAAACATGAGCAAAGAAATGATAAAAGCCATCACAATGGAATTGATATATGGCTCAACCAATAAGTAGCAAGCAAAAGCAGCGGCGAGTAAAGCAACCATTAGTACTCGGTGACTCGACGTTATTTTTACATTATTTGGCATGGTATTAGTCCAACTTACAGGTGACGTTTACGGTTTATGCCTTCAATGATGGCGTGTAACCTTTATTACTTTGCACTCTTAACTCTTTCAAGCTTATGACAATGCCGAATTAGAGCAGGGCGATGTACCTTGCTATAATGACTACAAATCAGTCGGTTATCAATCAAGAGATGAGCTATGGGTTGTTGCAACGGTGATAAAAAGTGTCAAACCGAGAAAAAAGCTAAGCGAATACCGTGGTTTGGCATTGTCGTTGGGGTATTAGCGATATTGGTTATTTTGAATTGGCAATAAAAAAGGACCGTTACGGTCCTTTTCTAAATGCGTTATCGCCGTTTTTAGCGATTACTTCGCTTCTTCTGCAAGAACAGCAAAACAGCGGTCAGCAGCTTCTAGTGTGGCATCAATCTCTTTTGAACCATGAGCGAGTGAAGTAAAGCTCGCTTCAAACGCAGATGGCGCAAGGTAGACACCGTGTTTTAGCATTAAGTGGAAGAAACGCTTGAAGCGTTCTACATCGCACTTCGTTACGTCTTCGTAGCAAGTTACTTTTTCTTGGTCAGTGAAGAAGAAGCCGAACATACCGCCCACTTGGTTAACAACTAGCGGAATACCGTGTTTTTCTGCTAGAGACTTAAAACCTTCAGCAAGTTGTTTCGTTTTAGAAGCTAGGCGCTTTTCGTTGCCTTCTTCTTTTAGAAGGTTCAAACATGCGTAGCCTGCTGCCATTGCGACAGGGTTACCGGAAAGGGTACCAGCTTGGTAAACTGGGCCTGTAGGTGCAACGTATTGCATCACTTCTTTACGGCCACCGAAAGCACCTACTGGCATACCGCCACCAATCACTTTACCCAGTGTCGTTAGGTCGGGTTTGATGTTGTAGTGTGCTTGCGCGCCGCCTAGAGCAACACGGAAGCCTGTCATTACTTCATCAAAAATTAGTAGCGCGCCTTCTTGATCACAGATTTCACGTAGCCCTTCGTGGAAGCCTTCCACTGGTGGAATACAGTTCATGTTGCCTGCTACTGGCTCAACGATGATACAAGCAATTTCGCCTTTGTTAGCAGCAAATAGCTCGCGTACAGAATCTAGGTCGTTGAATGTTGCTGTTAGCGTGTGTTTAGCAAAATCTGCAGGAACGCCAGGAGAGCTTGGTTGGCCTAGAGTTAGTGCACCAGAACCTGCTTTTACTAGCAAGCTATCAGCGTGGCCGTGGTAACAACCTTCAAATTTCATGATCTTATCGCGACCGGTGAAGCCACGTGCAAGGCGAATCGCGCTCATAGTAGCTTCAGTACCAGAACTTACCATGCGGACTTGCTCCATTGATGGAACAAGCTCAGAAACTAATTCTGCCATCGCGATTTCAAGTTCTGTTGGCGCACCGAAGCTAAGACCGCGTTGCGCTGCATCAATTACTGCTTCGCGGATAACCGCGTGGTTGTGGCCAAGAATCATTGGACCCCAAGAGCCAACGTAATCAATATACGCTTTACCATCGGCATCAAAAATCAGTGGACCGTCTGCTCGTTCGATAAATAGCGGAGAGCCGCCAACGCCGTTGAATGCACGAACTGGTGAATTGACACCGCCAGGGATGGTTTGCTGAGCTTTTTGATACAGCTCTGATGATTTGGTCATGGGGTTATCCTCTTTTGATTGCTCGGACCAAGTGGAGCGCATTGTACCTAGCTATAATCAAGTTAGAAACGTTTTGCTTAATTTATGTGTTGTTTCGCAGTGTAATCTTATATATCCGCATCTGTTATAAAGAATCGGCGGCGAATACTTGAACGAGTTTGTCAGGTATTGGATAATCGTCTCAATTAGCACAAATTTGACGTCTTGCTTCAGGCTTGACGCATTACACGAGTGAGAGAGGTCTTCGTGAGCGAAGTAAACGTACCATTATCTTTTTCTGACGCAGCAGCATCTCGCGTTAAAGCATTGATTGCTGAAGAAGAAAACCCAGCATTGAAACTGCGCGTATACATTACTGGCGGCGGCTGCAGCGGCTTCCAATACGGCTTTACTTTTGATGAAAATGTAAACGAAGGCGATACAACAATCGTAAACAGTGGTGTAACACTGGTTGTAGACCCTATGAGTCTGCAATATCTCGTTGGCGGTATTGTTGACTACACAGAAGGGTTGGAAGGAGCGCGCTTCTTCGTAAATAACCCCAATGCAACGACAACATGTGGTTGTGGTGCATCGTTCAGTGTGTAATTAACACCTAACAGGCAGCTAATGGCTGCCTGTGCTTTATGTAGAAGGATGTCACGTAAAGCACACGCTCGCAGATATGCAGAGAAATAATAAAAAGGACTTTATATGTCTGGACTTTCTTTTGGACGCCGAATTGTCGAGCGCCCTTGGCTAGTATCTCTTATCCTCGTCTTACTTCTTGTTGCATGGCTAACCATCGGCCAACTCAAAGCACAAGATGATAATCCTAACTCTTCAACATCCACGAACACGACACCACTTGCAAAGGTGATGTTTGATACTTTTCTTGCCGAACCTACCAGTAAAACCATTGAATTGTATGGACGAACAGCGCCCAATCGTCAAGCGCGTCTTGGCGCCGAAGTTGCCGGTAAAATAGTCAGTCTTAACATAAAGAAAGGCCAAGCGGTCAAACAGGGACAAGTGATCGCAAACATCGATAAGCGCGACCTTGGCATTCAACTTAAACGGGCCCAGGCGATGCTGTTGGTTAAAGAGAAAGAGTTTAATGCAGCTAAATCGCTAAAAAGTCGTGGACTGCAAGGTGAGGTTGCATTTGCGACAGCGCAAGCAGCGTTGGTAGATGCACGTGCGAATTTGAGTAACGTGCAAACGGCTTTAAGAAATACTGAGGTTAAAGCGCCATTTGATGGCATCGTAGATCACCACTTTGTTGAGTTAGGTGATTTTGTCGGGATTGGCGATCCTATTGCGACGGTCATTGATTTGGATACTTTAGTGATTGAAGCCGATGTCAGTGAACGGCATATACAATACCTTAAGGAAGGCCTAGAAGCCGACGTAAGAACCATTAACCAACAGCATCATCAAGGTCGTGTGCGCTACATTGGACGTGTTTCTTCTGCTTCTACTAATACATTTCCAATTGAAATCGAAATTGATAATCAAGACGCAAGAATTCCTGCCGGTATGAGCGCAGAAGTACAGCTGCCTTTGAGTGAAGTGTTAGCGGTAAAGATTACGGCTGCCATGTTAGCACTAGATGAAGAAGGTAACTTAGGTGTCAAGACACTGCGTAATGAGCATGTTGAGTTTGTTCCAATTCAACTCGTTAAGGCCGAGGATGATGGTGTGTGGCTCTCTGGGTTAGGAGAGCGTGTAGACATTATCGTGCTGGGACAAGGTTTTGTGCGAGATGGTGATCAAGTACTGGCCAATAAAGTTGATGACCTAGTTCTTGAAGCAGCTAATGAGCAGTAAGGAGCACCTATGTACACTCTGATTGATGCTGCGTTATCTCGCGCTCGCACTATGCTGACATTATTGGTGATGATATTAATTGCAGGTGTCATTACTTACGTCACAATCCCCAAGGAATCGAGCCCTGATATTACCATTCCGATCATTTATGTTTCTGTTGGACATCAAGGTATTTCTCCTGTCGATGCCGAGCGTTTATTGGTTCGCCCAATAGAGCAAGAGCTGCGTTCAATTGAAGGCGTAAAAGAGATGACCTCTGTGGCATCAGAAGGTCATGCTTCGGTGACGCTGGAATTTAGTGTCGGAGTGGATCTTGATAAAGCGATGGCAGATGTGCGTGATGCGGTTGATCTTGCGAAGCCAAAGTTACCAGAGGACAGTGATGAGCCAACGGTAAACGAAGTCACGTTTGCATCTGAAGAGCCTGTGTTGACCGTTGTGCTCTATGGCACCGTACCAGAGCGAACCATTGTTCAGATTGCCAGAACGTTACGTGATCGTTTGGAAAGTTTCCGTCAGATTCTTGAGGTTGAAATCGCAGGAGATCGCGAAGACATCGTGGAGATAGTTGTCGATCCGCTATTGATGGAAAGCTACGGTCTCGATCAAGCGGATATCTATAATTTAATCGCCTTGAATAACCGAGTTGTGGCAGCGGGGTTTGTCGATACTGGGTATGGACGCTTTTCGGTAAAAGTCCCATCGGTTTTTGATTCACTGAAAGATGTGCTTGAATTACCGATCAAGGTGAATGGCAAAGAGGTGATCACTTTTGGCGATGTGGCGACAGTACGGCGTGCATTTCGCGATCCTGAAAGTTTTGCTCGTTTAGATGGCGAATCTGCCATCGTTTTGGACGTAAAAAAACGGGCAGGGGAAAACATCATTGAAACGGTTGAGCTGGTAAAAGAAGTACTGGCTCAGGGACAGAAGCGCGCTGAGTGGCCCGACAATTTGCAAGTTAAATACACTTGGGATCAATCCGACGATGTCAAATTGATGCTCAGTGATCTACAAAACAATATCTTATCCGCAATTATCCTCGTAGTTATCGTCATTATTGCCATATTGGGGGTTAGGACCGCGCTTCTCGTGGGGATTTCTATTCCAGGATCGTTCTTGACTGGGTTGTTGGTGTTATCGGTATTTGGGCTGACGGTCAATATCGTCGTACTGTTTGCTTTAATTATGGCAGTAGGCATGTTGGTGGATGGTGCCATTGTGGTGACAGAGTTTGCAGATCGGCGCATGCAAGAAGGAACGCCACGTAAAGAAGCCTATCGAGATGCCGCAAAGCGAATGGCCTGGCCTATTACCGCATCTACAGCAACCACATTGGCTGCGTTTGCTCCATTACTTTTCTGGCCAGACATCACTGGTGAGTTCATGAAGTACTTACCACTTACTTTAATTGCTACTTTGGCCGCTTCTCTGATGATGGCTTTATTGTTCGTTCCTGTCATCGGCGGGATCATTGGCAAGCCTCAAGTAGTCAATCAGAAAGCTCAGCGAGAAATGGTGGAGCTGCATAACGGCAACTTTGAAAAAGCGACAGGCATTACCAAGCTTTATTACCAGACTCTGTCGGTAGCGATTCGTCATCCATGGAAGGTCTTACTCAGCGCGATACTGCTAGCGGCAGGTGTCGGCTTCACTTACAACAAAGCTGGCTTGGGTGCAGAGTTTTTCCCTGAGGTGGACCCTGCCTTTTTTACCGTTAAAGTTCGTTCTTATGGTGACTTGTCTATTCACGAAAAAGATGTTGTTATGCGCGAAATCGAGAAGGTGATGCTCGGTCATGACGAGTTTGAAAGTGTCTACACGCGCACAGGATCTAGCGATAATGGGGACGAGATTGGCCAGATTCAAATAACGCCTGTGGATTGGCAGTATCGACGCAAAGTGAAAACCATTATTGAGGAACTAAAAGAGACGACAGATCGCTTTTATGGTGTTGAACTTGAGTATAAATTCCCGGACGCAGGACCGCCTGTCGAGCATGATCTCGTGATTGAAGTATCATCACGAAACTTGAGTGTTAGTGCGTTAGATGAAGCGGCCAAAAAAGTACGACATTGGGCTGATGGTAATCCTGCACTGACCAACTTGAGTGATACCACTAATAAGGAAGGGATTGATTGGCAAATTGATATCCAGCGAGATGACGCCTCTCGCTTTGCAGCGGATGCTACTTTAGTCGGGAATACCGTCCAGTTTGTTACGAACGGCTTGAAAATAGGCGATTATTTGCCCGATGATGCGGATGAAGAAGTCGATATTTTGGTACGCTATCCGCAAGATAAGCGCGACATAGGTCGATTTGATCAACTGAGAGTGAAAACGGCAGCTGGTCTGGTACCGATTACGAATTTTGCTCAAATCAAACCAGATCATAAGCAAGACACTATTCGTCGGGTCGACGGTCATCGAGTTATCAATATTAAAGCGGATATGGTGGAAGGTTACAATTTGGCGCTTGAGTTACCTAAGATTGCCGCTGGAATGGAACAGCTCGACTTACCGGAAGGCATTGAATATAAGATTCGGGGTCAAAATGAAGAGCAGGAAAACTCATCAGCATTCTTGCAAAATGCTTTTATTGTCGCGCTTGGTGTGATGGCTTTGATTTTAATTACGCAGTTTAATAGCTTTTATCAAGCTTTCTTAATCCTTAGTGCAGTGCTGTTTTCTACCGTTGGTGTCTTCGCCGGGTTACTTATTTTCCAAAAGCCATTTGGCATCATTATGTCGGGAATTGGAGTGATTGCGTTGGCTGGTATCGTGGTAAACAACAATATTGTTTTAATCGATACTTATAATCAGATGCGTAAACGTGGCTTAGAAAAATCTGAGGCTATTTTGCGTACGGGTGTGCAGCGTTTAAGACCCGTTTTACTTACGACGGTGACCACCATATTAGGCTTATTGCCAATGGTGTTAGAAATGAACATCGACTTAGTTAATCAGAAAGTGGAGTTTGGCGCACCAAGCACTCAATGGTGGTCTCAGCTTGCGACCGCTGTCGCGGGTGGTTTGGCGTTTGCGACTTTGCTAACGTTAGTTCTGACACCGTGTTTGCTTATGCTCGGGAGAGAGCATCACTCCGAACAGTAAGCTTTATCGTGATGATATCGACAAAACAAAAAGGGCAGCTTCGCTGCCCTTTTCAATACCTGGCTTACTTCATTGCTAGCAGTTTGCTGTAGCGTTCAAGCTTGTCCATGCTAATTTTCGCGTTTGCCATGAAAGTTTGTCTCGCTTTGCCTGTCAGGGATTTAGATTGTGGCAAATTCACCGTGCGCGGGTTTTTATGGACACCATTCACAAGGAACTCATAGTGCAGGTGAGGGCCAGTTACACGGCCAGTTCCGCCAAGCGTACCAATGGTTTGGCCTTGCTTAACGCGTTGACCAGCTCGTACAGTACGTTTGGTTAAGTGCAGGTACTTGGTAATGTAAGTATTGCTATGTTTAATGAAAACGTAGTTACCATTAAATTTGTTGTAAGACGATTTTTGAACAACGCCATCACCAGCCGCCCAAATCGGGGTGCCCACTGGTGCCGCATAGTCCGTGCCTCTATGAGGACGAACGCGTCCCGTCACTGGATGTAAGCGGCGTGGGTTGAAATTAGACGAAACTCGACGGAAATCCAACGGCGCGCGTAAGAATGCTTTTTTCATTGCACGCCCATTTTCGTCGTAATACTTGCCACTTTTCTGATCCAATATTGCGGTAAAGGTATCGCCTTGGTTTTTAAAGATCGCAGCAATGATTTTTCCACGGCCGATTACTTCACCTTCTACCACTTCCTCTTGGTAAAGTACTCGGAAGCTGTCGTTTTTACGAATATCTAAAGCAAAGTCGATGTCCCAACCAAATATGCCAGCCAGTTCCATGATTTGGTTACCATTTAATCCAGAAGATATTCCTGCATTCCAAAAGTTTGATTTGATGGTGGCTTCAGCGTAGTTGTACTGGAAGTCGACTTCTTTTTTATCAACTTCAGAAACGTACTTGCCGTCTTTTAATGTGATACGAAAAGTCTCGAACGCGCTTAGTGTCCTTCTTAGCTGCACCAAGTCGTTATTTTCGTCAAAGCCAAATTGCAATCGGTCACCAGGTCGAAGCCGAGTTAACTGTTTTTCTACTTCTTTGTCTGATGACACCAGTTCATGTAATAGACGAGCAGAAAGCCCTACGCGACTAAATAAGATGGCAGCACTCTCGCCATTTTTTACCTTGTATGTCTCCCAGCGCAGCACGGCGGGAACCGCAGGCGATGAACTATTTAGTGCACTGAGTTCGAGGGAAACTGGCACAGGATAATGTTGACCAACTTTTAATCGGCTCTGCTGCGGGTCTAGGTCTTGCGGATCAGGTAAAAAGAAGAGCGCGAAGATAATCAGCGCACTAAAAAAACCGATCAATACTTTGTGCAAGAGTGGAAGTCGGACAAAAATCGAATGCATGAGGTACTTGATTGCTAAATTAAACGGAAAAAGTGACAACTACCTAGTCTAACGTGTTTCAAAATGCATCGCTATTCAAGTAATATGTTCAGCTATTATATTTTTGCCAAATCTGTGGGAGTGAACAAGAATGGCGAGCATTGAAGCTGCACTAGCCGAGATTAAGCGCGGTGTTGAAGAGCTGATTCCAGAAGAAGAGCTAATCGCAAAACTAAAAGAAGACCGTCCTCTACGTATTAAATTGGGCGCTGATCCAACAGCACCTGACATTCACCTAGGCCATACGGTTATTTTCAATAAGCTTCGCTTGTTCCAAGAACTAGGTCATGAAGTGACGTTCCTAATCGGTGACTTCACTGCAATGGTTGGTGACCCAACAGGTAAAAACACAACTCGTCCACCGCTAAGTCGCGAAGACGTATTGCGTAACGCTGAAACGTACAAAGAGCAAGTGTTCAAAATTCTCGATCCTGCAAAGACTAAAATTCAGTTTAACTCTGAGTGGCTGTCTGAACTGGGCGCAGAAGGTATGATTCGCCTTGCGGCAAACCAAACCGTTGCTCGTATGCTAGAGCGTGACGACTTTAAAAAGCGTTACGCGGGTGGTCAGCCAATTGCTATTCATGAGTTCATGTACCCACTTCTACAAGGCTGGGACTCAGTAGCAATGGAAACGGATGTTGAATTAGGTGGTACAGACCAGAAGTTCAACCTTCTAATGGGTCGTGAACTGCAAAAGTCTCACGGTCAAAAACCTCAGGTTGTACTGATGATGCCGCTTCTAGTGGGCCTTGATGGCGAGAAGAAGATGTCTAAGTCAGCAAACAACTACATCGGTATCAGCGAAGCGCCAAGCGAAATGTTTGGTAAAATCATGTCTATTTCTGATGACCTAATGTGGAGCTACTACGAGCTGCTCTCTTTCCGTCCTCTGGAAGAGATTGCTCAATTCAAAGCTGATGTAGAAGCGGGCAAAAACCCTCGTGACATCAAAGTATTGCTAGCAAAAGAAATTATTACTCGTTTCCACAGTGAAGCCGATGCCGATGCAGCAGAGCAAGAATTCGTAAACCGTTTTGCGAAGAACCAAATTCCTGATGAAATGCCAGAGTTTGACTTTGACGCAGGTCGCCCAGTGAGTAATCTGTTGAAAGAAGCAGGTTTATGTCCATCATCGTCAGATGCGATGCGCATGGTTAAGCAGGGCGCTGTGAAGATTGATGGTGAAAAAATTGCGGACAGCAAATTTGCTCCAGAAGCGGGTACTTACGTGTTCCAAGTAGGTAAACGTAAATTTGCTCGTATTACTATTCAGTAATCCATAATGACTGCAAATGAAAGCGTCCGAAGGGCGCTTTTTTTGTATGAAAATTTAGCAAAAACGGCAAAGTAAAACTTCCATACCTGATGAACTTTGCTACTATACTTGCGCTGCCAATAATGGCAGCGCTATCGGAGATTTACATGAACAATACCGACCATCCTCCCAGTCGTTGGGTGAGTAAGATTAAGGGAGCGAAATAACCCGCTTCGGTATTGGCGATCTCCGCCTTACCTAAGTGGTGAGGCATCTTTTCTAATTTTTTTCTCGTTATTTCCTTCATACATTCTGAATAGACAGTGCATTCGCATTGGTTTTCTCTGTGCATCTTATTTGTTGTCTGACTTTTAGCGTGCAAGAGTGGCTTTTCATGCTTTGTCGATGGTCGTTACCAATGCCAATCGGGAGATTCGCCATGACGGTAATGAACAACACTTTTATTGAAACAACACCAAACTTTTCTGAAGTAGAAATTGGTGCAGCTCGCAATGCATTCTTGCAGTACGAGCAAGAGCAACAAGTCCATTTGCTTACGGTTATGCCGATTGATGAGGCTGTAGGTATTTTACAGCATTGCTCTGTCGGCTATGTGAATAGTCTTATTGCTCAACTTGAGCAAGCAGGCCATGACAAACGCGCACGTCATTATGCTCACCAATTAGGTCTGCATATGTCTGAAGTTGATACACCTGATGGTTATTTATCGACTAGTGTTTTGGGGCACGTGAAGCAGCGTATTGGGTGGATCATTGCACTGGCTCTTTTAGGGATAGTGTCAGGCTTGATCATTGCTCAGTATGAGGACACCCTTAGTCAGCTTGTTTTACTTGCAGTGTACATGCCAGTGATTGCAGCTGCTGGTGGTAACACAGGAACACAAGCAGCAACTTTAGTGATTCGTGCTCTTGCTACTGGAGAGTTAAAAAAACGCCAATGGTTAGAAGTTTTGTGGAAAGAGAGCCGAGTCGCTCTATTTATTGCGCTAGCGATCGCTATCGTGATGATTGGACGCATTATGTTATTTAGTGCAGGACAATCAACAGGAGGCTTTGAACTGACCGATATCGCACTGGCAATAGCAGTTGCGCTGTTCATTCAAGTCACCATTTCTACAACATTGGGCGGGCTGTTGCCAATTATTGCACGAGCTTGCAAGTTGGACCCAGCCGTATTGGTGAGTCCAGTTCTTGCGTCTATCGTCGATATTTCAGGAATGTGGATTTACTTTAACGTGGTGAACTATTTCTTAGGTATTGCCTGACTAAAGTTCACAATGTCATTGTAAAAAAGCTGCTCAAAATGTGTAATCGGGGCGATGACAGGTGTGTTGTCGTCCCGTTTTTCTGGGAAGTAGTCTGAAACAAACTGAACAAAAATGGTGTTAGGTTGACCATTTTTATCCAAGCCATATCCAGCCATATTGTAAGTCCCGTAGATAGAGCCACTTTTCGCTATCAGCTGTCCTTTAATTGGAAGTTTTCGCATACTTTGTCGGTACTTTAATGTGCCGGATTCACCTGATTTCGGCATGATGGCAATCAATTTGAGTTCGTTTTCATGCTTCCAAATATAGCGCAGCATTTCAGCCATCTTGGTCGCGGAGATCCGGTTATTTCGCGAAAGTCCTGAGCCGTCTTCTAGGCGCGCATTACGAATATCAATACCAGTGTTGGCGAAAATGATCTGCTTGATCGCTTCTGTACCGTTAGTAAAACTGCCTGGCTGAACGAAAAATTTAGCACCAAGTGTTTTAGTTAATGTGTCGGCAATCAAGTTGTCAGAGTTTTTGAGCATATCTTCAAGAATGTCTGGTAAGGCCTTTGATTGATGCATTGCGATGAGCTTTCGCTGCTTTTCTGGCGCCGTACCGACCCTAATCTTTCCTGATACCCCAATGTTGAGCTCCTTGAGCAAAGTCGCCAACCTTTGACTGGTGTAACGCTCAGGGTCTTGAACCGCAAATTTCAGTGGCAATGGTTTGTCTCTTTCAACCAAGCACCCTGTTAGCTTGTAGTTGTTATCGGGATTTGCAACTAAACCTAAGTCACAATGACGACTTTTCTTAATGGTTTTAGAAACTGTTTCTACGGTACTTGTGACACGAATAGGTTGATGCTCTGGTACGTAGACCCGCGTTCCACCATCTTTTTGTGTATAGATAGAGGCTTGTACACAGTTGTTATTGAGTGTGATGGTCGATGCCGGAGCGCTGTAGCAAACTCCCAAGATATCCCACGGCCAGCCCACCGCACGGTTATAACCAGTGAATGCGCTGTTATCGAGCCATAGGTCACCGTTAATCCGTTTTAAGCCATTTTTCTTAGCTAGAGTGAGAAGTGATTTTAAGTCGTTGGTTTGGAGTGTTGGGTCGCCGACAAAGTAAATCACTGCATCTGAGTTCGACGTTTCCAGCTTGGTTCGAAACCGGAAATTATCACCCAGTTCTAGCTTTGCGGCTAATGCGGTGACGATTTTTAATGTACTCGCTGGTGGGAACAGTTGTTCGGTAGGATGAACACCGTCAAGCTCAGCATTTTCACTGAGTTTCTCCGCAACTAAACTGATGCGGGCGCCTTCAGGCAACACCTCTTGATGAGGGTACGCTTGTGAAAAAGCAGAAAGTAATGAAGAGAATATGAGCAAGAGCCAACGTAAACACATAATGATACTTTCTAAGGTGAGTTATGTGATTGAGTATACGCAAGTCCTTTCAATATGCTAGGTAACTAAAGAAATGCTTCAAATGTCTTCATGAATGAGACACGAGAGAAAGGCGCGCTGCTTAAAATGAAGTATAAAAAATGCCCGCTTAAAGCGGGCATTCGATATTCTAGTCAAAGACCGGAATTAGAAGTCGTAACGTAGACCTAGAGCTAGCTCGTCTTCAGCATCGATCTTAGTTGCAACTGTTTTGCTAGTGTCAGTTGAACCAAACTTGTCACCTGCATCAATCAGGTTGAAGTTGTAAGAAATGTAACCACGGAAGTTAGGCTTGAAGTAGTAAGAAGCATCAACAGCGAAGTTGTTTGCAGAAGTTTCGTTGTTAGTTTCTGCATTGTTGTATGATGTTGTAAATACTGTTTGGCCTAGAGTGTAAGCACCCGCTAGCTCGTAACCAGTGTAATCAACTGTGTTACTGTTGTTTGAATCTTCCATTTTCTCGCCGTCAGTGAATACACCAGCGAAGTAAAGATCAGACATTGTGTAAGATGCAGCTAGCATGTACTCGTTAGCTTTGTCTTGATCTGCGTAACCAGCACCTAGCTCAAGACCAGTGTCAGCTAGAGCGTAGATTGCAGATAGAGAGTAACCGTCTTGTTTGTTGTCGTAGTACTCACCAGTGTTTTTGTTTTCCATACGATCAGCGAAGCGGTAGCTTGCTTTTACGCTTAGGTTTTCAAACTGGCCTTTGTAAGCCATCATGTTGTCTGTACGGTCTGATACAGCTAGTTTGTCTGCTGCAGAGTTACCGTGGTAAGCCATGATATCTGTGAAGTCAGTGATAACGCCTAGTGCACCTTCAGTTTTACCGTATGCGAACTCACCGTAAGCACCGCCAAGACCAGCGTAAGCAAGACGAGTTTCTAGATCGCTCTTGTCGTCGCCGTCTACAGTACCGTTTTGAGCAGTCTCAAACTCACCTTCCCAGAAACCAACACCGTATAGGTTGTCATTGATTTCTTGTTTACCAAGGAAGTTTAGACGGATGCGAGATTTGTCTTGAGCGTCGCCATCTTTCATAGATAGACGTGCTTCAGCACGGCCGCCCATTTCTAGAGAAGTACCGTCTTGGTTGTAAAGTTCAGCTGCGTTTACGCCAGTTGCCATAGCTGCTGCAGATACAGAAAGAGCAATTAGAGTCTTTTTCATCTTATTTGTCCTAGTTAGCTGTCCATAATCATTGTTGTATGGGGGAGAGGTGATCTCTCACAAGTTGTTGGTCCAAAATTGGCTAATTGAGCGATATAGTTCGCACTTGTAAGCCATTGATCTAACAACTCGCTGGACATGTTTTACTGCTAAAGTTTCCGTATGAGTTAGTAAAATGATATAAATCCCACTGATGAACACTGTTCAATTATGCGTTGTTTTTATTTAAATTACTGTTTTTGATTGAAATTATTGGCAATGACATTGGCCTGACATTGATTAGTTTTTATCTTTTTTGAGGTTTTTGGTGTAATGAACAGTGTTGTTTTTCAATAAATTGAGAAGGTGATTCGCCCTAGAACCGCTCTAAAAGTGAGTTATATCATTATGCCGAAAAGGCATAGTCTTGCTGTCTTTCGAATTAAGATGATTTCGTCCGGGAGTTTGTTTACACTAAACGAAATACATCTTTAAGCGCACTACCCAGTCCTATGACAGGGTGGGCTTTTTTTGTCCAAAGACCCATTTGGGCTTGAGGTTATAAAATGGAAAAAGTTCCAATGACACTACGTGGCGAGCAAAAGCTACGTGCAGAACTCGATCGTCTACTTAAACTACGTCCTCAGATCTCAGAGGCAATTGCTGAAGCTCGTGAGCTAGGTGATTTAAAAGAGAATGCTGAATATCACGCCGCTCGTGAAGAGCAGGGCATTTGTGAAGCACAAATCCGTGACATTGAATACAAACTGTCAGTTGCTCAAGTTATTGATGTAACGAAGATGGAGAACACGGGTAAAGTTATTTTTGGTTCAACCGTAACCTTGATTGATATCGACACCGAAGAAGAAAAAACGTACCAAATCGTTGGTGATGACGAAGCCGATATCAAAGCAGGTCGCATTTCAGTGAGCTCACCTATTGCTCGTGGCCTGATTGGTAAGATGGAAGGCGATGAAGTTGCTATTCAAACTCCGGGTGGCGCGAAAGACTTCGAAATTGACCGAGTAGAATATATCTAAGTCGTTTGGAGTAGCATTACTACTCTGATAAAACGCAAAAAGGTCGCCTCAGGCGACCTTTTTTCTTCAGCAACGTAAGTAGAGTTACTTACGAGGGATTTCGATTTTACGCTCTTCAGACTGGCGGTATAGCACAAGCACTTTACCAATAGTCTGAACTTTTTCAGCGCCCGTCTCACGTACGATAGCGTCGATGATTAGCTGTTTTGTTTCACGATCTTCCGAAGCAACTTTTACTTTGATAAGTTCGTGATGGTTAAGAGCGATTTCAATTTCTGCTAGCACGGCTTCTGTAAGTCCATTTGCGCCCATTAGCACAACAGGTTTTAAACTGTGAGCTAGGCCTTTAAGGTGCTGCTTTTGTTTGGTGCTTAGGTTCATTACGCGGCCAATTTTCTTTAAAATAAGGGTTGAAAAAAGCTATTTTAACGCCATCTATTGCTGAAGACTATAATTTATTGAGTAATAGGTAGCGCCTATTAAAACAATAGCTCCAATTTGTGCCTTGTTGGGATTAAAATGAGTAAACAAAAACATTCGGCTAGTTCTGGTCGTTGGTTGAAAGAACACTTTGATGATAAATACGCGAATGAAGCCCGAAAAAAAGGCTACCGCTCACGTGCTTATTTCAAGATCGATGAGATTCAAACGAAAGATAAATTGTTAAAGCCTGGAATGACAGTCGTCGACTTGGGGGCCGCGCCGGGCGGATGGTCTCAATATGCTGCTAAGATAGTAGGGGACAGTGGTCAGATCATTGCGTGTGACTTGCTTCCTATGGACCCGATTGCTGGCGTTAGCTTTTTACAAGGCGACTTTCGTGATGATGCGGTATTGGAAGCTTTGCTAGAAAGGATCCAACCTTCCATGGTAGACGTAGTAATGTCTGATATGGCGCCTAACATCGCGGGAAACAATTCTGTTGATCAACCTCGCGCTATGTATTTAGTTGAATTAGCTTTAGATATGTGTCGACAAGTTCTAGCGCCTAATGGTAGCTTTGTCGTAAAGGTTTTCCAAGGGGAAGGCTTCGATCAGTATGTGAAAGAAGTCCGAGACATGTTTAAAGCCGTAAAAATTAGAAAACCAGACTCATCGCGAGCTCGCTCTCGAGAGGTCTTCGTCGTAGCCACTGGTTACAAAGGTTAACCATTTTGCTCTCTTGAGAGCGTGTTAACACTATAGCTACAGTTAATGAACTGTAGTACCCTACCTTTAATTACAATTAGTTATCGAGAGGCTTACACCTTGAGTGACATGGCAAAAAATTTAATTCTGTGGCTTGTTATCGCCGTCGTATTGATGTCGGTATTCCAGAGCTTTGGCCCTGGAGAAAGCAATGGCAGAACCGTGGATTACACCACGTTTGTACAGGAAGTTGGCCAAGGCCAGATTCAAGAAGCAACTTTTAAAGACGGTGAAATTAGCTTTGTTCGTCGTGGCGGCGGTGCCAAAATGGTCACTTACATGCCAGTGTATGACCAAAAGCTTCTAGATGACCTAATTAACCAAAACGTGAAAGTACAAGGCACGCCTCCAGAAGAGCAAAGCTTGCTTGGTACTATCTTCATCTCTTGGTTCCCAATGATCTTACTAATTGGTGTATGGATTTTCTTCATGCGTCAAATGCAAGGCGGCGGTGGTAAAGGCGCCATGTCTTTTGGTAAGAGCAAAGCTCGAATGATGAGCGAAGAACAAATCAAGACAACTTTTGCTGACGTTGCTGGCTGTGACGAAGCAAAAGAAGACGTGAAAGAGCTGGTGGACTACCTACGCGATCCAAGCCGCTTCCAAAAACTGGGCGGTAAGATTCCAACGGGTGTTCTAATGGTTGGTCCTCCTGGTACGGGTAAAACGCTTCTAGCGAAAGCCATTGCCGGTGAGGCGAAAGTACCATTCTTTACTATCTCTGGTTCTGATTTCGTAGAAATGTTCGTTGGTGTTGGTGCATCTCGTGTGCGTGACATGTTTGAACAAGCAAAGAAAGCTGCACCTTGTATCATCTTTATCGATGAGATCGATGCGGTAGGTCGTCAACGTGGCGCAGGTGTTGGTGGTGGTCATGATGAACGTGAACAAACACTAAACCAAATGCTCGTTGAGATGGATGGTTTCGAAGGTAACGAAGGTATTATCGTTATCGCTGCGACTAACCGTCCGGACGTGCTAGACCCTGCGCTACTGCGTCCTGGTCGTTTTGACCGTCAAGTGGTAGTTGGTCTTCCAGATGTACGTGGCCGTGAACAGATCCTAAAAGTTCACATGCGTAAGGTCCCTCTAGCGGGTGATGTAGAGCCTTCTCTCATCGCACGTGGTACTCCAGGCTTCTCTGGTGCTGACCTAGCAAACTTAGTTAACGAAGCAGCCCTGTTTGCTGCGCGCGGTAACAAGCGCAACGTTTCTATGGTTGAGTTTGAACTGGCGAAAGACAAAATCATGATGGGTGCTGAGCGCCGTTCAATGGTGATGTCTGAGGAAGTGAAAGAGTCAACCGCATACCACGAAGCGGGTCACGCGATTGTTGGTCGCTTGGTTCCTGAACACGATCCAGTGTACAAAGTGTCTATCATTCCACGTGGTCGTGCGTTGGGTGTAACAATGTACCTTCCAGAGCAGGACCGCGTGAGTATGTCTCGCCAACACCTAGAATCAATGATTTCTAGCTTGTACGGTGGTCGTTTAGCAGAAGAACTTATCTACGGTGCTGACAAAGTATCAACCGGTGCTTCTAATGATATCGAGCGCGCAACAGATATTGCTCGTAAGATGGTTACTCAATGGGGTTTCTCTGAAAAGCTTGGCCCTCTGCTGTATGCAGAAGATGAAGGCGAAGTGTTCTTAGGGCGTAGTGTAACTCAGACTAAACATGTGTCTGACGATACAGCGAAGTTGATTGATGACGAAGTTCGTCAGATCATTGACCGCAACTACGATCGTGCGAAGAAGATTCTTCAAGAGAACATGGATATCATGCATGCGATGAAAGATGCGCTGATGAAGTATGAAACCATTGATGCTCGCCAGATTGATGACTTAATGGAGCGCAAAGCTGAAATTCGTGAGCCTGCGGGCTGGAGTGATAACTCAGCAAGCAAACCAGAAGACAGCGACAAGCCTCAAGCAAAGCAAGAAGTTAAAGAAGAAGCAACGGAGACTGCGAAAGATGCAGAACAGCCTAGCTCTTCTGAAACAACTTCTAACGAAGCGCCTGAAAAGAAAGACTCTGAATAAAGAGTATCGATAATATTAAACCCCGAGTTATCTCGGGGTTTTTGTGTTTATGATGATGATTACAGCAAATAACAAATCTTTGGACCTTTCGCGTCCACATGTCATGGCCATTCTAAATGTGACACCGGATTCCTTTTCGGATGGCGGTAAATACAACTCAATTGAACTTGCTCTTGCTCAAGTTGATAAAATGATAAAGGCTGGTGTAAGTATTGTTGATGTTGGTGGTGAATCAACAAGACCTGGTGCACCGGATGTGTCTTTGGAAGAAGAGCTTAGGCGTGTTGTCCCAGTAATCAAAGCCATTCGTGAAAAATATGATGTATGGATTTCCGTTGACACCAGTAAAGCAGAAGTGATGCGTCAAGCAATTGATGCTGGGGCTGATTTGATCAATGACATCCGTTCGCTGCAAGAGCCAGGTGCTCTGGAAGTCGCAGCAGAAGCAAGCCTTCCAATTTGTCTGATGCATATGAAAGGTCAGCCTAGGACCATGCAAGTTGACCCTCATTATGATGATTTAATGGGGGACGTGTCGGCTTTTCTAGAAGAACGTATCGCGGCGTGTGAAGCAGCAGGGATTGATAAATCTCAACTGATTCTCGATCCTGGGTTTGGCTTTGGCAAAACAATCGAACACAATTATCATATGCTTGCTCATCTTGAAAAGCTTCATGAATTCGGCCTGCCTATTTTGGCTGGCATGTCTCGTAAATCCATGATCTTCAAACTGTTAGACAAGCCAGCGGCAGAGTGTACGAACGCAAGTGTCGTTTGTGCTACGATTGCCGCGATGAAAGGCGCGCAGATCATTCGCGTGCATGACTTTGAAGAGACAATCGAAGCGATGAAAGTTGTTGAGATGACGAAAAACAATATTTAAAAATAATAAAGGAAAGTTTATGTCGAATGAAAGACGTTACTTTGGTACTGACGGTGTGCGCGGTAAAGTAGGACAATACCCAATCACTCCAGACTTCGTACTTAAGCTTGGCTGGGCTGCTGGTCGTGTACTAGCGAAACAAGGCACAAAGAAAGTTATCATAGGTAAAGATACACGCATTTCAGGTTATATGCTTGAATCTGCACTAGAGGCTGGCCTTGCAGCTGCGGGACTTAAAGCAACATTTACTGGTCCCATGCCAACTCCAGCTGTGGCATATTTAACTCAGACTTTCCGTGCCGAGGCTGGTATTGTGATTTCTGCATCACATAACCCATATTACGACAACGGCATTAAATTCTTTTCTTCTGAGGGTACTAAGCTACCTGACGATATCGAATTGGCGATCGAAGCTGAGTTAGATAAAGAAATTGAATGTGTGGAGTCGGCTGAGCTTGGTAAAGCAACCCGCCTAAATGATGCAGCTGGTCGTTACATCGAGTTCTGTAAGAGTACTTTCCCATCTGAGTTGAGCCTTGCGAACTTTAAGATCGTAGTAGACTGTGCGCACGGTGCAACGTACCACATCGCTCCAAATGTTTTCAAAGAACTTGGGGCAGAAGTTATCGCTATGGGCGTAGAGCCTAACGGCATCAACATTAATGAAAAAGTGGGCGCAACAGACGTACGAGCTCTTCAACAGCGTGTTGTTGAAGAGCAAGCGCATCTTGGTCTCGCATTTGATGGTGATGGTGACCGCATCATTATGGTCGACCACCTAGGTAACAAAGTTGATGGTGACCAAATTGCTTATATCATCGCTCGTGATGCACTTCGTCGTGGTGAGCTAAAGGGTGGTGTTGTTGGTACACTAATGACTAACTTGGGTATGGAAAATGGTTTAAAGCAGCTAGGCATTCCGTTTGTACGTGCTGCTGTTGGTGACCGTTATGTCATGGAGCAACTGCTAGAAAAAGGTTGGAAAATTGGTGCTGAAAACTCAGGCCATGTGATCTTATTAGATAAAGTCACAACCGGCGATGCGATTGTTGCTGCACTTCAAGTACTTGCTTCTGTAATTGGCAGCGATATGTCTTTATATGAACTATCGCAAGGAATGACATTATATCCTCAGGTTTTAGAAAATGTCCGTTTCTCAGGAGAAAGTAACCCTCTTGAAGCTACAGCTGTATTAAACGCTGTCGCTGAAGTAGAGGCGACACTTGGTGATAAAGGGCGTGTACTGCTGCGTAAGTCTGGCACTGAGCCTTTGATCCGCGTTATGGTGGAAGGCGAAGATGGTGAACTAGTTCAACACTCAGCATTGAAAATCGCTGAGGCTGTTAAAGCAAGTTGTTAATCATTGCGTTAAAGCATGTCTTGAATGAAAAGGGCATCTTTTGCCCTTTTTTTGAGCGCTTAACGCATTGGCATTGATTTTTTACTAATTTTCCCTTGTCAGCGTTACTGGCTTTCGCTAGTATTGCTCCGCCTCCCGTTAGGAGGTCGCTAGCCTTGTTCATTATGATTTGTTCTTTTGAACGGCGCTGGCTCAACAATTTGGAACATAGGTGGAAAAAATGTTTTCAGTTCTACTTGTGATTTACCTGTTGGCAGCGCTTGGTGTGATTGGCCTTGTGTTGATTCAACAAGGTAAAGGCGCAGATATGGGAGCCTCGTTCGGTGCTGGTGCTTCAAACACAGTGTTTGGTGCTGGCGGCTCAGGTAATTTCTTAACCCGAACAACTGCTATTTTAGCAACCGTATTCTTTATCGTTAGCTTGTTACTTGGTCGTATGTCTACGCACCAGACTGAATCACAATGGGTAGACCCAACGTTAGGTCAACCAGTTGTTGAACAAGTTAAGGATGCAGCGAGTGAAGTTCCTGCCCCTGCGGGTGATGAAATTCCTCAATAAGCTGTAAGGTTTTGATGCCGAGATGGTGAAATTGGTAGACACGCTAGCATGAGGTGCTAGTGCCTTAGGTGTGAGGGTTCGAGTCCCTCTCTCGGCACCATGTATTTACAAACTTGTAAATCACTTGTTTGCGAGTATAATGCTCAGCAAGTCGGACGCGGGGTGGAGCAGCTTGGTAGCTCGTCGGGCTCATAACCCGAAGGTCGTCGGTTCAAATCCGGCCCCCGCAACCAATCTCTTTCTTTAAAAGGAAATCGTAGATTGGCAAGTTTGCGTAGTGCTAACCACACTACGAGTTAAGAAAAGCAATTGTTGGCTATTCTTAACGTATCAGGGTCCAGCAGCATAAAACCCCGACTATCGGGGTTTTTTGTTATCTGAGCTTTTTGAAATAGCTCAGATACTGCTTGGTTTTTTGATTGGGCTCTGAGCCCTTTTTTTGTTTCTGGAGTGGTTAAATGACTGGTTTAGAAAGACAACTTACTGAAATGCTTGACGCGCCAGTAGCGGCATCAGGTTATGAGTTAGTTGGATTAGAATTCATTCGTGCAGGCGCGCACTCAACGTTACGTATCTACATTGACCATGAAAATGGTATTAACGTAGACGACTGTGCAGAAGTTAGCCACCAAGTTAGTGCAGTTTTAGACGTTGAAGATCCAATTTCTGTTGCTTACAGCCTAGAAGTGTCTTCTCCAGGTTTAGAAAGACCACTTTTTAAAGCAGCACATTACGAGCAATTTATTGGTCACGAGGTCAGCATCGTATTGAAAATGGCTGTAGCAAACCGTCGTAAGTGGAAAGGTATTATCCACGGTGTTGATGGCGAAACAGTGACAATTACTGTAGACGGTCAGCAAGAAGAGTTTGCTCTAAGTAACATTTCCAAAGCTAACCTGATCCCTAAATTTTAGTTCCCTAAAAAAGTTTAAGCTTAGAGGCTAAATATAATGAGTAAAGAAATTTTAGCGGTAGCAGAAGCGGTATCGAACGAAAAAGCGGTACCTCGTGAGCGTATCTTTGAGGCTCTTGAGATTGCTCTAGCAACTTCTACAAAGAAAAAATACGAAATCGAAATCGACGTACGTGTTGCCATTGACCGTAAAACCGGTGAGTTTGTCACTTACCGCCGTTGGTTAGTTGTTGATGACGTTGAGAACCCTACAAAAGAGATCTCACTAGAAGCAGCGCAATACGAAGATGACTCAATCGAGCTTGGCGACTACGTAGAAGACGAAATCGAATCAGTAACGTTTGACCGTATTACGACTCAAACTGCTAAGCAAGTTATCGTTCAAAAAGTTCGTGAAGCTGAGCGCGCACAAATCGTTGAACAGTTCATCGACAATGAAGGTGATCTAATCACTGGTGTCGTGAAAAAAGTAAACCGTGACACAATCGTGCTTGATCTTGGTAATAACGCTGAAGCGGTAATCCTGCGTGATGACCAACTTCCTCGTGAAAACTTCCGTCCAGGCGACCGCGTACGTGGCCTTCTTTACAAAGTCGCGCCTGAAGCACGTGGTTTCCAATTGTTCATCACTCGTTCTAAGCCAGAAATGTTGGCAGAACTGTTCCGTGTTGAAGTGCCTGAAATCGCAGAAGATATTATCGAGCTTAAAGGCGCAGCACGTGATCCTGGTTCTCGCGCTAAGATCGCTGTCAAAACAAATGACAAACGTATCGACCCTGTAGGTGCGTGTGTTGGTATGCGTGGTGCACGTGTACAAGCTGTTTCTGGCGAACTTGGTGGTGAGCGTATCGATATCGTTCTTTGGGATGATAACCCAGCTCAATTCGTTATCAACGCAATGGCGCCAGCTGATGTTGCTTCTATCATCGTTGATGAGGATGCACACTCAATGGACATCGCAGTTGAAGCTGACAACCTAGCGCAAGCTATCGGTCGTAACGGTCAAAACGTGCGTCTAGCATCTCAACTAACAGGTTGGGAACTGAATGTTATGACAGTTGCTGATCTTCAGAAGAAACACGCTGAAGAATCACAAGCATCTATTGAAAACTTCATGAAGTACCTAGATATTGAAGAAGACTTCGCTCAACTTCTTGTTGAAGA
This sequence comes from Vibrio sp. OPT41, assembly GCF_015163595.1. Taxonomy (NCBI): domain Bacteria; kingdom Pseudomonadati; phylum Pseudomonadota; class Gammaproteobacteria; order Vibrionales; family Vibrionaceae; genus Vibrio; species Vibrio sp. OPT41. The sequence goes on along the minus strand of NZ_JADDYH010000074.1, from coordinate 176,969 downwards.
AGGTTTCTCAACGCTAGAAGAAATCGCATACGTGCCAGTTAACGAGCTACTAGAAATCGATGGTTTGAATGAAGAACTAATCGAAGAGCTTCGTGGACGTGCAAAAGATGCACTAACGACGATCGCACTAGCACAAGAAGAGTCTTTTGAAGGTCTAGAACCAGCTGAGGACCTACTTGCACTTGAAGGTCTTGAGCGTGAGATGGCATTTAAATTGGCAGCGAAAGGTGTAGCGACACTGGAAGATCTTGCTGACCAAGGTATTGACGATTTAGAAGGTATCGAAGGCCTGACCGAAGAACGTGCAGGTGAGCTAATTATGGCCGCACGTAACATCTGTTGGTTCGGCGAAGAAGCATAATTTTCGGCAAGGAGGAAGCGGCATGACACAATTAACAGTTAAAGCACTGAGTGATGAGATTGGTACGCCAGTCGACCGCTTGATTGAACAACTTGCTGACGCTGGCATTAAAAAGGCGAGCTCTGACAATGTTACTGATGAAGAGAAGCAGAAGCTTCTCTCTCATTTAAAGAAAGAACACGGTGATAAATCAGGTGATTCAGAGCCGACTCGCCTTACGCTTCAGCGTAAAACTCGTAGTACACTTAGTGTGAACGCGGGTGGTGGTAAGAGTAAGAATGTTCAGGTTGAGGTGCGCAAAAAACGTACATACGTGAAGCGCAGCACAATTGAAGATGAAGCGAAACGTGAAGCTGAAGAAGCAGCACAACGTGAAGCAGAAGAAGCAGCAAAACGTGCAGCAGAAGAAGCTGCAAAACGTGAAGCTGAAGAAGCTGCGAAACGTGAAGCTGAAGAAGCTGCAAAACGTGAAGCGGAAGAAAAAGCGAAACGTGAAGCTGAAGAAAAAGCGAAGCGAGACGTAGATACGAATGCACAACGTAATGCTGAAGAAAAAGCAAAGCGTGATGCTGAAGAGAAAATTAAGCAAGAAGCAGCGCGAAAAGAGGCCGACGAGCTTAAACGTCGTCAGGAAGAAGAAGCTAAGCGTAAGGCTGAAGAGGAAAGTCAGCGCAAGCTTGAAGAAGCTCGCGAATTGGCTGAAAAGAATAAAGAGCGTTGGTCTGCTGCAGAAGAGAAAAAGGGTGATATGGAAGATACAGATTACCATGTAACGACTTCACAATACGCACGTGAAGCCGAAGATGAAGCAGATCGCAAAGTAGAAGGCGGTCGTCGTAAGAAGAAAAAAGCAGCTTCGGGTAAAGACGACCAAGCTCGCGGTGGCCGTAACAACCAACGTGGCGGTAGAGGTCGTAAGGGCAAACTTGCTAAGCCGACTTCAATGCAGCACGGGTTTGATAAGTCAGCAACGGTTGCTAAGCAAGACGTTGTAATTGGCGAAACGATCGTTCTATCAGAACTTGCTAACAAGATGTCGGTTAAAGCGACAGAAGTTATCAAAGTAATGATGAAGATGGGCGCTATGGCGACTATCAACCAAGTGATCGACCAAGAAACAGCACAACTTGTTGCTGAAGAAATGGGCCATAAAGTAGTTCTTCGTAAAGAGAACGAACTGGAAGAAGCGGTACTATCTGACCGTGACACTAACGCGGAAGCAGTTCCACGTGCTCCAGTTGTTACTATCATGGGTCACGTTGACCACGGCAAAACGTCAACACTTGACTACATCCGTCGCACACACGTTGCTTCTGGCGAAGCGGGTGGTATTACTCAGCACATTGGTGCGTACCACGTTGAAACAGACAACGGCATGATCACGTTCCTTGATACTCCTGGACACGCAGCGTTTACTGCAATGCGTGCTCGTGGTGCTCAAGCGACAGATATCGTTGTTCTTGTAGTTGCAGCAGACGATGGTGTAATGCCACAAACAGTAGAAGCGATTCAGCACGCGAAAGCGGCAGGCGTTCCTCTAATTGTTGCTGTGAACAAGATCGATAAAGAAGACGCGAACCCAGATAACGTTAAGAACGAGCTTGCTCAATACGACGTTATTCCTGAAGAGTGGGGCGGTGAGAACATGTTCGTTCACATCTCTGCTAAACAGGGTACAAACATCGATGGTCTTCTAGAAGCTATCCTTCTTCAGTCTGAAGTTCTTGAACTTACAGCTGTAGCTGAAGGCATGGCATCTGGTGTTGTTGTTGAATCTCGCCTAGATAAAGGTCGTGGTCCAGTTGCAACAGTACTTGTTCAATCAGGTACACTAAACAAAGGCGACATCGTTCTTTGTGGTCAAGAATACGGCCGTGTTCGTGCAATGCGTGATGAGCTAGGTAAAGAAATTACTTCGGCTGGCCCATCTATCCCTGTAGAGATCCTAGGTCTTTCAGGTGTACCATCTTCAGGTGATGAAGCAACAGTAGTTCGTGACGAGCGTAAAGCGCGTGAAGTAGCTAACTACCGTGCTGGTAAGTTCCGTGAAGTGAAACTTGCTCGTCAGCAGAAATCTAAACTAGAGAACATGTTCTCTAACATGACTGCTGGTGAAGTTGCTGAACTTAACGTTGTACTTAAAGCAGACGTTCAAGGTTCTGTAGAAGCAATCGCTGACTCACTAGTTAAGCTATCTACTGACGAAGTTAAAGTGAACATCGTTGGTTCTGGTGTAGGTGGTATTACGGAAACTGACGTAGTACTAGCGGAAGCTTCAAACGCAATCATCCTTGGCTTTAACGTTCGTGCAGATGCTTCTGCTCGCCGTGCTGTTGAAGCCGCAGCTGTTGACTTACGTTACTACTCAATCATTTACCAATTGATTGATGAAGTGAAACAAGCAATGGGCGGTATGCTTGCTCCAGAATTCAAGCAAGAGATCATTGGTCTTGCTGAAGTTCGTGACGTGTTTAAGTCACCGAAACTGGGCGCTATCGCTGGTTGTATGGTTACAGAAGGTGTGATCAAGCGTAACAACCCAATCCGTGTACTACGTGATAACGTTGTTATTTACGAAGGTGAACTAGAGTCACTACGTCGTTTCAAAGATGACGTTCAAGAAGTTAAGAATGGCTACGAATGTGGTATCGGCGTTAAGAACTACAATGATGTTCGCGTTGGTGACCAAATCGAAGTCTTCGAAATCGTTGAAATTAAACGTACTCTAGACTAATTGACTAAAATTACTAATATTGTCTTTGAAAGATAAGTAGTAATTGGTTGTTGAATACACCATGGGGGGCTGGCTTTGACCAACCCCCCATTCTTTCTATATAAGAGTAAAGATATGTCAAAAGAATTTAGCCGCACGCAGCGCGTTGCACAGCAGCTGCAAAAAGAACTAGCGATGATCCTTCAACGTGAAGTTCGTGACTCTCGCCTTGGCATGGTGACGATCTCAGACGTAGAAGTCTCTCGTGACCTAGCTTACGCAAAAGTATTTGTGACCTTCCTGTGTGTGGGTGAGCAAACACCAGAATCATGTCTAGCAGCGCTACGTGAGCACGAAGTGCACATTCGCATGATGTTAGGTAAGCGTATTCGTCTACGTTTAACGCCAGAAATCCGCTTCCACTATGACAATACGCTGGTTGAAGGTATGCGTATGTCTAACCTAGTGTCTGAAGTCGTTAGTTCAGACAAACAAAAGCAAAAAGATTCTGGTCGTGAGGACGAAGAATAATGGCTCGTCGTCGTAAAGGTCGTCCAATTAATGGTGTTATACTGTTGGACAAACCAACAGGTATCTCTTCCAATGATGCACTGCAAAAAGTAAAGCGAATCTACTTTGCTGAGAAAGCAGGCCACACTGGAGCCTTGGACCCATTAGCGACAGGCATGCTTCCAATTTGCTTGGGTGAAGCGACAAAATTTTCTCAGTTTCTTCTTGATTCTGATAAACGCTACCGCGTGATCGCAAAGCTGGGTGAACGTACCAATACGTCTGACTCGGATGGTGAAGTTGTAGAGACGCGTCCAGTCGATGTTACGTTAGACAAGCTAGAAGCGTGCATCGATCAGTTCCGTGGTGAATCTGATCAAGTGCCTTCCATGTTCTCTGCGTTGAAGTATCAAGGTAAACCCTTGTATGAATACGCTCGTAAAGGCATCGAAGTTCCGCGTGAATCTCGTAAGATCACGGTATATGAGATTGTTCTTCACTGTTTTGAAGGCGATGAAGTAGAGATGGAAGTGCACTGCTCTAAAGGTACCTATATTCGTACTATCGTTGATGATCTGGGCGAAATGTTAGGTTGTGGTGCGCACGTAACTATGCTTCGTCGTACTGGTGTTGCTAAATACCCTTACGAGAATATGGTAACACTTGAGCAACTAAATGAGTTGCTAGAGCAAGCTCACCGCGAGGAACGAGCGCCTCGAGAGCTACTGGACCCACTTCTTTTGCCAATGGATACAGCGGTAGAAGACTTACCAGAAGTCAACTTGGTGCCTGAACTGGCGAATATGGTCCAACATGGGCAGCCCGTTCAAGTATTTGGTGCTCCGACTGAGGGCTCACTTCGCCTTACTATGGGTGAAGAACGCTTGTTTATTGGCGTTGGCGAAATGAACGAAGATGGCAAAATCGCTCCTAAGCGATTGGTCGTGTTCCGAGATGACGTTGCATCCAAGTAAATGATTGAAAATACCGACCTGAGTGTCGGTATTTTTATATTGCACGAGATAGGAAATTTCCCTATAATCCGCGCTTCGCGTAGCGGCTGAATCAGAGATTGGCTGCTACAACTTTAAACCTACTCTTATTAGGAGAGAATTATGTCTCTGAATGCAGAAACTAAAGCAGCAATCGTTGCAGAATACGCACAAGGCGAAGGCGACACTGGTTCACCAGAAGTTCAAGTAGCTCTACTTACAGCTTCTATCAACCACCTACAAGGTCACTTCAAAGCGCACAAAGGCGATCACCACAGCCGTCGTGGTCTTCTACGCATGGTTTCTCGTCGTCGTAAGCTTCTAGATTACCTAAAAGGTAAAAACCTAGCTCGCTACCAAGACCTAATCAAACGTCTAGGCCTACGTCGCTAATCAGCGACTGCATAGCAGTTTGTCTAAAAAGGGGCTTTATGCCCCTTTTTTGTTGCCTAAATTTAGCCAAATTAGACTTATGCCGTTATAATACTGGCGGCTAAACCTTGTAAGAGGTTTTCTCAAAAGCTCATAGCATTACAGTCAACCACGTCGACCAAAAGGTCGCGACTATTCAAAAGGAATTTCCGAGTTTCTTTTTACTAGTCGCGATTCGTAATGCCTTGAGTGTCAATTAACACATCTAAGATTTCTTTAAGCACTAAAGGAAGATTAGAAACAAGGAATAACAATGTTCGAAAAACCAGTTGTTAAAACGTTCCAGTACGGTAACCACACAGTTACTTTAGAAACTGGCGTTATTGCACGTCAAGCTACAGCAGCAGTTATGGTCACAATGGATGATACGTCTGTATTCGTATCTGTTGTAGGTAAAAAAGAAGCCGTTGCAGGTCAAGACTTCTTCCCACTAACGGTTAACTACCAAGAGCGTACTTACGCTGCGGGTAAAATTCCAGGCGGCTTCTTCAAACGTGAAGGTCGTCCTTCTGAAGGCGAAACGCTAACAGCTCGTCTAATCGACCGTCCAATCCGTCCGCTATTCCCAGACGCGTTTAAAAACGAAGTTCAGGTTATCGCGACAGTAATGTCTGTAAACCCAGATGTTCAGCCAGATATCGTTACAATGATCGGTACTTCTGCTGCTCTTGCTATCTCTGGCATTCCATTCAACGGCCCTATCGGTGCGGCGCGTGTTGGTCATATCGATGGTCAGCTTGTACTTAACCCTAGCCAAACTGAACTAGAAACTTCTAAGCTTGACCTTGTTGTTGCAGGTACAGAGTCAGCAGTACTGATGGTTGAGTCAGAAGCGGACAACCTAACTGAAGAAGAAATGCTAGCGGCGGTTGTTTATGGTCATGACCAACAACAAGTTGCTATTCAAGCTATCAACGAATTCAAAGCAGAAGTTGCAACTCCTGCTTGGGATTGGGTTGCTCCTGAAGAGAACACAGCGCTTAAAAATAAGATTGCTGATCTAGCAGAAGCTAAACTTGTTGAAGCTTACCAAATTACTGAGAAAATGGCTCGTTACGACCGCATCCATGAGATCGCTGCGGAAGTAAATGAAGTTCTTCTTGCTGAAGATCCTGAAGCAGACACAAAAGAAATCCACACTATCTTCCATGATCTAGAGAAGACAGTAGTACGTAGCCGTATTATTGCAGGTAACCCTCGTATCGATGGCCGTGAAAAAGACATGGTTCGTGCACTAGATGTACGTACTGGTGTTCTTCCTCGTACTCACGGTAGCGCGCTATTCACTCGTGGTGAAACTCAGGCGATCGTTACGGCAACGCTAGGTACTCAGCGTGATGCTCAAATCATCGATGAGCTAACTGGTGAGCGTAAAGATCACTTCCTACTGCACTACAACTTCCCTCCATACTGTGTAGGTGAAACTGGTTTTGTAGGTTCTCCTAAGCGTCGTGAAATCGGCCACGGTAAACTGGCGAAGCGTGGTATTGCTGCAGTAATGCCTTCTGTTGATGAGTTCCCATACACAGTACGTGTTGTATCGGAAATCACTGAATCTAACGGTTCATCTTCAATGGCTTCAGTATGTGGTACTTCTCTTGCGCTTATGGACGCAGGTGTACCAATCAAAGCATCTGTTGCTGGTATTGCAATGGGTCTTGTTAAAGAAGGTGACGATTTCGTTGTACTTTCTGACATCCTTGGCGATGAAGACCACCTAGGTGACATGGACTTTAAAGTAGCAGGTACTAACACTGGTATCACTGCACTTCAAATGGACATCAAGATCGAAGGCATCACTAAAGAAATCATGCAAATTGCGCTTAACCAAGCTCAAGGCGCACGTAAGCACATCCTATCTGTAATGGATGAAGCAATCTCTGGTGCTCGTGAAGACATCTCTGAATTTGCTCCGCGTATTCACACGATGAAGATCAGCGCTGAGAAGATCAAAGACGTTATCGGTAAAGGTGGTGCAGTTATCCGTGCTCTAACTGAAGAGACTGGTACAACTATCGAAATCGAAGACGACGGTACTATCAAGATTGCGGCAACTGAAGGCACTGCTGCGAAAGAAGCTATCCGCCGTATCGAAGAGATCACTGCTGAAGTTGAAGTGGGCCGTATCTACACAGGTAAAGTTGCACGTCTAGCAGACTTCGGTGCATTCGTAACGGTTCTTCCAGGCAAAGATGGTCTTGTACACATTTCTCAAATCGCAGAAAAACGCGTAGAGAAAGTGTCTGACTACCTAGCTGAAGGTCAAGAAGTTCAAGTTAAAGTTCTTGAAATCGACCGCCAAGGCCGTGTACGTCTAAGCATGAAAGAAGCGGTAGAAAAGCCAGCTGAAGAAGCTGCTGCTGAAGCACCAGCTGCTAAAGACGAGTAAGACAAAATGAGACTTTCAGCCTTTTATTAGATTAAGGGCCTGAAAGCATGTTATAAAAGGGGAGCATTTTCGCTCCCCTTTTTTGGTTTGTTTCGATGTATTAACCTCAAACGAGGTTATCGCCTATATTGCATTAAGAGAAATAAATCTTGAGCGGTCCAAACAGGAGTATCAATTAGTGAAATGGTTTCAAACCGCAATTTTATGTGTTGCTATCGCGCTGACCGGTTGTGCAAATACTTCTCAACAATCAGCACAAAAGTGGTTATATCCACCGATGGCGGTGCCACTTCAGCCTAGTGTTCAACAAGAAGTACAAATCGCGCGTCTCTCGCAGTTGCTACAACGTCCCGACCTTAGTGATGAAGTGCGCGCTAAAATGCATTATGAGCGCGGTAGCTACTACGACAGCGTTGGTTTACGTGATCTTGCCCGTTTGGACTTTAACCAGTCTTTGCAGTTGAATCCTGCTCAGCCGGACATCTTCAATCTTTTGGGAGTATACTTTACCCAAGTAGGAGAGTTTGATGCGGCATATGAAGCGTTTGACTCGACCATAGAGTTGGCTCCTGATAATACCTATGCTGAGCGCAACCGTGCGATTGCACTGTATTATGGTGGCCGAATCGATCTCGCTTTAGAAGATATGACCAAGCATTATCAAGAAATGCCAACGGATCCTTTTCGTTCATTATGGCTGTACATCATCGAAGCTGAGCAAAATCCAGAGCAAGCAAAAGCCAATCTTCAACAGCGTTATTTACGAGATCGTAGTGAAGAGTGGGGGTGGGTTCTTGTTGCTATCATGCTGCGAGACGTCTCGGACGAAGACGCGCTTAAAGCAATTATGGATGGAACGAGAGAGAACTATCGCCTAGCTGAACGATTGACGGAAACGTATTTCTACCTTGGAAAGCGTAATCAGCTTGAAGGTGATATCGCAAGTGCCATCTCACTTTATAAGCTCGCGATTTCGTTCAACGTTTACGATTATGTTGAGCATCGCTATTCTTTCTTGGAGTTGGCGCAAATTTACGATCAATTACAGCAAGATAGATTGGCCAAGTTAAAGGCTGCCAAGAAGCTGGAAATTGAATGATTTAGAGCCGCTCGATGAGAGCGGCTTTTTTTATGATTGAACTTGATGAGTGACTCATTTAAAATAGTTAGTCTTGCTAACTAAGTGGTGGTGGCTTTTATGGCATTAGAAGAAAGCTTGATTGATTTAGAGCGTTTTTGCGCCAAAGCTTGGCGTGTCTATGCCAAAGAAGATCCATTATCACATCTAAGCTTTAATGAGTTCGATTATTTACGTGTGATTCAGGTTTACCCTGAGGGTGTGCGAATAACCGATCTTGCAGAAGAGCTGCAAGTGACTAAGCCTTCCGCATCGACAATGGTTGTGCGTTTGGAAAAAAAGGGTTTGGTGAAACGCATCGCATGTAATGAGGATGCTCGTGCTAAGCGTGTGTTGCTTACGGAAGAAGTCGCAGAAAAAATGTCTTTGGAGCAGGTAGTGTACAAAGATATCTCTGACCAAATGATGCAACAATTAAATCAGCAAGAAGCTGAACAGTTACAAGCTTTATTGAATAAAGCATTGAGTAATAAGTCATTTTAAACTGAAGCAAAGGCCTCAGCTGTATGGTTTAGTTTTTGTTGTTTCATCTTTCTTTTATTTAATTTAACCATTTAGTTAGCCTTGCTAACTACTGGTGACAGTCATGCAAAACTCAATTTATAGACAGTTTTGGAAATATACGATTCCAACCGTCGCAGCAATGCTCGTAAACGGTTTGTATCAAATAGTTGATGGCATTTTTATTGGCCGTTATGTTGGCGCTGACGGATTAGCTGGGATCAATGTTGCGTGGCCTATTATCGGTTCGATCCTCGGTATAGGAATGATGATTGGGGTGGGGACTGGCGCGCTGACTTCGATCAAGCAAGGAGAGAACGATCATGAAGGCGCTAAGCGAATCCTAACGACCGGATTGACGTTGTTAGCGGCATTGATGCCGATCGTTGCTACAATATTGTTCTTGTTTTCGGATGAATTTATTCGCTGGCAAGGTGCGGAAGGGCGAGTGTTTGAACTTGCGCTGCAATATTTGCATATTCTGATTGTCGCGTGCGTATTCACGTTGGGTTCTATCGCAGTTCCGTTTTTATTACGCAATGACGACAGCCCGAACTTAGCAACGATTTTGATGGTCATCGGTGCCGTTATTAACATTGTATTAGACTACGTATTTATTGCTTGGTTGGAGTGGGAGTTAACCGGAGCCGCTATTGCCACTGCACTTGCACAATTAGTGGTCACTGTGCTCGGTATTGGTTACTTCTTTACTTCAAAAGCAACATTACGCCTTCGTATCCGCGACTTCAAAGTTCAGGTTGATGCTGCACCAAAGATTATCATGATAGGTACATCAAGTTTCTTTATGTACGCCTACGGCTCTGTGATGGTGGCACTGCACAACGCGTTATTTGCTCAATACGGAAGTGCAATGTTGATCGGAGCGTACGCCATTTTGGGGTACATCGTGACGGTTTACTATCTGATAGCAGAAGGAATTGCGAATGGTATGCAGCCTTTAGTGAGCTTCAACCACGGTGCACGTAATCAGGAGAACATCAGAAAGTTATTAAAGGTCGCGATGGGGACATCTGTGCTTGGTGGGGTGGCGTTCGTTGTTTTGATGAACCTTTTCCCGTACGAACTGGTTGCGGTGTTTAATAATGCTGACCAACAGTTGATTGATAGCACCGTGATCGGGATTCGTTTACACATGTTTGCGTTGTTCTTAGATGGTTTTTTAGTTGTGGCGGCCGCGTACTATCAATCAGTAAACAAAGGCAGCAAAGCTATGTTTGTAACACTAGGCAACATGCTGGTCCAGTTGCCATTCTTATTCATTATGCCGAAACTTTTCGACGTGACAGGTATTTGGTTAGCTTTCCCATTGTCTAACATTGCATTGAGTTTGGTCGTGATCAGTATGTTGTGGCGAGATGTGAAAAAGCTGCTTAATGAGAGTTCTGTCGAACCAAGGGTGCAAGCCTGCTAACAAAAGCTAACAGATAAAAGCGAGGCTAGGCCTCGCTTTTATCTTTAAGGATTAAATGGTTTTTACTTCTAAGCCCGCTAGTTGATGCCAATAGCCATTGCATTGGCGGCTTTCGAGCTTTTCAGGATTATCGCCGTATTCGTTTGAGCGAAAACGCTCTAACTCTGAAAAAGTGTCGATACCAAGAGGGCTTAACCGGACCACATCAACCAGCCCTTTCATAGTAGGTAAGTCATTGATGAGGTTGTAGCAATACCCTGACTGTGTTTGAATGCCGTTAAGGTTAAAGACTTCTTGCCCTTCTTGGCTTCTGACCTGGATACCCGTAGGGTATTTGATACAGCAGGTTTCGCAATCGTCTTTCGCTCGGTTTTCAGCTCGGGCTGTGAAACAGCGAGCGGAATACGCTAAAGGCAAATAACCGTGGCTAAATACCTCAACTTCAAACTTGTTACGAATACCAAGCTCGTCACACTGAACTAAAGTATCGTTTAACCATTCGCGAGATAGCTCGACAGGCATGCACCAACGCATCATACCTTGTTTCAAAAATAAGTTGAGCGTGTGTGCGTTATAAGTATTGATTGCAGGGCCAACGACGAAAGGCACTTTATGCTCTGATGCCAATTGAACAGCAGATACGTCATTTGCTTCAATCGCGAAGTCACCGTTGTCGATGTACTTCTTCATTATGTTTACTTCACTCGGAGCTTCTAGTAGTGCCATTGTTGATAGCACCACTTGCTTGCCAGATGCAGACAGCTCTTTTGCGATTTCAAGCCAATGCGAAGGCTTCATTTCTCGACGTTTTGAACATACGGTTTCCCCAAGATAGATGATGTCCGCGGAGCTTGATTTCGCTTGTTCATAAAACGCTTCGATATCTTGTTTTGGCCAGAAGTACAACAGCGTACCAAGCGCGTATTTCATTGAATTATCCATCTTAACCTCTACTGCCATTTGCGGTGATAAGCACCAAGTGTGGTCTGCGTACCTTCAGACACGTTTGCCAATGCGGCATCCCAAGCCGCTTCGACTTGATAAGCTTCTGGGTTTGCTTGGTAACGGTCAATCGCGGCTCGCCATGTTCGAGTGACTTGTTCTACGTAAGCTGGGCTACGTTGGCGACCTTCAATTTTTACAGACGCCACATTTGCAGCAAATAGTTCTGGCAGCATAGAGAGGGTGTTCAAACTGGTTGGTTCTTCCAGTGCGTGGTAGCGTTTTTTCTCGCCTTCGATTTCTGCTTCGAAACGACCTTTACACAAGGTAGGGTAGCCCGCATTTTCACCGGCGCTGTAGCGATCGATCAAAATGTCGTTAAGGCGGGATTCCAGACCATTTTCTGTTTCTTGCCAGCGAACGTACTTAGCTGGAGAGCATGCTCCCACAGTGTTTGGAGACTCGCCTGTCATATATGACGATAGGTAGCAGCGACCTTCAGACATGATGCAAAGGCTACCAAAAGCAAAGACTTCTAACTCGACATCGCTAGTGATGTTGCGTGAAAGCTGTTTGACCTGATGAATCGATAAAACGCGAGGTAATACTACCCGTTTTACGTTGAAGTTTTGTTTGTAAAAATCAATGGCTGCGACGTTGGTCGCTGATGCTTGCACTGAAAGGTGTAGTTCTAGATCGGGATATTTGCGAGCCGCGTACTCCAGCACTGCAATGTCTGCAACAATCAGCGCGTCTACACCCAGTGCCGCTGCATTGTCTACTGCGTTCGTCCAGCGCTCGAAGCCATTGGGATGAGCGAAGGTATTCAACGCGACATGAATTTTTTTATTGCGGTCATGAACGTATTGCACCGCTTTTTCTAACTTTTTGCCGTTAAAGTTGAGGCCAGCAAAGTGACGGGCGTTGGTATCATCTTTGAAACCAATGTAGACGGCATCGGCACCGCAATCAATCGCAGTTTTTAACGCAGGCAGGTTACCCGCGGGACACAAGAGTTCCATATGCTCACAATCATTGAGAATAAAAAGGTGTCCGCATTTTATGAAGAATTATGAATAGCGAAATTGACCTAAGTTAGGTTTAGCTCAATAAAGTCGATATTTACCCCTTGCGAGTAAGGGTATCGGGTCGGGGTTAGTTCTTGTGACGACGATTCTGTACAAACAGCTCTTCAATTTCATGTTTTGGCTGCGGGCGATAAAAATGGAATCCTTGAATCGCATTACATTGAAGGTTAGAGAGCAGGGTCGCTTGCTGGTGGGTTTCCACCCCCTCGGCAACGACAGTTAAGTCGAGCGACTTACCCAGATTAATGATGTTTTCAATCACAGTGACTTGTTTCGGTAGTGTGTCGATATCATTAATAAAAGCGCGGTCGATTTTTAGCTCGTCAATAGGAAAACGCGCTAAGTAGGAAAGAGAAGAGTAGCCGGTACCAAAGTCATCGATAGAGAGAGCGAAGCCAAGCTTTTTAATCGCATTCAACATTTGCAGTGTATGTTCGCTATCACTCATCACGGCACTTTCGGTTAGCTCGAAGGTAATGCAGCTTGGATCAAGCTCGGTAGTGCGAAGCAGCTTTTCCATAAAGTCGATCAGCTGTGGGTTGCCAAATTGCTCGGGAGAGAGGTTGATGGCGACACGGCCTGGCAGTATGCCTTGTTGCTTCCAACGTTTTACCGTATTGAAAACATCACGCATCACGACACGTCCAAGGTGTTCTATTAACCCAGCGCGCTCGGCGACAGGAATGAATGAGCCAGGACTAATGTACCCTTCGACTGGATGCTTCCAACGAACGAGCGCTTCTGCGCCGTTGATACTGAAGTCTCGCGCGTTAACCTTAGGTTGATACCACACTTCCAAACCGTTCTGCTGCAATGCTTTTTGCAGTTCAATTTCAAGCCACAAACGCATACGCGCTTCTTTGTTCATTTGATCGTTAAATTTGATCAGACGATTTCTACCACGATCTTTGGCTTCATACATCGCAGTATCGGCATTTTGTAGTAGGATTCGCGCATCTTGTCCGTCTTCAGGGTATCGAACGCTACCAATTGAACACGCAAGGCGTTTACTGAAGTGGTGCAAGTCGAAAGGTTGGTTGATCAACGAGATAATGCGATCGGACAAAATTTCAGCCATGCGGGTGTTTTCTGGCTCCGGCAGAATGACGCCAAACTCATCGCCACCCAAATGACCAATAATCGCTTGGTTTGGCAGTAACCGTTTAAGACGGGCCGATACCTCTTGAATCACTTTATCGCCAATATGATGACCAAGTGAGTCATTAATGTTTTTGAAGTTATCGATATCCAAATAGAACACCAGAAGCGGTGTTTGCTTTTTGATCAGCTGTTCCAAACGTTTGGTGAAGCCAAAGCGGTTGTAGAGTTTGGTGAGCGAGTCAATGTGTATGTCTTCATTCGATGCAGAAGACAGGTTTTTGGGCGCATCATCAGCATCTTGGATTAGGATAATTTGAGATTCGCTACCTAATATCGCCGTGGAATCCGCGTGTAGCTGAACTTTCCGTTCAAAGCCGCATCTTGCACTGGTTAAGCAGACAAAAGGTTTGTCAGAAATTAATGTACTCAATCGATGACTAAATACCTTTTTACTGTTTTCATCGATGAATAAACGACTTAGCTCTTCGCCCAACAATTCATGAGGAGAGTTAAGTCCGAGAAGGCGCGCTGATGCGGGGTTCGCAGAGATGACAATATCATCTTCGATAAGCAGTAAGCCGTCTGGTAGCAGTTGTGTTAACTTCGCAAACTTACTTTCGGACTCTTCTAAGGAGCGAACGAGTATCTGCTTTTCTGAAGTATCGACAGCGTGAAAAACAACAAAGCGAATGTCGTTACCTTCAAAAACTGGCGAAAGACTAAAGTGAAGACTGGTTTCAAGGTCGGTTTCATCGAGCGTGATTTCGGCTTCGACATGTGCCCCTTTGAACGCGCGCTGATAGTATGGTGCAAGCTTCTTATAAAACTGTTCACCCAGCACTTGGCAATCGTTTAAGCCGACGATTTCCTCATGACTTAAACCTGCGATATCGCAGTAACGGTCACTTACCATTCGATAATTGTGTTTTTTATCAAGAATGGCAAAGAAGAAAGGGCTATTTGAGGTTAGCGTGGCAAACCAATGTTTTAATTGCTGGGAAGGCATTAGGGTATTACCGATCTCCAATGAGCCAGATTATTCGTCCGTGTATAAAAAGCGACACCCTGATAAGCCTGCGGCGATCTACCACCAAGCCAAAGTGTTACTTGCCATTAAAGGGCTCGCGGTTTTAGCTGTGCAGTCGACAATCACATGGATACGCTCAGATAACTATAACTTTGAAAATACGGTTGTAAAAGTGTTTATCCACCTGTTCGCATCAATAATACACGTAAGTTCAAAAAAAGAAGCGTTAGTGAGCAATAAACCACCAATCTAAAATAAGCACTTTATTGATACATAACAGTAATCTCATCGCCACGATTGCTTAATATAAGCAACCTAATGACAAAGTAACGGATAATGAACGTGTTAAACAAGATTCGCAGTCAACTAGTAAAGAACGCAGCTAATATTTTGCGTTCTCCAGTCCAGTTATTACCACAGCCAATTCAGCAAAAAGCGTTGCTAGAAGGGCTAAAAATGGTGTTTAAAGAAGCCTTGGAAGATGGTGACTTTGAGTTCCTTGAAGACAAGTGGTTAAAAGTTGCGATTAAAGACTTGAACTTAGCATGGTACATCAGCTATCAAGACGAAAAATTGGTGGTAGCTGAAAAACCAGTTCAGGAAGATGTGAGTTTTAGTGGTAATCTAAACGACCTAGTACTGATTGCTGGTCGTAAAGAAGACCCTGACACACTGTTCTTCCAACGTCGCCTTTCAATTGAAGGTGATACTGAGCTTGGCTTAGAAGTGAAAAACTTAATGGACAGTGTCGACTTAGAGCAGTTACCGAAAGCAATGCAAGTCGCTTTGAATCAATTGGCTGATTTTGTTCAGAAAGGAGTTCAAGCGCCTGCACAACCAACCGGAGTAGCGAATGCTTATTCGAACTGAAGCCCCAGCGGACATTCTTACCATTGACCGCTTATTGAAACACGCCTTCCCGACGGAAGCTGAAGCTGAGCTTGTGATGCGTTTGCGCGAAAACAGCAAATTCACGCTTTCCTTAGTCGCGTGTACAGATGAGGGAGAGGTGATAGGCCATGCTTTATTTAGCCCTGTGACCTTAAATGGTGAAGATTTGTCATGGCAAGGGCTAGCGCCATTAGCTGTTCATGAAGATTACCGTCGCCAAGGCATCGCTGCAGAGTTGATCAAAGAAGGTTTTGATTCACTGCGTGATTTTGGTTACCCAGTGTGTGTGGTGTTGGGCGATCCTGATTATTACGCGCGCCAGGGTTTTCAATCATGCGACGAGATGGGCTTTGAATGTGCTTGGGATGTCCCTAAAGGTGCATTTCGAGTCGCAGAGTTGGTCGAAGGTCAATGTGCTGGACGCTCCGGACGCATAGACTATGCGCCAGAGTTCTCTGAACTGTAAATGAAAGAAGCCCACGACTAAGTGGGCTTCTTTCTTATTCACTGAAAACTGAGATAGGGAGGTTAGGATGACTGGTTACTTTTCTTTTTGCCCCAGACCTCTATTTTCGCTTTTTTACTTACCCCTAGCAGGCTAAGTTTTGTGCTTCCCCAGCTACTGTAAGTCATTTCAATCCGTTTTAGCTTGGCTTCTTTTGTACCTGGAAGGCTCCAGGCACGAGTCGACAATCCGCTTGTTAGTACGCCCATAGAGGAAAGCTTTTTCTCACTACCATCTGTCATGACGACTTTTAAACCATTCATGTCTACCGTTCCTTGCACACATTTTAGTTTTATTTTACTGAAGCTTCGGTTTCGGAATAGGCTATTTGGTGTCACGGTATCTGTTTCTGTGTGAAAGTTAACGGTTTTCGTTGCAATCAGCTCCCACTCATCGCTGTTATTAGCAAAAACACTCATGCTGGTGGCGGCTACCAGTGTGCAAAGTAGTAGCGTATTTAAGAATTTCATAATGTACCTTATATGTCATACCCAATGTGTGGCCGTTGGCAAAACGCTATGTTAAGGAATATCCAAATCATCTCATTGTGTTCAGGTGTTCCTTGAAGTCCTTTAGGTATAATCGCGATAATTTGATAGGATTGCCCTCGTTCAAATAGGTGACGGAAAATGTCAATTAACGAGAAACAGTATTTACGTGAAATGGGGATCAGCACATGGGAGCTGGTACACCCTGAAAGACTGGAAGGCTATCAATCGCCATTATTGGATTTGCAAAGTTCATGTAAACTCCTATTGGTATCGCCAATATGTCCAGAAAACGAGACGGCATTGATGTTTGAGCGCGTATTAAAAAGCATTAAGCTCACGCTTGATGATGCGCTACACCTAGAGCCTGAGCGCTTATCCATGCTGGGTGAACATCAGCTAGAGTGGGTGTGGTTTGCAGGCTGTGAGGCTGATAAAAGCATCAAGGCAAAGCACCTGACCTCGCCACTATTACAAGATATTGATGGTAATAACGAACAGCGCCGCGCATTGTGGCAACAAATCTGTTCGTACTCTTAACGGAGCTAATGCGTGACAATTGAAATTACGCCGATGCGTGCAGAGCACCTCGACCAAGTTTGGCAAATCGAGCAGCAAGCACATTCTCACCCTTGGGCCGAATCTTTGGTTCGTGACTTATCCAGTCGCGGTGCTTGCCACCATGTGATGCTGGAAGGCTCTCAAGTGGTTGGTTACTTCTATGGACAGAATATTGTTGGAGAAGTGACACTATTAAATATTGCAGTAGCGCCTTCTCAACAGGGCAGAGGGCTAGGGCAAAAATTGCTGGACGCGTTTATTGAACACTGTGAACAAGCCAAAGCAGAGAGTGCTTGGTTAGAAGTGCGTGAAAGTAATCACCCAGCTATCCATATTTATGAGCAAGCAGGTTTTAATGAAGTGGACCGTCGTTACAACTATTACCCAGCTAAATCGGGAAATGGTAAGGAAGACGCCATTATCATGAGTTACTTATTTTTGAGTTAGTTTTAGGCCGTTACTAATTACCTCATCAACACTTATGCTTTAAATGCGTATCCGGATTCGAGGCTTTTGAATATGTAATAATAATTTTTTGAATTTTTACATCTCTTTGTGTGGAGCTGGCTTTCCCTCGTTAGTTGCAGGTAAAGGCTGGTGAGCCGAGTAAATTCAGTTCATGTCTTTCCAGTTTGCTAGCACAGCGATAATAAGCGAGAATACCGCACAATATCGAATAGTAGATATGCTTGCCTATTTTGTGAGCATGAAAGTAATTTAGAAGATTAACTAATGTCAAATCCCCTTTTTTTAGGCGAAGTGTCTAAGCGCAGAACGTTCGCTATTATTTCTCACCCGGATGCGGGTAAAACCACCATTACTGAAAAAGTCCTTTTATTCGGAAACGCGATCCAAAAAGCAGGTACGGTTAAAGGTCGTGGTAACGCACAGCACGCAAAATCAGACTGGATGGAAATGGAAAAAGAACGTGGTATCTCGGTAACCACTTCTGTAATGCAGTTCCCTTACAATGACTGTCTGGTAAACCTACTTGATACGCCTGGACACGAAGACTTCTCGGAAGATACATACCGTACGTTAACGGCAGTAGACTCGTGTTTGATGGTTATCGATGCGGCGAAAGGTGTCGAGGATCGTACACGTAAGCTGATGGAAGTAACGCGTCTGCGTGACACGCCAATCGTAACCTTCATGAACAAACTTGACCGTGACGTTCGTGATCCAATGGAAGTATTGGACGAGGTAGAAAACGAGTTGGGCATGATGTGTGCACCAATTACATGGCCAATCGGCTGTGGTAAAGAATTTAAAGGTGTGTACCACATTCACCGTGATGAAACGATTTTATACGAATCAGGTCACGGTCATGAGATTCAAGAAGTTCGAATCATCAAAGGTCTCGATAACCCAGAGCTTGATGAAAAAGTTGGTGCAGGCCTTGCGGAAAGTGTTCGAGAAGAGCTTGAGCTTGTCATGGGTGCTTGCCCTGAGTTTGATTTGGAAATGTTCCTAACCGGTGATCTTACGCCAGTTTACTTCGGTACTGCATTAGGTAACTTTGGTGTGGATCATATGCTAGACGGTCTAACTGAATGGGCTCCAGCGCCGAAAACTCGTCAAGCGGTTGAACGTGAAGTTGAAGCGACTGAAGAGAAGTTCTCTGGTTTCGTATTTAAGATCCAAGCGAATATGGACCCAAAACACCGCGACCGTATCGCATTCATGCGTATTGTATCGGGCACTTACACGCAAGGTATGAAGATGAACCACGTTCGTCTTGGCAAGCAAGTGAGTATCTCTGATGCAGTAACCTTTATGGCTGGTGACCGTGCACGTGCAGAACACGCTTACGCCGGTGACATCATTGGTCTACATAACCACGGCACTATTCAGATTGGTGATACCTTTACTCAAGGTGAATCACTGAAGTTCTCTGGTATTCCGAACTTCGCTCCGGAATTATTCCGTCGTATTCGCCTGAAAGATCCACTAAAGCAGAAGCAGCTTCTCAAAGGTTTGGTTCAGCTATCAGAAGAAGGTGCGGTACAGGTATTCCGTCCTCTACAGAACAACGATCTGATCGTTGGTGCCGTTGGTGTACTTCAGTTTGATGTTGTTGTGGCTCGTTTGAAGTCTGAGTATAACGTTGAAGCGATTTATGAAGGCATTAACGTTGCAACTGCGCGTTGGGTTGAGTGTGGTGATGCGAAGAAACTGGATGAGTTCCAACGCAAGAATCAAGCGAACTTAGCATTGGATGGTGGTGATAACCTAACGTATATCGCTCCAACAATGGTTAACTTAAACTTAGCGAAAGAGCGTTTCCCTGACGTTGATTTCCGTGCGACGCGTGAGCACTAATTTGGCGCGGTTAGGGTAAGCCGTAACGCAAACTAGATTTTAAAACGCCCTTGGCTATAAACTTAGCCAAGGGCGTTTTTATATAAGGATAAGATATGAATTGGTTTAAACGTGGGCTAAAGCGTTACGACAACTGGTGTAAAGAGATGGGGCTAACTCCCGATCAGAAACGCAGTTGTGTCCCATATCGAAAAGACCCTGCCCATCAAACTGAAGAGAAGAGTGAAGCCCAACGATCTCCTGATTTTCTGCCCGCAGATACAGATAAAAAGCGTCAAGATGAAGCTCTTTGATACGCACTGCCACTTTGATTTTGATGTGTTTCAAGATGACTTTGCGCATCAACTTGAGCTTGCTCAAACGCAAGGCGTCGCAAGAATTTTGATTCCTTCCGTCGGTCCGCAAAACTGGGCTCGTATTCAAACTTTGGCAGAGCAACATGCCAATTTGTATTATGCGCTCGGCTTTCATCCGTATTTTCTTGAAGATAACTTTGAGCTGCACCTTACAGAACTAGAAGGCTATCTAAATCAAAAAGGGCCACAGTGCGTGGCAATAGGAGAGTGTGGTTTAGATTTTGCCATTGATGTTGACCCACAGTTGCAAGAAAAGACACTTGAAGTTCAATTTGAGCTGGCTAGACGCTTCGAGCTCCCAGTTATTTTACATAGCCGAAAAGCGCACAATCGCCTCATTCAAATGGTGAAAGCGGCGAATCTCCCTAGAGGAGGTGTGCTACACGCTTTTTCTGGGAGTTATCAGCAAGCCATGGAGTGGGTCAAATTAGGTTTTTTTATCGGTGTAGGAGGAACGATTACCTACCCAAGAGCTAAGAAAACACGCGACGCAATTCAAAAATTACCACTCGAAAACCTAGTAATCGAAACAGACGCACCAGATATGCCTATACTTGGATATCAAGGGGAGTCAAATCACCCAGCCAAACTCATTCACGTCTTTAATGAGCTCGTAGAGTTGCATAACGGCCGAAAGCAATCGATTGCCTCTCAACTGTGGAAAAATAGCAATTTTGCTTTCTCGATATGTGAATAAAATCTAAAGATGTGGTTTGAAATCGAAAACGTTTTCCTGCTTATTGTGAATTAACTCACAAAGCTGGTTGAATCAATCATGAATCTTATAGGAAAGTGTGAGGCTGGCATTACTTTAATTGATTCTGCATGAGTATAATTGCCCCCGCTTTATAGCTCCATTTTGTAACACGCCAATAAATAACTTATAAGGAAGTCATAAACTATGAGCCTGTTTATGAGCCTAATCGGTATGGTAGTGCTTCTTGCGATTGCAGTGGCATTTTCTAACAACCGAAAAGCTATCAACTTTAGAACTGTGGGTGGCGCATTCGCTATCCAATTCGCATTAGGTGCATTTGTTCTGTATGTACCTTGGGGCCGTGATCTACTAAACGGTTTCTCTTCAGGTGTTTCTAACGTTATCAACTACGGTAACGATGGTTCATCATTCCTGTTCGGTGGTCTTGTTTCTGA
This sequence comes from Vibrio sp. OPT41, assembly GCF_015163595.1. Classification (NCBI taxonomy): domain Bacteria; kingdom Pseudomonadati; phylum Pseudomonadota; class Gammaproteobacteria; order Vibrionales; family Vibrionaceae; genus Vibrio; species Vibrio sp. OPT41. The sequence goes on along the minus strand of NZ_JADDYH010000074.1, from coordinate 156,068 downwards.
CAAGATGTTCGAAGTATTCGGCGGCGGCGGTTTCATCTTCGCATTCCGTGTTCTTCCTACACTGATCTTCTTCTCTGCACTGATTTCAGTTCTTTACTACATTGGCGTTATGCAATGGGTTATCAAGATTCTTGGTGGCGCACTACAAAAAGCGCTAGGCACTTCTCGTGCGGAATCAATGTCAGCGGCAGCTAACATTTTCGTAGGTCAAACTGAGGCACCTCTAGTTGTTCGCCCATTCGTTCCAAAAATGACTCAATCAGAGCTATTCGCGGTAATGTGTGGTGGTCTAGCTTCTGTTGCTGGTGGTGTACTAGCTGGTTACGCATCTATGGGTGTTCCACTAGAGTACCTAGTTGCGGCATCATTCATGGCAGCACCAGGTGGTCTACTGTTCGCTAAAATCCTTCACCCAGAGACTGACCAGCCTCACGAAAGTATCGAAGAAGCGATGGACGGCGGTGACGACAAACCAGTTAACGTAATCGACGCAGCTGCGGGCGGTGCGGCTTCTGGTCTACAACTTGCGCTTAACGTAGGTGCAATGCTAATCGCATTCGTTGGTCTAATCGCGCTAATCAACGGTATGCTAGGTGGCATCGGTGGTTGGTTCGGCATGCCAGAACTAACACTAGAGCTAATCCTAGGTTACGCGTTCTCTCCACTAGCATTCCTAATCGGTGTTCCATGGGCAGAAGCTGTAACAGCTGGTTCATTCATCGGTCAGAAAATCGTAGTGAACGAATTCGTTGCTTACTTGAACTTCACACCATATCTAGGTGAAAACGCTCAAGTAATCGCGGCAACTGGTGAAGTAATGTCTGAGAAGACAACAGCTATCATCTCATTCGCACTATGTGGTTTCGCGAACCTTTCTTCTATCGCGATTCTACTTGGTGGTCTAGGTAGCCTTGCACCAAACCGTCGTAGTGACATCGCTCGCATGGGTGTTAAAGCAGTTCTTGCAGGTACGTTGTCTAACCTTATGGCAGCGACAATTGCAGGCTTCTGCTTAAGCCTTGCAGCACTATAATTAGAATCGGTTCTTAATATATAGACGCCGTTTTACATCATGCCCTGTAGCAAGAGATTGCTGCGGGGCATTTTTCGTTTTTCGGGCTCCAAAATTTCATCGGGTGTTTGCCTTAGTCGAGGTATTACGCAGTCAATGGAATAGGGGCTAGGAAATTTTGAGATACAAACCGTTTGCGCTCTATTTGGTGCTACAGTTTTGCGGTGAAACTCTATAATGTATTAATCACAGGATAGTGGTTAAGCTTGATTCTTAATCACGTAATGAATATTACATAATCGATGGGCAAATGAATTGCCCTGCAATATCAGATCTAATAGGCGTTTTGCTTTGTGATGTGATATTAAAGACACCGCAATCATAGATTGTTGTGCCATAGGCCAAACTGGTACTGTGCGGTGACAAGGATAGCAATTGGCATATGATAAATTTTCGCTGTATATGCCGAGTCTTCAGGGAACCAAGTCCGTTCATTAATAGACTGTTTAGCCATTTACTCACATTGTCTCGACTTGTTGATTATAGTTAAAGACGTGATGTAAGGCTGAGTAGTGAATTTTTTGAATATTGATCGGAGATAGAAATGAGCGATTTAAAAGCAGCAGCGCTACGTGCACTTAAACTTATGGACCTAACTACGTTGAATGACGATGACACTGATGCAAAAGTGATCTCACTATGTCATGACGCGAAAACAGCAGTAGGCAACACAGCTGCAATTTGTATTTACCCTCGCTTTATTCCTATTGCTAAGAAGACACTTCGTGAGCAAGGTACGCCAGAGGTTCGTATTGCAACAGTAACGAACTTCCCACATGGTAACGACGACATTGAAATCGCAGTTGCTGAAACAAAAGCGGCGGTTGCTTACGGTGCAGACGAAGTTGACGTAGTTTTTCCTTACCGCGCGCTAATGGCGGGTGATGAGAAAGTAGGCTTCGAACTAGTTAAGCAATGTAAAGAAGCTTGTGGTGACATTCTTCTTAAAGTGATCATCGAAACAGGTGAACTAAAAGAAGAAGCACTAATCAAGAAAGCATCTCAAATCTGTATTGAAGCAGGTGCTGACTTCATTAAAACTTCAACTGGTAAAGTGCCAGTAAACGCAACACCAGAATACGCTCGCATGATGCTTGAAGTTATTCGCGACATGGGTGTTGCAGAAACTGTTGGTTTCAAACCAGCAGGTGGTGTGCGCACTGCTGAAGACGCAGCAGCATACCTAGCAATGGCTGACGAAATCCTAGGTGACAACTGGGTTGATGCTCGTCACTACCGTTTTGGTGCGTCTAGCCTGCTAACCAACCTACTAAATACATTAGAAGTATCGGACGACGTCGCTGATCCAACAGCGTACTAATTCCAATAATACGTCTGAACGGTAGCACCTAAACGGGTGCTACCAAACCTCTTCTATCCTACTACAACCATGGCTCAAAAGAGCTTGGGAGGCACTAATGTATTTACCACAAGAAATCATTCGTAAAAAACGTGACGGCGAAGTCCTAACCGCCGATGAAATCAACTTCTTTATTCAAGGCGTAGCGAACAACACGGTATCTGAAGGTCAGATTGCGGCGTTTGCTATGACGATTTTCTTTAATGAAATGACCATGGATGAGCGCATCGCCTTAACGTGTGCAATGCGTGATTCGGGCATGGTTATCGACTGGAGCCACATGAATTTCGGTGGTCCAATTGTCGACAAACACTCAACCGGTGGTGTGGGTGACGTAACTTCTTTAATGCTTGGCCCAATGGTGGCAGCGTGTGGCGGTTTCGTACCTATGATCTCTGGCCGCGGTCTTGGTCATACAGGCGGTACGCTGGATAAACTTGAATCTATTCCTGGTTACAACATTACGCCGAGCAACGATGTTTTTGGTCAAGTAACCAAAGACGCTGGTGTGGCGATCATCGGTCAAACTGGTGACCTTGCTCCTGCGGATAAGCGTGTTTACGCGACTCGTGATATTACCGCAACGGTAGACAATATCTCCCTGATTACGGCGTCGATCCTTTCTAAGAAACTGGCGGCGGGTCTGGAATCGCTAGTGATGGACGTAAAAGTGGGTTCAGGTGCATTTATGCCAACTTACGAAGCGTCTGAAGAGCTAGCAAAATCAATCGTTGCGGTAGCAAACGGTGCTGGCACTAAGACTACGGCAATTCTTACGGACATGAATCAAGTATTGGCGTCTTCAGCGGGTAACGCGGTAGAAGTTCGTGAAGCGGTTCGTTTCTTAACAGGTGAATACCGTAACCCTCGTCTACTTGAAGTGACCATGTCTTCATGTGCTGAAATGTTAGTACTTGGCAAGCTTGCTGAGAACACAGAAGACGCACGCGCAAAACTGATGGAAGTGCTGGATAACGGCAAAGCAGCTGAGTGCTTCGGCAAGATGGTTGCTGGCTTAGGCGGCCCTGCGGACTTCGTAGAAAACTACGACAACTACTTAGAAAAAGCAGAAATCATCAAGCCAGTTTACGCAACAGAAACGGGCATTGTCTCTGCAATGGATACACGTGCTATCGGCATGGCTGTGGTTGCTATGGGTGGTGGTCGTCGAGTCGCTACTGATGAAATCGACTACGCAGTTGGTTTCGACGAGTTCATCCGCCTAGGTGAGGTCGCAGACAGTGATAAACCTCTTGCGGTCATCCACGCTCGCACTGAAGAGCAATGGGAAGAAGCGGCAAAAGCACTGCGCAGTGCAATCAAAGTAGGTGGTGAATACACACCAACTCCAGAGGTTTACCGCCAAATTCGTGCAGAAGATATCTAATAGAACAAGTAATTACACAAGGCCTACTCAACCATAATAAAAAGCCGAGTGGGCCTAAGGAACGAGCAATGAAAAGAGCATTTATTTTAGTACTAGACTCATTCGGTATCGGTGCAACTGCCGACGCTAAAGAATTTGGTGATGTAGGTTCAGACACACTAGGTCACATCGCTGACCAATGTGAAAAAGGCTTAGCAGATAACGACAATCGCCAAGGTGCACTTCGCCTTCCAAATCTATCGAAACTTGGTTTGGCAATGGCGCATAAAGAATCGACAGGTCGCTTCGCACCTGGACTAGACACAGACGCTGAAATCATTGGTGCATACGGTCATGCAGCAGAGCTTTCTTCAGGTAAAGACACGCCGTCTGGTCACTGGGAAATCGCAGGTGTTCCTGTTCTGTTTGACTGGGGTTACTTCACTGACAAAGCAAACAGCTTCCCGAAAGAATTGACTGACCGCATTCTTGAGCGTGCGGGGCTTGACGGTTTCCTAGGTAACTGTCACGCGTCTGGTACTCAAGTTCTTGACGATCTTGGTGAAGAGCACATGAAGACTGGCAAACCAATCTTCTACACGTCTGCTGACTCTGTATTCCAAATCGCATGTCACGAAGAGACTTTCGGTCTAGACCGTCTACTAGAGCTTTGCCAAATCGCACGTGAAGAGCTAGAAGATTACAACATTGGTCGTGTTATCGCGCGCCCATTCGTTGGTGCTGGTAAAGGTCAATTTGAGCGTACAGGTAATCGTCGTGATCTTTCTGTAGAGCCACCATCAGCAACGGTTCTTCAGAAGCTCGTTGATGAGAAGCAAGGCAACGTGGTTTCTATTGGTAAGATTGCTGATATCTACGCAAACTGCGGCATCACTAAGAAAGTGAAAGCGACAGGTATCCCTGCATTGTTCGAAGCAACGCTAGAGCAAATCAAAGAAGCGGGCGACAACACGATCGTATTCACTAACTTTGTAGACTTCGACTCAGCTTACGGTCACCGTCGTGACGTAGCGGGTTACGCAGCGGCACTTGAGTACTTCGATGGTCGTATCAACGAAGTGCTAGAGATTATGGAAGAAGACGATGTGCTTATCCTAACGGCAGACCACGGCTGTGACCCAACATGGCCAGGCACTGACCATACTCGTGAGCACATCCCAGTATTGGTTTATGGTCAAAAAGTACCAGCTGGTTCTCTTGGCCGCCGCGAAACATTCGCAGATATCGGTCAAACATTGGCAAGTTACTTCGGTACTTCTCCAATGGATTACGGTAAGAACTTCCTATAATTAGTTAGGTTTTTGAAAACTAGGAGCTTGATTGCTCCTAGTTTTATGTTTGCAGTATGTAAATGCTGCTTGTCGGAAATGAGAATACTCTGGCTTATATCGCCTTAAGCGCGGAGCGCTAGAGAAAGGTTAAGGAAAAGAAAATGGCAACTCCACATATCAATGCTGAAATGGGTGCATTTGCAGACGTCGTACTGATGCCTGGTGATCCACTACGTGCAAAATACATCGCAGAGACTTTCCTTGAAGATGTCGTTCAAGTGTGTGACGTTCGTAATATGTTTGGTTACACAGGTACATACAAAGGCCGTAAGATCTCGGTAATGGGCCACGGTATGGGTATCCCATCATGCTCGATTTACGCGACTGAACTAATCAAAGACTTCGGCGTGAAGAAAATCATCCGTGTTGGCAGCTGTGGCGCAGTGAATGAAGACATCAAAGTGCGTGATGTTGTGATCGGCATGGGTGCATGTACTGACTCTAAAGTGAACCGTATCCGCTTTAAAGGTCATGACTTCGCGGCAATCGCAGACTACAACATGGTTCGTGCGGCAGAAGACGCTGCAAAAGCTCGCGGTATTGACGTTAAAGTTGGTAACCTATTCTCAGCAGAGCTTTTCTACACGCCAGATCCAGAAATGTTCGATGTAATGGACAAGTACGGCATTGTTGGTGTTGAAATGGAAGCGGCTGGTATTTACGGTGTTGCGGCAGAATACGGTGCAAAAGCTCTGACAATCTGTACGGTTTCTGATCATATCAAGACTGGCGAACAGACTACATCTGACGAGCGTCAAACGACATTCAACGACATGATGCTAATCGCACTAGATTCAGTATTGCTTGGTGACGAAGAGTAAGCGACGAAGAGTCATTCTATTTTTCGCTCTCAAGAGCTAAAAAAACAGCCCGCACATTACGGGCTGTTTTTATATGAGTTGTTAGCGCTACCTAGTTACTTGGTTAGCAGCAGGTTTGGCGCTTTTTTACGACGTATCGGTTGTCGACGTAAAATCAAGATGAACAACATACCACAGACAAAGCTCATTAAGACCATCATGTACATATAACGATCGCTCTTGCGATAGTGGTGGTCAGAAATAGCCGTCACCCGGCCCGTCTCAAAGGTCACGCGAACAAAACCGATAAGCGCACCATCTGCAAAAACTGGTTCAACCAACTGCTGGCGACCAATGGAAGCTGTTGCCAAAGGCGTATCCAGGCCAAGAACTTCGCGTACCGATAATGCCTCTTCACTAGACGCTAAACGTACACCCTGTGCATCGTAGATTGTTGCATCAAACACTAAACGGTCTTGTGCTAGCTGGTTTGTTAGCTGAAGTAATCGTTCTTGATCTTTAGTTAAAATCATCTCACTGGCAGAAAGAGACGCCTGTGAAATCAAAACTTTGGTGAGTGTTTCAAGCTGTTGTGCTTGAATTTTCTCATTACCCTTACTGATCACAACACTGTTTTTTATTGTGATAAACAACATCACACACAGTAGGATTAGTGCCAGAATTCTTAGGGCATTCCTTACTGAGAACAAAGATTCACTCATGCTCTTTACTCATCCATTTAAAATAAAACAAAGACTTGCCTTTTTAGTTTGTTGAGGTAACGTTTTAGCAAAGTCATAAGGGATTATATACATGGACGCGTCAAAAAGCTTGCCTATCAGAAAACATACGACACTTTTAAAACGATTACCCGAGACTCGATTTGCCTCCCAATTAGATAAAGCAAAAGCAAACTGGATCGTATTTGCTGAGTACCTTTCGCCAAGTCACTTCGAAGACATTGATTTCTTCACCGGCTTTTACAACCCGATACTAGAAACGTGGAAAGTTGGCCAATATGAAGTAGCCCTGATGGCCGGAGAGTTGACTCCTCAACATGAAACGATCTTACAAAGTCTCAACCTAGATTACGCCTCGCTTAATGAAGTGCCCGATCTATCAACCCAAGGGTTGATTGTATTTGATATGGATTCAACGGCGATCCAGATAGAGTGTATTGATGAAATCGCGAAACTGGCAGGAGTAGGGGATGAGGTCGCTGAAGTCACTGAACGTGCCATGCAAGGTGAGCTGGATTTTGAGCAAAGTTTACGTCAGCGAGTTGGTAAGCTCAAAGGTGCCGATGAATCAATTCTTGAACAAGTTCGTTCCCAGTTACCATTCATGCCGGACTTTGAAGCGCTAATTGCGACGTTGAAAGCCTTGGGCTGGAAAACAGCGATTGCTTCCGGTGGTTTTACTTACTTCTCTGATTACATCAAAGATAAAGTCGACTTAGATTTTGCTCGCTCCAATCAATTAGAAATTATTGACGGCAAACTCACGGGTAACGTACTTGGTGATGTGGTAACGGCGCAGATGAAGTCTGACATTCTAGTGGAACTGGCGGATGAATATGAAATTGAGCAGCACAACACGGTTGCTGTCGGTGATGGCGCTAATGATCTTGTGATGATGTCGGTGGCAGGATTAGGGATTGCGTATCACGCAAAACCAAAAGTGGAAGCTCAAGCGCAATCTGCGATTCGCTTTGCTGGGTTGGGCGGTGTGCTCTGTATTTTATCTGGCGCATTGGTGAAGCAGCAAAAGGTTAGCTGGAAAGCTAAACCTTAACCATCCATTCAAAAACACCGCCAGAAAGGCGGTGTTTTTTTTCAATTTGGTATGACTTTGAATTTACTCGGTTAACTCCAATCTAATTACAACCTCTTCAGTAATGTCTTCAAATTCACTGTAACCAACGAGCGCCGTCAACTCTTTTTCTAACTTGCTCGCTTGATGTACACCAAATTGGGTTAAGTCACTTAAATCTTGTTGCAGTAATGATGTCATCGGATCGAAAATTGGTGCAGTAGAAAGGCGAAGCACGTAAAAGTCACCCATCATTCGCGCTTTCTTTATAAATTGAATCCGCTCTTTTACGCTGTTGAACTCTTGATGAAGCTTTGACTCAATGCCTGTAATTTTATTGCCTACTTTTGCGGCGCTTATGTAGATATCCTGATGTCTGGCTTGAGCACCTTCTACACGTTTTATTGGCTCTGCGATTAATGTGCTTGTCCGGCCTTTAAAGATAGGTTCAAGTGACAACAGTTGGTCATGCCCAAGACGGGCAAAAAGCTCAATGTGTTTAGGTAGCGGCAAGTTCACCCCGATAACGGGGGTTTTGATTGAAGATGACGTACTCTTACTGATAAAAATGGGCGTGCTCAGCGTACGCGAGAGCAACATGCAGTGTAGCCTTTCAAGTAGAGCATTACTTGGTAGCGTCTCTTTTTGCGGGATTAGCTTGTCTTGATTGTGCTCGATAATGCTGTTGAAAAAAGCGATTACCTTCATGGTTTGGCTGCTTTCATCAATAACTAGCTGCACGCTACAACCGTCTGGGCTTACACGAATTACTCGGTATGGCACCGACATTAACGGCAATTTTTTATCGTAGAGTTGTAATTCTCGAAAGTTGATTCTTACCTCTTGCCCAGAACGTAACATCGTGGGCTCACTTAGCCTAATTCCGAGTCCTCGTTTGGAAAGGTCAACAGTACTGCCGCCTGTTTTAGTTTGTCCTGAGTACAACTCTAAAGGTGTTTTAAAACGATAACGAGGCTCTTTTCGACGAGACTTTGCATCAAAATAAATGCCCTTTGGATTGCCGATAACTCTTCTCGGATGGCGAAACGCGTTTAATGTATTAGCGGGTAAGCGCGGCTTTTCAGTTAGCAGGTAATCCTGCCCTGACTTTTCGTCAGCAATTTCTTGCAAAATACCAATATGAGTCAGTGATTGAGACGTTTCTGCCAACTCTGGAGAGAATGCTGCTAGGTCTTCCTGTTCTTGCTCTGATAGTTCAAAGATTGAAATTCTAAAGGCGCGCCAACTCTCTCGTTTGCCACCTAAATGCCAAAATAGCTGGCGCTGTTCGCGAGTTGCTTCTGGGCGAAACATCGAATAGAAATAGGTTCGATTCTCGTGCTCGTGAGTAAATGAATAAAGGACATTGGTTGTTCCTTTAACACCAGGCTTAATGAGTGACGCGATGCGTTGCTCGTTGAATAAGGAACCAAACATTTGCTGGTTTCTCTCATCGTGCCAGTATTGCCAAAGCTTTTGATTGTTTGGCGTTAACATTGCTAATTTTAGGTCACTACCATCAAAGAATAGAGGCAAGCTGCTAGTGTGCTTTAGTGCGATGTGCTCATAACCGCGAGTTCGAGCTCGAATAATCTTGTCTTGATTGTCGTGACGAGCCCTTTTAGCAGCACTGTTGAGCGCTTCATCTATCACTCTGGTGACGACATTGGTGTCAGTTAAGCGTATGGTTCTGAGGTATCGAACTGAGTCATTTTCGTAACAGTCATCAACCGCGAGTATGCGGTATGCAAGCGGTTTCTCTATACCTGCAACGTTAGATTTGCTGGCAAATTCAGTAAACGTGACCTGAATAATTTCCCCAAGGTTATATTTAAATGCGCTCGGGACTTTGAACTTTGCGCCAGAGCTAGATAAATCAATGCTTAATCCATGAAGAAGCTGTCCTTTAGAACGGCAAATTTCAACTTGAGATTGGACTTTCAAGCGTTTTTCTTGGCGCTTTAAATCGTAGCCTAGGTGAACGGGTTCTGCTAAGAACGGGCTTTTAGGATCCGTTAACGATTGCGTTTTTTGCTGAGTAAGGCGCTTGCTCATTACGCGAAAGTTATTTCGCGTGTTGACCAATGCTTCCCACATTCCTTCCGTGTAGCAGCCAAACTTTTTGATGTTTTTATGGTAAGCGTTGAAAGCAACATCATCCAACCAATGTGGAATACCATCCAAAATATACTCGCGACATTCGCCTTGAACGCGACCTCGCAAATCAATGCTTTTTTTGCATGGAGCCATTAAGCGGTTAAGTTCCATTTTAACCAAAATTTTGGCCGAAGGCGGCTCTTCCTCGGTCAGTTGGCCAAGGACAAAGTCAAAGTCATTCGTACCGTAAACGGGAATGAGTCGTTCTGCGAGCGAGAGAATTTCAGATTGCTGCATTATTTCTGTTAGAGTATGTAGTTACTTTAAATTGTATCGGCTAAGCGAAGTAATACTTAAGTATATCAATAGTTCATTTCAGTTCAGGTCTGACTTGGCTGTGCTTAGTCACATTTGTAGAAAAAATTGAGGCATCATGGCGAAAGCAAAACGAGCGTATGTTTGTAATGATTGTGGCGCGGACTTTCCCCGTTGGCAGGGGCAGTGTAACGCATGTGGTGCATGGAATACGATAACAGAAGTACGTATCGCAGCATCGCCAACCGTTGCTCGCAATGAACGCTTAAGCGGCTACGCTGGTTCCGCAACAGAAGCTACGGTTCAAACGCTATCCGAAATTGATCTGCAAGAAGTACCTCGCTTCACCAGTGGGTTTAAAGAGCTTGACCGCGTGTTGGGTGGTGGTGTTGTGCCAGGTGCCGCAATTTTGATTGGTGGTAACCCTGGTGCAGGTAAATCAACCCTTCTGTTGCAAACCATGTGTAGTTTATCTGCGCAAATGCCAACGCTTTACGTAACCGGTGAAGAGTCATTACAGCAGGTGGCAATGCGTGCTTCCCGATTGGGCTTGCCGAAAGATCATTTAAAAATGCTATCGGAAACGAACGTCGACAAAATTTGCCAAATCGCCGAAAAAGAGCAGCCTCGTATAATGGTAATAGACTCGATTCAGGTGATGCACGTTTCTGATGTTCAATCGTCGCCTGGCAGTGTTGCTCAGGTACGTGAATCTGCGACGGCTCTGACACGATACGCAAAACAGAATAATGTTGCGGTATTTATTGTTGGTCACGTAACAAAAGATGGTACCCTTGCGGGCCCCAAAGTTCTTGAACACATTATCGACTGTTCGGTACTACTCGATGGTGGAACGGATAGCCGATTCCGCACTTTGCGTAGTCATAAAAACCGTTTTGGCGCTGTGAATGAGCTTGGTGTCTTTGCAATGACAGGCCAAGGATTGAAAGAAGTGAGTAACCCATCAGCGATCTTCCTTTCTCGTGGTGAAGAAGAAACATCAGGCTCTTCCGTCATGGTGGTTTGGGAAGGCACGCGCCCTCTGCTAGTAGAGATTCAAGCGCTGGTGGATTACTCGCAGTTAGCCAACCCTCGTCGTGTTGCGGTCGGCTTGGAGCAGAACCGCCTATCACTTTTGCTCGCTGTGTTGCATAAGCATGGTGGCTTACAAATGGCAGACCAAGATGTCTTTGTTAATGTGGTTGGCGGTGTTAAGGTGACGGAGACGAGCGCTGATCTTGCTTTAGTTATGGCGCTTTTATCGAGTTTTCGTGACCGTCCACTCCCTAAAGATGTAGTGATTTTTGGTGAGGTAGGGCTTGCGGGCGAAATCCGTCCAGTGCCAAGTGGGCAAGAGCGTTTGAATGAAGCGTTCAAACATGGTTTCAAGAAAGCCATCGTGCCAGCAGCCAACATGCCGAAAGGTGGCATCCCTGGCATGCAAATTCACGGCGTTAAGAAATTGTCGGAAGCTATAGAGGCTTTTGACGAGCTGTAATGCTCATAAGAATGGTATTTGTGCAATCACAAACTGTTCTATTCGTCCTCAATAAAATGCGAATAAAGTACATAAATTGCTGTGTTTGACTATGCTTTGGGGACGGAAATTTCACGTTAAAATTTTTTTTCTTCCATCCGCACGCAAGGGTATCAGTATTGACAGAATGTGATATACTCTGCGCGCACTTTATACCTTATTAACAGAGTAAGACAATGACTGATTTATCAAAATACAGAAACATTGGTATTTTTGCTCACGTAGACGCGGGTAAAACTACCTCTACAGAGCGTATCCTAAAGCTAACTGGTAAGATCCATAAGATCGGTGACACTCACGACGGTTCAACTACTACTGACTTCATGGAGCAGGAAGCTGAGCGTGGTATCACAATCCAGTCTGCAGCAACAACTTGTTTCTGGAACGATCACCGTCTAAACATCATCGATACTCCTGGACACGTTGACTTCACTATCGAAGTTTACCGTTCTCTAAAAGTACTTGACGGTGGTATCGGTGTATTCTGTGGTTCTGGTGGTGTTGAGCCTCAGTCAGAAACTAACTGGCGTTACGCTGACGAATCACACGTATCACGTCTGATCTTCGTTAACAAACTAGACCGTATGGGCGCAGATTTCTACAAAGTTGTAGATCAAGTACAGAACGTACTAGGTGCTACACCTCTAGTTATGACTCTACCTATCGGTATCGAAGAAGATTTCGTAGGTGTTGTAGACGTACTAAGCCAACAAGCTTACGTATGGGATGAGTCTGGCCAACCAGAGAACTACGAAGTTCAAGATATTCCAGCAGACATGGTAGAAAAAGCTGCTGAATACCGTGAAATGCTAATCGAAACTGCTCTAGAGCAAGACGAAGATCTAATGATGGCTTACCTAGAAGAAGGCGAAGAGCCATCTCTAGAAGACATCAAACGTTGTATCCGTAAAGGTACTCGTGATCTAGCATTCTTCCCAACTTACTGTGGTTCAGCGTACAAGAACAAAGGTATCCAACTTATTCTTGACGCGGTAATTGATTACCTACCATCTCCAACAGAAGTTGATCCACAGCCTCTAACTGATTCAGAGACTGGTGAGCCAACTGGTGAAGTTGCGACTGTATCTGCAGACGAGCCACTACGTGCTCTTGCATTTAAGATTATGGATGACCGCTTCGGTGCTCTAACCTTTATCCGCATCTACTCTGGTAAGATGAAGAAAGGTGACACAATCCTTAACTCTGCAACTGGTAAAACAGAGCGTATCGGCCGTATGGTTGAGATGCACGCGGACGAGCGTAACGAGATCGATTCAGCACAAGCTGGTGACATCATCGCTGTAGTTGGTATGAAGAACGTTCAAACTGGTCACACTCTATGTGATCCTAAGCACGAATGTACTCTTGAGCCAATGATCTTCCCAGATCCAGTAATCTCTATCGCAGTTAAGCCTAAAGATAAAGGCGGTTCTGAGAAGATGGGTATCGCGATCGGTAAAATGGTTGCAGAAGATCCATCATTCCAAGTTGAGACTGATGAAGATTCAGGCGAAACTATCCTGAAAGGTATGGGTGAACTTCACCTAGACATCAAGGTAGATATCCTTAAGCGTACTTACGGCGTTGAGCTAGAAGTTGGTGCTCCACAGGTTGCTTACCGTGAAACTATCACTCAAGCAATCGAAGATAGCTACACGCACAAGAAACAGTCTGGTGGTTCTGGTCAGTTCGGTAAGATCGATTACCGCATCAAACCAGGTGAGCCAAACTCTGGCTTCACGTTCAAATCAACAGTTGTTGGTGGTAACGTACCTAAAGAATTCTGGCCTGCAGTTGAGAAAGGCTTTGCGTCAATGATGGAGCACGGTGTTCTAGCTGGCTTCCCTACTCTAGACGTTGAAGTTGAACTATTCGACGGTGGTTTCCACGCAGTTGACTCTTCAGCTATCGCTTACGAAATCGCAGCGAAAGGTGCATTCCGTCAGTCTATGCCTAAAGCTGGCGCGCAACTTCTTGAGCCAATCATGAAAGTTGACGTGTTCACTCCAGAAGATCACGTTGGTGACGTAATCGGTGACCTTAACCGTCGTCGTGGTATGATCAAAGACCAACAAGCAGCGTCTACTGGCGTACGTATCAAGGGTGATGTACCTCTATCAGAAATGTTTGGTTACATCGGTACTCTACGTACTATGACTTCTGGTCGTGGTCAGTTCTCTATGGAGTTCTCACACTACGCACCATGTCCAACAAACGTTGCAGAGCAAGTAATTGCTGACGTTAAAGAGCGTAACGCTAAGAAGTAATTCTTAAGTTAACTCTATAACTTGAAAGCCCCGCTTAGTGCGGGGCTTTTTGTATTTAGCAGTCTTATACGCAGAGCGTGTTTGTTTTATTCCTATTTAGCGTTTGTTATGATGCCGTTCTAGTACTGTTGCCTTTTAGGTCAATGGTCTTAAAGTCTGGTACCACTGACTTTTCAAATATTTCTATTTCTTCCTTCAACCATTGCGCAAACAATTGAGCTTTAGGTCTTTTTAAGTAGCCTTTTGGCGCACACAAGTAATACGCAAAGTTGGGCTTGATAGCGATATCTCCAATTCGGACCAATTTGCCAGAACGAAAATATTGATGAGCTAAACTGTGTTTTACTAATGCCACGCCTTGAAGTGATAGTGCAGCCTCAAGCACGAGATGTGATCCACTGTATTTTAAGGTAGGCTTTGCTGCGCAGTGACCCAAGGTTGCTAACCACATATTCCAATCAAGATCAGGCCAAACATCTTCAATCAGCTCAGCTTTGCTTAAATCCTCGATGTTATAGATCCCGTGCTCTTTCTGGTACACCGGATGACAAGCTGGATAAAAAGCTTCGTCCATTAGCCATTGTGATTCTAAATTGGGGTACTTTCCTAAACCGTAACGAACACATAAATCTATCTGGCTATCTTGAAAAGACACCAAATCATTGGTTGGTTCTAATAGCAAGGCGATATCAGGGTGACGCTGACGAAAAGCCGTAATTTTCGGGACTAACCAATGATGAGCGAAAGAGGGGAGTGTTGATATCGAAAGGTGGTTCGGGTTTGGATCTTGATTGACTAATCTTACCCCTTGCTGCAAATGAGCAAACCCTCTTTCTGCCTGACTAAACAGTAGCTCTCCCTCTGGTGTGAGCACGATTTTTCTGTGCTGACGAACAAATAGGTCCGTGCCTAAGAACTCTTCTAAATGACGAATTTGCTGACTAATGGCCGCTGGCGTAACAAACAGTTCTTTTGCTGCCGTTTTAAAGCTTCCTTCCTTTGCTGCAACGAAAAAGTAATACAAGCTTTGTAAGGGAGGCATTCGATCTTTCACATTAGTTTTCCTTAACTCTATGGCAGATTCTATCGTTTGAGGTTATCAGCGTAGTCGCTGATTATTAAGTGGTCAACATTGTATAGGGATCTTTGAAATGGAAAACATGACACACACTTGTGAGCGTACTATACCTACTGCCCATCAGAGCGGGTTACAGTTAATTTATTCTAAACTGGCGGCTTGGAGAAGGAACTATAAGACACGTCGTCACTTGAGAGAGTTACCAAAGCACCTTTGGGACGATATTGGATTAGGTGAAAGGGAGATTAGTTGTGAAGTGAGTAAGCCATTCTGGAGAGAGTAGTCTATGAGTTTGATTCAAGCTCAAAGTTAAGTTGCACTCCCCAATGGTGTTGAGGAGTGCAAGCAAAATTACAAGTCTTCTTCCCACACGACCAATTCATCTTTTGGCCAATTGTGGCCTATCTCATGATACTTTTGTTCGAGCACATGACGTTTAATTTTAAGCGTTGGCGTCAGTACGCCATTTTCTATACTCCAAGGTTCTTTAATCATTAACACACCTTTGATTTGCTCATGAGAGGCGAGTTCTTGATTCATCCTGGCAATAACTTTACGTGTGGTACGTGCGTATCGCTCTCGATCAAAGTTAGGGAAGTCATGTGGCACAACCAAAAGAATCGGAGCGGGTAGCCCTAAACCGATGAGACACATCATCTCTACGCGACTGTACTCGAAAAGCTTTTTCTCGATAGGAACCGGAGAGACAAATTTACCTTTGGCGGTTTTGAAGTTATCTTTTTTACGGCCTTGAATCGTTAGATAACCATCTGAGTCGATAGCGCCGATATCGCCTGTGTGTAGCCAGCCCTCTGAATCAAAAGACTCTTGGGTGGCAATATCATTTTTGTAGTAGCCAGAAAATAGCCCTTTGCCACGCACCATGATTTCATCATCGGCTGCGATTTTTAACTCAATGCCTGGCCCTGCATTACCGACACTACCAATTTTGTCAGCTCTAAATGGGTAGTTGAGCGTGCTGTAGGCAAATGATTCCGTCATCCCCCAAGCCTCTGTGATATCAAGGCCCACTGAGTGGTACCATTCCAACAGCGCTGGCGAGACAGGTGCAGAGCCACAGCCTAATACTCGAGCCTGATCTAAACCTAGACCATCTGCTAGCTTTTTCTTGATCAAAGAATTGACGAATGGGATTTTCAACAGAATATTGAGCTTCTTCTGTGGAAGTTTGTCTTGAATACGTTGCTGGAATAGCGTCCATAATCGTGGGACGGAGATAAACAGAGTTGGTCGGTGCATCTTCACATCTTCGATAAAAGTGTCCAGTGACTCTGGAAATGCTGTTGGCACGCCACCCATAATCGATGAACCGAAGATATAAACACGCTCTGTAATATGAGCGAGCGGTAAATAAGAGAACAATCGGTCGTTTTCTTGGATACCAATATGATTGATCAGTTGCTGAACAGACCAACTGAATGCGCCGTAAGTTAGCATCGCGCCTTTCGGTAACCCTGATGTGCCTGAGGTATACACCAACGACATTAGCTTGTCATCGTAATGCCGCGGACGCTCTTCACTTGGCATTGCATCTGCAATGAGCGCTTGGTATTCGTGCTTACACTTTGGTGCCGTGTCATAAGGTAGAGCGATGCTAATGAGTTCAGGCATAGCATCAATGACCTGCTGAGTTGCTTTGGGATCATCGAGTTTTCCGCCAATGATCGCTTTACTTTCACTATGAGTCACACAGTATTCGATGGTGTCTGCACCGGCGGTAGGAAAGATTGGCACACTGACATAGTCACCAAGCATCATAGCAAGATCGCAAATAAACCATTCTGCACAGTTTTTAGATACTAACGCAACTTTGTCGCCAGGCTTTACACCAAGCGAGCGTAGTGCGCTGACAAGTTTTAAGGCTTGATCTGCAACATCAGAGAATGTGTACTCAACAAACTGTCGGTTAATAATTTGTTTTAGGTAGACCTCATTTGGACGCTCTTGAGCCCATTTGAGGATCATTTCATTTGGTGGTGGGAGAGCGCAACCAGCAGCGCTATTTAGATTCGGCTGATTCATTTTAAGTGACTCCATGTCTTCTCATTGTATTTATAATTGTTAACGCATTGTTAACTTTAGCATGTTAAATCGCGACACGGGAATGCATTTTGATGAAATATGTGGGGAAGATAGCGTTAGTTATGGTTGAAGTCGGAGCGACTCGATCTAAAAAGCAATGTGATTGATGCTACGCAAAAGAGAACAGGCTTTTCAGCTGTTATGTCATACCGACTTCATACTAAGAGCACAGGTAAGCAATTTATTTTATTAATAATATTGCGAAAACATAGAATCTATCCTAATTATTTATTAACTAGTGGCTTAGTGTTGAAGATAAGTATAAATGTCTCCTAATTTCTTCAAAGCGCCAAACTTAAAGGTATGTCGTGGTTTTGAAGTAGCTATACTAATCTTACTTTGGAAAGTTAGGAGCTTCACCTCAAGCTATTGCCTGAGATTACTTGGGTACGATCATCAGCAAAAGGAAAGATGTGATGTTACGGAAGACTTTACTGGGTACCTATCTTTGTAGTTTATTCATTGCGGGGAATGCATATGGTGCTGAAGGAGATGATATTCCTCAGCGTGCCCAAACGGTTGGTGATGTTATTGAGCGCCCAGGCGTTCTCACACCTAAAGGTAAATGGTCATTTGATTCGTCTTTAAGCTATACACAAAACTCTTCAAACAAAGTATCTGTTGTTGGGTATACAGTCTTACCAACTCTGATTGTTGGGCGAATTGAAGTGAGTGATTCGGATAGGACTACAGTAACCGTTGGATTAACTGCTCGGTACGGTTTAACAAACGCCACAGAGTTAGAAGTTAGAGTGCCGTATGTGTATCGTAATGACCAAGTTTCTACGCGCCCCATTCAAGATGGTTCAAACAGTGAAGTAGTAAACACAACGGTGGATGGCGGAGGGCTTGGTGATGTAGAGTTCGCATTGAGGCACCAGTTTAACTTTGAGTCTGCGCCATACTGGGTAGGTGGCCTTAGAGTAAAGTCGGATACAGGACGATCGCCTTATGATGTTTCTATTGAAGATGGAAGCAACTCATTTAGTGATGTCCCTACAGGTTCGGGTTTTTGGAGTTTTGAGCCTAATTTATCTCTTATTCACCCTGTTGATCCTGCGGTCTTGTTCGCTAGTCTAAGTTATATTTATAACTTAGAGGATACTGTTACAGTTGGCGACACAAAAGCTGATGTTGAACTTGGAGACACTATTTCTCTTTCAGGAGGAATGGGGTTTGCGGTGAATCCTGATCTTTCATTCTCTTTAGGACTTAGCCATAAAACTATTTTAAAAAGCAAAGTAAATGGCAGATCGGCAGATGATGCTAAGTTGCTTCAATTAGATGCATTAACTTTTGGTATAAACTATGCCTTTAGTGAACGCTCATCTATCAATGTTAGTGCTCAAGCTGGTCTTACAGAAGATACTCCCGACTTTCAATTAACAGTACGAGTACCTTTTAATTTGTAAAATGGATATTAGGCCCTTGAGTCTTGGGCCTAATTTATCGTTAGCGCCTAGTGTTCGCATTATAAATTGATTGGATTATATTGGATAAAGTAGGTATATATTCTTAAAATGATGGTGGCCTATTGATATATCTACCTTTCTTTTGGTATGTAATCATAGATATCAGTCGTTTCTAATATCAAAGAAGCTTAACGTGACAATTTTTCAGATAAAAATGGAAATGCTCATTGAAGGTGGTTCAATAAGGCGTCTTCTAATTGTTGGTTTGCTTTGATTTCCCGTATTACCCCATTTACTTGAGCATCAATGTCTACGAGCGTGCTAAGTCCAATAATACTGTTATCTTTCGTGTTTTGAATAATATTGATAATACTTGAATTTATAAAGTCTGAACTTATTATATTAGGATTTTGAGACGAAGGCATTTTGGGTGAATCTATAGAATCATCTCCAATAATATTTCCTTCACCAAATTGTATGATGTTAACAATACCCTGGTTGAAAATATCTCCACTTTGATTTTCACTATTTGCGCTAATGTTTTTTAAATTACCATTTTCAATTACTAAGTTGGCAATGTTTGTGTTCAAAATATCATCGCCATTTATAGTCGTAGTAATGCTTAATCCAATATTAATAATATACTCGTCCGTAATTTGGAAGCCACCTCGATATTCTTCTAAAGATAAATTTGAAAGAGGAGTAAGTTCTTGCAGGCCAACATCTTTAGCATTCACATTAAAATGAGGTATTAGCATACAAAGCACTAACAAAAATTTATTGTAGTTCATAATGTAGGCCTTTCAGGTTGTTAAGTTCTTAAAGTTATTTAAAACAATGTTATATTAATTTTCACCGGAAACTGGGAGAGTAATGCTAAATACCCCTAAGGAATCTCTAGACACTCCTGTTTTTAATGGTGATCTTTGATATACGGTGAAATTATCATTGGTTATAAAGCTAGACCGTCCCATTTCCGCTTCGTTACGGACCAGTAACACAATTCCTTGGTAATATTTTTCAAACTCATCCAGTTTCATTATCATGGTTCCTCTAGAGGGGTCTCCTAGAATAACTGAGTGATTGTTTATACCTCTGATGACAACAAAATGCATATACCCGTCGAAATTAACGAGAGTAATCCCAGGGACGCCGACTTCTTTAATTTTCTCCAGTCCTACTTGAAAGCCGTCAGAACGTAACCCTATGGAATCCAAGTAAAACTTCATATCCAACAAAGAAAAACCTTTCTCTTTGATTTTTTCTTTATCACCTTTTTCAAACATGCTTTTGAAGATATCTTGTTCAGATGACTCTGTTGCATAATGAAAAGTGAGAAGAGAAGCCAGGGCGGCAGAGCCACAGCTGAAGTCATACTGTTGGCGAAAAACATCACCGAACACTATTTCTTTGTAGCTTTTAACAGGAACAGAGTAATGTGCTCGGTAAGGTAGCAGTTCTAATGAAATGGCTGATGCTGAATAAACGAGCATCAGCCAAATTAAGTTATTTAATACTTTCATATTGTTTACTTGAGTGTCAGGTTAACGACGGTAGAGTTCTGGATTAAAACGTTGTTTCCGCTGTTCTGAATTACGTTGGATATACCCGAACTGTCTGCGAACGCTCCACTTGATAGTATATTGTTACCACTCACGGTGTTTGACGCGACATTATCTGACGAAATACCATTGATATCTGATTCTGCATAAACCAAGTCGAGTTCAACATTTTGTCCACCTCTTGATTCATTCATGATATCCAAGCTAACTTCTCCGCCAGATAATGCAATGTCATCAGCGAGTGCAGTGCAGGCAACTATCATACTCAAAGTACAGATTGCCAAACGCATCGCTTTCTCCTACTAGTCGGTTACTCACCCCCAGTAAACACACTTGCATTAGTTGTAACAGATTGTTGTACAAGTGAATTTGAACCAGCATTCTGACCAACGGTAGTAATACCAGCTGCACCACCAAGACCACCAAGGGTGTTCATGTTTTCAACTCGAACTCGAGTATCATCCGCGTTAGTTGCATAAATAACTGATGCACCTGTAACACCACCCATTAGGCTTGAGCTCGCAACAACCATATCTGTATCCATATGGACTTGATTGAAGCTATCAACATTTGTTGAGCTCGAGTCACTTTGATAGTTACTATTGTCGTTAAAGCTGTTCGAGTTTGTTGTGCTTGAATCAGCGTAGCTACGGTTATCACTCTGGTTACGGTTGTCGCTTTGATTACGATTATCGCTGTTATCGTTAAAGCTACTGTTGATACTAGAGTCACTGTTGTCGTTGTTGCTACGTCTTACAGTAGTACTAGAGTCACTGTTGTCGTTGTGGCTTCTATTTGTGTTAGTACTTGAATCACTACTATCACTATTTAGGCTCACATCAAGATCAGCACTGGTACTGTTGTCGTTAGCGTTAGACGTACTATTGTCGTTGTGGCTTTGAGCTGTGTTAGTGCTCGAGTTTGAGTTGTCGCTGTTGTTATTAAAGCTGTCATCAACACCAAGAGTTGCACTGTTGTCAGTGTCGCTGTTGTCGTTGAAGCTATGACCAATACCTAGTGACGCACTATTATCGCTGTTGTCGTTGAAGCTATCACCAACACCGAGAGATGCGCTATTGTCACTGTTATCATTGAAGCTGCCAGATAAACCGATATCGGTATTAGCGCTGTCAGTCCATTGCATGTTGTCGTCTCCATCATCGATCTCATTCGCGATTAGAGAGCCACTAAATAAAATTGCTGACATTGCTAAAGCAAGCCCTGTTTTGTTTAGAGTCATAACGATTACTCCATTTCCTGTTATTCCTGATTAAAAATGACTGCACTTAACTTCTTGCTGCTTCCTTCAAATGTTGTGGGAAGCGATGAAATTATAAGAAAGGATCAGTGAAAGCTGTTCTCATTATTGAGAATGATTCAGGCTGGAAGGGAGTATTTAGGTGCGTCTCTTTAAGGTGTTAAAGAAAAAAATAACATAATCATAATGTTATTTTTTGTATTTACTTTAAGTACTCATCAAGTATGAAATGAAGCCAATATAAAGAAGTAATTCGTTCTATTGCACTGAGCGGAGCAGTCATCCATTTTTTATAAATGGTATTTTATCCAATTATTATCTTTATTATTTAATATTATAAATCATATCCTTATGCTAACACAGGTTGAAAAGTATGGATAAAAATATAACAGGTTCATACTTTTTAAGTCTTTTTCGGTGCTGAAAAGCAATGCGATATCATTCTGAAGTGCTATATTTTCTACTTAAAATGAAGATAAATTCTCTTTGCTATCCCCAATTAATTTTCTAACGGGGGTTGGTGAAACAGGTAAGTTAATGTGGTGGGACTATGGAAAAGAAGCACTTGATACTGCTAGCTGAGAGTAATTTACAAAGTAACTTAATAAAAAAACAGCTGTCTTCCATTCATGATGTCGATGTAAAGATAATGCAACCAGATGAAGTGGTGTTCAGAAGTCACTCACTCAGTATCGATTTGATGTTTATTGATTACGATTTTATGCGTCAGCTTGAAGTACAAGGAAAGTTACCAGATTTTGATCTATTTGGGTGGTCCTTTATGCTTCACAACGTCCCTTGTGAAAAAGTACAAACGGACTTACTGCATTGGAAGTTGTTGAAAGGAATTTTGCTCCGAAGTGCATCAGTGACACATATATGTGATGGCGCGGAATACGTACTGAAAGGTGGGTTGTGGCTACCAAGAATGTACCTAGAGAAGTTAGTCCTCAATTATCGGCATGCAAATTTGTCCGAAGAACAGCAGCATGATGAGTTAACATGCAGAGAAAAACAGATTCTAGAGCTACTTGTGTACGGCATTTCAAATCAACAAATTGCTTCAAGACTTTTTTTATCTGAAAGTACAGTGAAAAGCCATATATACAAGTTGTACAAAAAACTCGATGTCCATTCTCGTCATGATGCAGTTAAGTTGGTAAGAATGAACAATGGCTTAACCGAGAGAAGTTAAGTCATAATTTGTGATGCTCTTTTTATCGGGGTCTGTTCCGTTTTCACTATCTAATCTAAGCAAGGGCACTCGTATTTGAGTGCCCGTGGTTTATCTAGATTCAATAGTTGGCGTATCAGCAGGCTACATCATGCCCGTGACAAGGCCTGCTGCCACAAAAAACACGATCATCCATAGTACCGAAAGGTTGAGCTTTTTGTGTAGATAGAAACCCGCAATCACTAACGCCATGTCGATGGGAGCAACAACTGCGCTGCTAAATACTGGCTGGTAAAGTGCCGCGAGTAGTAACCCTACTACCGAGGCATTTACACCGTTGATGGTGCCGGAGACCAGCGGTTTGCCTGCCAGTGCTTGCCAGTTTTTAAGAACGCCAAGCAGTAGAAGAAACCCTGGGAGGAATACGCCAAGCGTTGCGATCAGCGCGCCTAAAATTGGCGTATCCGAAAGCTCATAACCGATAAAAGTCGCAAAGGTGAACATTGGCCCCGGTACAGCTTGTGCAGCGGCGTAGCCTGTTAAAAATGCATCTTGGCTGAGCTGGTCGCCAACAATGTTTTGCAGAAGCGGCAGAACCACATGACCGCCACCAAACACTAAGCTACCAGCTTGGAAAAAATCACTAAACAGCCCAAGCAAAGGTAAAGTATGAGCCACTAACGGTAAGCCGAGTAAAAGCACCGCAAATAGAGCCAATGGCGCGATAGACGGTTTAAACGGCTCGGCTGATGGCGCGGAGTCTTTCTTCAGATATCGCATTCCGACAAAACTTGCTGCTATCAACACGAACATTTGCGTCATGATGCTTGGTGCTACCAGCAACGCAATCGCAGTCGCGACGCACAAACCCGCGGTCAGTTTACTTTGGCAGAAATTTTTGTACATGCCCCAGGTTGCATCCGCCACGACGACGACTGCGAGCAGTTTTAGGCCGTGAACGATGTTTTGGAACACTGCGGTGTCGGTGATTTGGCTGCTCACCATCGCTAGCGCCAACATGATGATCACTGAAGGAAGAGTGAATCCGACAAATGCTGCGCATGCGCCACCTAAACCGCCGCGTTTATAGCCTAAAGCAAAGCCGACTTGGCTTGAGCCCGGTCCCGGCAAAAACTGACTGAGTGCGACGATTTGCGCGTACTCGCTGTCATCAAGCCATTTCAGTTTCTCAACAAAGGTTTGGCGAAAATAACCAATATGAGCCGCAGGGCCGCCGAAGCTGAACCAACCCAGCCAGAAAAAAGTTTTGAAGATGGTGAACATGTCGAGCCTGTTTATCTAAAAAGCATTGTTGCTAATTTATCGAATGCTATAAAATGACTCAAATTGATAATTTTAATTTCATCTATGAATGAGATGGGATAAGGATATTGGAGTGAAAGAGGACATTCAGTGGCGCAACATTGACTTGAACTTATTGGTGACGTTTTCCTACTTGTATCGCTATCGAAGCGTTAGCGTCGCGTCAGAGAAAAGTTACGTTAGCCAGTCGGCGATGAGTCATAGTTTGTCTCGTTTAAGGTTGTTGTTTGACGACCCGCTTTTTGAGCGAAAAGGGCACAAGATGGAGCCCACCGAGCACGCTCACCACATCGCGCCAACTGTGCATCACTTGTTGGATTCTATCGCCAAAGACTTGCTCACTAAGTCTGCCTTCCAACCTGAAAATTACGCGGGTGTATGTCGCATCGGGTTAACGGATTATGCCGAGTTTATTTTTGCTCCTCGGCTTTATGACGAAATACGCCAGCGCGCCCCAGAGGCGCAGATCAGTTTTATTAACGTCAATCGTAGCAACTACGTGGCACTAACTGAGCATGAAAAGCTCGATGTCATTATTGGCAGCATGCCGGTGTTGGATGACAACTTTGAGAGCTTGTACTTGTACACCGAAAAACACGTGTGCATGTGTGATAAACAGGTATTGCAAGGGGAAACACAGCTGTCTCTGGAAGCGTTCGCGAACATCGAGCAAGCTCTGGTAAGTCCCGATGGGAGCTTAAAGACACAAGTAGACCAAAAGCTCGCAGAACATGGCTTGAGCCGCAAAGTCACCGTGGCGTCGCGCAACTTTCTCACTATTCGGCATCTATTGAAAAAGCGCGATCTCATTGCCATCGTGCCAGAAAAAATGGCGTTGGCGGAGGGCTTTTCGGACGATCTCATTACTGTTAAGCCGCCGATCGCCGTTGCGGATTTTGACATTGCCATGCTGTGGCATTCCAGCCGAAACAATGAAGACAAAGGCATTTGGCTACGCGAGTTGGTTTCTTCGACTATCACCTCTAAATGATAAACATTTGGGGCACTCATGGTGCTTAGAGTGATTTGTTGTTGAACTTCTTACTACCCGCTGAGTTATCGGCGTTACACCGAAACAGTACTGATTGTGCAAAATGAATGTCTTGGGTTAGGGGGGGATGTTCCAGGTTTAATTCATAAAAGAGATTAATGGAAAAGGTATCATTGAGTTGTACCACGTAGTTTAAGCTCTGTTTGCACGTATACATGAAGAGGGAATAAGCGTCCATCTCGGTATTTTTCCACCAGTAAGTTCACTCCCTGAGTTCCCATCAACTCAGAGTGAATACGAATTGTAGACAACGGCGGAAAGGTAAAGCGAGCAGTAGGAATATCATTCATACTAATCAACGTAATATCCTCTGGTATCTTTAAGCCAAATTCATGGATTGCACGTACTATGCCAATCGCGATGGAGTCTGAATCAATGAATACTGCTTTCGGGAAGTCACCTTTGGCTAGCATCTCTTTCGCTAAGTTATAACCGGACAAACTAGAGCAGGCACAATAGTGTATATCATGTTCTGCGACCACGCCTTTTAGATAGCCATAGTCCAAAAACACATTTTCACGAGTGTCAGCTGCGTCGTGCTTGTCTTGACCGCCAATATAACCGATGCGGCGGTGGCCTCGTTGTACAAAGAAATCAACTACTTGCCTACTGATTCGAATAAGGTCGACATCAACGCAATCATAAGGGCAGGTTGGATCTGAAAAGTTTATGTAGCAAATGCTATCGGCTAGACGTTTAGGTAATTTATCTACTACCTTTTGGTCGACATTTCCGACTAAAAGGACACCTGTTATCTTTTTCGTTTCAACATCAATTTCACTGTTATAGCAATTGGTTAGCGTAATACCTAATTTGTCGCATTGCGTTTCAATCCCATGACGAATTGATAAGTAGTAAGGGTCATTCACCTCTGTTTCTTGTTTGTAGTTATATAAGGCTAAAAAGTGATGTTTTTGCTTAGCTTCTTTGATGCCTTTCTTCGAGCTACTGGTGCGGTACTCCAGTTTTTCTGCAATTTCCAAAATGCGGTATTTGGTTTCTTCTTTAACGCTCAACGTTGGGTCGTTGTTCAAAACCCGCGATACTGTTGCAAGTGAGACGCCTGCTTCAATGGCGATATCTTTTAGCTTTGCCATGTAAATTTCCCGTTGGCACTGCCCAAGTGTGAGCTCAATAATCTGACTATTTTAAACAGCTACTTAGATATGCACAAACCTTTAGTAAGACAGTCCTAAACACTTTAAATCATCATATCAAGCCAAATTGTTTTCATGAAATAGACTCTATTGAGTAATAAATAAAGCCGTAAACGTAAGGATTATATTGCTGTAAAAATACTGAAAAACGCGACTGGTTTGGAAACTTGCTACTTGTGGTAACTCTAGTACTTAATAGGACTCGAGCTGTTTAGAGTTTAATCAAGCAAACGTTTTATTGTTCATGTTTATGTTTTGTGTCTCATTTTATAAACAAATCAATAGGAAAGTATTCAACTCTATTTATAATCTCCGCGCTTTTAAAAGCTGTCTAACAGTATGAAAAATTAGGAAATTATAATGAAAAAAGTATTGCCATTATTGGCTTTAGGTGCAGTGGTTGCTTCAGCATCAGTTCAAGCAAAAGGTAACTGGTATGTTGGTGCTGATTTGGTAAATTCAGATCTTAAAGTTAAAAGCTTGTCAAAAGATCTTTCTGCGACAGGTCTTAGCCTTGCTGTAGGTAAAGAGCTTCAATATTCAGAAAACTTCAAACTAGCTTTTGAAGGTGAGTACATATACTTTGGCGACTTTGAAGAAACATTTTCTTACATGGGGTGGCCGGTTAAATTTAGTGTTGATGCTTCTGCGTTCAATTTCAATGCGAAGCCTAAATACCAATTTGCAGGTACAGGCTTCTATGTTGGTGCGAT
Source organism: Vibrio sp. OPT41 (assembly GCF_015163595.1). NCBI lineage: Bacteria > Pseudomonadati > Pseudomonadota > Gammaproteobacteria > Vibrionales > Vibrionaceae > Vibrio > Vibrio sp. OPT41. The sequence continues at coordinate 129,259 of NZ_JADDYH010000074.1, read as the reverse complement.
AGCTGGCCTTGGTGTAATGAGTGTTTCTTATGAAGTGAAATCATCTAGCACTGTTACCGATGATGGTCGTGATGTAGGCTTTAACTACGGTGTTGAGGCTGGTTATGAGTTCGCTTCAGGTTTGGTTGTATCTGGTGGCTACCGTGCTTCTTCGGTAAGTATTGATGCCGAAAACGGTGGCAGCGAAGATTTTGATTTTGACAGCCTGTACGTTGGTGTTGATTACAAGTTTTAAGCTCGCGTAAGCAAACATAGATACTAAAAAGGAGCCGTTAGGCTCCTTTTTTTATTAGATTATCAATCAACTCATAATGGTGATCTTGTACGCCTGCAAGGTTGCCATATTTGGGTTGGTGGCGGTCATTTTCTTTCGCGTGTTGCCAGCCAATGGTGTGACGCACAAAATGCTCTGCAAACGCGTGGGAAACTTCCAAGCAACCTGCCAGTACGGTATCAACATAACTTTGCATGATTGGGCTCTTTTCGCATGGTGGTAGTGGCTCGTCTTTTACGTAAACCCAAATGTCATGTTCTTGGTTAAAACTCGCATCTGTTTCGATTTGATCTGGCTGAAGTTGAATACGATGATAACCTCGCTCACGGCGGTCGAATTCTGCGAGCGCTTCTTCATTTACTTCGAGTAAAACGCCATTAACCTGTCCATCGCCTTGGTTCACCACTAATGGAGAGAGGCTGTAGCTGTCGTCAATCTTCCCCCAGTAGCGAACCAACCCATGTGCTATGACGGGAATGGCTTCTCCCGTTTGTCCGGTTAACTTACGCGACGCAGAATTAATCAAACTGCCATAGCCAAATATGTACATTGTCGTTGCATCCCTTAACTGATAGTTGTGCCTCTCATGTTTATACCTAACCCGCATCTGAAGCACAACTTTACCTCTTAAGTATAATCTTAATTATAAACATGTATTTTTTATACATGTTTATGGTAGCATCAATATGTAGTTGAGTTAACCAGCATCGAGAGACGCTTGAGGGCAAGATAATGCTGAATATCACCGATAAAAAAGTAGAAGAAAAAATCCCCGCATGGCTGCGATTAGGCTTTCGGCCGTTTTTTCTGTTTGGGTCGATTTACGCCATTGTTGCGATTGCGTTGTGGGTGTGGATGTTCCAAGGCGGACAGCCAAACGCATTAGCCGTGCCTGCATTGTGGTGGCACGTACATGAAATGTTGTTCGGTTTTTCGATGGCCATTGTAGTTGGCTTTGTACTGACCGCGGTACAAAACTGGACTGGCATTAATGGTACCAAGCATTACATGCTTCTGGCTTTATTTGGCTTGTGGTTAGTGCCCCGCATATTGCTTTGGACACCAGCACCGTTATGGTTAACCAGCAGTATCGAAGCGGTATTTTTACTGTTTGTCGCCTATGAGGTGGGCATTCGTGTGTATCGAGCCAAAGGTTGGCGTAATTTGTTTTTCGTTCCACTGTTTCTTTTAGCCATCTTTGCGAACTTTGCAAGCTACGCAACGATAAAAGGTATGCCGCCCTTTAGCTCTTCAGCGGTGTGGCAAGCAATGCTGTGGTGGTTTACCTTGCTGTTGTCAGTGATGGGCGGACGTGTGATTCCATTTTTTACTGCGCGTCGATTTAATTTCGAAAAAGCGCAACCATTGGCTTGGTTAGAGTGGTTCGCGAACTTGCCATTGGTAATGCTATTTGTGCTGAGCTTTTTCCCTGTGACGTTTGCAGAACTAGGTAGTCCTTTGATGCTATTTACAGGTGTTGCTCAGTTGGTGCGTTTTGTTCGCTGGAAACCTTGGTTAACCCTGAGCGAGCCTTTAGTGTGGTCGCTGCATGCTGCGTATTTGTGTTTACCACTAAGCTTAATTTTGCGAGGCGTCTGGGGAGATGCATTTGCCAGCCATAGCCTCATTCACCTGTTTGCGATAGGTGCGTTAGGCGGTTTGATTTTAGCGATGATTACACGGGTGACGATGGGACATACTGGTCGCATGATCTACAAAGGGCCAAACATGAGCCTTGCGTTTGCAGCAATTACCGCGGCAGCTTTGGTTCGCAGTTTCGCCGTGATCTTTGATCCAGCGAACATGATACTGTGGATTGATATCAGCGGCGGATTATGGATTGTTGCGTTTGGGCTATTTGTGTGGCGCTTTGGTGTGATGCTTGTGACCCCTCGTGTGGATGGTCACCCCGGATAAGATTCTAATGTGAGTAGAGAAAAGAGGAGCCGCGTGCTCCTCTTTTGGTTTTTGTTCTTTATAGGTTTAGTGTTTATTCGTCTTCGTCGTCCGCTTTATTCGTGAGCCCCAAGCGTTTAAATAGCCACCACTCTAGACCAAAAATGACAATTAAGGCGATGCAGAACCAGGTGAATGCCATGGTGGATTCCACGCCTGGCATTCCACCAACATTGATACCGAGTAAACCTGTTAAGAAGCTGGTTGGTAGAAAAATCGTTGCTACCAAAGTAAACAGGTAACTGTTTTTATTGGTTTTCTCATCACGATGATGTTTGATCTCTTCTTGGAAAAGCGCCACTTCTCCAAGATAAAACTCAAGTGTTTCATTTATGCGCGTAATATTATTGTGTGCGAAGCGATATTGATGAGGTCTCAAAGCAATCAATTCTGATTCTGACTCCACAAGATCACGGATAGCGTACTGCTGAGGGCGAATAAAACGCTTGATAGAAATCAGTGCTTTTTGAGTCGCCATATGTTTGTACGTCGACTCATCATTCACGTCGAACTGGTTTAGTGTTTCTTCAATCGTATCAAGGTAAATGTCTATTTTACTGTTTAATCCTTCAATGATCTGATGAAGTAAACTGGCAAGACTTTTTGGGCCTTTGTGTTCCGCTAATGCTTGGCGAATCTCCATGATCGCGCGTGATGGAATTTTACGAGTTGAAATGAGTGCGCCTTGAAAGTAGAGAATTCGAATACTAAGCATATCTTCTGGTGATGCATTGCCGTTCATATTGACGCCTCGTAAAATCAACATGAAGTTCTCGTCATCCAAAGGATGGAAAGATGGTCGACTTTCGTCGGCTAATAGATGATCAACCGTAGCTCGAGGTACTTGGTTTTGCTCCAGCCAACCACGAATATCAGGATGCAGCCGTTCGCAATGGTACCAATGCTTAGCTTGAATTTGCTCTGCCGTGGTGGATTGTTGAGTTGCTTCTGGGGTTGAGAAGTCCCAATGTTCAATCATAAAACCCATTTTCTTTTCCTTGTTTGAGCCGATACCAAAATAACCTCAAGATACTTCTTTCGCGAGAATTGCATTGCCATACAGAGGCAATACTCTGAGTACGGTACTCTGAAGTCATTGATGCATTATTTTTCAAATGAGTATGATTGTATTTAACGCCAAATGTCTATGAATAGTTGTTCTTATTTGCAATCGAGTGGAGCGCACCAAGGTGTTGTGCTTAAACAACAAAACAAAAAGCCTGCAACTAAGCAGGCTTTATTGTGGGGGAGGGAGGGGAGCTGTTAGCCAACTTGAGAAAGATTAACCACTTTCTGTTGTAGCTTTTTCTTTAAATAGTCCGTTAAGGCCTGTTTTTCTTCCTCGTTCATGTAAAGACCAAGCTTAGTACGGCGCCATAAAATGTCTTCATCGGTCATTGCCATTTCATGGTTCATTAAGTAATCGATCTCACGTTGGTAAACACCACCTGCTTGTGCCGAGAACGTTTGTCCTAAGTCAGCTTCACTTGTTGTGCCTTCCATTAAGTTCCAGGTTTGGGTACCAAACTGTGTGACATAACGAAGAATCAATGCTTCTGGCGCCCAAGTGTATTTAGCATGAATTTGTTTCGCTAATTGTTCACGACTACAGCTGAAGTTACCACCAGGAAGGGTTTGGTTGGCCGTCCAGTCTTTACCCATTTCAGGTAGGAACGGAGCAAGTTTCTTCATTGCTGCTTCACCTAACTTACGGTAGGTCGTTAACTTACCACCAAAAACAGAAAGCAGAGGTGCATGGTCGTATTCCGCATCGAGCTCTAGCGTGTAGTCTCGTGTGATTGCTTGCGGAGAGTCAGATTCATCGTCACATAAAGGACGAACACCGCTGTATGTCCAAACTACATCTTCGCGAGTCAACTGGTGGACAAAGTGTTGGTTTACGATATCAATGAGGTAATCGACTTCGTCATCTGAGATCGACACTTCACGTGGGTCACCTTTGTATTCCACATCTGTTGTACCAATGATTGAGAACTTATCTAAGTAAGGAATCATAAATACGATGCGATTGTCTTTGTTTTGAAGGATGTAGGCTTGCGGTTCGTTGTGGATACGAGGAACAACGATGTGCGAGCCTTTGATTAAGCGAATGTTACGAGGAGAGGCTTGCTCTAATCCATCATCAAAGAACTGTTTTACCCAAGGCCCCGCAGCATTGACTAACGCTTTCGCTTTACGTTCGAAACGTTGGTCTGTCATCACATCGTGAATAGTAACATGCCAGATACCACCTTCACGGTGTGCTTTTTCCACACGGCAGTAGTTACGCACTTCAGCATGGTTTTCGCGAGCCGCAAGAACGTTCAGTAATACTAAACGTGCATCATCAACCCAACAGTCAGAGTATTCGAAACCCGTTTTCATTTCTGGTTTTAGCAAGCCAGATTTCGCAAGGTTGACGGTTTTACTGCCTTGCAGCGTCGTACGTTTACCCAAGTTATCGTAAAGGAAAAGGCCACAACGAATCATCCAAGCTGGGCGTAGGAATGGGCGATGCGGTAAACGGAAACGCATTGGTAGTGCGACGTGTGGTGCTTTACGAAGAATAACCTCACGCTCTGCGAGCGCTTCCGAAACTAAACGAAACTCGTAGTGTTCAAGGTAGCGTAAACCGCCGTGTATCAGTTTAGAACTTGCTGAAGAAGTCGCAGATGCGAAGTCATTTGCTTCATATAAGCCAACACTCAAACCTCGGCCTGCTGCGTCTGCCGCAATACCAGCTCCGTTAATGCCGCCACCGATTACGATCAAGTCTAAGGTAGTGGATGAGCTAGTAGTGGAAGCATTATTTTGTATACTCATAAATTTGACCTCTTGGTGAGCGAACGAGCATTTTAGAACATAATGTAATCCTAGCTCAGGTTTCGTTTGTGATCATCTATTATTTTCGTTTGTGAGCGTTTTGTGTGATTTAGACACAAAAAAACCTCTGTCTAATTAAGACAGAGGTCATTTGAGGGGGAATTATACGATTGACGTTACTCGTTTTCGGAGTTTGATTCGTTAGCTTCAACCACTTCAAGTGGGATAGAAGCTTCCTTCAAAATTGACAAGATTTCTTCTGGTGGCTGCTTATTGGTAAAGATCATGTTGAGCTGTGCAATATTGCCTAGTTTCACCATAGCATTGCGCCCGAACTTGGTGTGGTCTACGGCAAGAAATACACTACGGCTATTGTCAATGATCGCTTGTTTTACCCGGACTTCGTGGTAATCAAAGTCTAATAGCGAGCCATCGAAGTCGATACCGCTAATGCCGAGAATACCAAAGTCGAGACGGAACTGTTTAACGAAATCGAGGGTAGCCTCGCCAACAATACCGCCGTCTCTGCTGCGGACTTCTCCACCCGCTAAGATGACTTTGATTTCAGGGTTAGGGAAAAGAATGGTCGCAACATTGATGTTGTTGGTGACAACACGCAACTGTTTATGGTTTTTATTGAGCGCTCGCGCAACTGCTTCTGGTGTAGTGCCAATATCGATGAATAGTGTGGCACCATCTGGAATGTGTTTGACTACCTCGTCTGCAATGACATCTTTTTCATTGAAGTTGAGCGCTTTACGCGTGTTGTAAGATGTGTTTTCAGAACTGAGAGGAATAGTGGCTCCACCGTGATAACGACGAATTTTGTTGTCATCGGCGAGTTCATTGAGATCGCGTCGGATGGTTTGTGGGCTGACATTGAATCTTTCTACCAACTCATCCGTGCTGACATAGCCTTGTTTTTTCACCAGCTCAACAATCTGCTGGTGTCGAGGTATTTGCTTCACTTACCACTCCCTTGTGCATTGGTAACGGCCAATGCTTCAAATTCGAAGCTCTATTGTGCTCGAATTTGCTCGTTGTGAGAAGTAAGCGAGTTCAGGAATCGGGGATAAAGCGCAAAAAGAGCGCACAAATGGCGCTCTTTTTTTCTTATGGAGATGAGATTAATCTTCTTCGTCGTGAAGTTCAGACCAGGTTTGTGCACATTTCACTGCACGTTTCCAGCCCTTGTAACGACGATTGCGTTTTTCTTCATCATCGTGTGGCTCAAAGGTGCGATCAAGTACCGCTTTATTCTGCAACTCATCAATGCTATCCCAGTAACCAACGGCAAGGCCGGCAAGGTAGGCTGCACCAAGAGCGGTAACCTCAGTTACTTGAGGGCGGTGTACTTCTGTGTTCAATACATCGGATTGGAATTGCATGAGGAAGTTGTTCGCTACTGCACCACCATCGACGCGAAGGTTCGCAAGCTTAATGCCTGAGTCAGCTTGCATCGCATCCAGTACGTCACGAGTTTGATAAGCGATGCCTTCCAATGTTGCACGGATGATATGGTTTGAATTCACGCCGCGAGTAAGGCCGACAATCGTGCCACGTGCGTAGGCATCCCAGTATGGAGCGCCTAAACCAGTAAATGCAGGCACGACATAAACGCCGTTTGATGTATCCACTTTTGTCGCGAAGTATTCAGAGTCTTCTGCACCGTTTAGGATTTTCAATTCATCGCGTAGCCATTGGATAGAAGCTCCACCCATGAATACGGCGCCTTCAAGTGCATAAGCTGGTTCGCCTGCAGGACCACAAGCCAAAGTTGTTAGAAGACCATGTGTCGAAGTGACTTTTTCTTGGCCCGTATTCATTAGCAAGAAACAACCCGTACCGTAAGTGTTTTTCGCTTGACCCGCTTCAACACACATTTGGCCGTAAAGCGCCGCTTGTTGGTCACCTGCTATTCCAGAAATAGGAATACGAGTACCGCCTTTACCACCGATGTTGGTTTTACCGTAAATTTCCGATGAGCGCTTCACTTCTGGCATCATAGATGCTGGGATGCCAAGCTCATCTAACATTTTTTGATCCCAACATAGATCGTTGATGTTAAACAGCATGGTACGCGATGCGTTAGTGTAGTCGGTTACGTGAACGCGACCTTGAGTCATCTTCCAAACTAACCAAGTATCGACAGTACCAAACAAAAGCTTGCCTGCTTCTGCGTCTTCTCGTGCACCTTCAACATTGTCCAGAATCCATTTAACTTTGGTACCTGAGAAGTAAGGGTCAAGCACCAAACCAGTGTTGTCACGTACATAGTTTTCGAGACCGCGTGCTTTTAAATCTTCACAGATATCAGCAGTACGGCGACATTGCCATACGATCGCATTGTAAACGGGTTTACCTGTTTCTTTATTCCAGACGATGGTCGTTTCACGCTGGTTAGTAATACCGATAGCCGCTAATTGGTCGCTACGGATGCCAGACTTAGCTAGAGCTTCTACTAAGGTAGAGCTTTGTGTTGCCCAGATCTCCATTGGATCATGTTCAACCCAACCAGCTTCTGGATAAATCTGAGTAAATTCGCGTTGCGCGACGCTTACGATGTTCGCATCATGATCAAGAATCACTGCGCGAGAGCTTGTTGTACCTTGGTCTAGGGCAACAATGTATTTTTGCTCAGTCATGGTAAGAATCCTTTTGTTTCGTTATTTATATTTTAGTAAATGTTCGAGTTACGTCAGTTTTAAGCTCTAGCTTCTTCTGTTTCTTCTTCCGTCTCACATTGGTTTGGAATCGTGCAACCGTGACCTTGTTGTGGAAGGTAAGCGGCAATCGCTTTTGGATACAACCAACCTCCAAAACATGCACCTGCAATCGGAGCAAGTAAAGGCACGATAAAGTAAGGAATGTCTTTAGCACCTGTCAGAGCGTAATCCCAACCTGCGAAGTAAGCGAACAGCTTCGGTCCAAAGTCACGAGCTGGGTTCATCGCAAAGCCTGTTAGTGGGCCAAGTGAACCACCGATGACGGCAATCAAAATACCGATCAATAGAGGGTTCATTGCGCCACGTGCTGCGCCGTTATTTTCATCGCCCAGAGCCAGAATCGCAAACATCAGCACAGCAGTGATAACGAATTCCACAGCAAAAGCACCAAAGAAAGAGAGGGAGGCATGCGGATAGGTTGAGAAGATACCAGCAGTTGCTAGTGCATCTTGGCTGCTGCGAACGAAGTTATGAGCGATTTCGTAGTCGGTGAAAAGGTTGCTGTATAAGCTGTATACCAATGCAGCAGAACAGAATGCCCCAAGCATTTGAGCGATAATGTATGGCACCACTTTCGCCTTATCAAAACCATGGAACATAGCAAGTGCGATGGTAACGGCAGGGTTGATGTGTGCACCAGAGACGCCAGCCGTACAGTAAATAGCGATGGCGACACCGAAGCCCCATACAATACTGATTTCCCATTGTCCAAATGATGCGCCTGTTAGAACTAAGGCTGCAACACAGCCTACGCCGAAGAAAATAAGTAGTCCTGTACCGATAAACTCGGCCAAACATTCTCCAAGCAGAGAGGGGTGTTTGTTCGTTGTCATGTTAAAAGTCCTTTGATCATTTTTGCCTGTCTAGCACGATACTATTGTGCATATATAAACGTTTGCGAAAACAAACGAGCGTTAAAAATGAGCGTTTGAGCATAAATTTGTTAATCAAAGTCTTCGTTTTTGTTAAATGGCGCATCTTTTAACCGGAAAAGAACACAACGAAAATAATTTATTTGTCACGAGGCCAGTGTTGAGAGCGCTCAAATTACCGATGTGAAAAAGAATGCACAACTGGTAAGAGGAGTTTTGTGAAGCTGCTACGTGCTTGGAGATTTATTACACAGAACTTGTGTAGCAATTAACCCTAAAGGAGTAGCGGAATGTCAAATGTATCAAGGGATAGCAGTGATATAAAAAATACGCTGTCATGTTTGGACTTTTAGAAAAAATCGTCATCCCATTGGTACCAATAGGATGAGTTGATAAGAGAATAAACGCTGTTAATGTCTTGTGTTTGTGAATCATTGCTTCGGCTTGTATTCAAATAAAAAATTGTTTTTTTTATTTCGTTTGATGCTAAACGTGATCGTTTTTCAGCTTTTTAGTTATTAGTTGGTTCGGAGCGAGTAGGGCAGGCGTAAATCGCCCTTTTTACGGTTAGTTTATGTTCTAATTCGAGCCTTTGTTTCAAAGGTTTCGAATTGGAATGCTCAAGTGAGAGGTTTGAACATCAGTTTCATATTAACGAATCTTGAGTAAAGTTGAACGATGATCTAATTAATGCTCATATAATTTACTGTATTTACTTATATTTAATCCATGTGCAACATTTGTCACAGAAATAAAATCCTAACTCCATACAATTCATGAACTTTCGAACGAATATTTATTTTGTTTCGTTCGCTCCTTTTGTGTTTTACCATCGCATACAAAATAATGAGGTTCCTATGTTTGGAATATTCAAACCTAAGGCGCACATTGATCGTCTGTCCCCTGGCAGCATCGATAGCACCTACTCTCGCCTCCGTTGGCAACTCTTTATCGGTATCTTTGTTGGCTACGCCGGTTACTATCTAGTTCGTAAAAACTTCAGTTTGGCGATGCCTTATCTTATCGAGCAAGGCTTTAGCCGCGGAGACTTAGGTGTCGCCTTGGCAGCTGTTTCCATTGCATATGGTCTCTCTAAGTTTCTAATGGGCAGCGTTTCAGACCGCTCCAACCCTCGCTATTTCCTTAGTGGCGGCCTATTGATGTCTGCATTAGTGATGTTTTGCTTTGGCTTTATGCCATGGGCGACTGGTAGCGTCACTGCGATGTTCATTTTGCTTTTCTTAAACGGTTGGTTCCAAGGGATGGGGTGGCCTGCTTGTGGCCGAACCATGGTGCACTGGTGGTCACGTAAAGAGCGTGGTGAGATCGTTTCGGTTTGGAACGTGGCGCACAACGTGGGTGGTGGCTTGATTGGTCCACTATTTATTCTTGGCCTGTGGGCATTTAACGATGATTGGCGCACTGCATTTTATGTTCCTGCATTTTTCGCCACGTTGGTTGCTGTGTTTGTTTGGATGACGGTTCGCGATACCCCTCAGTCTTGTGGTCTGCCTCCTATTGAAGAATACAAAGACGATTACCCAGATGACTATGACAAGTCCCATGAACAAGAAATGACAGCGAAGGAAATCTTCTTCAAATACGTCTTCAACAACAAACTTCTTTGGTCGATTGCAATTGCAAACGCATTTGTTTACCTAATTCGTTACGGCGTACTGGACTGGGCACCTGTTTACCTAAAAGAAGCGAAGGATTTCTCGGTAGATAAATCGTCATGGGCTTATTTCTTGTACGAATGGGCTGGCATTCCAGGAACACTATTGTGTGGTTGGATCTCTGACAAATTGTTCAAAGGTCGTCGTGCACCTGCTGGTATCTTATTTATGGTGCTAGTGACAGTTGCAGTGATGGTTTATTGGTTTAACCCTGCGGGCAACCCAACAGTAGATATGATGGCGCTTATTGCAATTGGCTTCCTAATCTATGGTCCGGTTATGCTGATCGGTTTGTACGCACTTGAACTCGCTCCGAAGAAAGCCGCAGGTACTGCCGCTGGTCTTACTGGTTTGTTTGGATACCTGGGTGGGGCAGTTGCCGCAAACGCGATTTTGGGCTACACCGTAGACCACTTTGGCTGGGATGGTGGCTTTATCATCTTAGTGGGTTCTTGTATTACTTCTATCGTGTGTTTGATGTACGCCTTCTTAGGTGAACGTGCGCACCACGAGCAAAAAGAGCGCGAGAAGGAAGCGCTAGCGTAATATTTATTTAAAGAGGCAGTGGAATACTGCCTCTTCGCTTTATCAAGGAAATAACAATGAAAACAAAGTCAGTATGTCTTACTTTTTTAGCACTTAGCCTCTCTGCTGGTGCGATTGCGAAGCCGCTTGTCATTGCGCACCGTGGCGCATCGGGCTACTTGCCTGAGCACACGCTAGAAGCCAAAGCACTTGCTTACGCAATGAAACCTGACTACATAGAGCAAGATGTGGTAATGACGAAAGACGACCAGTTGGTCGTGTTGCATGACCATTATCTCGATCGCGTAACGGATGTTGCGGAGCGTTTTCCTGATCGTGCACGTAAAGATGGTCGTTATTACGCGATTGATTTCACTCTGGCGGAAATCAAATCCTTGCGAGTTACCGAAGGGTTCAACATCGATGAGAAAGGCAACAAAGTAGCGGGCTATCCAACCCGATTCCCTATGTGGAAATCTGATTTCACCGTGCCGACGTTTGCTGAAGAGATTGAGCTGATCCAAGGCTTAAACAAAACGCTGGGTTATGACATCGGTATTTACCCAGAAATTAAAGCGCCTTGGTTCCATCGTCATGAAGGTAAGGACATTTCTAAAGCAGTACTTAAAGTCTTGAAGCAGTACGGTTACGGCTCTCAAGACGACAAAGTCTACCTTCAGTGTTTTGATGCGAATGAACTTCAACGCATCAACAGTGAACTTATGCCTGCAATGGACATGGACTTAAAGCTCGTTCAGCTTATGGCTTACACGGACTGGAACGAAACTATGGTGTACAAAGGCGACAAGGCAACACCATACAGTTATGACTGGATGTTCGAAGCCGACGGAATGAAGAAAGTAGCGAGTTACGCGGAAGGAATTGGACCTTGGAAGCCGATGCTGGTGGATGATAAGTCAACTAAAGACAATATCATCATCAAGCCGTTGATGAAGGCTGCAAAAGACGCTGGCTTGCAAGTGCATCCATACACGTTCCGCGCCGATCCAGGACGCATTCCCGCGTACACTGACAGCTTTGAAGGCATGATGGATGTGTACTATAACCAAGTAAAAGTGGATGGTTTGTTTACTGATTTCCCAGATAAAGCGGTCAGCTTTTTAAATCAGTAATCAGCACTCACTCACGCATTTTGCTTTAAGCTAAAAAATCCCCCAACAGTTTCCTGCTGGGGGATTTTTCGTAGGGCTAATTCACGAATGAATTAGTTGTTTTTATGCAGTTCGCTGTTCAGTTCAACCGCGCTCTTGTTAGCAAGACATTCGATTTGACCTGTTACAGAGTTACGACGGAACAGTAGGTCAGAAACACCAGCAAGATCGCGGGCTTTCACCACTTCGACTTCTTGACCAGCAGAATCTAGCATGCGCACTTTAGAACCAGCAGTTACGTACAGACCTGATTCGATAGTACAACGGTCACCCATTGGGAAACCAAGACCTGCGTTCGCGCCTAGTAGAGAGTTTTCACCGATAGAAACCACAACTTTACCGCCGCCAGATAGCGTACCCATGATAGATGCGCCGCCGCCGATGTCAGAGCCGTTACCAACCACTACGCCAGCAGAGATACGACCTTCAACCATGCTTACGCCTGTTGTACCCGCGTTGAAGTTGATGAAGCCTTCGTGCATTACTGTTGTGCCTTCGCCAACGTGTGCGCCAAGACGTACGCGAGAAGTATCAGCGATACGAACGCCAGTTGGTACCACGTAGTCCACCATTTTAGGGAACTTGTCTACGCAATCTACGCTTAGTGCACGACCCGCTAGGCGAGCTTCAATTTGACGCTCTGCTAGTTCAGGTAGATCGATTGGACCTTCGTTAGTCCATGCGATGTTGTGCAGTAGACCGAAGATGCCGTCTAGTACCGTGCCGTGTGGTTGAACTAGGCGGTTAGAGATAAGTTGAAGCTTTAGGAAGCCTTCAGCAACGCTTTGTGGTTGTTCGTCAGTTGCAAGGATAACCAGTACAAGTGGTTGTGCTGATTCTGCTGCTTTTGCTGCGAAAGATGCGTTTGCCGCATCGCCGTTTGCTTCAAATGCTGCTGCCAGTTCTGCGCTTTGTGCTGCAGAGATCTCGATAGCTTGGTTGCCTTGCTCGTAACCTGCTACTGCTGCTAGTGCGTTAACAAGCGCTTCGCTTGGGTTAAGAACTGGGTTTGGGAAAAACGCTTCGATGATTTTGCCGTCGCGGTTTTTAGTTGCCGTACCAAAGGCTAGAGAGAAGAAAGCCATAGTTGATCTCCATGTGTTGAGTCTTGTGTCTCGTCTGTTCACTGACAAGAAATAATTAAGTTGTCAGTCATCATAAAGAGAGTATTAGGGAGTTTAAAGAGGGGAAATAGATAAAGTCTGTAGATGGATACTTTTTGTCTTTTTAGAGATATGTTTGTCTGATGAGAAATGTGTCGCAAAAGCCTTCTCAGACCGGTTTGGGGTAAAGACACAGTGAAGTTGGAGAAGGGGGTATAGCAAAAATAAGGGGAGGACCGAAGTCACTCCCCCTACACTGGGTTTGTTGGATTTACTGGCTTTGGATAGTAAAGCGATAAATCGACTTAGAGGCTTAGCTCGCCGACCTCTACTGCAAGTGCAACCGTTGCCCCTACCATTGGATTATTGCCCATACCGATGAAGCCCATCATTGCTACGTGTGCAGGTACTGAAGAGCTACCCGCGAATTGCGCATCGGCGTGCATGCGACCCATGGTATCGGTCATACCGTAGGATGCAGGACCTGCCGCCACATTATCCGGGTGTAGAGTACGACCAGTACCACCACCTGATGCCACAGAGAAGTAAGGCATGCCTTCACGGTTACGTTCCGCTTTGTAGATACCTGCTACAGGGTGTTGGAAGCGAGTCGGGTTGGTTGAGTTACCTGTGATGCTCACATCCACTTGTTCTTTATGCATGATAGCCACGCCTTCACGCACATCGTCTGCACCGTAGCAAAGGATCTCACCACGTGGACCTTGGGAGAAACGGCGACGTTCTACTTCCACTAACTCACCAGTTTGGTAGTTGTATTGAGTACGTACGTAAGTGAAACCATTGATGCGTGAGATTAGGTAAGCGGCGTCTTTACCCAAACCGTTCAGGATCACTTTCAACGGATTTTTGCGTGATTTGTTGACGTTCAATGCGATTTTGATTGCGCCTTCTGCCGCTGCGAATGACTCATGACCGGTAAGGAAAGCGAAACAGCCACTTTCTTCATTCAGTAGACGAGCCGCCAATGCACCGTGACCGATACCCACTTGGCGTTGCTCTGCGACGCTGCCAGGTTTTGTGCAGGCTTGAAGGCCTTCACCGATGATGTTTGCAGCTTCTTCTGCTGTTTTTGCACCGCGGAAAATCGCCAAAGCAGTACCCAGTGTGTAGGCATCGGCAGCGCTTTCAAACGCGATAGGTTGAGTGTCCATCACCAGCGCTTTAGGGTCGATACCACGATCCATACAGTATTGGTAAGCCTCTTCCAGAGAAGAAAGTTGCATTTCGTCTAATGTGCGACGTACAGATTCAGTAATTGGAGTGTTCATAATCTCTTTCCTCTTGGTGGCAATTATTGTTGGCGTGGGTTGATGGTAGATACGGCTTCGTCAAAACGACCGTAAGTCCCCGTTGCTTTGTCTGCGGCTTCTGCTGCAGATACGCCTTCGTTGATGGCTTTCATCATCTTGCCTAGGTTGAGATATTGGTAACCAATCACTTCTTTGTTTTCGTCTAGTGCGAGTTTTGTTACGTAACCTTCAGCCAATTCCATGTAACGCACGCCTTTTGCTTTGGTTGAGTAGCTAGTACCCACTTGGCTGCGTTGAGTTTGACCGAGGTCTTCCAGTGCCGCACCAATTTCCAAGCCGCCTTCAGAGAAAGCAGATTGAGTACGACCGTAAACAAATTGAAGGAAGATTTCGCGCATCGCGACGTTGATAGCATCACATACCAAATCGGTATTCAGTGCTTCAAGAATGGTTTTGCCTGTTAGGATTTCTGCGGCCATCGCGGCTGATTGAGTCATGCCTGAACAGCCGATCGTTTCGATCAAAGCTTCTTCGATGATGCCGTTTTTGACGTTAAGGGTCAGTTTTGCTGCGCCTTGTTGAGGAGCACAAGCGCCAACTCCGTGGCTAAGACCAGAAATCGCGATAACGTCTTTTGGATTGATCATTGCGCCTTCAACAGGGATCGGTGCAGATGCATGAAGCTCGCCGCGTTGAATCGGGCACATTGATTGGATTTCGTGTGAATATTGCATAATGTTTTCCCAGTGTACGATATCCAGCCTATTTGTCAGTCCCAACGGCGTTGACTGCTCTTATTCGCTCCATCAAATAGAAAACTATGTTCAGGAGGTTCATGCGTTTGTCGCCTTGTTGAGTTAACAACTATTTTGGATATCTTTTTAATTTTTGAGAAAACAGGTGCGGGGTTGGAGAAGAGTTGAATTGCTCACTACAGAACTCTCGCTTTCACAACATAAGCGAAAGCACTTCCAACAGGGCTGACCTGTTTTCGTTTCTGTAGGAGTCATTAGCTTTAACAGCGGTTCGAATCTTTCGATTCCGGTGGCACCCCATCACCGGACCCATTTAGACTAGATCTAAGTCACACTAATCCGCAACATGAAATTTAGAGCAATTTGGGATATTAAATCGGTTCTTTATATTCTCAGAGATATATGGAGATAAACGGAAGGAATAAAAAAACGCCGCATAATGCGACGTTTTTTCTAAACAAATAAGAGGCTTATGCAGCGTCTTCTTGCTCGCTATCTTCTTCAACAGCTTCAAGCTTCTTTGCTTTTTTTGGTGCAGGTTTACGTTTTGCACCAAGAGCGTAAAGCACTTCTTCTTTGTTTTGCGCAAGGAACATTGCAAGATCTTCTTGCTTACCTTCGTCTTCTAGAAGTTCACTTTTACCCAGCAGTGAGAATAACTCGTCTGCCATATCCAGCATTTTGTCGTATGCGTCAGCTTCCGCTTTAGAGGTAAAAGTCATTTTCTCTTCTCCATTGCGTTCTACCACGTACTTGACGATTACAGCCATGGTTGGTCCCCTAATTTGGTGTATTGATACTGGCTTTTTATACAGTTTTTGACCAATCAAGTCTAGCGACAAGCCTCAGAATGAGAGACACGTACAACTAACTGACTAGCATTTAAACTATCTTGGTTTCACTTTGCGGATTTGTCCGCCAAAGGAAGGTTTGTTGGTCGCTCCCAATCTTGGCAAAATTCGATAAACGTTTTGAGCAATGGGCTTTGATATTTCTCTTTATGAACCAGTAACCAGAAGCGACGTTTCATATCTAAAGGCATGTCGAGCAGTTTTACGCGGCCGTCACGAATAGCAGGTTCTGCAGACAAACGTGACAAACAGCCCAAGCCTAACCCTGCCGATACTGAGTTGATCAACGCTTCGGTGGTATTGAGCTGAAAAGCTTCATGCCAATGTTCCAAGCGCGGCGCGACAACGCGCATAAAAAATTCGCGTGAACCAGAGCCTGCCTCTCGCAATATCCATTCACTGTTTTCTAGCTCGGTTAAGTTTACTGGCCCTTCGTGCGCGGCTGGGGAATTGGGCGCGCAAATCACGCACATTTCATCTTCGCTAAACTGGGTAGACTGCAATTCAGGGTGAAGTGTTTTGCCTTCAATGAGGGCTATGTCTAACTCGTAATCGGTCAGCATGTCGCAGATTTGTGCGGAGTTAGAAATGAACAGACTTTGAGAACGATGGTTCGTTTGCTGACGAAATTCGCTAAGCAAATAGGGCGCGACTTGGTTGCCAATGGTGTCGCTGGCACCAATGCGAAGTTGGCCCGATAGCGCTTGGTCACCATCGAAAATGCTCTCGATGTCCTTGGCTCGGTTGAGTAATTCATCCGCCAGTGGCAGTAGTTTTTGACCTTCTTGGTTCAAAATCAGTCGGTTATTAACACGATCAAATAAGTGATGGCCGATCTGCTTTTCTAATTCTGAGAGTGCCATGCTCACTGCGGCTTTCGATAAAAAGAGACTATCAGAAGCCGCTGTGAGCGTTTTGTGCTGCGTGATCGTCGTAAACACTTTCAGTTGTTTAAGAGAAATGTGACTTGCCATACCCCGCCGTTAAGTAATTCTGAACGTTTGTTTTAAATAATTAGATATATCGGAACGAAGTGCAAGCGTATTATACGTCTCATCAAGAGTGAGTCTGGTTGAGGTCATCATGATTCAAAGAACAAAAGCAAAAGTAATGGGAGCGCCAACTCCAATGGCGGGTTTGGCTCTTGGTATTGCAAGCTTGGGCTGGAGTTGGGAAAACTTCGCCGAATTACATGGCTACGGACAGTGGATTAGTGCGGGTATCGCGAGCATATTGTTGGCTATATTGGCAACCAAGTTTTTGCTACATAATCATCTATTGAGACAAGATCTTGCTCATCCGGTTGTGGGCAGCGTGGTTCCGACATTTGCGATGGGCACTATGGTGGTATCGAACTCTCTCGGCCATTTTTACCCATTAGCTGGCGATGCGCTTTGGCTGATTGCGGTGGTTTTGCACATCGTATTCTTGGTGAGCTTTGTTTACCATCGCGCCAAAGATTTTGAATTGCACCACATGGTTCCTAGTTGGTTTGTACCGCCTGTGGGTATCATCGTTGCGGATGTGTCTTTCTCTGGCAACCCTATGTTAGCACCAGTGGCACAAGGTGCATTGATGTTTGGTATGGTGGCGTACGCGATCATGTTGCCGATGATGATTTACCGTTTCATGTTTACCCATGAAATTCCGGATGCAGCAAAACCAACCATGGCAATTATGGCGGCGCCAGCAAGTCTATCATTGGCAGGGTACTTAACGGTCACTGCGACACCATCACCAGTGATCATCGCTATGCTATTTGGTATCGCGGTATTGATGACAGCCATCATATATCTCGCGTTCTTTAAATTGCTTAGACTGCCATTTAGCCCAGGCTATGCAGCGTTTACCTTCCCGATGGTGATCGGTGCGACGGCGCTGTTTAAAATGGCGAATTGGATGGAGTTGCAAGGATTGGCTGCGCACTATGTTCAACAAGTGCGAGGCTTAGCTGGTCTTGAGTTGATTGTGGCAACATTTGTTGTCTCTTATGTGGCTTTACAATACATCAACAACTTATTGATTCAGCCACGCTTGATGCACGCTCATCACGCTTAAATAGCAGATAGGAAAAAGCCTCTTGGTCTTACAACCAAGAGGCTTTTTTATTTCAATCGGCGTCGATGTTGGACACTAGCCTTTTTTGTAAAATCGCGACATCTCATCCAGAGAATGACGAATGATATCGACAGGAATTTTCTGTTCTTTCTCGACTTTTAACTGGCGATTCAGTTGCTGAGAGTGCCCGCCAGGGTTGACCACAAGCATCAGTTCTTTGCCGACCAATGCATAGTTGTAGTAGCTGCCTGCAATATACCAATCGCGAGAGGCAGAGCTATCAAACAAGTTATGACCAACGCTGTATGAACTCGTTGTGCCTTGAACGTCAAACAGCGTATTCATCATGGTTGGCACGACGTCAAAATGGGTCGTGCGGTAATCAACTTGCTCTGGCTGACGATTTGGCATGTACACGTAAAGAGGCACATGTACTTGAACGTCACTGTAGTTACCCGTGTGGCCCCAATAGTTCATCTTATGGTCGTTAAACTCTTCACCATGATCTGATGAAATCACCACAATGGTGTTGTCTAAGTCGACATTTTTCAGCACATCACCAATCAAGCTGTCGATGTAGTACAACGAGTTCTTGTATCGATTGTGGTAAAGCGAAGCGTCAAAATCGTTGTTGAGCAAAATGTGGTCAACGCGTTCCCAGTATGGTTTGAATTTCGCAAATTCAGGTTCAGGAAACACCGTGCCGTGGGCGGCATCGTAGAACAGAAAACCAAAGTACGGCTTGTCGCTGTCCTGCTTTTGGAACTCGATGAACTTGTCTGTTATCTGCTGATCGCGCTCGACAGTTGTTTCTCCAGTTTGTTTCAGGGTCAAGTCCGACACTTTTTTGAATACCGTGCGAGAAAGTGGCGGGCTGGTGAGCGGTGCTGAGCCAAAAATGCCCATGCGGTAGCCTTCTGCTTGCAGCGTATCCATAAACACAGGAGAGCGTTGACTTGCGTAAAAGCTTTCCCAGTAGGTCGCTGGCAAGCTGTAAAACAGGCTGAAAATACCCGCTTGAGTTGAGTTGCCGCCGCTCATATGTTGTGTGAAATTCACCGTTTTTTCGGCGAACTTGCTGACATTTGGCATGACTTCCGGCGTCGCATCACTGTAGCGCCACGCGTCAACCAAGATAAACAAAACATTGGGCTGTTTCTCTTTGCTTTGCACTTGAATCGGCGCAAGCGGGTAGTTGAGTGAGCTACGTTCAATGTTGGTTAACTCTACGCGGTTCTTCGATGCAATGTTCTCATCCACTAGGTCGTGTTTGTAAATAAATTTACGAGCCGTCAGCGGGTAGTAAAGTGGCCAGTTATTCGAAAACTGACTGACTTCATCGTCGTAAAGTGCGTTTTTGTACGCATGAATCATCTGCGTGCTAAGCAATACAGCAAACCAGACGCTGATCAAAACGAACTTAGCTCGGCTTTGTGCCAGTTGATTACTTACCCAAACGGTACAAGCGAGCCCGATCACCAGAACGGCAATTTCACTGATGAAGATTAGCCAACTCATCCACGAAATATCGAAGACATCATCACCACCTTCGAAAAACATACGGATTAATAGAGCGTTGATGTGAAGTTTGTATTGCTGAAAAACGAGAATATCGACTTTAAACATAATCAATAGACAGATCGCGATAGCGATCACGATGCCTTTGAATACTCGAGTCGGTAGAAAAGAGAGCAATAAACTCAACAACATAAATGGAAGAGCGATCAAGCCCAGCCAGCCATATTGAGTCGAAACCAAATAGTAACCTTGCAACAAGGTTAGCGGTTCATTCTGATTGTTAGACAACACAAAAGGATAACAAGCGATCGACAGGTACACTGCAAAGCAAGCAAAAAAAGCAATCAGCCAAGCGCTGTTGGAAGACAGTTTGCGAAACATACTTTTTGTTTGTTTATAAATTATGGGTAGAGGGAGTATAAAACAGTGTTTTTTATTATGGAATAGTTGCGACGAATGTCACATTTTGTATGGAAGTGTCAGACTTGATTGACATGTGAAAATTCAGAAGATTCATACTCTATTTGAGTGATATATAACCTTTTGTTTTTTCCGAACGCGAGATCACTGCGGGTTTAAATGGGGCTGTGCTAAGCTAGCTAACAGTTTCAATCGGCGCTCGGTATTCCCAATTTGTTTACTGTTTATCACTCCAACCAAGTTGACGTTCTTAAATCACTCCTTGTCGAACTGATTCGAATCAGTCCGCTGGAAAACCCGTTCGAAAAAGAACAAATTCTGGTTCAAAGTCCGGGCATGTCCCAGTGGCTAAAAATGGAATTGGCCAAAGAGTTTGGTGTTGCCGCGAACATTGATTTTCCGCTTCCTGCTACCTTCATTTGGGAAATGTTTACGCAGGTGTTGCCAGACGTGCCAAAACGCAGTGCGTTTAACAAAGAAGCGATGACTTGGAAGTTGATGCATCTGCTGCCGGGGCTTCTCAACCAAGACGTGTTTTCGCCGTTAGCGCAGTACCTCAAAGATGACAGTGATCACTCTAAGCTGTATCAACTGGCTGAGAAAATTGCCGATATTTTCGATGGTTACTTGGTGTATCGTCCGGAGTGGATCGCAAGTTGGGAAGCAGGGCAGAGTGTGCCAGAGCTGGAAGATGAGCATCCGTGGCAGCCGATCTTATGGCAAGCGTTGTATGATCACACTGTGTCATTAGGACAGTCTCCATATCACCGTGCCAACCTTTATGAGCACTTTATCGACACGTTAGAGAGTTTTAACGGCAATTTTGACCATTTACCCAAGCGTTTGTTTGTTTTTGGCATTTCTTCGTTGCCGCCTCGCTATATGGATGCGCTAAAAGCAATTGGTGAACACATCGACGTGCATCTGATGTTCACCAACCCGTGTCGTTATTACTGGGGTGAAGTTCGAGATCGCAAATATCTGGCTCGTTTGGCGGCGAAACATCGTCAGCACGTTGTGTGGCAGGACGATCACTCGGAAGTGCAAGGTGAAACTGAGCAACTGAAAGGATCACTGGAAGATAATGTGATCGATGAGCTGCACACCGATGTGGTCGGAAACAGTCTGTTGGCATCCATGGGTAAACTCGGGCGCGACAATATGTATTTGTTGTCTCAGCTGGAGTCTCATGAAATTGAAGCGTTTGTTGATGTTGAGCGCGACAGTCTACTCCATCAATTGCAAGCGGATATTCTCAATCTTGAAGAACATCAAGATGACCAACAGATTGAAAACAGTCATCACAAACAAGTGGTTCGCTTGGGTGATAAATCACTCAGCCTGCACGCTTGCCACAGCCCGATGCGTGAAGTGGAAGTGCTGCATGATCAACTATTGGCGATGTTCGATGCTGACCCAACGTTAAAACCGCGCGATATTATCGTGATGGTCGCGGACATCAACGCTTACAGCCCTGCGATTCAGGCGGTCTTTGGTAACGCACCGGGTGAGCGTTTTATTCCCTATTCGATTTCTGACCGAACCGCCGATCAAGAGAGCCCAATTCTGGCCGCATTTATGCAGTTGGTGAACTTACCCAATACGCGCTGTTTGGCATCAGAACTACTCGAACTTCTGGAAACTCCGGCGATATTAAAGCGTTTTGAACTCAGCGAAGATGATTTCTTACAAGCCAAACAATGGGTTGAAGAATCGGGAATTCGCTGGGGGTTGGATGCCAATACCGGACGCGAATTTGAACTGCCGGAAACCCGTCAAAACACATGGCAATTTGGTATTCAACGCATGTTGCTTGGCTACGCGATGCCAGAATCCGCAGGTTTGTTTGAAACCGAGCAAGGCAGTTTATCTCCGTACAACGAAGTGCAAGGCATGGGTGCAGAGCTTGCGGGCAAGTTGGCACACTTTATCCAACAAATTAGCACTTATCGCAGCAAACTTTCTCATGTTCAGACTATTGATGGTTGGCGAGAGACTTTAGTTTTACTGCTGGATGACTTCTTCTCAGTTGAGTTAGAGGGCGAAATGGCGCTCAAATCCATTCGCGATACGCTCAGCCAACTCAAAGAGCAATTAGCTGATGCCGCATTTGATGATGCGTTATCGCCGTCGATCATCAGCCAATATCTTCAAAACAAATTATCTGGCACACGAGTCAGTCAGCGCTTCCTGGCTGGTCAAGTGAACTTTTGTACCCTGATGCCGATGCGCTCTATTCCGTTTAGAACCGTATGTCTACTGGGGATGAATGACGGCGTGTACCCGCGTTCTATGCCGCCAGAAGGTTTTGACTTGATGACGGGAAGAACCAAGCCGGGCGACCGTTCGCGCCGAGATGATGACCGTTACCTATTCCTCGAAGCGATGTTGTCTGCACAGCAAACGCTCTACATCAGTTATGTTGGCCGTTCAATCCAAGACAACACCGAGCGAGTACCTTCGGTTCTGGTTTCTGAGCTGATGGAATACTGCCACCAAAACTATTGTTTAAGTGGTGATGAAGCGTTGCCCGTTGATGAGTCTGGCGACAACTTATTAAATGCGTTGGTGAATGCCCACGCTATGGTGCCGTTTAGCCCAAGTGCGTTCCAAGGCATGCACGCCAGCTACGCGAAAGAGTGGATTCCAGCGGCATTGACTCAAAGTAGTCAATCGCAAGGCTATGTTCGTCGTGATTTTAATCGGGCATTAGACGACTATATGTTAGGAGCGACGTTCCCACTTGAGCTCGACTTAGTCGAGTTGCAACGTTTCTGGCGCTTACCTGTGCAGTATTTTTTCAATCGTCGTTTAAAAGTAATCTTTGAACCGCCACTACCGGTGATGGAAGACGACGAACCCTTTGTTTTAGGTGGTTTGGAAAGCTATCAAATGCGTGATGAGCTGTTAGAAACCTTACTTGAAACGACATTGACGCAGCCAGAGAAAAAAGCAGAGGTGCTTAAACACTTTATGAGTCAACAGCGCGCGCAAGGCAAACTGCCGGTGGGGGCGTTTGGTGATATCGAGTTTGAAACCAACCGAGTTCAGGCGGAAGAGCTGGTGGACAAACTGGCGTTTTTATCTGGTGCGCCTCAAGACGATTTGGAAATCGACCTGACGTTTGACTCTTTGTTTGAGCGAAATGAAGGCGAAGAGAAAAACGTTCGCCTGATTGGTTGGCTGACTCAATGCTACCAATCCGGTTTGATTCGCTACCGAAGCGGTAAGATTCGAGCGCAAGATTACCTGGCTGCGTGGATCGATCACCTTGCCATGTCGGCGTCGGGTTATGCCAAGAAAACTCATCTGATTGGCTACGATCGTAAAGAAGGCGCGCTGCATTTGATCTACCCAGACATTGCCGATGCGCAGTATGCCAAACAGCTACTGACTGAATTAGTTCGCTTGTTCTTCGAAGGCATGACTAAGCCTTTGCCTTATTTCCCTAAAACGGCGTTGGCTTGTGTTGAAGCGGGCTTTAGCCGTGGTCAGTGGGTCGATGACGAAGAGAAATCTTTGAAGAAAATGGCTGACGCATTCAATGATGGTTTCATGAGCCCGGGCGAAGGCAATAATGCGTACATCTTTCGAATTTGGCCTGCTTGGAATGATGGGTTGGCCTCAGAAGTTCGTTTGCTGACAGCATTAGTTTTGCAAGGTGCGCGCTTAGCGGTTCAAGACGCTGATGACGTAAAAGCGTAATAAAGACAGTTGGATAAAGAGAAGGAAGAGTAGGGTGGCCGCCAGAAAATCATTATTTTTTGTAGGGCGTTCGCTGTACGGCCACAAGGTCAGAGGGACCATGATACTTTTGTTTAATTCATTTGAGTTGTGCCGCCAAAAAGGTTTGGCTTATCTCGTGGGGCGCATACTAACGGTACGTCTTATGGATAACCGTGAGAAAGATCTCACAAAGCTCTAAATTATCCAACTTGTTAAACATATTAATAGAATTTTTAACTATAGATCACATTTATTAGGTGATACGTCCTAGTAAATAATCCGGAGAGATTCAGCGTTATGGATCAAATGTCAGGTGCAGAGTGCCCTCTACATACGTTAGACCGCACAGAGCAGCCTCAACCAACGCCACTAGAACCGATGACGTTTCCTCTGCACGGTGCGAGGTTAATCGAGGCATCAGCAGGTACAGGTAAAACCTTCACTATTGCAGGTTTATATCTGCGTCTTTTGCTTGGTCACGGCAGCGCGGAAACTCGACATCGCGTACCGCTTACGGTCGACCAAATTCTGGTCGTAACCTTTACCGAAGCGGCAACTGCGGAATTACGCGATCGTATCAGGGCAAGAATCCATGATGCGCGAATCGCGTTTGCGCGTGGACAGAGTTCCGATCCGGTGATCCAACCTTTGCTTAATGAGTTTGACGATCACAAGCAAGCCGCAGAAATTTTATTGCAGGCAGAGCGTCAGATGGACGAGGCGGCGGTCTACACCATTCACGGTTTTTGCCAACGTATGCTAACGCAAAATGCGTTTGAATCTGGCAGCCGATTTAACAACGAGTTTGTGACCGATGAAAGTCACCTAAAAGCGCAAGTTGTAGCCGATTACTGGCGCCGCAATTTCTACCCGTTGCCATTTACCTTGGCTGGGGAAATTCGCCAGCTATGGAGCTCTCCATCTGCGTTGTTGTCTGACATCAGCAATTACTTAACTGGTGCGCCGTTAAGCCTTTCTGTTCCTGCAATGAAAGGCAGTTTGGCTGATCTTCATACTGAAAATTTGAAAAAAATTGATGAATTAAAAGCACAGTGGCGAGAAAGCCAAGATGACTTCTTAACGCTGATTTCAGATTCAGATATTAACAAACGTAGCTACACCAAAAAGTCTCTGCCGACGTGGTTGGAGGCGGTAAACGCTTGGGCTGCAACGGAAACTACAGGTTACGATTATCCAGACAAGCTGGAGAAATTCGCGCAAAACGTCTTGTTGGAAAAAACACCGAAAGGCAGTGCGCCGCAGCATGCGGTATTTGAAGCCATTGAAACATTTCTTGCCAATCCAATCAGCTTAAAAGCGCCACTGCTTGCTCATGCGATTGAGCATTGTCGTGCAATGCTGGCCAACGCGAAAAATCAAAAACAGTGGCTCTCTTTCGATGATTTGCTGACGCAACTTTCTGCTTCTATCGATACGGACGAAAGCGAGCTTTTAGCGGCGCGTATTCGTACTTTATATCCCGTCGCAATGATTGACGAGTTCCAAGATACCGACCCGCTTCAATACAGTATTTTCAGCCGTATTTATCTGAACAACCCGGAATGTGGTTTGTTTATGATCGGTGACCCCAAGCAGGCGATTTATGGCTTTCGTGGCGCAGACATTTTCACTTATATCAAAGCGCGTAACCAAGTAAGTGCCCACTATACGTTAGGAACCAACTGGCGTTCTAGCGCAGATATGGTGCAGGCGGTAAACCAAGTATTTGCTTTGCCAGACAGTCCATTTATCTATGATTCAGATATTCCGTTCTTACCCGTTAAGTACAGTCCCAATGCCGAAAAACGCATTTGGACTATGGGTGGCCAAAAGCAACCGGCGCTGACTTATTGGTTGCAAGAAGCGGATGATAAACCGCTACCAAAAGGCGAGTATTTGACTCGAATGGCAGAGGCGACCGCAAGCCAAATCCAAACTATTTTGACGCAGGCTCAACAGGGGCAAGCGTGTCTGGTGAATGGCGAAAAACAGAAAGCGGTTCAAGCGGGCGATATCGCAGTGTTGGTTCGAACAGGTAGCGAAGGTCGAATGATCAAACAAGCGCTAGCAGACCAAGGTATTGCCAGCGTGTACCTGTCTAACCGAGACAGTGTGTTTACCAGTTCAGTGGCGCAGGATTTACAGCGTTTGCTGCAAGCGGTGCTGACTCCAGAAAATGACCGTGCGCTGCGTGCAAGTCTTGCTTCTGAGCTGTTTGCCCTCGACGCAGCAAGTTTGGATGCACTTAATAACGATGAAGTGGTGTGGGAAAACGCCGTAAACGAATTCAAAGAATATCGCAAACTTTGGATTCAACGTGGTGTGCTACCGATGTTGCGCGCGGTGATCAGCAAACGCCATATTGCCGAGCGATTACTAGAAGAAGGCGCGAGTTCACAGGGTGAGAATGGTGAGCGAGTACTTACCGATTTAATGCACATCGGTGAACTGCTTCAACAAGCCAGTAATGAACTGGATAGCGACCACGGTCTGCTGCGTTGGCTCGCTCAGTCTATCAGTGATGCGGAAAACGGTTTGGGTGGCAGTGATGACCAAATCCAACGTTTAGAATCGGAACGTAACTTAGTGCAGATCGTAACTATTCACAAATCAAAAGGCTTGGAGTATGACCTTGTATTTCTGCCGTTTGTGTTCAGCTATCGAGAAGCCAGCGAAGCAAAATATTACGATGCAGCCAATGACCGTACGGTACTGGATATCACTGGCAACGATGCGTCCATGAAGCAAGCGGATAAAGAGCGTTTGGCGGAAGACTTACGCTTGATATACGTGGCACTAACGCGAGCTGTGTATGCGTGTTTTATTGGAGCCTCACCTTTGCGCAATGGTCGTTCGACCAAAGAGCCAACCGGCGTACACCGAAGTGCAATTGGCTATTTGATTCAAAATGGTCAAGAAGGTGGCATTAACGATTTGCACCAAAGGTTAACAAAGCAACAAGACGAGCTTGATTGTGTCGTTGTAGCCGATCCGCCGCAGCAACTCGAAGAGAAATACGTAGCGCCACAAGAAGAAATACACGATCTTAGCGCGAAAGAACTGCAAAACCCTATCGACAGAAACTGGCGCATCACCAGTTATTCTGGCTTGGTCAAGCAAGGCTCTCATCACGCCGAGCATGATGCCACGATTGAGATTACAGGTTTTGATATCGACTCATCTGAAGAGCAAGACGAAGCGGATTTGGTGGAGCCAGAGCGTTCTATTTTTACCTTCCCTCGTGGTGCGCGTCCGGGTACGTTCCTGCACAGCCTGTTTGAGGAAATTGAATTTACTCAGCCAGCCGCGACGGAAGAGAATACACAAATCATCCTTGGTTTGATGGAAAGCGAACAGCTCGATGAAGAGTGGTTACCCATTTTACAGCAATTGATTGATACCGTACTCGCAACGCCGTTGGATGGTAAGTCTTTGCTGCTGAATCAAAAAGCACCGTCGCAACGTTTGGTGGAGATGGAATTTTTGCTGCCGATTGAAGTGTTGTCTGCACCGGCGTTAAACCGAGTCATTCAACGTCACGATCCGTTGTCGGCGAAAGCGGGGGATTTAGGTTTCCAAACCGTGCAAGGCATGCTCAAAGGTTTTATCGACTTGGTGTTTGAACATCAAGGTAAATACTACGTGCTTGACTGGAAATCGAATCATCTTGGCGACGATGTGACGCACTACCATGGTGAGGCTCTGAAATCGGCGATGGCAGATCACCGCTACGATTTGCAGTACCAGATTTATGCGTTAGCCCTGCATCGTTTCCTACGCAGCCGATTGGCGAATTATCAATATGATCATCACTTCGGTGGCGTGTATTACTTGTTCTTGCGCGGTATGGATGGGCAGAGTGACCACGGCATTTTCGCCGCAAAACCAACTTTCGAGTTCTTACAAGAGATGGATCGTTTGATTGATGGTCAAGCACTTGAAGCGCGCTCAACTCAAGCCGGGCAGATGGAGCTACTTTAATGACGACAAATCACAATCTTCATTCTGGCCAAGATAGTCTATTGGTAGTGCTGGAACGCTTGGCGCACAAAGGCGCTATTCGTCAGCTCGACTACCAATTCGCCTGTTTTATTGATTCTCAAACGCATGATGAATCGTCGGACAGCCAAGCATTGGCGTTTATCGCGGGTGTTGTCAGTAGTGAGCTCGGCAAAGGACATATCTGTCTGCCTCTGTTCGATGCACAAGGGCAATCTACGGATTTAGCCAGTAAGCTAGGGCTGTTTGGTGAGTCGGCATTGGCGCTCAACACACAGTTGCAAGGCATAGACTGGATTCAAGTATTAAAAAATTCCACCGTGGTCGGCGCGCAAGGAGAAGCCTTACCGCTGATGTTCGATGGCGAGCGTCTGTATCTGCACCGCTATTGGCATTATGAAGTGACACTGGCGGAAAAGCTTAATCAGTTGGGTGCTGTAGTGAACTTGCAGCCGCAAGAGTTAGCGCGATTATCCGAGTTGCTCAACCATCTATTTGCGCGCCAATACCATTTTCTGTTTAACGCGTTAGGCAAAGCAGTAGAAGTGGGAAGCAGCAACCAAGTGTTGCGCCAGCAATTGGTGTGTGACCACCTTGACGTGGTCGCAAGCGAATCGCTGGATTGGCCCGCGATTGATGCCGTGCTTAGCAATGCGCGCAAGGTTCAAGATTTGCAAACACTGGATGAACTCGTGCCACTCTCAGCTTGTGTGAACTGGCAAAAAGTCGCGGCGGCGGTTGCGTTAACTCGTCGATTTGCTGTGATTTCTGGTGGCCCAGGTACGGGTAAAACGACGACAGTAACCAAATTGCTTGCTGCTTTGATTGAACAGGCGACGCACGAGAAAAATCTAACCATCAAGCTGGTGGCCCCGACGGGGAAAGCGGCGGCGCGATTAACCGAGTCCATTGGTAAAGCAGTGCAAGAACTGCCAGTTTCTCCGGAGCTAAAAGCTAAAATTCCGACTGAATCGAGTACCTTACATAGGTTGCTGGGCGCGATTCCTAATAGCGCAGAATTTCGTCACAACAAGCAAAACCCACTGCATTTGGATATTTTAGTTATCGACGAAGCGTCGATGGTTGATTTACCAATGATGTACAAAGTGGTCGATGCCTTACCGAAGCATGCGCGGCTGATTTTGTTAGGTGATAAAGACCAACTTGCCTCAGTTGAAGCAGGGGCTGTGTTGGGTGATATCTGTTCGTTCCATGCATTGGGTTATGGCAAAGAGCAGGCGTCAGCCATCGCAAAACTGACGGGTTTCGATACTTTAGCCCATACGGGGAACAGTGCCTCCAGCATTGCCGATAGCTTATGTATGCTGCAAAAGAGCTACCGATTTGACGCTCGCTCAGGCATTGGTCAGTTGGCAAAAGCGGTTAATTCCGGTTCTGCTGCGAGCGTAGATAATGTCTGGGCGCGTGACTTTTCCGATATCGAACATTTCGCCCTAAGTAGTCAGCATTACAACCAAATGATGCAGACGTTGGTGCAGGAATACGGTCGTTACCTCAAACGCATTGGACAACAAGAAATCGATCCTAAAACCGGAGAGCCAGAGTCGCTAACGCACAAAGCCAAAGCGGTGTTAGATACCTTCAACCAATGCCGACTGCTGTGCGCGATCCGTGAAGGTGACTTCGGTGTGGCTGGGCTAAACCAACGCATCGAGAAAGCGCTCGCGGCGCGCAAGTTCATTCAAGTTCAGGATGAAATTTGGTATCACGGCAGACCCGTCATGGTTACGCGTAATGATCACGGTTTAGGTTTGTATAACGGTGATATTGGTATTTGTATGCGAGATGACAGTGAAGAAGAACCGCGTTTGAAAGTCTTTTTCGAGTTACCTGACGGCAGTGTGAAATCGGTCTTGCCAAGCCGAGTACCTGAACATGAAACGGCTTACGCCATGACCATCCATAAATCGCAAGGCAGTGAATTTGATTACACCCTGATGATTTTGCCACCAGACTTTAGCCCGATATTAACCCGTGAGTTGATTTACACAGGCATTACCCGCGCGAAAAAGCGTTTAGCTCTTTACGCCGAACTCAATGTTCTGAAGCGAGGCATTAAGGTGAAAACTACTCGCGCGAGTGGATTAGTACATCGGCTTACTAACTAAAACAAGAAGACCGAGCTTATGGCTCGGTCTTCTTTTATGTACGTTGTGCAAAGGCATCGGTAAAAGACACGCTGCGTATTTTGTATTGCTGTTGATAAGTAAGGATAAAGTCTCGAATGGCGTCATTCACCGGAAAAACACAGTGAACATCTAGGCCTTCTAAAAACTGATTGTCAGCCATATCCCAGAAACTTTGAAGCGAATTACAAATGATTGTTCTCATAACAGTGCTCGTCTCGGCTTATTGAAAGTCAGATTAACAACTGTCCTTGGTGTGCAATACGGAGCTAACTAGTTTTTCAATTGCCCAGTATTTTAGGGTGAAGGCTACATTACATCACCTAGATCCATTCGTATTGGTTAAAAACCAATCACTAGCGAGCAGAGTATAGCCAACCAAATGTATATTTAAAAGATAAAATTGGAACAAAAATCAAGCAATGGTTTGCGCATTTCTAAGTTGGGTTTACATGATGACCCGCTAGTCCGGAGTAGGGTTTATGTGTGGCCTTACTCCTAAACAAACTCGTTCCTAAACAAGCTCGATGTGCAGGGTTGAGCGTTAATGAGCTGAATCCCGCACCTTGAGGTTTTGGTATAGCGGAACGTTAAGTTTCGCTCCCTGATTTAAGGTTAAGCTATAAATCTAACGCTAAGATTTTTGACTTACGCTGGAAGTTATATAACCCTTGTTTGGCTCCAGGCAAATAGTCGACACTGACTTCGTAAAAACCTTGCTCTCTAAACCAATGCAAACTATGTGTCGTGAGGACAAAAATCTGATCAATGGTTTCGGATTTAGAACGATGTTTCATGTAGTTGAGCAGTAACAAACCTCGGTTTCCATCACGATAGTCAGGGTGAATCGCTACGCAAGCCATCTCAGCTTTGCGCTCTTCTGGGTATGGATAAAGGGCAGCACAGCCAATAATCAAGCCGTCTTTTTCGATGATGGTAAATTTTCCAATCTCTTGCTCTAGCTGCTCTCGAGAGCGTCTAACGAGTACACCTTGTTCTTCTAAAGGACGAATGAGGTCTAAGATACCGCCAATATCGTCAATATTAGCTTGCCTCACTTGTTCAGCACTCGCCATAACAACTTGGGTTCCGATGCCATCGAAAGAGAACAACTCCTGAATTAAGGCGCCAT
>NZ_JADDYH010000074.1:37751-98202 GCF_015163595.1 Vibrio sp. OPT41 | reverse complement strand
CTACTTTATAACTGATCAAGTGGCTACGAGGTACTCCGGCACGGCAAGCGGCAATAGAGCCTTTAAGAAAGCGCAGTGTTCCTGTGTTGTAATCTAGATCAGGAGACGTATTTTCAGAGAGCGTTTTGATGACATGCTCCGCCTCAATTGGCAGTAATTCGGCGACAGCATTGCCGTTGTCATCAATGACACCTTGTTCGGAGCAAAAACCAATCAGCTTATCCGCACCCAGCTTTATCGCCAGTTGTGTCGCGACTTCTTCAGAAAGTAAGTTAAAACACTCGCCAGTCACAGAGCTAGCAATGGGGCCAAGTAGCACAATAGAGCCTTGGTCGAGCGTGCGATTAATCGCGTCGGTGTCAATGCGGCGAATGCGTCCACTATGGCAATAGTCCACACCATCATCAACGCCGAGTGGCTGAGCAATGATGTAGTTTCCGCTAACGACATTGAGCTGGGTGCCTGCCATCGGAGTGTTGTTGAGGCTCATTGATAGGCGCGCAGTAATCGCAAGCTGAAGTTGTCCGGCAGCTTGCATAACAACAGATAAAGCCGATTCATCCGTAATGCGGATATTTTTGTGGTAAGGCGTAGTGAGGTCTTGTTTTTCTAGCAGCTGATTAATTTGAGGACGTGCACCATACACCACCACGACTTTGATTCCGAGGCTGTGCATGAGTGCGATATCATTAATAATATTGCCAAAATTTTTGTGTGCGACGGCTTCTCCGCCCAGCATGATCACCATGGTTTTTCCGCGGTGAGCATTGACATAAGGTGTTGATTGACGGAATCCTTTTACGAGAGCAGTACTACGAATTTTCACTACAGCCATTCCCTTGTTTAATTATGTTAAAATAATGCCTTTTTATTCACTTGGTGGCAAGGTGAAATTTTGGAATAAAGCACAAACATATTGAGGTAGGTTCTTGGTCCCGTTAAAAGGGAAGGTTACAATGGGTGCGTCTTTCCTCAATACGTGAACCTCATGTCTTCTGCTGTTAATAAGAATGCTGCGATCACTGCTTCAAATCTGTCAAAAACGTCATCTAAATCAATGCTTCGTAAGTGGCTAGAGCGTTCTCTCATGCTTATAGCGATAGTTGGAACCGTTGTCGTGTGCATGCTGTATAGTGATTTGATTACTCGAACCATTAATCCGCCCATTCCCAAATCGATAATTTATGGTCGCTGGGTTGAGCAAGATGTTGCGCCTTATGCTCGTGAAGAATTTGTGTTGAGTGAGCGCGGTGTTACCGTAAATGGTTCTACAGTGGCGACCAGTTTTGAATTCGATGGGGATTCGTTTTCGTATCGAGTGGGTTCAAATGAGCGGCACTTCAATTTTGTGGGTAAGCAGCATGCAGAAATGAAGCTGGATGCTAATGCACATTATCTACCTGTATTCCGTTTAGAGGGGCGTGCAAGGATTGCGGTAAGATAGTCGTTTTTATTATTGTCTCTTAAGCTGACAGCTTTTTCGTCTGTGAGTCACATGGATGATCACAACTTCATCTCTCAATCAGTAAATTTTACTTTCAAACATAATCCGGACAATTCCGTAATTCTTCCGCTGTTATCATGTTGCATTAACTGAATGAATTTACAACGAGTAAACGGATTGGCTTAGCGTTGAAACATTTTGTCGTTCCTTTTCAATTGCGTCGTATTCATTTGTTTGCCATCCTTTTGCTATTCTCTTTTACGGAAAAGACACGTGTTAAAAAAACTCCTTCCTATTATCTCTTTGAGCCTACTCTTTGGCTGTGCTCAACAAAATGATCGTGCTCAGCAATATCTTGATGGTGAGTTTCCTCAGATCCTCAATAAAGTGGACGTAGTTGAGTCTAACAAACCACGCGATTTTACTGAATTTAACAAGCAAGCAGAGCAAGTGGTGATAAAGTCACCATCCATGGCGAAGATTTACCAACCGCTATATCAACGATTAAGTGAGTGGGCGCAACAAAGCGGAGACACCAGCGCGTTGAGTGCGTTTGGCATTCAAGCTGCGCAATTAGGCGGTGGTGATCAAAAAGGTAATGTACTGTTTACCGGATACTTTTCTCCCGTGATGGAGCTGCGTCATACACCAAACGACATTTTTAAGTACCCAGTTTATGGCAAGCCAAACTGCTCATCAGATTGTCCGACTCGCGCGGAGATCTACAACGGGGCATTAGATGGCCAAGGTTTAGTGCTAGGTTATGCGCCTAATCGTATTGACCCGTTTATGATGGAAGTGCAGGGCAGTGGCTATGTGCATTTTGAAGATGATGATACGTTGGAGTACTTCGCGTACGCAGGGAAAAATAATAAAGCTTACGTTAGTATTGGCCGCATTTTGATTGAACGTGGTGAAGTGCCGCGTGAAAAAATGTCCCTCAAAGCAATCAAAGAGTGGGTGATGGACAACGACGATGCGACAGTGCGCGAGTTGTTGGAGCAAAACCCTTCTTACGTCTTCTTTGCACCAAAAGCGGAAGCGCCAGTAACGGGGTCGGCTGGTATTCCTTTGTTGCCAATGGCGGCGGTCGCGGGTGACCGTTCTATCTTACCAATGGGGACACCAATCTTGGCGGAAGTACCATTGCTGAATGCGGATGGTACGTGGAGCGGTGCGCATCAACTGCGAATGCTGATCGTTTTAGACACTGGTGGTGCGGTAAAACAGAACCATTTGGATCTGTATCATGGCATTGGTGCGAGAGCAGGAACGGAAGCAGGGCACTACAAGCATTTTGGTCGAGTTTGGAAACTTGGGCTGGAAAACTCACCAACTCAAGCGCCTTGGGCTTTGCCGCCAGAAAAGCTACAATAGCGACCCAAGAAAGAGGAACACTCTCTTATCTAGACATTTCATCAAAGAGTGCGTATAAATCGCACTCTTTGTTTTTCTATCGATCATCTGGACTTCAATATGCGTGAACTCGATACCCCAGCATCTGACAGCTACAATCAACGCTTTGGCGGCACTCGTCGTCTTTATGGCAACAGTGAAGTAGACATTCTTCGCGCTGCACACGTTTGTGTGATTGGTATTGGTGGCGTAGGTTCATGGGCGGTGGAAGCGCTGGCTCGTACGGGGATCGGTGAGTTGACTCTGATTGATATGGACGATGTTTGTGTCACGAATATTAACCGCCAAATTCATGCGATGACGGGCACCGTTGGCCAAAGCAAAATTGAAGTGATGGCCGAGCGTGTCAAATTGATCAACCCAGAGTGTAAAGTCAATCTGATTGATGATTTCATCACGCCAGACAATCAACATGAGTACTTAAGCAAAGAATTTGATTACGTGCTAGATGCGATTGACAGCGTAAAAGCGAAGGCGTCTTTGTTGGCGTATTGCCGCAGCAACAAGATCAAAGTGATCACCACGGGTGGTGCTGGTGGTCAGGTTGACCCAACGCAGATCATGGTCGCTGATTTAACGAAAACGATCCAAGATCCTCTAGCGAAGAAAATCAAAGACACCCTGCGTCGTCATCATAACTTCCCTAAGAATCCGGCTCGTAAGTTTGGTATTGATTGCGTGTTTTCAACCGAGCAGCTGAAGTACCCTCAAGCAGACGGTTCAGTGTGTGGTGTGAAGTCGACAGCGGAAGGCCCAAAACGTATGGATTGTGCTAGCGGTTTTGGTGCGGCGACTGTTGTAACTGCAACGTTTGGCTTTGTCGCGGTATCGCGAATCGTTGAGAAGTTGATTTCAAAATATAAGAAGTAAACTAGAAGAAGAGCGCATCATGACAGATTTTCCCGTTTCTCCATTTGGTACAGATATCACCAGCGAAGACATTGTAGCGACTATGCAGCAACTTCAAGGCTGGGAAGATCGTTACCGTCAGGTTATTCAGTGGGGTAAAAAGCTGCCACAAATGCCAGAAGAGCTGAAATCAGAACAAGTTACCGTTTCGGGTTGTGAAAGCTTGGTGTGGTTAGTGAGCCAAGAGCAAGATGGCGTTTGGCATTTTTGTGGGGACTCCGATGCGCGTATCGTCCGTGGATTGATTGCCTTGGTAATGGCTGCTTATGACGGTAAAACGGCCGATCAAATTCAAGCATTTGATATTGATGCTTATTTTGATCAGCTGGGGCTTGTCTCCCATTTAAGCCCGTCACGTGGTAATGGCTTGAAAGCTATTGTAGAGCAGATTAAGCAAATCGCCGTGTAACGAGTCATTTTCCCAACTCTTAAAAAACGCCGAATAGCCTAGCTGTTTGGCGTTTTTTGTATCTGAGTTGAGATATTTTTTGCTTATGGATAAAAAGTATGCAAATGGTCGACTATTTTAGCGTTAATTAACCATTCTATTGATCCTGGTTCATTATATTGCCCACTTGGTTTTTATAAACTCAATTGTATTTAAAATTTTTCTATATTAGATAATAGACATATGCCCCATCCGCTCCTATTCCCCTATGTGGAAACACACTTGGAAGCGATTGGGTTACTTAGATACAAATGCTAGGAACCTCCCTATATGCAATTCACCTTGGAACATGCGCAAGACGTTTTATCCGGAATGCCAGACCCCACTTTTATTCTGAGTGAAGATGGTATCTATATTGATGTTTTTGGAGGAACAGATAAAAAAGCCTATCACGATGGAAGTAATTTGATAGGTGAGACGCTGCACAGCGTACTCGAGAAAGATAAAGCTGACTGGTTTATCGAACAGATAAAGCGGTCACTGAAACAAGACAGTATTGTGACGATCGAGTACAAGATGTGCGCCGACAGCATTCAGGGAATAGATGCTAACAGTGGGCCAAGAGGCGACCTATACTACGAAGGCAAGATCTGCCCACTCGCTATAAAATACCGGGGTCGTCGCGTTGTCCTTATTCTTACACGCAACATCTCCAATCGCCACCGAGTTGAAACCCTTCTTCGCCATCAAAGCCAAATAGATGCTCTCACCAATATCTACAACCGACGTGTTTTTTTCGAAAAGCTCACAGAAGAGGTCATTAAAGCTCAAGAGCCGAACTATCACTCCGCGTTGTTATTGTTTGATTTGGACTTTTTTAAAGTCATTAATGATAAACGTGGCCATGATGCGGGAGACCATGTCTTAGAAACGTTAGCTGATTTGGTTTCTCACTTACTCGTCAAAGACGAAATTTTCGCAAGAGTCGGAGGGGAGGAGTTTGCGATTATTTTGCCAGAAACTTCTCTGTCGGCGGCGAAAGAGGTAGGAGAGGAAGTACGTTCCCACATTCAAAATTGTCAGTTCGAATTTGAAAAGATTGAAATTCCGGTCACGGTGAGTGTAGGCGTGGTGGAAATAGGCAGAAATGAAACCACCAAACGTTTGTATGCGCATGCAGATAAAGCGCTTTATGCTGCGAAAAGAAATGGCAGAAATTGCGTGGCGACTCTGGATAGGCAGATGGAGTAACCTTGTTGGTTACTCCAAATCAAACCGTTGGCGTTATAGCATGTCGACGGCTTTTTCAACGGCGGCGATGAGTCTTTCCACATCGCTCGTCGTGTTATAAATACCAAAAGAGACGCGTACCGTGCCTTTCACATTTAGCGCATCCATCAATGGGTGAGCGCAGTGGTGTCCTGCTCGTACCGCAATGCCTTGTTGATCGAGCAGCGTCGCAATATCTTGGTGATGAACGCCGTCCATTACGAAGGTCAGTACAGAGGCATTCGGTTGATAGCCTAGAATATGGATGTCATCCAAAGCGCTTAGTGCTTGGTAGGCCTTATCCTGAAGCACATGGAAATGAGCCTCTACTTCGTGATGGTCAAAACCTTGGTACCACTCAATGGCTTTCGCTAGAGCAATCGCGCCCGCAACGTTTGGTGTGCCCGCTTCAAATTTACCAGGAAGTGCAGAAAACGTCGTTTTCTCGAAAGAAACGCGTTCAACCATTTTGCCGCCGCCGTGCCATGGTGGCATGGCTTCCAAAAGTTCAAGCTTGCCGTATAAAACCCCAATGCCTGCTGGTGCATAAAGTTTGTGACCTGAGAAAACGTAGAAATCGATATCTGATGCCGATAAATCAAGTTGCTCATGTACGATGCCTTGCGCGCCATCAACTACAACAACCGCGCCAACGTTGTGCGCCAGTTCAGTGATTTTTTCGATAGGTTGGCGTGTGCCTGTTACGTTGGTTATTTGTGCGCAAGTAACAATTTTACAGCGGTCAGACAGAAGCGCCTCAAATGCACTGATGTCGAACTGACAATCTGATGTCATCGGAACTTTAATGACTTTAGCACCCGTTTGTTCTGCCACGATTTGCCAGGGCACGATGTTGGCGTGGTGCTCCATCTCGCTAATCAAGATCTCATCACCTGGTTGTAACGTGCTACGGGCGTAGGTTTGAGCAATTAAGTTCAGTGCTTCGGTTGCGCCCCGTGTCCAAATGATCTCTTTAGAGCTGTTTGCACCAATAAAGCTTGCCACTCGTTCTCGTGCCGCTTCAAATTGGCTGGTGGCATTAGCCGTTAAACTGTGGCTGCCACGGTGAACATTGGCATTTTGCGCACTGTAGTAATGACTGATGACATCAATCACACATTGCGGTTTTTGCGTTGTCGCTGCGCTATCTAGATACACTAAGGGCGTATCGTTGACGGATTGATTTAGAGCGGGAAATTGCTCACGTACAGCATTTACGTCAAACATTATTCTTCACCAAGCTTGTGGTAGTGCAGAGTAGGCAGAGGGATCATTGGTTCAGCAACTGACCATGCGTGTTTTTTACCTGAGAGTTGAATGATTACTTCCATCGCGAACTCTAAAGCTGTACCCGGACCTTGACTAGTGATCAGGTTGTGGTTGATATCAAAGGTCACGCGTTTGCTGCGCCACTTCTCTTCCGGGATATGTGACTGCAAGCTCGGGTGACAGGTCATCAGTGATTGTGGGAAAAGATTATGGTGTTGCAATACCAACGCCGGTGATGCGCAGATAGCAGCAACCAATTTTCCCTCGTAGATGTGCTGCTTAAGGATTTCTATCATCACCGTACTATCACGGAAAATTTCTGCACCACCAACACCACCAGAAAGCGCTATGGCATCAAACTCATCATCAGCGATATCGACCAGCTTACAATCTGCCGTTAATGTGACTCCGCGAGAAGCTTTCATCGTCAATGAGCCATCAAAAGCAGCACTCGCTACTGTAACGTCATAACCCGCGCGAACCATCATGTCGATGACGGTGACGGCTTCCATTTCTTCGGTGCCTGGAGCGATTGGTACTAAGATTTTCTTACTCATTGTTCTGTCCAGCTTTGTTCTATTTGTTTGATGCGTTGGTAAAGTTTTAAATTCTCAGGCGTATTGATGCGATGTTTCTTGGCAGCCTTTAACAAGTATCCGGTTATAAAATCAATTTCCGTTCGACGCTGATGGAATACGTCTTGTCTCATTGAAGAATAGTTCTCAGCTGTGGCGTTCACCACTTGCATTACCGTATCGAAAAGAGAGCGAAACTCGATAGCAATACCTTCTTTACTCAGTACTTCAACCAGTTCTTGAGTGATGCTTTCGAGTTGTATCTTAAACTCGGGCTTCGCAAGTTCACCATTCTTACACTGGAGAATCGCAGTCAGTGGGTTAATCGCGCAGTTGATCGCTAACTTAGTCCATAACGCAGATTGGATGTGTGGATTCCAAATGGCCTCTGGAAGGGCATTATGCATAACATCTTTCAGAAAAGTGCACTGCATTCCTTTGTCATTATAACCACCCACTTGCGTTGTTCCGTGACCGGTATGCAGTACGTGTTGGTTATCTGGTTTGTATGCGCCGTGCGTCGTTGTGGCGAGCACGATAGGATTGTTTGGCAGAGCCTTCTCCACGCCAGAGGCGGTACCCATACCATTGTGCATCAGCATGATAATCGTGTCTGCGTTGATATGAGGCAGTAAAGGCTGAATGGCGTCTTCCATTTGCCAAGCTTTTACCGTGATCAAAATGAGATCTGCTTTATTTACGGAGGAAATATCTTGATTACTGAATACGATTGCGGGTGTGTCATCCAACTGAAGTGATTGTTGGCTTTCAGAACTTCTTCCCCACAATGAAACATTGTGCCCGGCAAGCTTAAATTTTGTTGCCCAGAGTGAGCCCACCGCACCTGGACCGAGGATAAGGATATTCACCAAACGCTCTCATTAAAAAGGTTTGCTGCAAGGATAATGAGGGAAAAAAGGAAAGCAAATAAAAATGGCGCCGAAAGGCGCCATTTTTGAGCAAACTTAGTGGTTCAATTAGAACTTGTAAGTTACAGCAAGGTAGTGGCCAAAGCCAGTTGACTTGAACCCATCAGTATCTTTGATACCGTACACGTCTTTGTAACCTTTTAGACCGTAACCCACTGCGAAGCGGTCTGAGTGCCAGTAGATACCGTTGAACATTGCACCACCGTTTGACGCGGTTGAACCAAACTTGTTACCAGCATCATCATCCATACCGAATTGGTAATCGATGTAGCCTTGGTAAGAAATGAATGAACCGTTCTCGAAGAAGTAGAATGGTTTGAACCAGTTAGTCGAGATTTGGAAACCGTTCCAATCCTTTTTGTTGCCGTCGTAAGTACCGTATAGGTTAACACCAACTTTACCAAACCAAGGAACCATTACGTCAGAACCTAGACCGATTTTTTGAGAGTTAACACCAGAGTTACCACCCCACTCGATTAGAGTTGCAACGTATAGCTCTTGAACTGGACCGAAAGATAGGTCTTTACCAGTTACCGCATCTAGAGACATACGTGGAGCGAATTTCATAAAGATCTTCTCTGCGCCAGCTTTGTCGCTACCTGGATCAGAAGTTAGGTTGAATACATCAACGTAGCCGTAAAGGTCGAAGATACCAGAGCGGCCGCCGAATTCCATTTCTAGGTAGTCGTGTGAAGACTCACCTGGAAGTTCGTCAAATGCACCCATTAGGTTAAATTGCATCCACTTGTAATCGTTTTTGTGAATATCGCCGTCAGAGTAATCTGCCGCCATAACTGGAGCTGAAGTAGCCGCTAGAAGGCTAAGAGCTAAAAGTGATTTACGCATAAGGGGACTCTCTATGTTTGTAATGATTCAGAACACGCAATCTGTGCTGCGCTTTCCAATTGGCGGGAATAATAGCGATAAAAATCCCAAATGAAAGTGATAAAGGGTGCAAAATGAAACGTTTTTGGTGAGTTGCATCACGAAATTATCTTTATTTACGGAACTTTTTGTTTGTTGCATTTTATTGCAATAAATATGTGATTTGGATCGTTTGCGTAAGCGATTTTATGACTTTTTAAGCCAGTCGATTAACCAACATAAATCGTTAGTGATCGGAGTGATAAGGGATTCGTATGTATCCGTGAATCAAAGAGGACGTTTGAATGAAAGAAGTCATGTTATTCCCACTCACTTCAGTTGTACTCCCTGAAGGTAAAATGAATCTGCGCATTTTTGAGCCACGATATAAGCGAATGGTAAAGGAATGCAGCCTACAAAATATGGGTTTTGGAGTTTGCCTAGTAGGAAGTGAAGGTGACCCTAAAGACGTGGGTAACGTTTCATCTATCGGAACTTTGGTCAGGATCGTTGATTTTGAAACACTCAGTGATGGCCTTCTTGGTATTACAGTTGCTGGTGAACAACGCTTTGTTGTCAAACGCGTCCGTGCAGATGCGGATGGCTTACGTCATGCAGAGGTTGAATGGTTAGACAATTGGCAACATCTAGACAACTCACCAGATTTCTTCTTTTTAAGCCAGCAGTTATCCCATGTTTATGAAGAGTTTCCTCAACTTGGAAGCCTCTACCAGCATCGTTTTTACGATGACTCTGCTTGGGTTACTCAGCGTTGGCTTGAGTTACTACCCCTAGACTGCAATCTGTTCGAACAGCTAGTCGGCGCAGAGGACTGTATTTCTGCGTTGCAATTTCTGACAGAAGCCATAGAAGCCCCGACTAACAAAGAGGCAAGGATATGAAAGGATTTAATAAAGCTGCGCTAACTATTGTTGCGACATTAGGACTGGCGGCGTGTGGCTCCGACAGTGACACTATCGAGTATTCCAATTTACAGGCAGTGCACGCGTCTTCTGATGCGCCGCTTGCAAATGTGTGGATCAACGATAAACCATCATTAACGAATGTTGATTATGGTGTGGGATCTGGCTACGTTAAATTGCGAGAGGGGATGAATTCGATTCAGGTCGATGTTCAGCTCCCAGGTAATGAAACCGCGACCGTAATACCTAAAACAGAACTAGATCTTGATTCCGACCTCAATTATAACGTGTTCGTTGTTGGCGATGCCGATGGTTCGCCAAACCCAGTTGAGCCTTTAGTTGTGACTCGCAGCGCCGATTCAATGGCTGATGCCAATAGTCTAGATGTTCAAGTTGTTCATGCAGCTTCAGGCGTTCCTGCTGTTGATCTTTATGTCACTGAGCCAGGTGTTGCTCTTGCTAGCGCGACTCCAATAACTAACCTTGCTTACAAAGCTTCTACCGACGTATTGAACATCCCAGCTGGTGAGTATCAAGTTCGACTTGCCGTAGGAGACAGCGTTGCTTTTGACTCCGGCACAGTACCTCTTGCGGCTAACTCCAACTTGACGATTGCCGCTATCGGCACAGGAGATTCGAATAGCACGTCACCTGTCAAACTCTTGGTGTTGGACGGTTCGGGCTCTTCTATAATTGAAGATATGGGCAGCCAAGCTGAAGTAAGAGTCGGACACCTTGTCGATGGAGCGCCAGTCGTCGATGTTAACGTTAACGGGGCGGCCTTCGCTCCTCTTGCCGACTTAGCGTTCAAAGAGATTCGTGGTTATTTGGATCTTGCTGCTGGGGATTACGATATTGATGTTTACGTGGATGGCACAACAACCAATCCGATCATAGATGTTGACGGGTTAATGGTTGCAGGTGGAATGGATTACAGTGTTTATGCAGTCGGTGTTGTTAGCCCAGCGATTGATATCGAAGCTCTGGTTGTTGAAGATATGAGACGCGCTGTGACGACTAGCGCGACATTGAATGTGACACACGCGGCGGCTAATCCTATAGCGGAAATGGTGGATATTTACCTCACTACGAGTGCAGGAATAGATGGAAGTGATCCAACTATTGCTAATTTTGCGTATAAAAATAGTGTACAAGGATTATATGTCGCTGAAGGTACATATTATGTAACGGTAACAGTGGCTGGTAACCCAAGTATTGTTGCGGTTGACTCAGCACCAGTCAATGTAATGAACGGTGTTGTGTACCAAGTCGTTGCCATTGATGATGGGAACAACGGTGGTTTCAACTTGTTGGTCGATGACGTGACCGATTAGGAAGAATGGGAGGAGGAAACTCCTCCCACAAATTAAGGCCGATTATGATGAGTGATAGCCCGAAAAAACTGGGGCGCAGTGATTGGAACGATTACATGGATAAAGTGAAGGATCGAGACAAAGATGCTTTCGCTTTTGTATTCCGTTTTTACGCACCCAAGCTGAAGCAATTCGCTTACAAACATGTTGGTAATGAGCAAGTTGCTATGGAGATGGTGCAAGAGACCATGGCGACAGTTTGGCAGAAAGCGCACCTCTATGATGGTGAAAAGAGCGCGTTATCGACTTGGATATATACCATAATCCGAAACCTTTGTTTTGATCTGCTGAGAAAACAGAAAGGTAAGGAATTACACATTCATTCTGATGACATTTGGCCGTCAGAGTATTATCCACCTGATCTTGTTGATCACTATTCACCAGAACAAGATATGTTGAAAGAACAGGTGGTTAAGTTTTTAGATATATTACCGAAAAACCAGAGAGATGTTTTACAAGCGGTATATCTTGAAGAGTTACCTCATCAACAGGTCGCGGAATTATTTGATATACCCCTCGGTACCGTAAAATCCAGGCTGAGGCTTGCAGTAGAAAAGCTAAGGCATTCAATGCATACGGAGCAACTATGAA
The DNA here is from genome assembly GCF_015163595.1 of Vibrio sp. OPT41. NCBI lineage: Bacteria > Pseudomonadati > Pseudomonadota > Gammaproteobacteria > Vibrionales > Vibrionaceae > Vibrio > Vibrio sp. OPT41. Next base: position 86,252 of record NZ_JADDYH010000074.1, on the reverse strand, counting down.
CAAACACCCAGATAACAGCTTGTTAGAAGCATACGCTTCGGGAAGCATTGATGCAGTTTCTGGTCTTGTGGTCGCAACCCATTTAGAAACATGCACCAAGTGCCGAGCTTATGTGAACCAAGTCGAAGCAAGTCAAGCGAACATCGTAAGTGACATACCTTCTGAGTATGTTTCTGAATTTGACGACATGTTTAATGACATCATCAATGCGGAGCCAGCGACTGATAATATCGTGATCCGCGACTCTGCTGCTGTTAATGTGGCAGGAAAAAGTTTCGCTCTTCCTAAAACTCTAGCGCGTTTCTCTGACCTCGTAGGGTCATGGAGAAGTTACGGAGGCAAGGTTTTCAGTGCTCAGATTGACCTAGGGGAAGACGCTCGTGTCAGCTTAATGTACATCGGGGAAGATGTGCAAATTCCTCAACATACGCACAAAGGCCTGGAGTCTACATTGATCCTACATGGTGGATTTAGTGACGAGGATGGCCAATATGAAGAAGGCGATTTGATGATTAGAGACGCATCAGTGAAGCACAGCCCTTACACTAAGGCCGGAGAAGACTGCTTGTGTTTAACCGTATTGACTGAGCCGATGATCTTTACTCAAGGCGTGGCACGTATATTTAATATGTTTGGTAAAGGGTTATACCCATAGACCTCTTATCTTATATCTCGCAAAACAAAAACCACCGAATTCGGTGGTTTTTTATATGTTTCGTTAATGTTTGTGACGTGCTTTTTCCAATAGAGCATCAAAGTAATGTCGTAGCGAGTACAACATAATCAAGCTTGGCACGACCATGACAGCGGTAAGCACGAAGAATGTGCTCCAATCATTAAGATAATCCACTAGCTCGCCACTGAAAGAAGCAAGAGTCGTCCGTCCGAAGTTTCCTAGAGAGGCAAGCAACGCATACTGAGTTGCCGAAAATGCTTGCCCGGTTAGAATCGTCAAAAATGAAACAAAAGCGACAGTTGAGAAAGCAGTCGTAAAGTTATCGACAATAATCGTGGCTAAGTACAAGTGCTCGTTTGGGCCTACCGAAGCAATCCAAGCAAACATCAAGTTACTGGCAGACATAGCAATACCGCCGATCATTAATCCACGTACAATACCAAACCTAACGTTGAACATGCTTCCGACAAAAGTAAAGAAGATGGTGGCTCCCCAACCGATCAGTTTGGAGTAATAGCCAATTTGTTCATTGCTAAAACCAATATCTTTATAGAACGCGATCGACATCCTGCCCAAAAACGCTTCGCCAATTTTAAATAGGAAAACGAACAGCAACAGAGTAATCGCGACACGGACGCCATTGCGATTAAAGAAATCAAGGAAAGGTTCTACAACAGTCACGGTAAACCAAGCTACGACTTTTGAACCAACCACTTCTTTGTGGCGTTGTTCAGCGGCAGACTGAAGTTGTTCGCGTTGAGTCTTCGGTTCACCGACTAAAATCGTAAAGACCATTAGAATGCCGACTATCACCGCCATCCCGTAGTACACACCATTCCAACCGACACTGTCAGCATTAACAAACGCTAAATAACCCGGTAGTGAATAACCTGTCCACCAGCCAATGACCGCCATTGCAGAAGCTTGAGGCAGTTTAGACTCTTCTGACTTTGGGAAAGTATCAATACGAAAAGCATCAATTGCGATGTCTTGTGTCGCTGAAGCCGTTGCAATGCACAAGGCGAGTAGTGACGCAAACACCAAGTTTTCCGCTGGATTAACGCCGGCAATAAATAGGGTAGCGACGAGTACGATACTTTGACAAAAGAAAATCCAGCTACGTCTTTGCCCCAGTAGTCTAAAGAGGACTGGCAGCTTCACGCGGTCAACCAGAGGTGCCCACAGAAAGTTGATCGCATAGACCGCAAAAACGCTACCAAAATAGCCAATTGCGGAGAGGGTCAAGCCGGCATCTTTTAGCCAACCTGACATGTTTGAACCGATAAGAACCCACGGAAAGCCGCTAGAGCAGCCCAGCATGAAAACCCACATGAGTCGTTTATCGAGGTAACTTTTTACCGTTTCCAACCAAGTGATGGAAGGTAATGAAGACATAAATCAATCCAATAAAATGAAGCCGTTGAAAGAGAAAGCCCTTCGATTATTCAAAGGGCTTATCGTTTTGGCTATTTAAGTAGTGTAGCTTTGGTGATGACGATTTGCGTCTCTGGTACATCACGCATTCGGCCTACTGTCGTGGTCGGCTGCTGAGCCATTTTCTGGATAACGTCGAACCCCTCAGTAACCTCACCAAATACAGCATAACCTGGTGGTCGAGCGCCATAGTTGAGAAAGTCATTGTCGACTAAGTTGACGAAAAACTGACGAGTTGCAGAGTTTGGTGCATTAGTTCGTGCCATGGCGATGGTAGTACGGTCATTGTTTAGGCCATTATTTCCTTCGTTTTTGATTGGCGCGTATGTTTTCACCATCTGCATATCTTGGTTAAAGCCGCCACCTTGTGCCATGAAGCCTGGGATAATACGATGAAAAATAGTACCTTCGTAGCTCCCATCTTCTACATATTTCAGAAAATTAGCGACAGTGATAGGTGCTTTCTCTTCGTTTAACTCAACCGTAAATGAACCAAGGGTCGTTTCAAACGCTACTTTTGGCCCAGCCCAAACGCTGCAGCTGAGTAATGCTAAAGACAGAATCGCTTTGCGTAACATTAGAAACGCTCCTGCATGTATTGACGAAGCTCAGGGTCATTGGCAATCTCTTTAAGCGTTAATGTCACCACATCATTCAATGTCTCTTCAATATCGGCATCAGAAGCACTCAATGTGCCAGATCGCTTTGCTGTACCTGTATAAGTTTTGACTAGCTTGCCCTCAGGTGTCTCTGCTGTGATTTCCAGCACAACTTTAGCGTCCATCTCATTTTCCATCACCGAATGCTTCACGTTGACCAACGCTTCTTGAACGCTCAATTCAATCGCGTTGTTGCTGTTTAGATCCGCATGGAAACCTTGAGATGAGAATTGCTTCTCTAATGCTTCTTCTAACGCAATACGTAAATTCTGTTTAGCATGAAGAGGAAGAATGTTCGAACGGCCGTTATCCACCAACGCCACGTATTGCGCTGCACGTACATCTTTGCTGGTCAAACTGTAAGTCTTGCCTTGAACAATTGGATTGGTGCTCAATGTGCTTTCTGGCATCAGGTTCAGCTGAGGTTGTTGAGGGGCTGAACACGCAGCAAGCAACGCAACCGAAGCCGCAAGTACCAATTTTCTCATTTTATTATTCCTTTTAACTATTTTGCTAAAGCTTATTTTGCGCTTAATTTAGCAGGATTTTTTGTAGCCTGTAAAATCACAAACTTATTGTTGGAAGCGATAAGTTTCACATTTTTATCGCCAAACAGACGTTTGAGTTTTGCGTCGTACCCGAGGTGACGATTTCCGATAACCAGTAAACGGCCATTTCCACTTAATACTTGTTTAGCATCGCAGAACATTTGCCAAGCAATATGATCGGTGATTGCCTGTTGTTGATGAAACGGTGGATTACACATAACCATAGAGCTGCTGCTGTGTTTAAAACCGTCCAAGCAATTGTTCGCTATGCACTGTATGTCTCTATTTTCACCAAGGTTGTCGCGTAGGTTCTGTTTTGCTGATTCAAGCGCCATAAAACTTTCATCAACACATGTTAGCCGAGCATTTGGATTCAACTGACCAAATTTAACAGACAGAACACCATTGCCGCAGCCGAGGTCGATGACATTGTCTATCGAAGGGTCTTGAGGCAGGTGCTGCAGCATAAAGCGTGCACCTAAATCTAAACTTTCTCCTGAATAGACATTTGGCATGTTCTTGAGTTCGATATCTTCGCCATCAACGCGCCAAGTCGTGAAAGGCATTACTTCAATCGGAGGCTCAACTGTTGCTTGAGAAAACACCAATCTGTGCTTTTTCCAGGCCAAAGATGTTTTTGTTTCGCCTAAGTATTTTTCAAACAGTTTTAGCGTCGAAGTATGAATGTCTTTCGCTTTATTGACTGCAATGACGGGGCAGGAAGCCGGTAGCGCCTTTCTTAATTGGCTTAGTATCCACACTAGATGGCGGTTACTTTTGGGCAGTTGCAGCAAGACGAGATCAATATTGGCAGGAACGAGGTCCATCGTGGTGGCAAACGCTACTTTATTGCACTGGTTTTGCTCGAGATTTTGCTGTGCACCTTTATGTGAGATGAATGAATCACTCATTAGCGTTACATGGTGTTTTTCCGAAAACCAGCAGGAGAGGGCACCAAAGCTGTCATTAATCACGAGGATGTTTTGATTGTCTGGCAAAGCAAGCTCTTCAACATGATTAATAAGATACTCATCACCGGCATCCCACGCTTGTAGCGTTTCGTTACTACGTTTTGGGAAACGATGAAGTGTTAAGCTTCGCTCGTGAAGGTTCAGTTCGGTTTTCATAGCTAAATGTAAGTTGATTTAGAAATTAAGTGTTATTGTCGCAAATGATGACGTGTCGAGATACAAAAAGCTGTCAAATTTTACGAGTTCAGTGATGGCTGCTCTCTAGGCATGCTCATGGAGTCGAGCGCCTTGAGACAATATGTCTACAAAGTGCGTCAATAATGAGAGTGACGTTTGAGTGATGCATGTCTGCTTTACTTAGGTATATACTTATGGAATTCGCATCAATGAGGAACGAATATGATCCAAGAAATCATAGAGAAGAAACTACACAGTGAGCTGCAACCCAGCTATCTCAAAGTCATTAATGAGAGCTACATGCATAATGTGCCACCAGGCTCAGAGAGTCATTTCAAAGTGATTGTTGTGAGTGATTCGTTCGCGGGACAGCGTTTGATTGGGCGCCATCGTCAAGTTCATCAAATTTTGGCAGATGAACTGGACAACCACATTCATGCATTAGCTATTCATACATATACTGATGAAGAGTGGAAGCGTGAACAAGATGGCGCCCCTGATAGCCCGATGTGTATGGGTGGTGGTCACTAAAAACGCAAGATATAAAGGTGCAGAGAAAGGTGGCTTAAGGCCATCTTTTTTCGTTTTACATTCTTTAGGGACGTTAACGTGGCACAAATTCTGGTTAAAAAATGTGTTAACAGTGTTTCAACAAATGAATGGAAATTGCAGAATATTTCAGGCGATGAATATCACTTTTCCATAAGATATGTATGGAATATGGCATTTGTGCGATGGGTCAAAGTTATGACTATTCTTTGACCTTTTAGACCTGATTCTACCGAAATAACCCCTCTATTCTAATGATTGATCATGGCATCAAGTTCCTAAAAAATGCTAGACTACGGCACCTGATAAATCTCGCGTATTCCTTGTGACGAGATTTTTAATAGGATGTTGCGATTTTGATGTTTAAAACAACATCAAAACCGGACACTGATGTCGTGTCTAAAAGTTACGCAATCAAAAGAATCTTTTTCCCGATAAAAGTAGTGCAAGTGCGTATGATTACAATAAAGAAGGGCTTGGATCTTCCTATCGCAGGAACTCCATCCCAGGTGATTAATGATGGTAAGACCATCAAAAAAGTCGCCTTGCTTGGCGAAGAGTACGTTGGCATGCGACCTACCATGCATGTCCGCGTTGGTGATGAAGTGAAAAAAGCGCAAGTTCTTTTTGAAGATAAAAAGAACCCAGGCGTGAAATTTACTGCACCAGCAGCCGGTAAAGTGATCGAAGTTAACCGTGGCGCTAAACGTGTCCTTCAATCTGTAGTGATTGAAGTGGCAGGTGAAGAGCAGGTGACATTTGATAAGTTCGAAGCCGCTCAACTTTCAGGTCTAGATCGTGAAGTGATCAAGACTCAGTTGGTTGACTCTGGCTTATGGACCGCTTTACGTACTCGTCCGTTTAGCAAGGTTCCTGCAATCGAGTCTTCTACTAAGGCTATTTTCGTAACTGCAATGGATACTAATCCACTAGCAGCTAAGCCTGAGTTGATCATTAATGAGCAACAAGAAGCATTCATTGCTGGTCTAGACATTCTTTCAGCCCTGACAGAAGGCAAGGTTTACGTATGTAAATCTGGCACTAGCTTGCCACGTTCTTCACAGTCTAACGTAGAAGAACACGTCTTCGATGGCCCTCACCCAGCAGGTCTTGCTGGCACCCACATGCATTTCCTATACCCAGTAAATGCAGAGAATGTGGCATGGAGCATCAACTACCAAGACGTTATCGCGTTCGGTAAGCTGTTCCTAACTGGTGAGCTATGCACAGATCGTGTTGTGTCTCTAGCTGGCCCAGTTGTGAATAACCCTCGTCTAGTTCGTACCGTAATGGGTGCAAGCTTAGATGACCTAACAGATAACGAGCTGATGCCTGGCGAAGTTCGTGTGATCTCTGGTTCAGTACTAACAGGTACACATGCAACTGGTCCACACGCATACCTTGGCCGTTACCATCAACAGGTTTCTGTATTACGTGAAGGCCGTGAAAAAGAACTATTTGGCTGGGCAATGCCTGGTAAGAATAAGTTCTCGGTAACTCGCTCTTTCCTTGGTCACGTATTCAAAGGTCAGTTGTTCAATATGACAACGACGACCAATGGTAGTGATCGTTCAATGGTTCCAATTGGCAACTACGAACGCGTAATGCCTCTAGATATGGAGCCTACTTTGCTGCTTCGTGATCTATGTGCCGGCGACACAGACAGTGCTCAAGCACTGGGTGCGCTTGAACTGGATGAAGAAGATCTAGCATTGTGTACCTTTGTATGTCCAGGTAAGTACGAGTACGGTACGTTACTTCGTGAATGCCTAGATACTATCGAGAAGGAAGGGTAATTTTCATGGCTCTTAAAAAGTTTCTTGAAGACATCGAGCATCATTTTGAGCCTGGTGGCAAACACGAAAAATGGTTTGCCCTGTACGAAGCTGTAGCAACAGTTTTTTACACCCCAGGTATTGTAACAAATAAAAGCTCGCACGTTCGTGATAGCGTTGACCTAAAACGTATCATGATCATGGTTTGGTTTGCGGTATTCCCAGCAATGTTCTGGGGTATGTACAACGCAGGTGGCCAAGCTATTGCAGCACTTAACCACATGTACGCTGGTGACCAACTAGCGACAGTTATCGCAGGTAACTGGCACTACTGGCTAACAGAAATGCTTGGCGGCACTATCGGTGCGGAAGCGGGTGTTGGCAGTAAGATGCTACTAGGTGCGACTTACTTCCTGCCAATCTACGCAACAGTATTTATTGTTGGTGGCTTCTGGGAAGTGTTGTTCTGTATGGTGCGTAAACACGAAGTTAACGAAGGTTTCTTTGTAACTTCTATCTTATTCGCACTTATCGTTCCACCAACGCTACCTCTATGGCAAGCGGCACTAGGTATCACATTTGGTGTTGTTGTAGCAAAAGAGATCTTCGGTGGTACAGGTCGTAACTTCCTTAACCCTGCACTTGCAGGTCGTGCATTTCTATTCTTCGCTTACCCAGCACAAATTTCGGGTGACGTAGTATGGACTGCAGCTGACGGCTTCTCTGGTGCAACTGCTCTTAGCCAATGGGCTCAAGGTGGTAACGGTGCTCTAGTTAACACAGTAACTGGCGCTCCTATCACTTGGATGGACGCGTTCATCGGTAACATCCCTGGCTCTATTGGTGAAGTATCGACTCTAGCTCTAATGATCGGTGCAGCGATGATCGTTTACATGCGAATCGCTTCATGGCGCATCATTGCGGGTGTGATGATCGGTATGATCGCAGTATCGACTCTGTTTAACGTGATCGGTTCTGACACTAATCCAATGTTTAATATGCCATGGCACTGGCACCTAGTTCTAGGTGGTTTTGCATTCGGTATGTTCTTCATGGCAACGGACCCAGTATCAGCGTCATTTACTAGCAAAGGTAAATGGTGGTACGGCATCCTGATTGGTGCAATGTGTGTGATGATCCGTGTAGTTAACCCAGCGTACCCAGAAGGTATGATGCTGGCGATTCTATTCGCGAACCTATTCGCACCTCTGTTCGACCATGTAGTGATTGAGAAGAACATCAAGCGGAGACTAGCACGCTATGGCAAGTAATAACGACAGCATTAAAAAGACGCTGGGTGTTGTTATCGGGTTGAGCCTTGTTTGTTCAATCATCGTATCAACAGCAGCAGTAGGTCTGCGTGATAAGCAAAAAGCTAACGCTGTCCTAGATAAGCAATCAAAGATCGTTGAAGTTGCAGGCATTGACGCAAACGGTAAGAAAGTACCAGAGCTATTTGCTGAGTACATCGAACCTCGTCTAGTAGACCTTGAAACAGGTAACTTTACTGAGGGTAATGCATCTACGTACGATCAACGTGAAGCATCAAAAGATGCAGAACGTTCAATCGCATTGACACCAGAAGAAGACGTAGCTGATATCCGTCGTCGCGCGAATACAGCAGTGGTGTACCTTGTAAAAGATCAAGATGAAGTCCAAAAAGTTATCCTGCCTATGCACGGTAAAGGACTATGGTCGATGATGTATGCCTTTGTAGCCGTTGAAACTGATGGTAACACTGTGTCTGCTATTACTTACTACGAGCAAGGTGAAACTCCTGGACTTGGTGGTGAAGTAGAGAACCCTTCATGGCGCGATCAATTCATTGGCAAGAAATTGTACAATGAAGATCACCAGCCAGCGATTAAGGTCGTGAAAGGCGGCGCACCGCAAGGTTCTGAGCACGGTGTTGATGGCTTATCAGGAGCGACGCTCACTAGTAATGGTGTTCAACACACATTTGACTTCTGGTTAGGTGATATGGGCTTTGGTCCTTTCCTAGCAAAAGTTCGTGACGGAGAACTTAACTAATGTCTAGTGCACAAAACGTTAAAAAGAGCATTCTAGCGCCAGTATTGGATAACAACCCAATCGCGCTACAAGTTCTTGGTGTATGTTCTGCTCTTGCAGTAACAACTAAACTAGAAACAGCTTTTGTAATGACACTAGCGGTAACATTTGTAACTGCGTTGTCTAACTTCTCTGTTTCATTGATCCGTAACCACATTCCTAACAGTGTGCGTATCATCGTTCAGATGGCAATCATCGCATCGTTAGTAATCGTGGTAGACCAAGTGCTAAAAGCTTACCTATACGATATCTCTAAACAGCTATCTGTATTCGTTGGTCTGATTATCACTAACTGTATCGTAATGGGTCGTGCTGAAGCATTCGCAATGAAGTCTGCGCCAGTACCATCTCTTATTGACGGTATTGGTAATGGTCTAGGTTACGGCTTCGTTCTTATCACTGTAGGTTTCTTCCGTGAGCTATTTGGCTCAGGCAAACTATTTGGTCTAGAAGTTCTACCTCTAGTGAGCAACGGTGGTTGGTACCAGCCTAACGGCCTAATGCTACTAGCACCATCAGCATTCTTCCTAATCGGCTTCCTTATCTGGGTAATCCGTATTCTGAAACCAGAACAAGTAGAAGCGAAGGAGTAAGGACGTCATGGAACATTACATTAGTCTGTTAGTTAAATCGATTTTCATCGAAAACATGGCTCTGTCTTTCTTCCTAGGTATGTGTACTTTCCTTGCCGTATCTAAGAAGGTTAAGACCTCTTTCGGCCTAGGTGTTGCAGTTGTGGTAGTACTGACTATCGCTGTTCCTGTGAATAACCTGGTATACAACCTAGTTCTGAGAGAGAACGCGTTAGTTGAGGGCGTGGACCTTAGCTTCCTAAACTTCATCACCTTTATCGGTGTAATTGCAGCACTTGTACAGATTCTAGAGATGGTCCTAGACCGTTTCTTCCCACCTTTGTACAACGCGCTAGGCATCTTCCTACCGCTGATCACAGTAAACTGTGCAATCTTCGGTGGTGTATCTTTCATGGTACAACGTGACTACAACTTTGCTGAATCGATCGTTTACGGTTTCGGCTCTGGTGTGGGCTGGATGCTAGCAATCGTTGCTCTTGCAGGTATCCGTGAGAAGATGAAGTACTCTGACGTACCTCCAGGTCTACGTGGTCTTGGTATCACATTTATCACTGTAGGTCTTATGGCGTTAGGCTTTATGTCTTTCTCTGGTGTTCAACTGTAAGTCGGGTAAACCGCAACAATTAAGGAATAGTCAATGGACATTATTCTTGGTGTAGTGATGTTTACTCTGATCGTACTTGCACTAGTACTAGTGATTCTTTTCGCTAAGTCTAAGCTTGTACCAACAGGTGACATTACAATTTCTGTGAACGATGACCCTTCTCTGGCGATCGTTACACAACCAGGTGGTAAGCTACTGAGTGCTCTAGCAGGTGCTGGCGTATTCGTATCTTCTGCTTGTGGTGGCGGTGGCTCATGTGGTCAGTGTCGCGTAAAAGTTAAATCAGGTGGTGGCGACATCCTACCAACCGAGCTTGACCATATTACTAAAGGTGAAGCGCGTGAAGGTGAGCGTCTAGCGTGTCAGGTTGCAATGAAAACTGACATGGATATCGAGCTTCCTGAAGAGATCTTCGGCGTTAAGAAGTGGGAATGTACTGTTATCTCTAACGATAACAAAGCGACATTCATCAAAGAGCTTAAGCTGCAAATTCCAGATGGCGAATCAGTACCTTTCCGTGCTGGTGGTTACATCCAGATTGAAGCTCCTGCTCACCACGTGAAATACGCAGACTACGATATTCCTGAGGAATACCGTGAAGACTGGGAGAAGTTCAACCTTTTCCGTTACGAGTCTAAAGTTAATGAAGAGACCATTCGTGCATACTCTATGGCTAACTACCCAGAAGAGCACGGTATCATCATGCTTAACGTTCGTATCGCAACTCCGCCGCCGAACAACCCAGACGTACCACCAGGCATCATGTCTTCATACATCTGGTCTCTAAAAGAAGGCGACAAGTGTACTATTTCTGGTCCATTTGGTGAGTTCTTTGCGAAAGATACAGATGCAGAAATGGTATTCGTTGGTGGTGGTGCTGGTATGGCTCCAATGCGCTCACACATCTTCGACCAACTTAAGCGTCTGCACTCTAAGCGTAAGATGTCTTTCTGGTACGGCGCACGTTCTAAGCGTGAAATGTTCTACGTAGAAGACTTCGATATGCTACAAGCTGAGAATGACAACTTCGTATGGCACTGTGCACTGTCTGATCCACTTCCAGAAGATAACTGGGATGGTTACACTGGCTTTATTCACAACGTTCTTTACGAGAACTACCTACGTGATCACGAAGCGCCAGAAGACTGTGAATACTACATGTGTGGTCCACCTATGATGAACGCTGCTGTAATCGGCATGCTAAAAGATCTAGGTGTAGAGGATGAAAACATCCTACTAGATGACTTCGGTGGTTAATTCCTCCAAGTGATTGAATCTATGGCTAGCTCTCCAAGAGAGCTAGCCATTATTTTTTATAGACATAAAACTGATATTCAACAGTTGATATAGGTAATCGGATTGAAAGGATTGGTCCTATTTCCCATATCAATTCAACAACATTGGGAGTTAACAAGTGAAAAAGTGGCTTGTTGCATTCGCTTCTCTATTGATTTTGGCTGGCTGTGAGCAGCCAGCAGATCAAATTCATTTAAGTGGCCCTACCATGGGGACTTCTTACAACATCAAGTATATCGAGCAAGATGGTATTCCAACGCCAAAAGCGATGCAGACAGAAATTGATCGCTTATTGGAAGAGGTTAATGACCAAATGTCGACCTATCGTGACGACTCAGAGTTAAGTCGTTTTAACCAGCATCAAACGAGCGAGCCATTTACAGTTTCGACACAAACAGCAACGGTAGTGAAAGAAGCAATTCGTCTTAACGGTCTTACTTTAGGCGCGTTGGATGTGACGGTCGGCCCTCTAGTTAATCTGTGGGGGTTTGGTCCAGAAGCTCGTCCAGATGTAGTTCCAACCGATGAAGAACTCGCTGCTCGCAAAGCAAATACCGGTATTCACCACCTATCTGTTGATGGTAATAAACTGTCCAAAGATCTTCCTAACTTGTACGTCGACCTATCGACGATTGCGAAAGGTTGGGGGGTTGACGTGGTTGCTGACTACCTTCAATCTGAAGGGGTACAGAACTTTATGGTCGAAGTTGGCGGTGAAATGCGTCTCAAAGGTGTCAATCGTGAAGGTGTGCCTTGGCGTATCGCAATTGAAAAACCGACCGTTGATGAACGTTCAATTCAAGAAATTATTGAACCAGGCGACATGGCAATTGCAACAAGTGGTGACTATCGTAATTACTTTGAGAGTAATGGTGTGAGATACTCTCATATTATTAATCCACGAACAGGCAAACCAATTCATCATAAAGTGGTGTCTGTAACGGTATTAGATAAATCGTCGATGACTGCTGATGGTCTTGCAACTGGTCTTATGGTGCTAGGTGAAGACAAAGGCATGGCAATTGCGAACGAAAATAATATTCCTGTTTTCATGATTGTGAAAACGGAAGATGGTTTTAAAGAGTTGGCTTCGGAAGCATACAAGCCATTCATGAAGAAATAACAACAGAAGTGAGCATGTTTTTATGAATACATTTCTAATTACCTTTGCTGTGTTTGTCGCGGTAATCACTGCAATGGCTGTCGGATACATTTTCCAAAAGAAAGTCGTGAAAGGTAGCTGTGGTGGCTTAGGGGCAGTTGGCATCGAAAAAGTGTGTAATTGTCCAGAACCCTGCGATGCGCGTAAAAGACGTGAAGCGCGCGAGGCTGCGCGTGCTGAGAAATTGGCGGCGTGGGAAAAAGATAGAATTGCTTAGTATTGGTTAATCGTACTAAGAAAGTGATAAAGCTCAGCGATCTGCTGAGCTTTATTTTTAGGCGGCTAGCCAAAACTCAAATGTCCGAGAAAGAGCCCAATACCGTGTTTTGTTGTTTCTTTCTCTCATGTTACAGAGCAAGACCACACCGATAGTCATTAGGACGAAGAAATGATTTGGTTACGTCCGTTCTCTTTGGCCATGTAAAGTCGCTCATCCGCCACTTTTATTTGTTGTTCCAGCTCCCCCTCGATGTTGCTTACACCAATACTCGCGGTCACAAGAATGTTTTTGTCCAAATAAGTTATTGGCGTTTTTTCTATGCGCTGTCGCATTTGCTCTAAGCGTGTTAGAAAGCTGTCATAGTCGCCACTGGCTTGAATACAAAACTCCTCGCCACCCAGCCTAGCGACAATATCATTTGGAAAATAGATTTTTAGAATATTCGCTATCATGACTAACACAGCATCGCCACCCTCATGTCCGTGTGTATCATTTACTTGCTTAAAGAAATCGATATCAAGCATCGCGATGTTTCTTTGAGCGTTTTCTACATGGGGTTGCTCAAACAGAAAGCGGCGGTTCCATAAGCCCGTTAGCGCATCTTGATTGGCCATTTTAAACAGTTCAGATGTTGCGTCTTTGATATCTAACAGTTGGTGAATACGGCAAAAAAATTCTTCTTGATTAAATGGCTTGTATAAAAAGTCATTGGCCCCTGCTTTTAGAAACCTAGCCGTCATTGTCTTAGAGTTACTACCCGACAAGCCGAGAATGGCTAATTGATTTTTATCCCACTTCCGACGTAATTCACGCACCATCGTAATGCCATCTTTAACGGGCATGTCATGGTCGGTTAAAATGAGAGTGATATCTGGATTTTGCTCGACAAGCTCTAGGGCTTTTTGCCCATTGTCAGCTTCCAACGTTTGAATATATTGATGCTCCAAAAGTTGGGCAATGTGTCTTCTTACGGTGTGTGAATCATCAACGACTAAACATTTGTGTTGTTGATTGTTGGTTAGTCGCTTGAGGAGTGGTAATAGATAGGAAACGGACGCCATGCTGTCTTTCAAAATATAGTCGAGGACACCTTTTGCGAGCATCTTTTCGCGAGTGTCTTCTTGAAATCGAGCCGTTAAAACAATGACACGATGACCATGTTCCAAAACGAGGTCAATAATCTCGCCATCTTGAGCATCCGGTAAACAATAGTCTAAAACCGCACAGAAGAGGTCCTGTGCTGAAGATAACAAGTTCTTTGCCTCCGCGTAGCTTTCTGCTGCGATGACCTCATAACCAGCTTGGCTTATTGTTTGGCAAAGAAAGTTTTTAAACGCACGACTATCTTCAACAACCAGAATCTTATTACTCAAGCGCAGTCCCCAAAATTAATTGTTTAAAATCAATGATAACTAAAATTAAACTTATCGCCATCAAAAAACACATGTCAACCAAAAGTAGAACAACTACCCAAATGTTTGACACGCATCCGTTAACATCACATCATTATTCCTGTCTTAGTTATATAATTATGTTTAGCTAACGTAGGGAGAAAGTAGTATGGAAATGCATCAACATGGTATGGCTGAGCTATTTCAACAACTGGGCCTCGGTAGCTCTCCTCAAGAAATGAAAGATTTTATTAATCAACATCGACACAAAAGAGATTCTGCGCCTTTACATGAAGCTAGCTTTTGGACGATGTCACAGGCGAACTTTCTAAAACAAGCCATCGAAGAAGATGCAGATTGGGCCGAATTGGTCGATCAATTGGACGTAATGCTTCGAGATTGACGTTCGCTTAAACACGCCCATTTCTCTTCAGGTAGATTTGATTTATACTGTTTTTTTGAACAGTGCTTTGATGGCTATGTCAGATCGAATTAGAAAAATTATTCATGTCGATATGGATTGTTTTTATGCTGCCGTAGAGATGAGAGATAACCCCAGTTACCGTGGCATTGCACTCGCTGTTGGCGGACATGAAAAGCAGCGTGGAGTGATTAGCACCTGTAATTATGATGCGCGTAAATATGGTGTTCGCAGTGCAATGTCAACGGCGCGCGCGCTGCAACTCTGTCCTCATTTGTTGGTTGTGCCCGGTAGAATGCATGTATATAAGCAAGTCTCTCAGCAGATTCGTGCTATTTTTGAGCGTTATACGCCTATCATTGAACCTCTCTCATTGGATGAAGCATACCTCGATGTCACGGACTCGACAGCTTGCCGTGGCTCCGCAACGTTGATCGCAGAGTCAATTCGCCGTGATATCTGGAGTGAACTTGGGTTGACGGCATCGGCGGGCATTGCTCCGATTAAGTTTCTTGCCAAGGTCGCGTCAGACATGAACAAGCCCAACGGTCAGTTTGTGATTCCGCCAGAGAAAGTCCAAGAGGTTATCGATAGTCTTCCGTTAGAGAATATTCCTGGCGTGGGGAAGGTGAGTCTTGAGAAGCTCCACCAGGCCGGTTTTTATCGATGTGAGGACATTAAAAACAGTGACTATCGAGAGTTGTTGAGGCAGTTTGGTCGTCAGGGTGCCTCCTTATGGCAGCGAAGCCATGGAATTGATAATCGAGAAGTCGTTGTTGAGCGCGAGAGAAAGTCCGTCGGTGTGGAAAGGACATTCAGCCAGAACATCGCAACCTATGGTGAATGTTGGCAAGTGATTGAGGAGAAACTTTATCCTGAACTCGAGAAACGTTTAGAGCGTGCAAGCCCAGATAAGTCGATTATTAAACAAGGTATTAAAGTCAAATTTGCCGATTTTCAACTGACAACAATTGAGCACATCCATCCGCAATTAGAGCTTGAGGACTTCAAGATCTTGCTAAGAGATATTCTTAAACGCCAAAATGGACGGGAAATTCGCCTTTTAGGCTTAAACGTGATGCTCAAGCCCGAAGACCAAGCGCGTCAATTGAGCTTTTTTTAGGCCCTTACCGTTTCTACCTGCGTTAATACCTGCTCAAAACTTACGTTTGCCATTGCACCATAACCTGCTAGCTTTGAGGCTTTTAGCTGGCTAATCAAAGGAGTGCTGATTCCGCACAAGAAGCGAGCAACGGCATCATTACTGATGGCCGATGGGGAAAGCTGAATAAACTCCTGCGCCCATATCGATACTTGAGATTGTTCAATATCTTCAGGTTCTGGTGCTGTGAATGTGGCGACGTGACCACGACACACGGAGCAGTGACCACATTGCTTTGGTGCATCGTGATCCGCAAAGTAGTTCGCCAATTGTGAGCTCAAACAGTGCTCGGACTGGAACAAGTGCAGCATGGTGTGGATTCTTTCGATATCTTTGCTTTCTTTGGATTGGAACAGTTCATACAGTTGTTGGATTAAAACATCCGAGCTCTGTTTGGTTGGCATAACTGAGTACACGTCCGTCAGTTGTTTGCTCTCTAGTTCTATCCAGCCGTTCTGGTGAAAATAGTCGAGCGCTGCGACAACTCGGCTGCGTTCCGATTGATAGTTCAGCCATAGCGCTTCTAGATCAACTTGGCACCACACTTTGGCTTTTTGTGAGCAGGAAAAAATGGCCTCCACAAATTGACGTCGCTCGCCTTGAAATTGATTCACAATAAATTGCTGATCGTGCAAAAACTTAAACCGATATTCCGCAAAGTAACTGTACTTTGCTTCAATGACGTTATGTAGCTCCAAATAAACCAACAAGGTTTTGAGTGGCAATTGGCGGATATTACTTTCACGCGACAAACGCAGTGGCACTACCTCCCATTGTGGAGCATGTTCTTTCGCTTGCTCGACTACATAGTTAATTGACGTAAATTCTGGTGTGTCACCATAGACAAAGTTCTCCAACACCGTTAAGCCGGACGTATTGCCTAGCAGAATGCACTCCGAGCGTTGCCCGTCCCTGCCTGCACGTCCAATCTCTTGTGCGTAGTTCTCGATTGATTTGGGTAAGTCGAAGTGAATGACGCGGCGAATATCAGATTTATCGACCCCCATACCAAATGCAATCGTTGCAACAATACAGTCAATTTGGCCATCCATGAACTGCTGTTGGATTCGTTCACGAACGTCGCTTTTCATGCCAGCGTGGTATGCGTGAGCGTTAATGCCAATATGGATTAATGACTTTGCTACTCGTTCTGCTGTTTGCTGCTGCGTCACGTATACGATGGTCGGAAGCTTAGGTGAAGAGGCGATGATCTCACTGAGCTGTTCTTGTTTCTTTGTTTCCTCACACGGGATCACCGATATATCCAGATTGGGGCGGTAGAAGCCTGTAACGGTAATATGTTCACTGGCAATATCGAACTTTTTTTGCATGTCTTCAATAACTGCAGGCGTTGCCGTTGCGGTGAGAAGTAAAGACTGTGGGATGTTCAGTTCACGTTGATATTGCGGTAGTTTGAGATAATCTGGACGAAAGTTATGCCCCCATTCGGAAATACAGTGCGCTTCATCAATGACCATCAAAGAAATCGGTACTTGGCGAATGAATTCACGAAAACGCTCGTTTTTTAGCCGCTCAACAGAAATCATCAAGATTTTGATTTGTCCATTCTTCACGCCAGCCATGACCTTTTGTGCTTCTTCTCTACTTTGACTGCTATCGATAGAAGCGGCAGCGATTCCTTTACTTTGTAAAAAGCTCAGTTGATCCTTCATTAACGCCAACAACGGAGAGATCACCAACGTAAGGTTGGGTAATATGGTTGCAGGTAGTTGATAACAGAGTGACTTCCCCGAGCCTGTAGGAAAGATTGCCGCAGCAGAGTAACCATTCATAACGGCTTCAATAACGGGTTGCTGACCTTGGCGTAATGAGTCAAAACCAAATACAGATTGAAGTGTTTGATGCAGCGAGTCACTTTGCATAATAGGGAAACCTTTCTTTGATGGTAAACTTGGCTACATTAACACACCACGAATACTAAACGCGCGTCCTAAAAGTATGAACAAAGCTGACTTAGTCCAAATTATCATCCAACATCTGGAAGAAAAACTTCAAGTTGCCCATGCATCGGCTCAGCGAGCTATCGATGCCGCGACAGATGAAGAAACTGTTCCCGAGCATAAGTACGATACATTGGCACTTGAAGCCGCGTATCTTGCTCATGGACAAGCCATGCGGATCCAAGATAGTGAAGAGGAATTGCGTCAATATCGTTCTTTAGTGACTCGTGACTTTAAGAATGCGCCTGTTGGTGTTGGTGCTTACGTTGTTCTCGCAGATGAGAATTTGATCGAAAAGCACTTCTTTGTAGGCCCTTGCTCTGGTGGTTTGACTGTTCAATATCAGGCTCAGGAAGTCTTTGTCTTAACAGCAAAATCTCCTCTTGGTCGAGCGTTGTTCGGAAAAGAAGAAGGTGATGAGGTTGACGTAAAAATAGGAGATAAAACAAATTGTTACGAA
This sequence comes from Vibrio sp. OPT41, assembly GCF_015163595.1. Taxonomy (NCBI): domain Bacteria; kingdom Pseudomonadati; phylum Pseudomonadota; class Gammaproteobacteria; order Vibrionales; family Vibrionaceae; genus Vibrio; species Vibrio sp. OPT41. The sequence goes on along the minus strand of NZ_JADDYH010000074.1, from coordinate 68,123 downwards.
GTCGTGACGATTTGCTGACATCTCATGTATCACTCAGTGTTATGTTTAACACGAGTAATGTTAAATAAAAGAGAATGACATGAAAAAGCTTTTTACACTCTCATTGCTGATGGTCAGTGCTACTGGTTATGCAGCGCAGTGTCGTGTGGACATCAATAATGAAGTCCGTATGGATGGGCAAAGCTTGGAAATTCGCCAAACGACAGGTGATAAAGCTGTCGTGGATGAGGATAACAACCTCTTCATCAAAGGTGAGCTAATTGAACTCAATGCCGACCAAAAAGCGGCAATTGAAGACTATCGCGAAAAAATGAACGCGTATATTCCACAAGCAAAGCAATTGGCGAGTGATGGTTTAGCGCTTGCGAATGATATTATTGATGATGTTGCGGAAAGCCTCGATGCACCTGGTGCGTTTGATAATGTAAAAGTCGCAGTAAAGGACTTTTTCGCTGATGTTGAATCACGTTACTACAAAGATGGTGATTTCATCCTGCCTGCGGAGAGTTTTGAGTCTATGACACAAGGGTGGACTGAAGACTTTGCAAAAGCACAAGAGATCTTCAATAAAGAGTTTTTAGCCAGTTCGTTGGATGCTTTATCGAAAAAAATGAAGGAAGAGGGAGGGATAAACCTCACTGCATTATCAGAGAGTATGGCTGAACTCAGCGCGAAAGTAGAAGAGCGTTTAGCCGAGCATTCGAAAGAGGTAGAACAACAAGCAGAAGACTTGTGCGATTCGCTGGATGACATGGCAGGGCAAGAAAACGATCTGTTGAAGAAAATCCCTGAGCTAAAAGATTACCGAGTATTTACGATTTAATTACTCATTAAAAAGCAAAAACTCGATGAGATAAAGAAAGAGAGCACTATTGTGCTCTCTTTGCGTTTTACTCGCTTATTCTTTGATAGCTTATTGCGCATTCATCTCGGTGAGTTTATCGCCGACAGGTTTTGAGAAGTTAAAGCCATCATGCTGATCCCAGTTGATAGACCATGTCATTACTCCTGCATAATTCGGGTAATGGTACGCTGGTTTAACGGTGCCACATGAAGTGCCTTTGGTTAAACAATCTAGTGCGTTGATAATATTCTGTGTTGGAGCCTGCCCTGAATTTGCCGAGCTAGGACCTGAAGGTAAACCGATTGCGACTTGATCATCGCGCAATGGTGCAAATTGAGTGCCGTCGGCCAACTCAAAACCTTCGATAAGCATTTTAGATTGCGCTACCATCATATCCACAGAGCCTTCTGGTGCACTGCCTGGCAGGTATGGGTTTGGCAAACCGCCGTTGTTATATAACTGGACGTGAAGCAAGTCGAGCGTGCTGCGTGTCTCGTTTATCACAGGAATGTAAGCTCCCCAAATACCGCTGTAAGCCACATAGCCGCCTTGAACATAAGGGTGCTCAGGCGCCATGGTTAGGTACATATCTCCACCCATGTTTTGCTCTATTTGAAGCAAAGCACGACCAAGGCGAGCTTGAATTTGCGAGCCATGAACTAAGTTAGAACCACTCTCTAAATCCACATCTAGACCATCAAAGCCCCACTCAGCGATAAGACCTGTTAGGCTAGAGACAAAGTTGGCTTCATCTTGGTCGGTATTCAGCGTAATCGTGCCTTCTGCGCCGCCAAGAGAGAGAACAAACTTCTTACCTTTAGCTTGAAGCGCTGCCATGTCCTGCTTGAATTGTGTTGGATCGAGTGCTGGACAATCGCTGTAAATATCGCCTGAATATAGATTAAAGTGCACAGTGCCATCACTGTTGCGATCATTTTCAGCAAAGGCAATATCAATCACATCCCAAGCATCTGCCATATCTGCTAGACGAATTGGACAGCCCGCACCATTTACAAAATTGTGCCAGTAACCGATGAGTTTATGGCGTTTCTCTACTTGCTCAACCACCGTTATTGCTGCGGCGTCAGACAGTGCATTGCTTCCTGACAAATCCACAGCTTGGGCGCTAACTGTAAAGTTACCAAGTGCAGTTGGTGTCCAGTTGGCTGTGTAAGGTGCTGTGGTATCGGTTGCAACAATAGAGCCGTTGATCATGAAATCAACGTGTTTAATGCCTGAAGTTAAAGACGTTGCATCGGCGCTTAATGCGAGACTTTTGCCTAATCCGACGGTTTGACCGCTGCTTGGTGAAGTCAGAGAGACGACCAAATCTTTATCGCTGACTTCCACACCAACCAGGGACTCTGACGTGTTGTTATCATTATCGGTTGCGACGGCTTTAAGCTGGTTAGCGCCAATAAGTGTGGCGTTCCAAGTAACGGAATATGGCGCTTGAGTGGTGACCCCTAAGCTGGTGTTGTTCGCAAAAAACTCAACTTGCGTGACTGTGCCATCAGCATCGCTTGCGTTTGCCGTGATTTCGTTATTGCTGCCAGCGAGCACGACTTGTCCATCCGTTGGTGCCGTAATGGTAACTTGCGGTGGTGTCGAACAAGCACCTAGGCCACTCCAAGCATCTTGCCAGTATAGCCCTTCACCAGGCTCGTAAGCCCATGTCGCATCCGAGGAGCACCAACCAGCAACATCACAACGATATTTTTGGTTGAAGTGAGAAATCAGGTCGCCAGCTTGATAACTTGTGCCTGCCACATAAGGTACTGCATCTGCACATCCGCCCGTTCCGGTTTCTGAATTACTAATAACCAGCGCTACTTCTTGGCTCATCGTTGCGAGGTTTGTATCATCAGTCGCTTGTGCTTTGAACGAGTATGTACCTGGACTAGCGGTCCATTGATATTCGTAAGGTGCGCTAGTATCAATGGCGACAGATTGATTGTTTACGAAGAACTCAACTTGTGTGACCACACCATCAATATCGTCAGCTTGAGCGGCTACGGTTAGGTTATCGCCTACATTAAGCACTTCTGTGCCTACTGGGCTTGTCAATGAAATGCTTGGTGGCGGTAATTCGACTTGTGGTTGAACTTGGATAGAAATCGTCGTGGTGCTAACAGCTCCCTCATTATCTGTCGCAATTGCGGTCAATTGCGAGATCCCTTCAATAGCTGTCCAAGAAGCTTCGAATGGTGCTTGAGTTACCACAGCAACGGTTTGGTTGCCTGCAACAAACTCAATTTGTGTGATTTGGCCATCTTCGTCAGTTGCGTTGGCTAACAAAGTGATCGCACTGCCTTCGGGAATTTGTGCGTTGTTTATTGGAGAGGAGAACGACACCGTTGGTGATAAATTGTTGCTTCCACCATCACATTGCCCTAACGCTTTCCATGCTTCCCAAGATCCTGAGTTGGTCACGGGATCATTGCCTTGCGTCCAATATGCAGCCTCATAAGCGGCTCCTTGCGTTTTTACTAAAGCGCCCGATGTATAAGTCGCAGTGCTGTCCCAGTCGGGTAAACTTTGACAGTTATAGGCTTGAGCTTGGTAGCTGGCGCTGAGTGCTACAACCATCGCTCCGTGAAGTAGGGTGACCTTCATTTTCCTCTCCTTGAATCATGGGTATAAATGAGAACAGAGTAATAACTAGCTGATAAATAGACATTAGGGGGAAAAAGCGAAGCACAATATTCTGCTTTTCGACACAGTATCACGAGGAACAGTTCGTCCCTTACACCAGAGCTCATTATTTTTCGGCTCACTTCACGGCAGAAGGATTGGTAAAATTCAGCCACGTAAAACGAACAACAGTCGCGAGGCTTTTGAGCGATGAATATGAGATGTACGTTAAAATTTACAAGCTGAATGACTACAAATTGTTTCAACTGTCGAGGATTTAACCGAGGTGCTCTTGTTGAATAGTGAATATTGCTATAGTGTACTAGTTAGCTAGTTCAATGATATTTTTGTGTGAGTAGTATGACACAGCAAACCTCTTCTCAGCCTCGCGAGCATTTTGGCTCTCGTCTCGGGTTCATCTTAGCTGCCGCAGGTGCCGCAGTTGGCCTTGGCAATATTTGGGGCTTCCCAACTCAAGCAGCCAGTAATGGTGGCGGTGCTTTCCTGTTAGTTTATTTGGTGATGATTCTTATCGTCGCATTTCCGATGCTGGTGGTTGAAATGGCGATTGGTCGCCATGGTCAAGCCAACCCTGTAGACAGTATGCGTGCAATCACAGATAACCCTGCCGGTAAAAAGCTCGGCGGCATTGTGGGTTGGATTGGTTTAAGCGTACCAAGCGCTGTCTTAGCGTTTTATTCAATTGTTGGTGGTTGGTTGATCTGCTTTTTACTGGGTGCAATCACAGATCTAATGGGGTTAGAAGCTGCAACTCAATGGCTAAAGGGCTTTAGTGTTGAACGTAACTTGTTCGGAACCATTACTTTTTATGTACTGACGATTCTCATCGTACAAGGTGGCGTAAAACAAGGTATTGAGAAGTGGTCCACACGTTTGATGCCAGCATTGTTTGTTTTGTTTGCTCTGCTATTTGCTTACATCATGACGCAAAACGGTGCGATGGAAGGTCTGAAACATTACCTAGTGCCGGATTTTGAAAAGGTATGGGACCGCAAGTTGATTCTTGCTGCAATGGGGCAGGGCTTCTTCTCGCTTACGATCGGTGGCTGTTCAATGCTGATTTATGGCTCTTACTTGAGTAAGAAAGAGAACCTACCAAAGATGGCGATGAACGTGACCATGGTAGATACTGCCGTTGCTTTCATTGCAGGATTAGTGGTGATGCCAGCGATGTTTGTGGCAATGCAAAAAGGCGTTCAGATCTATGCAGAAGATGGCTCTCTATTAAGCTCTGATACGTTGGTATTTACCGTATTGCCATTGATGTTTGATAGCTTAGGTTTGCTTGGTCAATTGTTCTCTATTGTGTTCTTCTTATTGCTGACGATTGCGGCGCTAACGTCCTCCATTTCAATGTTAGAGTGTCCAGTGGCTTTAGTGAGTGAGCGCTTCAATACTAAGCGCAGCGCAACGAGCTGGGTTTTAGGTGGTCTCATTGCCTTGTTCAGTGTGGTGATTGTTTATAACTTTGGCGCTCTGTTTGGTATGGTCGCGACGGTTGCTACTCAGTATCTACAACCAACCGCTGCGCTCTTATTCTGCTTATTTGGTGGTTGGGTATGGAATCGCAACTCAAAAATCAAAGAGCTTGAGCAAGGTTGCCCGGAGTTTACGCAAGGTTGGTTTGGTAAGTTATGGCCTGCGTATGTGAAGTTTGTATGTCCAATTCTTGTGGCGACAGTCATCTGGGCTTCATTTGGCTAACCGAGACGCCTATCGAATAAAAGAAAAGGGCTTGATGGTAACTCATCAAGCCCTTTTTCATATTGGTTATTCTCGTTTCGGTTATCCGCCAAGCATGGTGTGGATTAACGGAATTGTCCTGCTTCTGGAAGAAAGTCAAAACCAGCAGAAGCCAGTTTTGTCTCCAGTGCTGTGCGTTCGATATCGAAGAAAGCCACCAGTTTATCTAAGTCACCACCGAAGTCGTCGCGTAGCTTCATATTCACAATGCTCATCAGCATGACAGGATCCATGGATTCAAAGTTCGCTAGATTCATTACTTATCCTCAAAATCTGAAATCAGTAGGTTTGCCGCAGCAAATGCCGCTTTTTCACGCACTTCTTTAGGCAGGGACTCATCCGCTGCAACATCGTTCAGTGCTTTAACTGCACATGAAATTGCTTGGGGAATATAAGCTTGATCGCCACTACCAATCTGAGCATAAAGCTCACGAACCAGTTCACAACAGCCGTATACTTGCATGTTTTCTTTCCACTAAATGATAACTTATCTCAATATACACACAGCGGATTTGAAACTCAAAGTACAGAGTTGTTTTGGCTCAAGTTGAAGGTTTGCTTGAGCGAGATTTAATCACTGCATTTGTGCTTCTAACTGCTGAGTGACTTCTGGTGAAAGTTGAAGTTGTTTTGCTAGTTCTTGCAGATACGCTTTTTCCATAAAGTTTTGTTCATCAGCGACGATCAAAGACGCTAGGTAAATTTCTGACGCTTGTTGAGGAGAGGTCGCCTGATTAGCAATTTCAGCAGGATCAAGCGGTTTGTTTAACTCTTGCTGAACGAGGTGACGAACGTGCTCATCTGCGCCCATATCCGCGAGAGCTTGTTCAATGCGAGCCATTTCCTCTTCATCAACGTGACCATCAGCTTTTGCAGCTCCAATCATTGCTTTTAAAATTAAGACACTGTGTTTACTGTCATCGGGGTCAAAGGTTTCTTGAACACCTTGACCGGATTGCTTGGCTTGCCAGTCGTTATACACTTTGTAGGCCAAGGCTCCAAGCGCAGCTGCGCCACCGACTTTTAATGCGCTTGACCCTATTTTTTTAGTCATTTTTTTACTTTTCTTTGAGCCCATCAACATACCGATGAGGCCTCCGCCTACAGCACCTGCTCCTAGCGTTTTTAGGCTACTTGAATTTGATGAGGATTTGATGTTGTTGGTTTGTTTGCCCAATGCATCTGCACCTTGCTTAAGTAAATCTGATTTGAGTGCTTGGTTTAGAAGACTTTTTAAATCCATAACTGACCTCCTTTAGATGATGAAATCAGTTTAATAGCAAGAAGCTGAACCAAAGATTAACAAAGTGAATAGTTCGAAAAAGGTGGAGGGGGGCGTTGAGCTGTAATAAAAAGGGCTGACCGAAGCCAACCCTTTTTAACTATTTGAAACTACTTCAAGTGCGAACTCGTCTAGTGCTTACTTTAGTTGAGCTTTTACGTGCTCAACAATGTCAGTCATTGCGACTGCTGTTTTCTCACCAGTAGCACGGTTCTTGTATTCGAAGTTGCCTTCTTTCATTGAGCGGTCACCGATAATAATGGTATGCGGTACACCAATAAGCTCCATGTCAGAGAACATTACGCCTGGGCGTTCTTTACGGTCGTCAAATAGCACTTCGATGCCCATTGCTGTTAGCTCAGCGTACAATTTCTCAGCGGCTTCTTTCACTTCTTCTGACTTGTGCATGTTCATTGGAACGATCGCTACCTGGAATGGTGCGATTGCATCTGGCCAGATGATGCCGTATTTGTCGTGGTTTTGTTCAATAGCAGCCGCTACTACGCGAGTGATACCGATACCGTAACAACCCATTTCTAGGATGACGTTCTTACCATCAGGACCCAGTACACCACAGTTCATCGCTGCGGAGTAAGCGTTACCTAGTTGGAAGATATGGCCAACTTCGATACCACGCTTAAGCTGGATAATGCCCTTGCCACATGGGCTTGGGTCACCTTCCACAACGTTACGTAGGTCTTCAACTTGGCCAAGCTCTACATCACGACCCCAGTTAATACCGAAGTAGTGTTTGCCATCGATGTTCGCGCCCGCACCGAAGTCGCTCATTACCGCAACGCTGCGGTCAACAATGAACGGCAGTTTAAGGCCAACAGGGCCAAGTGAACCTGGGCCTGCACCGATAAGCGCACGAATTTCTTCTTCAGATGCCATTTCCAGTGGAGCTGCAACCTGAGGAAGGTTTTCTGCTTTCACTTCGTTCAGTTCATGATCACCACGAATAATAAGCGCGATGATTGGCGCATCAACTTCGTCAGATGCTTTCACAAACAGTGTTTTCACTGTTTTTTCAATTGGTAGTTCGAACTGCTCAACCAATTCAGCGATTGTTTTCGCGTTTGGCGTATCAACCAACGTCATTTCTTGTGTTGGTGCCGCAGCCTCAGAGGCTGGAGCTAGTGCTTCTGCTTTTTCAATGTTTGCCGCGTAATCTGACTCGCTAGAAAATGCGATGATATCCTCGCCGCTTTCAGCCAGTACGTGGAACTCTTGAGAGCCGCTACCACCGATAGCACCGCTATCTGCAAGTACAGGACGGTAATCCAGACCCATGCGATCGAATGCTTTACAGTAAGCATCGTGCATTGCGTCGTATGACTTTTGTAGGCCGTCTTTATCAATGTCAAAGCTGTACGCATCCATCATTGAGAATTCACGTGAACGCATTACACCGAAGCGTGGACGACGTTCGTCACGGAATTTGGTTTGGATTTGGTACAGGTTTAGCGGAAGCTGTTTGTAAGAGCTCACTTCATTGCGAACAAGGCTAGTGATCACTTCTTCAGCGGTTGGGCTAAGTACAAACGGACGAACATGACGGTCAGTAAAGCGAAGTAGCTCAGGACCCATCTTTTCGCTGCGGCCTGTCTCTTCCCATAGTTCAAACGGCTGAACAACGGGCATCAAAGTTTCGACTGCGCCTGCATTGTCGATTTCTTGACGAACGATGTTTTCGACTTTACGCAGTACACGTAGACCAGTAGGTAGCCAGGTGTATAAACCTGAAGCCAGCTTACGGATCATACCTGCACGTAGCATGAGCTGGTGGCTCACTACTTCTGCGTCGTTTGGAGTCTCCTTCAGAGTAGAAAGAAGATAATTACTGGTACGCATTAAATTTATCCGTTTATTTAAGTTAGATACTCAAGCTTGAATAAGCAGGAGTATGGGAGTTCCCTAAAGGGAAATTTGTTAGCCGTCTATAATATCAGCCAATTGCGTTTGTCAAAAGCTTTCAATAGCGGTAACCGTTATTAAGTTGCTTGTTGCTGTGAACTTTACGTTCAAGTCGAACAAATTTACCGCATATTCTTTGTCGTCCGGCTTGTTTTTCTTATATGCAGGGCGAGGATCTTGTGCCAGAACTTGTTCAATGACTGATCTTACATAGTCAGTATCGGGTCGATTTTCTATCGTTGCTAATGCTTGAGCAGAAAAGGTGACTTGTGACTTTTCTGGTTCTTGGTCTGCGTATCCGCCTTGTGCTTCCGAAATAGAATCCGAATAGGGAATATAAGGCTTAATATCCACAATCGGTGTCCCATCCACGAGATCTACACTGCCTAAATCAAGATAGATTTGATCGCCTTGCTTAGTGACTCCTTTCACTTCAACGGCTGACATTCCGATTCCGTTTGGACGGAAAGTCGAGCGCGAGGCAAAGACACCAATTCGTTCATTGCCGCCTAATCGTGGCGGACGTACAGTTGGTTTCCAACCAGCTTCCAGATTCTGATCAAATAGAAACAACAACCAAACGTGAGAGAACTGTTCTAGCCCACGCACTGCTTCAGGGCTATTTGCTGCACCTAACAGTTTTACGCGTGCTTTAGCCTCTGGTACTAAGCGTGGTTGGCGCGGAACTGCAAACTTTTCTTTGTACGGTGTCTCAATGACGCCGATGGGTTCGATGGAATACATGGTGGACATCTTTAAGAATTCATTGAGATGAAAAGTATCACAAATTTCTCTTGCTTTTCTTGTTGATAATGATTATTAATTAAAATGTTATAACATAACAATTCAATTAAAAGGAAAAGTATTATGAAACCAGGAATCCACCCTGAATATCGTCCTGTGGTGTTCCACGACACCAGTGTAGATAAGTACTTTGTCGTTGGTTCTACGTTGAAAACGGAGAGAACCATAGAATGGAAAGATGGCAAAACTTACCCTTACTTTACGTTAGATGTGTCGTCAGCTTCTCACCCGTACTACACCGGTAAACAGCGCGTTGTACAAACCGAAGGTCGCATTGCGAACTTCAACCGTCGTTTTGGTCAATTTAAGAGCGAAAAGGAATAAATCATGAAGGTAGTAAAATCATTAAAAAGTGCAAAAAGTCGTCATCCGGATTGCCAGATTGTAAAACGGAGAGGGCGTCTTTATGTCATTTGTAAAACGAACCCGAGATTCAAAGCTGTGCAAAAGTAATCAACCTGCATATATCTAACTTATGGTTTTGTTTAATTGATAATGTTGAGTTAATTATCTTACATGGATGAAATATCTACATTTTTATTCAATGTTGGTTATAAATGCCTCTGTTTGTCACAGTTTGTAACATTTAGGGCTTTTATTTGACCTTCTACTCAAGTACCCTTCGCACGCTTTTTGACATTTTTGTCACATTTGCATAGGAATAAAAACAAGGAGGGAACAGATGAGTTCATCTGATTCAATTAAACAAAACTCGCCTAAGAAGCCGCTGTTTACGCGCTTTTTGGATACTGTCGAATATTTGGGGAACTTATTACCCCACCCGATCACACTATTTGCCATTTTCTGTTTAGCCATTCTGGTGATGTCGGGTATTGCAGGATACTTCGAAGTTTCCGTAGTTGATCCTCGTCCTGAGGGTGCAAAAGGTCGTGCCGCGGATGGCATGATTCATGTCGTTAGCTTGCTTAACGCTGATGGCCTTGAACTAATCGTTACCAATCTAGTGAAAAACTTTGTCGGCTTTGCACCTTTGGGTACGGTATTGGTTGCGATGTTGGGTGTTGCTATTGCTGAATACTCAGGCTTGCTATCTGCAGCAATGCGTGGCTTAGTAATGGGTGCATCTCAACGCATGGTAACAGTGACGGTCGTTTTCGCGGGTATCATTTCAAATACGGCATCAGAGCTTGGCTATGTGGTACTTATTCCACTGGCTGCAATGCTGTTCCATTCTTTAGGTCGTCATCCACTTGCCGGTCTTGCTGCGGCGTTCGCTGGTGTATCTGGTGGTTACTCAGCAAACCTACTTATTGGTACGGTTGACCCGCTGTTGTCAGGCATTACTGAAACGGCGGCGCAAATGATTGACCCAACTTACACTGTTGGTCCAGAAGTTAACTGGTACTTCATGTTTGTGTCGACATTCTTCATTGCAATCACAGGTGCGTTTGTTACTGAAAAAATTGTTGAGCCAAAGCTTGGCAAATACAGTGAAGAAGAAGCCTCAGAAGATTTGTCGAACGACAAAATGGGTGGCTTAACAGACATTGAGAAGAAAGGCCTAAAACTAGCAGGTGTTGCTGTACTGGTTGTTTCAGCGCTGCTTGCTTGGACGGTTGTTCCAGAAGACGGCATTCTACGTTCTGATGCAGGTACAATTGCAGGTTCACCATTCCTGAAAAGTATCGTGGCATTCATCTTTGTGTTCTTTGCTATTCCAGGCTTTGTGTTTGGTAAAGTTGTTGGCACGATGAAGACGGATCGCGATGTAATTGATGCAATGGCGAAATCTATGTCTTCTATGGGCATGTACATTGTATTAGTTTTCTTTGCGGCTCAGTTCGTTGCTTTCTTTAAATGGACTAACTTCGGTCAGGTATTCGCGGTTGCTGGCGCTAGCTTCCTGCAAGAAATTGGCTTAACTGGCCCAATGTTGTTCTTTGCCTTCATCCTGATGTGTGGATTTATCAACCTAATGATTGGTTCGGCATCGGCACAGTGGGCAGTAACGGCTCCGATTTTTGTTCCTATGTTGATGCTTGTTGGTTATGCACCGGAAACGATTCAGGCTGCTTACCGAATTGGTGACTCGACGACAAACATCATTACTCCAATGATGAGCTACTTTGGTTTGATTCTTGCCGTAGCGACTCGTTACATGAAGAACTTAGGTATCGGTACGCTGATCGCGACCATGCTACCTTACTCAATCTGCTTCATTGTAGGTTGGAGTGTGCTGTTCTACCTATGGGTATTCGTATTTGGTTTACCAGTAGGCCCTGGCGCAGCAACATACTACACACCGTAGAAAACGGTTACCTCACACAGCTCCATTATAAAAAGCCTGCGAACGTCGCAGGCTTTTTTATCGATTGAGACTGTGTACGCAGGCTTACCTGATTATAGATGTCGGTTTATAGCTGAAAACGCATCAACAAAGGGCGATAAAAGTGCTGAGTGAGCCAGCATAAGCTTTTCCAAATTATGCGTTTGTACCAAGGTAAGTGCGCAATATAAACATAGCTAAATTCAATTTCTGGCCGGGCTTTTCTGTTGCGTTTAAAAGCCGGAGCACCTGAGCTCATATTAAAGCGACGCTGGAATATCATTGCGTGGCGGATGGTATAGGCCGATATTCGACGATACAATGCGAGGCGTTGTGGCTTATTGGTATCGTAGCCAAAAATTGGGCAAGTCATATCATTATCAATTTCTACAATGCCTAACGTAGCCAGCATCTCTTCTTGATAAAACAGTCCCACTAACTGTACTAATTTGTTCTGGCTCGCCTGTTTTAAATATTGGGTTGAAAACTGTATGTTATTGAGGCTGTATTTATCAAGGTAAAGCATGTCATATAACTCTTTGGCACGCTGAAACTCTTCATCAGTGGTCAGTGGCCTAAACTGCCAATCTTTATCATTAAGCAGTTTGAAGTCTTTCGTTAAATCTCGGTTGAAGCTGAACGCTTGCCAATCATCAAGTAAATACACTTGTCGTGTTACCAAGCTTTGCCATTTTGGCTGCTTCAATCGCTGAATTAAGTGTAAATGCTGACGCTGGTTGAGGGAGCGAAGCACCAAGGGAAAGGTGGGGTATTGATCGAGTGCGACGCGACGCAGTTCATCGAGATTTAAGGCTGCCCATTGTTCGCTATACATATTGGTGGACAAGCACTGATTGTTGAGCGTTTGGACTTGATCCAATCCAGCCAGTGATAAGATTGGTTTAGTCATATTAATAAGTAACTTACATACCCATCGAACAGCCACATTTTTGACTTTGTGAAGCTCTTCTTCGGCGTAGCCACTAAGCAGTGTCATAGGGGACACGGCATAACAGTTGTTTGGTATTTTTGGTGTTACGGAGTAGGGAATGGCAACATCATCGATATAGTAGCAACCAAAGCTTGCTGTGCATTCATCAATGGGATTCGACTGCATAAGAGTGAAAAAAGTTTTATGCCATTCTTGAGAGGAAAGTGTCATGAGTTCAATGCCTCTCCATTCCACTCAATATCAACGGTAGAAGCGTCGCTCCACTTCGTCTTGTTCTGCCTAGCTAACCGGAGTAATTCAAACATACTCCGGATTTGGCTCCCGGCCGGTAAGTTATGCTGTTGCATCACATTCACTCCAGACCACCAATCTTGCCAAGTTCGAGCCTTGAACAGGGATAATCCACCTTCCGCGATGAGTGTTATTGGACCTAAATGATGCAATCGCTGCTTGGAAGGACTGGTAAACTCCATATTAGGAAGCAGTTGGTTGCATCGAGACGAGAGTAGGTGCAAACCACTGGTGGCTCTTGGGTTACATTCAATCACGTAGAGTTCATCTTGTGATTTGATGAAGTCAAACGACACTTGCCCATGATAAGTATGACGTTTACCAAAAGCTGCGATAAATGTATCTAGTCGTTCGCACGAGATCGGCTGAAAAGCACTGGCGGCCGAGCCGTTTACACAGTATTTCGGCACATAAGCTTGGTGTGCTTTAAGGTCACCATGTTCAAAAATGGCATAGTTACACACCGGAGTCCCATGGATTTTTTGTTGCTGAACCCAAGGGTAAAGGGGCGATATCGTGGCGGCAGAAATAGACTGAGTTGTCACATCTCTTATGACTTGCCCGCCAAACCGAGAGTAAACGGGCTTTAGAACGGTTCTCTTATTAATTTCAATCTCACTTTTATCAGCGACCAAACGAGTTTTTGGAAGTGTGATTTCTGGCAAACTTTGAAGCTGTTCAAAGACGGTCAACTTGTTGTGCAGGGCATTGAGTAGTCCCACATTGGGCAGAAAAAAATCTACTTCTGGGCATTGTTTGGCAACATGAGCCAAGTAATACACTTCTTCACAAGTGGGTATCACCATATCAATACGCATCTGAGTAATGATTTTTAGGATCTGCTGTTGATAGGTGGGAAACGCAAATCGAGGCGAAGCGGTGGGGATATAAGACTCGATGCCTCGCAAAAACGATCCTAGAGGTTTTTTTAGCGAATCGGTGAGAGTTACGTCATGTCCATGATGCATACACATGGTTGCCCACTCTAGTGCAACTGGTGATCGGGCTCCGGTGATTAAGACCCGCATATGTTCACCACACGTCGTTGTTTATTCATTGGCGTCCAAATAGGCGCAGGGCGGTAACTAAATCTGACAGGATCAAGCCGCAATTGCTCAAACAACTTTATCAAGGCTTGATGTATAACCCGATGGTGGTGAACATCCGCTTCAATTTGAATGGCTTGTGACCCTGTTTGGGTGATTCGGTAATCCACGCGACTTTGGGCGGATAGTGTTATAGCGCGGTAGATGAGATCTGGTAACACCGTCACTGGGACGTGGTTTGCGTTTAGCGTGAGGCGATCACCACATCGTCCGGCAATTGCGCCAAGAGGTTCAAATACGCCATTATCCTGTTTATTCTCAATAATATCGTCGAGCTGATAACGAATAATTGGCTGAGTTTTACGACGAAAATCGGTAATGATTGGGCTGTAATGAGTACGTTCGGTATTCAGCCAATGTTTTTCGATGTAAACAACATCTTGATTCCAGCGCATTTGTCCATGCTGATCCGTACATGCAAGAAAACCTTCAGTACATTGATAGACTTCATGGAGTTCGCTGTCGAACCGTTGAGAAATAAAGTGACGGTCACTCTCGGTTAGGACTTCTGCACCAGAAATGATCCGCTGTGGTTGAATTGCGGGTTGACCAAATTGACCGCTGAACTGGGCGCAGAGCTGAAGAGCTTGCGCACTACCAACCAAAAGCGTGGGTTGGAACTCATCCAGCTCTTTTATCCATTCTTGGTAAGGTTTGGTTAAATCGGCATAAAAAAATGTTACAGGCCCTTTCGCGACGGATTTATACAGTGGGCTGTTGGCGCGCAAGGCTAGAGCAATTCGGTGTTTTTGCCATAGGTTGGGCAACAGGCGAGCCAATATATTGCCAGCCCATAGTTGTGTTTCCTGTTTGTCAGCAAGAAACAACCCGCGCATGCCTGATGTGCCCGAAGAAAGCCCAACAGTAACATCGCCAACTTTCGAAGCGGCGAAGTTGCGTGACTGTTCTGCGTCGAGTGCTTGTTGCATTAGCTGTTCAGCATCTAAGCCTTTCGTATTCAACTCCGAGAGGTTCTCCATCATGGTTTGCTTATTCATGATAGGGAAATCACTGAGTGGTGCACCTTGAAGTGAGCGGTAATACGGTGAATGACGGCATACCCAATCCAAGTGTTGCGTTAAGTGTTGTTGCTGCCATGTTTCGACTTGTTCCCTTGAGCCGAAGGGGCGGTAGCGGGTTCGCCAGAATTCTGAGATAAGCGTTCTCACTTCATCCATCCTTCTTTGATTAGCTGCTGGATAGTTTCCTGACAATGTGAAGGCACGAAGCGAACAAAGTGGTGGGTTTGTTGGTAGCAACTTCTCAACTCGGAGAGGGTGTTTTTATAGGCTTTTGTATCATCGCAAAGCATGTTCGCCAGCCAATGTTGATCGATATTTTCACTCAAGCTCTCGATTAACCAGCATGCATCGGCGAGTAAGAACAGCCAACTTTGGTCTCTTTTAACTAGCAAGCCCACTTGACCCGCAGCATGGCCTGGCAAGCTAACCATATAAATGAATCCGTCGTCGAACATGTCTTTACAGAGCAAATTAACACCTTGGCACTGAGGAATAATTTGGCTGATTGGTACGGAAAAGTCACTATGAATGAATAAGTTAGATTCAAGTTGTGGAGGAAGTAGAGCTTTTAGGTATCCTTTTCTTACGCCTCCAATTCGACCACTCTTAGTAATTGCATCCACCCCTTTTTGTTGGCAATGCAATTGAGAGTGGGAAAACTCAGACACGGCAGCAATGTGATCAGCATGGAAGTGGGAGAGTACTAAGTGTTCAATATCATGAGGTTTGAGACTTTCTTTTGCTAACTGCGCAACAATTCCGTGTTCTTTGTTATAGCGACAAGGTGTTGTCCAAGCATAAAAACGTTCAGGGAAGGGACGAGTCGCGCTAAAAAAATGCTCGTGATATCCCGTGTCAAACAGGATGTTGCCTTGTGTTGGGTGCTGAATTAACGCAACGGCTGCCGGAAATGCTCTAGGCTTGATACCAGAACCTGGTTTGACAACAAAGCCTGGGTGTACGCAGTGTCCAACCTCAAAGATTTTTATTTTTAGACCAGTTTGCATACTGCTGTATTCCTTCTTGAATTGAAAAAAGCGGTTGGTAATTCAGTGTTTGTTTCGCCTTGCTGATATCCAGAGTTTGATGATAGTTAAACAATCCTGCGCTGTATGAGGTGAGCCTTGGTTCTGGCTGATGTGGTAAGTGCCTTCGTATTTGCTCACTGAGCTTTAATAATGGTGATACAACGCCATATGGTAATGATTGTAACGTTACTTTTAGGTTTAACCCCTCACATAAAGCTTGCAGAACAGTCTCAATTGGCATTGGTTCGTTGTTGGAAATGTTGAACACATCACCATGCTGAAGTCGGTCTGCCTGAGTGCAAGCGAGCATCGCTGCATGGGCAACGTTATCGACATAAGTCAGATCAACCACAGGATTTCTACCCGATGGCAGAAGCAGAGTGTTGTTTTTTATCGCCTTAAGCACTCTTGGGATAATAGCGCGATCATTGGGTCCAAAAATGCCACGCGGTCTTAAAATGATCGCTTTGCTTTGGCCTTTTACGGCTTCAATTTCCGATAGGTATTTTGTGTGTGCGTAATCATTACACCAGTATGAAGCTATGGCGTCGGTTTCTCGAATATTCCAACGGTCTTGATGGTCAAAGTAGACGCTGGTGGAGGAAATATGGATAAAACGCGAGATTTGATAGGTATTAGCCGCATTGACGAGGTTTTTGGTGGCATCTACATTGGCTTGATAAAACGCCTGCCACTTTCCCCATGGGCTTGAGAGAGCGGCACAATGGATGATTGCATCCATACCTTGGCATACCGCATGAACTGCTGAGTGGTCTCTTAAATCGACTATATGTGGGATAACATCGAATTGCTCGGCGAGTTGTTTAGCGATGACTGTATTTCGTGCTATAAAATGCAGTTCATGCTGCTGGTGAAACATTCTCAGAATTGCGCTACCCAACATCCCGCTGCCACCAGTGACCAATATCTTCATAGTTTTAGCACTCCCATCCCTAGCGACAACCCTGCGGCGGTGCCAGCTAATAACACATGTTTTCCTGCGGTTTCTGGCTGATTACGCAGCCAGTGTAAGTTAATTGGGAGTGAGGCGGCGACTTGGTTTCCCAAAGTCGAAAAGTGATTAACGGTTTTCTCTGTTGGTAGCCCGGTGAGTGAAGGCAGTTTTTTTAATCCATGCGCGCTGGCTTGATGAGGAAGAAAATAATCAATATCGCCGAGTGTTACCGGAGAGGCGTCAAACCCTTTTTTTAGAAACGCTGGTAAGGCTTTACGCACATGTTTAAAGAGTGCTTTGCCCTCCATCTCAAACTGGCAACTTTTTAAATAGGCTTGATGCTCGGAGGTATGCGGATTGATATGACTACCTCCGCCCTTAATTTGACAAAATGAATACCCGGTATGATGCGTTTCAAAGTGACTGGTGAGCAATCCATCATCGTCGTGTTCTTCGAGCAAAAATGCGGCGGCACCGTCCGCGAATAAGGTTGCAACTTCTGGTTTGAGCGTAAAATTTCGATTCAGTGTGATGCCAGTGGCGAGTTCGCTGGTGACAATAAGAATCCGACGGTACCGTTTTGCTAAGAATAGACTCTGAGCAAGATCAAGCGCAGAGAGAAAGGATAAACAGGTGCTGTTCAAATCAAAGCTTTCTAGCCATGTTGGAGCGTCTAACGCGGCGAGAACCGCTGAGGCGTCGTAGGGTAGAGACTGGTGGTGTGTGCCGCTAGCGTAGATAAGAAGATCAACGGAGCTTAAGGTATGTGTGTTTCCTAAACACTGCTCTATTGCCTGCATTGCCATGTAAATAGCGGTCTCTTTTGTATTGGCTACATGACGATATTCAACGTCGAATTTATTTCGGCAGGTCCCTGGCGCTAATTTTAGGAAGCGATCCATCTCTCGATCAGACCATTGATTCGTTGGCAGGTAGCTTCCACTGGAAACGATGTTAAAGCCCATTATTCTCTATACACTTATTAAAAACGTCGTTCAAAATAAACCACGTTGCATATTGAAGCTATGGCGAGCAAGATGAAAAATAAACAGAACAAAACAAATGGGAGTAAGAGCACGCTTTGGGTGCAATGCTGAGAATGAATTTTCAGGAATGAGCCTGGCTTTTATTTGCTGGCTCAATTTGAATAGAGTGAGGGTTACTTCTTAAATTTCGCCAAAATACGATCCAAATGGTTTGCAAATTCGCGTCGATCGGTTTGAGAAAGCGCGGCGGGTCCACCTGTCTGAATTCCGCTTGAACGCATGGTTTCCATAAAGTCGCGGATATTTAGGCGAGCTTTGATGGTGTCTTTTGTATAGAGCTCGCCACGAGAACTGAGGGCTTGAGCGCCTTTAGAGATAACCTCATCTGCAAGCGGAATATCTGACGTGATCACCAAATCGTTGGCTTCTACACGCTTGACGATTTCGTTGTCTGCGATGTCAAATCCCGCAGGGACTTGTAGCGAATGGATGTTGTCTCTTTTCGGCACAGGGACAACGTGGTTAGCGACAAACGTACATTCAATCCCCGTACGCTCGGCGGCACGCACAATGGTTTCGCGAATAACTTTTGGACACGCGTCTGCATCTACCCATAACTTCATGATGATTTCTCACTTAGCTTGGCTTCTAGCTCTTCAATACGAGCCACTAATTTTTTCACCGTGCTTTCTAGCGCTGCAAGACGATCATTATCGGTGTGCGCTTGTGCTGCGACTTCAACCTTGGGAACACGCTGAGCACTTTTCCAACTTTTTATTGCGGTGATTAATGCAGGCATTGGGACGGGCGTTTTCAAGCGTGCTTTCACTAACGCTACGGTTGGTTCTTTTCCTTGTTGTTGCAGTTGTTCCATTACCGCTTCTAATTCTTTAGTAACGTCTTGAGTTAACATTTTTAATCCTTAACAACGATATATCTATCATCATACGTTGAGTGCGCTAATTTGGCGAATGGCATTTTGGAGAGTGTAGTGTGAGAGATCTCTTACATAGGTTGTGAGAGAAAACGATTTCGTAAGCGGGAAAAGAGAAGATAAAGAGCTTAAGTTTATGATAAATAATGATTTAACAACTTGTTAACCAATGTGAGAGCCAAATATTTATCTTGGATAGATTGTCTATTTTTGGAAAAGGCGTAAATTGAGAGTTGTCAGCAGGAAGCAGACATGGAACAGGAAAGCACCAAGGATTTGGTTATCGTCAGGAAGACGATTTGGTTGGTCAGGATGATTAATCAAGCATGGAGCGTAGGACATTGTAAGGATACGATCATCAATAGGATGTTGATGACTAAGGATAGACAATGGACCCTCTAGGATTGAGGTTATGGACAGCATCAGGAAGATGCAAGGGACACCGCTCAAGGAACAAGTGACGTGTGCTAACGAGGAATGTTAGCAGTCAGGATGATAAGGACACCGCTAGGACGGCGACGTAAGGAATAAGCTGACGGAATCAGCCACTATTATGGATGATGCATGGAGCACTTTTAGTAGCCGGACTGCTGCGAGTAAGACCATGACCCCGATACTTATGTGTCGGGGTCTTTCTTATATAAAAACGATATCCAGTGTTCTCATTGAATTAAGCATCTCGATGTTGCTTGGGGATATCAATATCACAAAATATATAAATTCCTAATAACACTTAATAAAAAACAACTCAGATCAATATCCTTTCCAACCAGTTGGTTTAACTTTCGGCTTCTCTACAAGGTGTTATGCCCGCAATCATTGAGCATGTTCAGCTCATCGAGTTTGTGATCTGCGGATAGATTAAGTTTGTTGTAATCAAGGAACAGATGTGGCCATAGTAACCAGAAGAATGCTTCTTCTACCCTACAATGAGTCGTTGCAACTAGAATTCGTCATGCTGAATTGCTGTGCGAAAAACCGTGCTGAATTGAATGGTCCGTATACAGTTGCGTCTGCCAAACAGATGTTTGAGAAAATACTGGATGATGAGAACATTTATAGTATGGCAGTGCTAGAGAGCACCAGTCGTGACTATATGGGGCACGTGTTTATTGCTAATCTCGATTCCGAACCTGAATTAGGGTTTATTTTTGATAAATCATATTGGGGTAAAGGGTTAGCAACAGAAGCACTAAAAGCATTTTTCCCCAAAGCGTGCCATGAGTTGGGCTTGAATAAGGTGAAAGCTAACGTGAATAGCAATCATCAAGCTTCTATGGCGGTACTGAAAAAGCTGGGATTTGTTAAAACAAAAGAAAGTAAGGATATATATGGTCCTTACTTTGAAATGGAATTTACAAGCGATGCGGTGGTAGGTGAAAGTTCTGCGGCCTGAAACCGACCATGGTTAACTCTCCTTGGTAGCAATCGTCACCAAGAGATGAAAACTCAAATTGATACACCGTATGCCAACGCCAGACTCCGTCTGGCGTTTTTAGTTTATGGGCACCAAAGGCGATGCTGATTAATTGGAGATCCAATTGCTCACATTTACGCGTGATGGCCGCTTTTGCGAGTTCGGCTTGGCGACGCTGTTGCCAAAACAGGTAACAGAAAAAGCAGAGCCCTAAAATTGCTAAAAGATCACCAATCATTCCTGAACCTTTCTTAGCTTTTTGTTGCTTGTTGTAAGCTTACTAGCGCATTTGCTAGTTCCTCTGATGGGTTTGAATGCAGCAAAGGCAATAACACCATTCTTAACTCTGGCAGCATCACTAAATCGGCAAATAACTGATTAAATAGGGCTTGATTACCGGTTTGAGCTAAACGCAGCAAAAACTGTTCTGCTACCTTTTCATTGGCGAGTAAGTGCCAAGCGCGACCCGCCACACCAATCAAAACCTCCTGATGGCTTAAACGAGGGCTATGCAATATCGCATCTAATACTGGAGAGGCGACTTCTGTTGGTGCACCAGCAAGGGCTCGGATAAGTGCTGAAAGTAGGAAGAGATCAGGTTCGCTACTTGCGATTTCTTGCTGTGCCTTTTCCGCAATACGTTCTGCTAAACGCTCTTGAAGCTCTACATGCTCAAGCGCACCTAATAGGGCATAAAGTGGCTCATTTGGTAGGTGGTTCAACGCTTTGCGTATCATTACCCCGTTTTGCTCTTTGTCCAAACGAGCGGCCATGTCGGTGATCCCTTGCAGACCTACGGTTTGCCAATTATCCCAGCCTAAACCACCTGAAAAGTAATGCTGAGTGTGCTCATAATATTGGCTGGTAGGAAGATCGAGGTTCGCGCGGACCTGGCTATGAAACACGGCCATTTTGTCTTCGGAAGGTTTGAACGTATATGGGTTATTAGACAGCTTTTGCTGTTGCTCTTCAGAGATATCACCATTGAGGCGTGTTCCCATGGCTTCCACTACGTATTTAATGAAATTGCCGATATCTGATTGCTTTAACAAACCGCGCTCGTCCAATTCAAACTTTAGAAACCAAATCCAAGGCTGCTTTTGTTCATTCCAATAAGCGATGGCAAGGTGTGCTTTACGCTGCATTGGGAATGGGTACGGTGCTTGACCTTTTTCTACATCGGCAAACTCTTTCTTAGCGATGGTTTTGATACGACGACCAAGATCGAAGATTTGATAATCACAGCGGCTGTTGTTCAACAGTTGAGTGAGGGTTTGAATGTTTTCCATTAAATACGACGTCCTAACGTTCTTTTCACAAGAAATGGTATCATTCTCGGCTAATTCAAGGTTCGAGATAGAATTAATGGTAACAAATACTCAATTGGTCGACTTACTTCACCAACTTGAAACGCAGCTTAAAGAACATAAGTTGTGGCAACACACTAGGCCTTCAGAGCAAGCCTTACAAAGCGTGGAGCCATTTGCGATTGATACATTGCATCCTCATGAGTGGTTGCAGTGGATCTTTATAGACAGAATGCACGTGCTAGTGGAAAACAACCAACCATTGCCAAGAGGGTTTTCTCTCGAGCCCTATTTTTCAGAAGCGTGGAAGCAGGAACCGCAGTTCGCAGAGCTGCTTGTTACAATCCGAACCATTGACGAACTGTGTAAGTAAACGAATGCTAGAACAAGAAATAGCGCGATCTTCAGAACCAGTTGAGCTGGAGATCGTTTATCAGGATGAATATTTTGTAGCGGTCAACAAGCCTGCAGGCATGTTAGTGCATCGCAGTTGGTTAGATAAACACGAAACTCAGTTTGTCATGCAAACTTTGCGCGACCAAATTGGTCAGCATGTGTTCCCATTGCATCGTCTGGATCGTCCAACATCTGGTGTGCTCGTGTTTGCGTTGTCGAGTGAAGTCGCATCACAAGTCATGCCGATGTTTGCTGAACATAAAATGGAAAAGACATACCACGCAGTAGTACGCGGTTGGATTGAGGAAGAGGGCGTCTTGGATTACGCGCTCAAAGTCGAGTTAGACAAGATTGCGGATAAGTTCGCTTCACAAGAAAAAGAAGCGCAAGAAGCGGTGACGGAATATAAGCCGTTGGCTAAAGTGGAGGTTCCCTATTCGACGGGTAAATTTCCTACAACGCGTTATTGCTTAGTTGAGATGAAACCTAAAACGGGGCGTAAGCACCAACTTCGTCGTCATATGGCACATCTACGCCATCCGATCGTGGGTGATACAACGCACGGGGATGGAAAGCACAACAAGCTGTATCGCACAGAGTTTGATTCTCATCGTTTGCTACTGCATGCTTCAGAGTTACGGTTTGTCCATCCATTTACCGATCAAGAGATTGTCATGACGGCCAATCTTGATGAAACTTGGCAGCAATTGTTTACTCGATTTGAGTGGGATGAACCGATAATCGGCGCAGTTAGATCTAGATAATGATTGAGTACAAATAAAAAGGGTTAGCATCAATGCTAACCCTTTTTAATATTTAAGACTTAACGTTTTACTTTAGTTTTTCAAGATCCGCTTCGATCTCTGCGATCTTGCTCGAAACGACTTTTTCTAAATGACGAAGGTCTGAAAGAATTTTCTCTTTTACATCAACCTCAGGTTGTTTCGTTGGCTTAGTGATTTTATTCAGTTCATCAATGACTAATGTGAGGTTACGGTTGATTTCCGTTACTTCTTTATATTTGTGACTGCCACTGTCCACAAGAACATTTTTGATTTGGCGCGGGTATTTGAATTTAACGCTTTTAGCGAACAGTTCGCCTTTTTGCTTGTGGAAATAGATCTTGAGTACGTCTTTGTGTGCTTCTTGGCGTAGGGAATAACGTTCAATCTGCTTAGGGTCGTGAATACCCAAACCAGTGAGGTGGGGATACATAGGCTACCTCTATTACATCGAATTGATATTGATATAACTGTAGCAGCCTATGTATGAGCTAGATAGCTGATATTTAGCCAAAATGCTTAACTTGTGGGCAAGATCGCTCTCGCCCTGAACCGAAAAGATTGGCAGGTTTGATCTAAGCTGCGACCTCATCAGATAACTTTTCGATCAATCTCTCTCTTAGCTCATCCTGTTGTTCTTCACTTAATCTTCCCCCTGCATCACTGGTTAAAATAAACAAGTCTTCTGCTCGCTCACCAATGGTGGTGATTTTTGCACCATGAAGGTTGATATTTAAATCAGCAAACGTACGGCCTACTTTGGCCAATAGCCCTGGTGTGTCTAGCGCGACAAACTCCATTAAAGTGTGTTTTTTACCTTTGGTTGGTAAGAAGTCGACTTTGGTTTTCACGTTAAAGTGCTGAAGTTTGTTCGGAGTACGGCGCGTTTTAATCTTGGTTGGTCGGCCTGCCTCCAGTACATGAGTGAGGTGTTTAATCACCGCGGCGTGACGAGACTCATCGATCGCTTCGCCATGTTGATCGAGTACCATAAAGGTATCAATCACGTGCCCATCTTTGCTGGTCATGATTTGCGCGTCGTGTACATTAAAATTACGCCTATCTAACTCCGCCACGACTGTCGCAAATAAAGCAGGCTGGTCTTTCGTATATACAAACACCTCAGTGCCGCCACGAGTGGCTTTTTTACTGATCAACACTAAAGGCTTAGTCGGATCTTCCATGCGAAGTAAGTGTTCGCAGTGCCACGCGATTTGCGTATGGGTATGACGAAGGAAGTAGTCAGCTTTGAAGCGTTGCCACAATACTTCAATTTCGCGCGCGGCAAACCCCTCTTTGCGCAGCATTGCGGAGGCCATTTGTTGATTGTGGCGAATTCGCTCACGCACATCGACAGGGTTCTCTAGGCCTCTACGTAAAGCACGTTGTGTGGAGTAATACAGCTCCGCAAGTAAAGTTCGTTTCCAAGCATTCCAAAGTTCTGGGTTGGTTGCACAAATATCTGCAACTGTCAGGCATACAAGATAATCGAGAGATTCTTCGTCTCTGACTTTTTTGGCAAATTCGGTAATGACATCGGGATCATAAATGTCTCGGCGCTGTGCGGTGACAGACATTAATAGATGATGTCTTACCAACCAAGCGACAAGTTTGGCCTCGGGCTTCGATAAGCCATGCTCAATGCAGAAGTCGTACGCTTCTCCTTCACCGATAATCGAGTGATCGCCGCCACGACCTTTCCCGATGTCATGGAAAATAGCGGCAATAATCAGCAGCTCTTTCTTTTGCATCCGTGGGTAGACGTCACAGCAAATTGGGTGCTTCGCATGATTTTCTGGGTCACTAAAAGTGTTGATGTGTTTAAGTAAGCGAATACTGTGTTCATCAACTGTGTAGGCATGGAATAAGTCAAACTGCATTTGACCAACAATCTGACTCCATTGCGGCAAATAGGCCGCCATAACTCCTAATCGGTGCATGAGACTGAATGCTTTGTGCAGAGCATTAGGGTGACGACATAACGCCATGAACTTTTCACGCGCAGCAGGAATGGTGTGCAAAAACTTGTTGAGCCGACGGCGAGCGGTGCGCAGTTGACGCAGCGTTGGTGGGCTCACCCCTTCAATAGTTGAGTCGTTAGCAATATGTAAGAACATATCCAGAATAGTTTCTGGGCGAGCTTGGAACAATGCGGGTTTCCGCGCTTCAATTAAAGAACCGCGACGTTGAAAGTCCGTATCGAGAATCTCGGCACTTTCTGTCGCCCCACCATTAATGATCGCTTGGTCAAAGAGTTTGAGTAGCATTTTATTGAGCTCTGCCACACGACGAAGCGTGCGGTAGAACTCTTTCATCATCATTTCTACGCCTCGGTTGCCTTCTCCGACGTAGCCTAGATTTTCCGCAACTTGTGCTTGATGAGCAAAGGTCAAGCGGTTGTCATAGCGGCGAAGCTCCATGTGCAGAGCGAAACGTACTCGCCAAAGGAAGTCCTGACATTCAACCAATTCTCGGTATTCTGCGTCAGTTAAAAATCCGTATCGGCTCATTTCTAACAATGAAGTCGCACCAAAGTGACGTCGAGCGACCCAGCTTAATGTATGAATATCGCGCAGCCCGCCAGGGGTTGATTTAATGTCCGGTTCTAAGTTGTAGGTCGTGTCGTGGTAACGTGCATGGCGTTCGCGCTGCTCTTGAATTTTAGCGCGGTAAAACGTCTCACTTGGCCAGAAGGAGTCTGATAACACGACTTTCTTCAGTGCCTGAAAGGTGTCCTCGCTTCCACACAGCAGTCGCGCTTCTTGCAGGTTTGTCGCGACCGTTAGATCGGCTTTACCAATTTCAGCACATTCAGTAACGGTGCGAACAGCGTGTCCGACCTCGAGTTTTAAATCCCACAACAGCGTAATGAATTCGCTGATTTTTGCTTCTAACGCGGTTGGCAGTTTATTGTTCGACAGAATCAAAATATCGATATCGGAGAGCGGATGCAGCTCACCGCGTCCGTAGCCACCAACGGCAACTAGGGAAATGTTGTAAATATCCTTGAAACCAAAATGTTGCCACAAACGATTGAGAAGCAGATCCATATATTCAGCTCTGGCTAAAACCAAGCTTGTTACCGGATGATGATTGAGAAACTCTTGGTTTTGATTAGAGCTAAACTTCTCTAATTCTTGTTTGAGTTCACCGATATTGATTTGTTCATCGGAAAAGGTAAGAGGGGACTGAAGTGTCATATTTGCCATCCGTGCAAGCTAATCTAATAACAATCTAACAAATTTGCGGCAGATAAAAAATATCCCCGCCGAAGCAGGGATATAGTAAACAACGAGTGGTCGTAAGCTTTACGCGTTTTTCATTAGGCGAGGAATCGTATCGTCGCTACGAAGCGTCAGTACTTCACAACCTTCTTTTGTTACTACAATGGTATGTTCCCATTGCGCAGAGTTCTTGCCGTCGCCCGTGTAAACAGTCCAGTCATCTTGTGCATCAACAGAGCAACCAAATTTACCTGCGTTAATCATCGGCTCAATAGTAAAGCACATGCCTTCTTTTAATACGCGGCGGTCTTTGTTCTTGTAATGAACCACTTGTGGTTCTTCATGGAACTCATCGCCGATACCGTGACCACAGAAGTCTTTCACAATAGAAAACTTGTTGCGAGGATTGTTCTTGTTGTTCTCTTTGATGTACTTCTCGATAGCTGTACCGATGTCACCAACCGTTGAACCTGGCTTAACGGTACGCATACCAACATACAGTGCTTCTTGAGCTACCATGCACAGACGTTTGTTTGCAGGCGAAACATCACCGACTAGGAACATCTTAGAAGTGTCACCATGGTACCCCTGAGGACGCACGCTCAGATCGGCATTCTCATCATTTGGAACGATTACGGTAATATCAACGTTTAAGATGTCACCATCTTTTAGTACCGCCGGCTTCATTTGGCCGTTGCTACCGATTTCGTCTTTTTCCGCTGGAATACCGTGGCATACGATATGGTTGATTGAAGTACAGATCGACTTAGGGAAACCATGGTAATCAAGCGGAGCAGAGTATGCGCCTTTTTCTAGAGCGTACTCATGACAGATTTTGTTTAACTCTTCTGTCGTCACACCAACTTTGATGTGTGGTTCGATCATTTCTAGAATCTCTGCGGCTAGCTTGCCCGCAATGCGCATGCGTTCTATTTCTTCAGCAGTTTTAATCTTGATTGACATTGGCTTTCTCTACTTATTCCTAAGCACGTAAACGTGCGAATGGCCGCATTCTATCAGACATCGGGGCGTTAACCCAAGTTAGATAGGAATATGCATCATTCTTAATTCGATCATATGTTTAAAGTTTTGCTTATAAATAGGAGAAAGTGGCTCGGTGAAGAAATAATTTTTACTAGCCACAGTGAGCTAAAATATGGTATAAAGCGCGCCGGAATAGAGGACTGTTCTCTTCGTTTAGCAAAGTTAAGCGGCGAAGCAAGCTTCATCCGAATAACCTTTTATCTTTAAATCACACACATTCCGTCACATATTCCGGGGTGCTGAGCAGAAGCTTGGTCGGAGTTATGGGGAATGTGGAGGCCTAACCCCATAGAGGATTTTAAAATGGCAACTGTATCAATGCGCGATATGCTAAAAGCTGGTGTTCACTTCGGTCACCAGACTCGTTACTGGAACCCAAAAATGAAGCCATTCATCTTTGGCGCTCGTAACAAAGTTCATATCATCAACCTAGAAAAAACTGTACCAATGTTCAACGACGCTCTAGCTGAACTAGCTAAAGTTGGCGAGAAGAAAGGTAAGGTTCTATTCGTAGGTACTAAGCGCGCTGCATCTGAAGCTGTTAAAGAAGCTGCAATCGCAAGCAACCAGTTTTACGTAAACAACCGCTGGTTAGGCGGTATGCTTACAAACTACAAAACAGTTCGTCAGTCTATCAAGCGTCTAAAAGAACTAGAGACTCAATCTCAAGACGGTACTTTTGACAAACTAACTAAGAAAGAAGCTCTAATGCGTACTCGCGAAATGGAGAAGCTAGAGAAATCTCTTGGTGGTATCAAAGACATGGGCGGCCTACCAGACGCTCTATTCGTAATCGACGCTGATCACGAACACATTGCAATTAAAGAAGCTAACAACCTAGGTATTCCAGTATACGCTGTGGTAGATACTAACTCTAACCCAGACGGCGTTGACTACGTAATCCCAGGTAACGACGACGCGATCCGCGCTGTACAGCTATACCTGAACGCTGCTGCTTCAGCAGTATCTGAAGGTCGTAACAAAGACGTAGCTGCAGTTGCTGAAAAAGACGGTTTCGTAGAAGCTGAATAATAGCGGCTCTGTGTCACACTTGGTCTATGTGAAACCTTTGTGTAGCATAAACTAAGTTATAGTTAGCAATGGGGGCCGACAATGTTAGGCCCCTGTTTTTTACCTTATTTCGAATCAAACGAGGAAGACAGAATGGCAACTGTAACTGCTGCTCTAGTTAAAGAACTTCGCGAGCGTACTGGCGCTGGCATGATGGAATGTAAGAAAGCGCTTGTAGAAGCAAACGCTGACATCGAACTAGCAATTGAAAACATGCGTAAATCTGGCGCAGCGAAAGCAGCTAAGAAAGCTGGTAACGTTGCAGCTGAAGGCGCAATCATCATCAAAGAAGAAAACGGCGTTGCTGTTCTTCTTGAAGTTAACTGCCAAACTGACTTCGTTGCTAAAGACGGTAACTTCACTGCATTCGCAGAAGAAGTTGCAGCTGCAGCTCTAGCTTCAAAAGCTTCTGTTGAAGAACTACAAGCACAATTCGAAGACGCACGTGTAGCTCTAGTAGCTAAAATCGGTGAAAACATCACTATCCGTCGCGTAGAATACGTTCAAGGCACTGCAATCGCTTCTTACCGTCACGGTGAGAAAATCGGTGTTGTTGTTGCTGGTGAAGGCGACGCAGAAACTCTTAAGCACGTTGCAATGCACGTTGCTGCTTCTAAGCCAGAGTTCGTTAACCCAGAAGACGTACCAGCTGACGTAGTAGAAAAAGAGAAAGCGGTTCAAGTTGAAATCGCAATGAACGAAGGCAAGCCTGCTGAAATCGCTGAGAAGATGGTTGTTGGCCGCATGAAGAAATTCACTGGCGAGATCTCTCTAACAGGTCAAGCTTTCATCATGGAGCCTAAGAAAACTGTAGGCGAAATGCTGAAAGAAAAAGGCGCTTCAGTTTCTACGTTCGTTCGCCTAGAAGTAGGTGAAGGTATCGAGAAGAAAGAAGAAATGAGCTTCGCTGAAGAAGTTGCAGCAGCTCAAAAAGGTTAATCCTTAGAGACTGTATAAAGATTAGACCGTAGCCAAGGCTGCGGTCTTTTTATGAGCAGTGAACGATTAGCCGTGATGAATAGCCATAACTGAAGTTGTGTCTATTCATGACTGTTAATCAACAACTCTCTTTGGAAGGTAAACTCCATGACTACGAACCCTAAACCAGCGTATCAACGTATTCTATTAAAACTGAGTGGTGAAGCTCTTCAAGGTGAAGACGGTTTTGGTATTGATCCTGCGGTCCTTGATCGTATGGCACAAGAAGTTAAAGAACTGGTTGAACTGGGTGTTCAGGTTGGTGTAGTTATCGGTGGCGGTAACTTGTTCCGTGGTGCAGGCCTAGCTGAAGCTGGTATGAACCGCGTAGTTGGTGACCACATGGGTATGCTTGCTACAGTAATGAATGGCCTAGCGATGCGTGATGCTCTTCACCGTGCATACGTAAATGCGCGCGTTATGTCTGCAATCCCTCTAAAAGGCGTATGTGACGACTATAATTGGGCTGATGCGATCCGTGAGCTTCGCCAAGGCCGAGTTGTCATCTTCTCTGCTGGTACTGGTAACCCGTTCTTTACAACGGATTCTGCTGCTTGTTTACGTGGTATCGAAATTGAAGCGGATGTCGTACTAAAAGCGACGAAAGTTGATGGTGTATTTACTGCTGACCCTGTAGCAAACCCAGACGCAGAGCTGTATGATAAGCTATCTTATGCAGAAGTTCTGGATAAAGAGCTGAAAGTTATGGACTTGGCGGCGTTTACGCTAGCTCGTGACCACAAAATGCCAATCCGCGTATTTAATATGAACAAGCCAGGCGCACTACGTCGCGTGGTAATGGGCGAAGCAGAAGGCACGCTCATCAACGAATAAGCTTGGCTTAAGGTGCCACTCCAACGCGTTAGGGTGGTGCTTGCTTTGCTCAACCGTTTTAGGCTTTCTTCAGGAAAGATGACATTTTTAAGGTGAAACTGTGATTAACGAAATCAAAAAAGACGCGCAAGAGCGCATGGATAAAAGCGTTGAAGCGCTTAAGAACAACCTTTCTAAAATTCGTACAGGTCGTGCACACCCAAGCCTACTATCTGGTATTTCTGTAGAATACTACGGTGCAGCAACACCTCTAAACCAAGTAGCAAACGTTATTGCTGAAGATGCACGTACACTTGCAATCACGGTTTTTGATAAAGAGCTGACGCCGAAAGTAGAAAAAGCGATCATGACGTCTGACCTTGGTCTAAACCCTATGTCAGCTGGCACTATCATCCGCGTTCCACTTCCACCGCTAACGGAAGAGCGTCGTAAAGACCTAGTTAAGATCGTTCGTGGTGAAGCTGAAGGTGGTCGTGTTGCTGTTCGTAACATCCGTCGTGACGCAAACAACGA
>NZ_JADDYH010000074.1:0-37698 GCF_015163595.1 Vibrio sp. OPT41 | reverse complement strand
TCTTAAAGCGCTTCTAAAAGATAAAGAAATCTCTGAAGATGAAGACCGTAAAGCACAAGACGAAATTCAAAAGCTAACTGACGTTGCAGTTAAGAAGATCGATGAAGTTCTTGCTGCAAAAGAAAAAGAGTTGATGGAAGTTTAATACTCCCACACACATCACTGTTGGAAAACGCTGTGCTCACAGCTCAGCGTTTTTTTATGTTAGTCTATCCAACTGATGGAACTCAATTAACTCCCTATGCAAAATTCTCAAGCCTTCTCTGATTCCCTTCCTAAGCATATTGCCATCATTATGGACGGTAATGGCCGTTGGGCTAAGTCCAAAGGAAAACCTCGCGTATTTGGTCATAAAAAAGGCGTTAGTGCCGTTCGTAAGACCGTGGCTGCTGCTTCAAAACTAGGCATTAGAGCCATGACGCTGTTTGCTTTTAGTAGTGAAAACTGGCGTCGTCCGGAGGAAGAAGTGGGTCTTTTGATGGAACTGTTTATCACGGTCCTGTCTAGTGAAGTAAAAAAACTACACAAAAATAATTTACGGTTGCGCGTGATCGGTGATACCAGTCGATTTAGTGAGCGTCTACAAAAGAAAATTGTAGAAGCAGAAAACCTAACGGCAGATAACACGGGTATGGTGATCAACATTGCAGCCAACTATGGTGGTAAATGGGACATCACAGAAGCTGCTAAAACGTTAGCGCTAAAAGCACGTAACGGTGAAATTCGTGTAGAGGATATCAATGAGCAGCTAATCACTGAGCATTTGACCATGGCAGACCTACCGGAAGTGGATCTTTTAATTCGCACCAGTGGAGAGTGCCGCATCAGCAACTTTATGTTGTGGCAAATGGCTTATGCAGAAATGTACTTTACACCAGAGTACTGGCCAGAATTCGATGAAGACAGTTTGGTAGAAGCTGTAACTTGGTTTATCAACCGAGAACGTCGTTTTGGCTGTACAGGTGAACAAATAAAGGCATTGATGGCAGCTCAATAAGGACTAGTTAGTTTGAAACAGAGAATAATAACAGCACTAATTTTAGCTCCCCTGGTTATTTTAGGCATTTTTAAATTACCGCTAATGGGCTTTATTGCCGCTTTAACTGCAATAACGCTATTAGGTTTTTGGGAGTGGACTCAGTTTACAGGAAGCAACTCTCGCATTGCTGCCCTTGTGCCGGCAATCATTATTACCGGACTTAGTTTTCTATACATCTCGCCTGATGCATATAGCCTCAATCACTTAACGACACCTCATTATGTCGTCTTGGGTATTGGTTTTGTTTGGTGGATTATTGCTAGCTTAATGGCGATTACTTACCCCAAAACGACGAAATCTTGGCAAAGTAATTTTGTTTTACGTCATGTATTTGGTTTTCTGACATTAATCCCATTCCTTTGGAGTGTGATTATTCTCAGAGCGTATGACATCACTGTAGATCCATACCACGGCGCAAAGCTTGTGTTGTACGTTTGTTTCTTGGTATGGGCTGCAGATAGCGGCGCCTACTTTGCAGGCAAAAGCTTAGGCAAACGTAAGATGGCTCCTCATGTAAGCCCCAATAAAACCATTGAAGGGCTAATTGGTGGCATTATCACGGCATTAATCGTAGCGTGGGCATTTGCTGATTGGTTCGATATCCAGTTCACTAGCCCTGTCCATATGGTGCTGATTACGCTGGTTACTGTCGTTATTTCAGTGCTTGGTGATCTGGTTGAAAGTATGTTCAAACGTGTCTCAGGCATTAAAGACAGCAGTAACATTATCCCAGGGCACGGTGGTGTGCTAGATCGTATCGACAGCCTAACCGCAGCATTCCCAGTTTTTGCTCTTCTTTACTACGTATTCTAATTTATCAGGAGCGGCGTCGTCGCTCCTGAGCTTTCTAACGGTCTTACAACATGCAAAAGTTAACGATTCTTGGTGCTACTGGATCAATTGGTGCAAGCACGCTTAAAGTGGTCGAACAAAACCCAGATCTGTTTTCTGTCGTTGCCTTAGCGGCAAGCACTAACGTTGAAAAGATGATCGGTCTATGTCGTCAGTGGCAACCTAAATATGCGGTCATGGCAGATAAAGCTGCGGTGTCTCAACTTCAAGCTGAGCTACACTCGGTTTCGCCAGGTACCGAAGTGCTAGGTGGTACTGATGCGCTATGTCATATAGCTTCGCTGGACGAGGTCGACAGTGTAATGGCTGCTATTGTAGGAGCCGCTGGCTTATTGCCTACCATGGCTGCCGTGAAAGCAGGTAAGCGAGTCTTGTTGGCAAATAAAGAAGCACTTGTAATGTCAGGCCAGCTATTTATTGATGCTGTAGAAGAATTTAGCGCAGAGCTACTTCCCGTCGACAGTGAACACAACGCCATTTTCCAATGTTTACCACAGCAAGTACAAACCAATCTAGGTCGTTGCAATTTACAAGAACATGGCATTTCTCATATTTTGTTGACTGGATCTGGTGGTCCTTTCCGTTACACTGACATCGCAGAACTGGAGCAGGTGACACCCGCTCAGGCGATCGCTCATCCAAACTGGTCGATGGGGCCAAAAATTTCTGTTGATTCTGCCACGATGATGAATAAAGGCCTTGAGTATATCGAAGCTAAGTGGCTATTTAATGCTGCTCGCGAACAACTGAAGGTGGTTATTCATCCTCAATCTGTGATTCATTCTATGGTTCAGTATCGTGATGGTTCGGTCTTGGCACAAATGGGAGAAGCGGATATGGCGACGCCAATTGCGCTCACCATGTCATACCCGTCAAGAGTAGAAGCTGGGGTTAAGCCGCTAGACTTCACGAAAGTTGGTGAGCTGACGTTTTTGCAGCCTGACTTTGCTCGTTACCCATGTTTAAAACTCGCAATTGATGCTTGTTATGAAGGTCAACACGCAACAACGGCATTGAATGCAGCTAATGAAGTCGCTGTTGATGCATTTTTAAATAACAGACTAGGTTTTACCGATATTGCTCGCATCAATGAGTCTGTGTTGAATAAAATCAACGCAAGCTGCAAAGCTGAGAATGCGAATAGCTTGGAAAGCTTGCTCGAGCTAGATAGAATGGCACGAACTATTGCCCTAGAAACCATACGCGAGCGTAGCTGATGACTGGTATATTGTGGAATCTCATTTCTTTTATCGTCGCACTGGGCATTCTTGTTGCCGTGCACGAATTTGGGCATTTTTGGGTTGCTCGCCGTTGCGGCGTTAAAGTTGAAAAGTTTTCAATCGGTTTCGGCAAGTCTATTTGGAGTAAAGTAGGCAAAGACGGAACGGAGTACAGCATCTCAATGATCCCTCTCGGCGGCTATGTGAAAATGGTTGATAGCCGTGTCGATGAGGTGCCAGAACATGAGAAGCACTTAGCGTTTGATAAGAAGCCGTTATGGAAGCGAACCTCTATTGTTGCGGCTGGCCCCATCTTTAATTTTCTTTTCGCAATTTTTGCCTATTGGCTGGTATTTCTAATTGGCATCCCTGCTGTTAAGCCTGTAATTGGTGAAGTTACGCCCAATTCGATTGTTGCGGAAGCTGGAATTGAATCTGGAATGGAACTTAAATCGATATCTGGTATCAAAACTCCGGATTGGGAATCAGTAAATATGGGATTGATTTCTCATATTGGCGATGATTTGATGACGGTAACACTAACGTCAGCGAATGAAGTTGGTTCAGAAGTAACGAAAACGCTCGATTTACGTGAGTGGAAGTTCGACCCAGAAACTCAGTCAGCGATGCAGTCGTTAGGTTTTGCTCCGTATACACCGGAGGTGTATCGAGTTATCGAGCAGGTCTCGCAAGGTGGAGCGGCGGAAAAAGCCGGTGTGCTTCCAGGTGATGAGGTTGTCGCAATTGGTCAACAACGCGTGACCGAATGGAAGCAAGTGGTTGAAGCGGTTCGTTCTAATCCTGATACACCGCTTGAATTGACGGTGTTACGTCAGGGTTATGAGCAAACATTGACGCTGACGCCCGGTAGCCGTGAGCTAGCTAACAAAGAAGTCGTTGGTTTTGCAGGTATTGCACCTAAAGTCGCAGAATGGCCAGAAAGTTATCGCTTCGATCTTCAGTTTGGTGTATTCGAGTCAATAGGTAAAGCAGTAGACAAAACTGGCCAAGTCATTGGTTTGACAATCAGCATGCTTAAGAAGCTTATTGTTGGAGACGTTGGTCTGAATAATCTGAGTGGACCAATATCAATAGCCAAAGGCGCAGGCGCGACAGCAGATTATGGTTTGGTCTACTTTTTAGGTTTTCTCGCTCTAATTAGTGTTAACCTAGGTATTATTAACCTCGTTCCTTTACCAATGTTGGATGGCGGTCATTTGTTGTTTTTTGCAATTGAAGCAGTCATTCGACGTCCTGTTCCTGAGAAAGTGCAGGAAATGGGCTTTAGAATTGGTGGTGCGATTATCTTCTCGCTCATGGCGTTAGCGCTATTTAATGATTTTACTCGTCTGTGATAGTTCAGAGACAAAAGCAGTAGCAAGGAATAATTAGAACAAGTATGGCGATTAAGCGAATTCTATTTGCAAGTTTACTGGCGACCAGTGTATCTGCAAATGGAGCAGAGAACTTCGTAGTTCAAGATATTGAAATCGATGGATTGCAACGTGTAGCACTGGGTGCTGCATTGTTGAAAATGCCTGTACGTGTCGGTGATACCATTGGCCAAGGCGATGTTGCAGAAATTATCCGCGCCCTGTATGCATCTGGTAACTTTGAAGATGTGAAAGTGTTGCGTGACGGTGGTGTTCTGATGGTTCAAGTCAAAGAACGTCCTACCATTGCAAGCATCTCTTTTTCAGGTAACAAAGCAATCAAGGACGAGCAGCTACAAGAAAACCTGAACGCGTCTGGCGTTCGTGAAGGTGAAGCGCTTGACCGCACCACGCTAAGCAACATTGAAAAAGGCTTAGAAGACTTTTACTACAGCGTAGGTAAATACAACGCAACAGTAAAAGCGGTGGTGACTCCACTACCACGTAATCGTTCTGATCTTAAGTTTGTCTTTACTGAAGGTGTGTCGGCAAAAATTCAGCAAATCAACTTTATCGGTAATGAAGTGTTCAGTGATGAAGAACTGCTTTCGCGCTTTAACTTAAATGTTGATGTGCCGTGGTGGAATTTCCTTTCTGATGAAAAGTATCAAAAGCAAGTTCTTGCAGGCGATATTGAAGCACTCAAATCATTCTACCTGGATCGTGGTTACTTAAAATTTAACGTTGATTCGACACAAGTTGCAATCTCTCCTGACAAGAAAGGGGTATACATTACTCTTGGTCTAGAAGAGGGCGAGGTTTACACCGTTAAGGACGTGAAGTTCCGTGGTGATTTGATTGGCGAGGAAGCGACGTTCGAAAGACTTGTGCCATTTGAAGACAATGAGACATACAACGGCTCGTTGGTTACTTCAATGGAAGAAGGGATTAAGCGTGTGCTTGGTGAGTCCGGTTATGCTTATCCTCAAGTGAATACCATTCCAGAGTTTGACGACGAGAATCAAGAAGTTTCTTTGGTCGTTAACGTAGACCCGGGTAACCGAATTTATGTTCGTGATATTCGCTTCACGGGTAATAACTCAACCAAAGATGAAGTCCTTCGTCGTGAAATGCGTCAGATGGAAGGCAGTTGGTTGAACTCGAAATCGATTGAAACGGGTAAAACTCGTCTAAATCGTTTGGGCTACTTTGAAAATGTTGAAGTACAGACGGTTCGAGTTCCTGGTAGTGATGATCAAGTTGACCTAGTTTACTCTGTCAAAGAAGCGAACTCTGGTAGCGTTAACTTCGGTGTTGGCTACGGTACAGAATCGGGTGTGAGCTTCCAGGTTGGCCTGCAACAAGATAACTTTATT
Organism: Vibrio sp. OPT41; assembly: GCF_015163595.1. Taxonomy (NCBI): domain Bacteria; kingdom Pseudomonadati; phylum Pseudomonadota; class Gammaproteobacteria; order Vibrionales; family Vibrionaceae; genus Vibrio; species Vibrio sp. OPT41. The sequence goes on along the minus strand of NZ_JADDYH010000074.1, from coordinate 31,838 downwards.
GGTAGCGGTAACCGTGTTGGTATCAACGCGATGATGAATGACTACCAGAAAAACATCAGTCTAGATTACCGTGATCCGTACTGGAACTTAGACGGTGTAAGCTTAGGTGGTAAGGTTTTCTATAACGAATTTGAAGCTAAAGAAGCCAATATCGTTGACTATACCAACGAAAGCTATGGCGCGAGCTTAACGTGGGGCTTCCCATTCGATGAGTTGAACCGTTTTGAATTCGGTGTCGGTTATACGCACAACAAGATCGGTAACTTATCGCCTTACTTGCAGGTAGAGCAGTTCTTACGAGCACAAGCAGACAACATTGATTCTAGTGGAGCGTTGAACACAAACGACTTCGACTTCAATATCTCTTGGACACGTAATAACTTAAACCGTGGTTACTTCCCAACGGCAGGTAACCATCAGCGAGCATTCTATAAAATGACCGTACCTGGCTCTGACGTTCAATACTTCAAAATGCAGTACGATGTTCGCCAGTATGTGCCATTGACTAAAAAGCACGAGTTTACCCTCTTGTTCCGTGGCCGCTTAGGTTACGGTAATGGTTACGGTCAAACGGATGGTAACGATAACTTGTTCCCATTCTACGAAAACTACTACGCAGGTGGCTTTACATCGCTTCGTGGCTTTGGCTCAAACTCTGTTGGTCCTAAAGCGGTTTACCGTGATACATCTGGTTCAAACAATGGCGCAGATACAGCAACAGATGACTCTGTTGGTGGTAACGCCGTAGCGCTAGCAAGTGTTGAGTTGATTGTCCCAACACCATTTGCATCAGAAGAAGTACAAAACCAAATTCGTACCAGTATCTTCTTTGATATGGCAAGTGTTTGGGATACGGAGTTTGACTACCGCGATTCAGGTGCGGAATATGGTGACCGTTACTACTACGATTACTCAGATCCAACCAACTACCGCTCTTCTTACGGTGCGGCGTTGCAGTGGATGTCTCCAATGGGGCCACTAGTATTCTCACTAGCGAAACCAATTAAGAAATTTGATGGCGATGATGAAGAGTTCTTCACATTCACTATCGGTAGAACTTTCTAAAGAGGAAAATATTTTGAATAAAATGATCAAAGCGGCTGGGATTGGCCTTCTTGTACTGAGCTCTTCAATGTTTGCAAATGCGGCAGAAGCTGCACAGAAAATTGCTTACGTAAATACAGCTCAAGTTTTTCAAGCTCTTCCTCAACGTGAAGTTGTACTACAAAAAATGCAGAAAGACTTCAAAAGCAAAGCTGATGAACTGAAGTCAATCCAAGCACAAGCTAAAACAAAGATTGAGAAGCTACAACGTGACGGCGAGCTTTTGGGTCAAGACGAAGTTGAAAAGCTACGTATCGATATCGCGAAGCTAGACAGCGAGTACAAAGTGAAAGCACAAGCACTTGAAAAAGCAAGTGCGCGTCGTGAAGCTGAAGAAAAAGCGAAGCTTTTCAAAACGATTCAAGATGCAGTTAAGAAAGTCGCAGACAAAAATGGTTACGATCTTGTGATTGATATCTCTGCTTTGCAGTACGGCAAGCCAGAATACAATATTTCTGAAGACGTAATTAAAGCTCTAAAATAAGAAGTTATGAAGACATTAACATTAGCCGAATTGGCGACAATTACCGGGGGTGAGCTGTTTGGTGACGAGTCTCTCGTTGTAAGCCGTGTTGCCCCAATGGATAAAGCACAAGAAGGTGACGTAACCTTCTTGTCTAACCCAAAATACGCAAAACACCTTTCTGAGTGCCAAGCTACCGTTGTTATGGTAAAGGCTGAGCATAAAGATCAATGCGTTGGAAATGCGCTAGTGGTTTCAGACCCTTATGTCGCATTTGCTCGTGTGGTCCAAGCGATGGATACCACACCAACACCGGCAGACGATATTGCACCAAGTGCTGTGATTGCCGGCGACGTTAAGATGGGTGAGAACGTTACAATCGGCGCTAACGCTGTGATTGAAACGGGCGTAGAACTCGGCGATAACGTAAGCGTTGGCGCTGGTTGTTTTATCGGTAAGAACGCCAAACTAGGGAATAACACCAAGCTTTGGGCTAATGTCACTATCTATCATGAAGTGTCATTGGGTGATGACTGTCTCGTTCAATCGGGTACCGTCATTGGCTCTGATGGCTTCGGTTATGCGAATGACAAAGGCGAGTGGATCAAAATTCCTCAGCTTGGTTCAGTGCGTATCGGTAACCGCGTTGAGATTGGTGCTTGTACTACGATTGACCGCGGTGCACTCGAAGATACTATCATTGAAGACAATGTCATTCTGGATAACCAACTTCAAATCGCGCACAACGTGCAGATCGGATATGGTACCGTGATGCCTGGTGGTACTATTGTCGCGGGCAGTACAAAAATTGGTAAGTACTGCCAGATTGGCGGCGCGTCTGTTCTGAATGGCCATATCACTATCGCAGATGGTGTGGCGATTACAGGTATGGGCATGGTAATGCGCAGTATCGAAGAAAAAGGCCTTTACTCATCAGGTATTCCACTACAAACGAACAGAGAGTGGCGTAAAACTGCAACTCGAGTTCACCGTATTGATGAGATGAATAAGCGCCTAAAAGCGGTTGAAAAACAGCTGGAACAGAAAGAAGAAATTTAGAACAAGTTATCTTTCGCTCTGTATTTAACGTGAAAGCTAACAGGCTCTAGTTCCATATTCTGTACGAAGACTCGCGAAATGCGGGTCTTTTTCTTCTATAATGACGCGCTCTAAGTAGATTTAACTCCAAGATGGTGCGTATTTTGCTAGTATATTGCAAAGCGATTCGGCTTTACGACCTGTTGCCACGTTTGCCATCTTGGCGGCAAAAAATTGATATAGGAAGACGACTTTGACTACTGAAAAGAAAACGATGAACATCTCTGAAATTCAAGAGCTACTACCTCATCGCTACCCATTCTTATTGATCGACCGAGTGATAGACTTCCAAGAAGAGAAGTACCTTCACGCGATTAAAAACGTGTCGGTTAACGAACCTCAGTTCACAGGTCACTTTCCTCAACTACCAGTATTCCCAGGTGTTTTGATTTTAGAAGCAATGGCTCAGGCAACAGGCTTACTTGCATTTAAATCATTTGGTGCACCAACAGAAAATGAACTGTACTACTTTGCAAGCGTAGACGGCGCGAAATTCCGTAAACCAGTGGTTCCGGGCGACCAATTGGTTATTGAGGTAGAATTTCTGAAAGAACGTCGCGGCATTGCTGCATTTAGCGGTGTAGCAAAAGTTGACGGCGAAGTGGTATGTTCTGCAGAACTGAAGTGTGCTCGTCGAGAGTTTTAATATGATTCATGAAACCGCTAAAATCCACCCGGCAGCGGTGGTAGAAGAGGGCGCCAAAATTGGTGCTAACGTAACAGTAGGTCCTTTTACGTACATCACCTCTACGGTTGAAATTGGTGAAGGCACAGAAGTGATGTCTCACGTTGTGATCAAAGGTCACACGACTATTGGCAAAGATAACCGTATTTTCCCACATGCTGTCATCGGCGAAGAAAACCAAGACAAAAAATACGGTGGTGAAGACACAACTGTGGTTATCGGTGACCGTAACGTCATTCGTGAAGCGGTCCAAGTTCACCGCGGCACAGTGCAGGACAAAGCAACCACGATCATTGGTGATGACAACTTATTGTGTGTGAATGCACACGTTGCGCATGATGTTGTTATTGGTAACCACACTCATATCGGTAATAACTCGATTCTTGGTGGTCACGTTACTGTTGATGATTATGCCGGTGTGATGGCACTGTCTGCGATTCATCCGTTTTGTACAGTGGGCGCTTACGCTTACATTGGCGGCTGTTCAGCTGTGGTGCAAGATGTCCCAGCTTATGTACTCGCGCAAGGTAACCACGCTACTCCATTCGGCTTGAACCTTGTTGGCTTGAAGCGTAATGGCTTTGAGAAACCAGAGATTCGTGCGCTACAAAAAGCGTATAAAGAAATCTACCGTTCAGGTAAGACGCTAGAAGAAGTGAAGCCTATTCTGGCTGAAATGGCTCAAGAGTGGCCGGCTGTGAAGCGTTTCTCAGATATTCTGGAAACGACGGAACGTGGCATTATTCGTTAATTGGCGAATGAACCAATAAATAAAAAGATCGTGACCAAATTTGAGGTTACGATCTTTTTGTGTTTTATGGATAAGGCAAACCGTTATCCATAGCGCACAGGAAAAATAGCGAAGTAGATATGGAAAGACCATTACGTATTGGCATCATTGCCGGAGAATTGTCTGGCGATACGCTAGGTGAAGGCTTTATCAAAGCAGTAAAGCAACAATATCCAGACGCAGAGTTCGTAGGCATTGGTGGTCCGAAAATGATAGCCCAAGGTTGCGAGTCTCTGTTTGATATGGAAGAGCTTGCGGTGATGGGATTAGTCGAGGTTTTAGGCCGCTTACCGAGACTTCTTAAAGTGAAAGCTGAGCTCGTTCAGTATTTTACTCAGAATCCGCCTGATGTTTTCATCGGGATCGATGCTCCTGACTTCAACTTACGCCTGGAGCTTGACCTCAAGCAAGCGGGCATTAAAACCGTTCATTACGTGAGTCCGTCTGTTTGGGCTTGGCGTCAGAAGCGCATCTTTAAAATAGAAGCGGCAACGAACTTGGTGCTAGCATTTCTTCCGTTTGAGAAAGCGTTCTACGACAAATTTAATGTACCTTGCGAGTTCATTGGTCATACCTTGGCTGATGCCATCCCACTAGAATCAGAACAAGCGCCTGCACGTGAGTTGCTTGGTTTAGAACAAGATAAAAAGTGGCTTGCTGTCCTGCCAGGCAGTCGTGGTAGCGAGTTAAAAATGCTCTCAGAGCCATTTATTGAAACCTGCAAGTTACTCCATAAAAAATTTCCAGAACTGGGGTTTGTTGTCGCGCTTGTTAATCAAAAACGCCGTGAGCAGTTTGAACAAGCATGGAAAGAGCTAGCGCCAGAGTTGGACTTCAAGTTAGTTGATGACACCGCACGCAACGTCATCACCGCATCCGATGCCGTGATGTTGGCCTCCGGTACCGTAGCGTTGGAGTGTATGCTTCTCAAGCGTCCAATGGTGGTGGGTTATCGTGTGAATGCATTTACTGCTTTTTTAGCTAAACGTCTATTGAAAACGAAGTATGTGTCATTGCCGAATATCTTGGCGGATGATGAGCTCGTCAAAGAATATCTACAAGATGAGTGCACACCAGACAATTTGTTTACTGAGGTTTCTCGCTTATTGGAAAGCGATAATAAACCGATGTTAGATAAGTTTACGGAAATGCATCATTGGATTCGTAAAGATGCGGATCAACAAGCCGCAAACGCGGTTCTAAAACTGATTGAAAAATAGAGATTTATCATGGCTGTTAAACCAAAAGCGACCAAAACCAAAGTTGAACTCCCTCCGTTTGAATATCCGCAAGGTTATCAGCTTGTGGCCGGAGTCGACGAGGTAGGACGTGGCCCTTTGGTAGGAGACGTCGTCACCGCTGCGGTTATCCTTGATCCTAACAATCCTATTGAAGGGTTGAACGATTCGAAAAAATTGACCGAAAAGAAACGCATGGCGCTGCTTCCTGAAATCAAAGAAAAAGCATTGGCGTGGGCGGTCGGGCGTTGTTCTCCTGAAGAAATCGATCAACTGAATATTTTGCAGGCGACTATGGTTGCGATGCAGCGTGCAGTGGCGGGGTTACAGGTTCAACCTGATTTGGTGTTGATTGATGGTAACCGTTGTCCGGAGCTGCCTATGGATGCTCAAGCTGTAGTAAAAGGCGATCTACGTGTTGCCGAAATCAGTGCGGCTTCAATTATTGCCAAAGTCGTGCGTGACCAAGAGATGGAAGAGTTGGATAAACTTCATCCACAGTTTGGCTTCGCGAAGCACAAAGGTTACCCAACTAAAGCGCACTTTGAAGCGATTGAGCAACACGGAGTGATCAGTGAACACCGCAAGAGTTTCAAGCCAGTAAAAAAAGCGTTAGGCATAGAATAATCAAACGATCTAATTGGTGTTATAAACCCAACCTCTTTAGGTTAGAATCCCCAACAAAATAGAGTTACACGGTACCTGTTAATGTCAGATCCCAAATTCATCCACCTGCGTGTTCATAGTGACTTCTCGATGGTGGATGGTCTCAACAAAGTTCCGCCAATCGTAAAGAAAGTTGCTGAGCTCGGTATGCCCGCAATGGCGTTGACCGACTTTACCAACCTATGTGGTTTGGTGAAGTTTTACGGTACAGCACATGGCAGTGGTGTTAAACCGATCATTGGTGCTGACTTTAAAATGCAGTCGGACGAGTTTGGTGAAGAGCTGACACAAGTGACTTTGCTTGCGGCGGATAATGTAGGTTATAAGAACCTGACGTTATTGATATCAAAAGCGTACTTACGTGGACATGTTCAACACCACCCAGTGATTGACAAAGCCTGGTTGGCTGAAATGTCTGAAGGCCTGATTGTATTATCCGGCGGTAAAAGCGGGGAAATTGGTCGCGGCCTTTTGAAAGGCAACCGTCAAATAGTGCAAGGGTGTGTTGATTTCTATAAACAGCATTTTCCAGATCGCTTTTATCTTGAGCTACTTCGTACCGGTCGTCCAGATGAAGAAACTTATCTTCACTTTGCGGTTGAATTGGCAGAGCAGCAGGACTTGCCAGTAGTGGCGACCAATGAAGTTGTATTCCTGAGTCCAGACCTATTTGATGCTCATGAAATACGCGTAGCGATTCACGATGGTTACACATTAGAAGATCCGCGTAGGCCAAAAAACTACAGTCCGCAGCAATATCTTCGTACAGAAGAAGAAATGTGTGAGCTGTTTGCTGATATTCCTGAAGCGTTAGAAAACAGTGTCGAGATAGCGAAGCGTTGTAACGTGACTGTGCGCTTAGGTGAGTACTTCCTACCAGCTTTCCCAACCGAAGGGATGAAAGAGACTGAGTTCCTAGTCATGAAATCCCGAGAGGGGTTGGAAGAGCGTTTAGAGTTCCTATTTCCAGATGAGGAAGAGAGAAAACGTCGCCGCCCTGAATATGATGAACGTCTTCAGATAGAGCTAGATGTTATCAACCAAATGGGATTTCCTGGTTACTTCTTGATCGTAATGGAGTTCATCCAGTGGTCAAAAGATAATGGAATTCCTGTCGGTCCTGGACGTGGTTCCGGTGCTGGTTCTTTGGTGGCTTACGCACTAAAAATCACCGATCTGGATCCACTAGAATATGACTTGCTGTTCGAACGTTTCTTGAACCCAGAACGTGTTTCGATGCCCGATTTCGACGTCGATTTCTGTATGGATAAACGTGACCAGGTTATTGACCACGTTGCGGAAATGTACGGTCGCGACGCGGTATCTCAGATCATCACGTTTGGTACCATGGCGGCAAAAGCGGTAATCCGTGACGTTGGCCGCGTATTGGGCCACCCATTTGGTTTTGTTGATCGTATTTCAAAGCTGATCCCGCCCGATCCAGGCATGACGCTAGATAAAGCGTTTAAAGCTGAACCTGCACTACCTGAATTGTATGAGGCCGATGAGGAAGTTAAAGAACTCATCGACATGTGTCATATTTTGGAAGGCTGTACGCGAAACGCCGGTAAACACGCTGGTGGTGTTGTAATTTCACCTACAACAATTACCGATTTTGCGCCAATTTATGCAGACGCTGAAGGTCACTTCCCGGTTACTCAATTTGATAAAAACGATGTTGAGACCGCTGGCCTAGTTAAGTTTGACTTCTTGGGTTTACGTACCTTAACCATTATTGACTGGGCGTTAGGGCTGATTAACCCACGTCTAGAGCGAGAAGGTAAAGAACCGGTTCAAATTGAATCCATACCGTTAGAAGACCCTGCCTCTTTCCGTTTGTTGCAAAACTCTGAAACGACAGCAGTATTCCAGCTTGAATCTCGAGGCATGAAAGAGCTGATCAAACGACTTCAGCCAGACTGTTTCGAAGACATCATCGCATTGGTAGCACTCTTCCGTCCGGGTCCTTTGCAATCGGGCATGGTAGATAACTTTATCGACCGTAAACATGGTCGAGAAGCGATCTCTTATCCAGATGAAAAGTGGCAACACGAGTCGCTAAAAGAGACGCTTGATCCAACCTACGGCATCATCCTGTATCAAGAGCAGGTAATGCAGATTGCGCAGATCTTAGCAGGTTACACGCTAGGTGGTGCGGACATGCTTCGTCGTGCAATGGGTAAGAAAAAGCCAGAAGAGATGGCAAAACAACGTGCTATCTTTGAAGAAGGTGCGATAAAGAACGGTATCGATGGCGAGTTGGCGATGAAAATCTTCGACTTGGTAGAGAAGTTCGCCGGTTATGGTTTTAACAAATCGCACTCTGCTGCTTATGCATTGGTTTCTTATCAAACTCTTTGGCTGAAAACACATTATCCTGCCGAATTTATGGCTGCGGTAATGACAGCCGATATGGATAACACGGAAAAAGTCGTTGGCTTGGTCGATGAGTGTTTCCGTATGAAGCTCACCGTGCTGCCACCAGACATCAACTCTGGCCTATATCGCTTTAATGTTGATGAAAATGGCGCAATTGTTTACGGTATTGGTGCGATAAAAGGGGTAGGTGAAGGTCCTATCGATGCGATTCTTGAGGCGAGAAATAAAGGTGGTCACTTTAAAGACCTGTTTGATTTCTGTGCTCGAGTTGATCTAAAACGCGTCAATAAACGAGTGATAGAGAAGCTGATTTACGCGGGTGCGTTGGATCGACTAGGCCCACACCGCGCGGCGATGATGGCGTCACTCAATGATGCGGTAAAAGCAGCAAGTCAACATCACCAAGCTGAAGCGTTTGGTCAAACGGATATGTTTGGTGTGCTAACGGATGCGCCTGAAGAAGTAGAGCATAAGTATACGCAGGTTCCGCCTTGGCCAGAAAAAGTGTGGTTAGAGGGCGAGCGTGATACCCTAGGCCTATATTTGACAGGGCACCCAATTAACGCCTACGTAAAGGAACTAAACAAATACACCAGTTGTCGACTAAAAGACGCAACGCCCACTCGCCGCGACCAATCTGTCACGGTAGCCGGCCTGGTTATTGCCGCTCGTGTAATGACGACCAAGCGTGGTACACGAATTGGTATTATGACACTGGATGACCGAAGTGGTCGCATGGAAGTGATGTTGTTCTCAGATGCGCTGGATCGATACGCTGAACTTCTCGAAAAAGACAGAATTTTGGTCGTTTCTGGACAGGTCAGCTTTGATGACTTCAACGGTGGCCTTAAAATGTCGGCGCGTGAAGTTATGGATCTCGGCAGTGCGCGCGAGAAATACGCTCGTGGTTTGTCGGTATCGATAGATGCAAATCAGATCAACGATCAGTTTTTTGAGCAGTTCAGCCGTATTTTAGAACCGCACAAAGCCGGAACCGTACCCGTCAATGTATACTACCAGCGTGCCGACGCCAGAGCGCGGTTAACATTGGGCACCGAGTGGCGAGTTACGCCAAGTGATACATTACTCGACGATTTAAAACAGTTGCTTGGCAAAAGCCAGGTAGAACTCGAATTTAACTAAAAATTCAGCGCAATATGTTAGACGCTGAGTAAACAAGGATTCATAGATGAGCCTAAACTTTCTTGAATTTGAAAAGCCAATTGCAGAACTAGAAGCGAAAATTGAAGCATTACGTGATGTCTCTCGTCACGGTGGTGATTCTGCGATTGACCTGGATAAAGAAATCGAACAGCTTGAGAAGAAAAGCTTAGAGCTGAAGAAAAAAACCTTCAGTGACCTAGGTGCATGGGAAACAGCTCAACTGGCTCGTCACCCACTACGTCCTTACACGCTGGATTACATCCAACACGCTTTTGAGGAGTTTGATGAATTAGCGGGTGACCGCGCGTTTGCAGACGACAAAGCGATTGTGGGTGGCATGGCTCGCCTTGAAGGCCGCCCTGTGATGATCATTGGTCACCAAAAAGGTCGTGAGACCAAAGAAAAGGTGAAACGTAACTTTGGTATGCCGAAACCAGAAGGCTACCGTAAGGCTCTACGCTTGATGGAAATGGCAGAGCGTTTCAACATGCCGATCATCACATTTATTGACACGGCTGGTGCATACCCAGGTGTGGGCGCAGAAGAACGTGGTCAATCTGAAGCTATCGCGAAAAACCTAAAAGTGATGTCTGGTCTTAAAGTACCAGTAATCTGTAACGTTGTCGGTGAAGGCGGTTCTGGTGGTGCACTAGCAATCGGTGTAGGCGACTACGTGAACATGCTTCAGTACTCTACGTACTCAGTAATTTCTCCTGAGGGTTGTGCTTCAATCTTATGGCGTGATTCAGACAAAGCGCCACAAGCGGCAGAGGCAATGGGCCTAACTGCTCCGCGTCTTAAAGAGCTTGAACTGATCGACGAAATCATTGAAGAGCCACTAGGCGGCGCTCATCGCGATCATGTTCAAATGGCAGCGAATATGAAAGCGACACTACTTCGTCAGCTAGAAGATCTAGAACAACTGGATGAAGAGACGCTACGTGAACGTCGTTACCAGCGCCTAATGAGCTACGGCTACTGTTAATTTCGGTGATTGCTGTTAAGCGTTAGCTGATATCTCAATTGATAACAGTTAAAATAGAAAGGGTTGGATGAGAGTCCAGCCCTTTTTTGCATCTATCGGATCGTTTATGGAATCGCTTTACCTGCATTTTGCTCAAGTTCTCGGCCGCTACTATCAATTAGGCACTAAGGTTGTCTTGGCGTTTAGCGGAGGAGTGGATTCACGTCTTTTACTCGAATTACTCAGTCGCTACCAACAAGCGCATTCGATAGAGTGTCACGCTGTGTATGTGCACCATGGTTTAAGCTCGAATGCCGATAATTGGGCCGATAAATGCTTACTTTGGGCACAACAAGTGGGGATATCTTGCTCGATTGAGCGAGTGAGCTTAGACATCAGCAATGGTGAAAGTATTGAACTTCTTGCTCGTGAAGCTCGCTACCAAGCCTTAACTAAGTACATTCAAGAAGGCGATATACTGTTGACTGGTCAACATGCCGACGATCAAATAGAGACTTTTCTCCTTGCTCTTAAGCGCGGTAGCGGGCCAAAAGGGTTATCTTCGATGGCGGAGAGTATGCCGTTTTCTTGCGGATCTCTAGTTCGACCATTGCTTACTATCAAGCGGAAGACCATCGAAGACGCCGCTACTAAATTAGGCTTGGAGTGGGTGGAAGACGAAAGCAATCAAGATACCCGTTATGATCGTAACTTTCTTCGTCATTGTGTTATTCCTGAATTGTCTGGTCGTTGGCCGAGTATCCATCAAGCGGTTCAGCGCAGTGCAAACTTATGTGCTCAACAAGAAGCGCTATTGGATGAACTATTGAGCGCGGTGTTTGAACGCGCTTTACAAACGGATCTAAGTTTGAGTATTGAAGAACTGGCTAAGCACAGTGGATTAGCGCGTGCGCGCTTGATTCGTATGTGGCTGTCTAAGCTTAATACTAGTATGCCGACTCAGGTACAACTCAATCTTATCTGGAATGAAGTGGCATTAGCTCAGCAAGATGCCAACCCCAAACTACAACTTAAACAAGGTGAAGTGCGCCGTTTTCGAAATCGTCTCTATTGGGTAACGGAAACGGCTGATGTCACTAAGTGGCAAAGTACGATTCAAGTTGATGCGACTTTGTCGCTGCCTGAGGGACTCGGGGAGCTGACCTTAACGACGAGTTCTAGTAACGCAACGATTGCGCTACCGAGTCAGCCAGAATTGCTTCGCGTGACCTTCAATCCGGAAGGCTTATCAGCGCATCCAACCACGCGTAATCACAGTCGAAAACTGAAGAAGTTATTCCAAGAATACAATGTGCCAAGCTGGCTGCGTCGTCAAATTCCGATTTTAATGTACCAAGACCGAGTCGTTGCTGTGGCAGATCTGTTCGTTGATCAGGCGTTTAATGGTCAAGATTGTGAACTTATTTGGCGCAGGTAATGAAAATTCATGCCACAATGTCGATTATAAAATATAAAAATCCTTAAATAATAATTGATTAGGTGAAGCAATGAAGAAAACAATCATGGGTGCAATGGTGGCGTTAACCATGTTCAGTGGGCAGGCTCTAGCTGCGGGAGATGCTGCAGCAGGTCAAGCAAAGTCGGGAGTATGCGCGGCGTGTCATGGCGCTGATGGTATTGCTGTCATTCCGGGTTACCCAAATCTGAAAGGGCAAAATGAGCAATATATTATCAGTTCAATTAAAGCTTATAAAAATAAAGAGCGAACAGGTGGGCTTGCTGCTGTGATGCAAGCTCAAGCTTCATTGTTGTCTGATGAAGATATCGCTAACCTAGCGGCTTACTACGCAAGTTTGAAGTAAACGCGAGTCTGAAAAAGCTTGGACGATTGGGCATTGAGCAGTCCTCATTGGGTTTTATCAACTCACGATATTCGCTATGTTAATTTGCTCAGCCTGGATTTTCGCTGGTGGATCAGAGACAAACATTGAATGTTGCGAAACGCTAAACGATAATAAGCGCAATCGATTGAAGCTTAAGGGATGAACATGAAAAAAATTGAAGCGATTATCAAGCCATTTAAACTGGATGATGTTCGAGAAGCGCTAGCTGAAGTTGGCATTACAGGGATGACCGTCTCTGAAGTGAAAGGCTTTGGTCGCCAAAAAGGTCACACCGAGCTTTACCGTGGTGCAGAGTACATGGTGGACTTTCTACCTAAAGTGAAGCTCGAAATCGTTGTAACGGAAGATGTGGCTGATAAATGCGTAGAGACAATCATTGAAACCGCGCAAACTGGTAAGATTGGTGATGGTAAAATATTCGTCACTGATATTGAGCGTGTGGTTCGTATTCGTACTGGTGAAGAAGACGAAGACGCGATCTAAGGTTTCTTGTCACTTGTTTCGTATTTATTATGCTAAAAGGGAGCCAAGTGGCTCCTTTTTTGTTGTTTGCTTATTAGTGAAATCATTTAACCCGAGATTTGTTGTTCTAGATTTCGGGTGCCTACATTCAGGTTTGTCGTATGTTTAAGCGTTTTTTTCTGGCGTTAGCTTTTCTCGTAATGGCGGTATTGGTTGGCTTCCAGGTTATTTTCACCGTACCAGATCAGCCGCAAATTATTACTCAAACAGGTACCGAGCTGACACAAGATATCAGGTGCATCGAATTTAGCGATTCAAAAGCTCTCGATCATGACGGCAAAATCAATGTGCTTGTCTGGAATATCTACAAACAGAACCGGGCTAATTGGCAACGTGCACTCGATGAGTTTTCTGCTGATAAGCAGTTACTGTTATTGCAAGAAGCCAGCATGACACCATCATTTAAACAGTGGTTGGTGGATGGTCGCTGGGTTAGTAATCAAGTGAGTGCTTTTAAGGCGCTGGGTAGCGGTGCCGGTGTAATTAGTATTGCTCAAGGGCAACCAGAAAAAGCCTGCGCTTACACCTCTAAAGAGCCGTGGCTTCGCTTACCTAAGTCTGCATTATATAGCCAGTATCACTTGAGTAATGGCGAGAAACTCGCAGTGGTGAATGTACATGCAATTAACTTCACCGTGGGTACAAAAGAGTATGTATCTCAGTTAACGGCGGTTGAAATGCTTTTAAAGCATCATGTGGGGCCAATTCTATTTGCTGGAGACTTCAATAGCTGGAGTGAATCTCGCGTTAATGCGATGAGGCAGGCCTTAAAGGCTGCGGACTTACAAGAGGTGACGTTCTTGCCGGATCATCGAGTCCAATTTATAACAGGGTTACCACTGGACCATGTGTTTTACCGAGGTCTGACGCTTAAGTACGCAAAAGCGCCGCAGAGCGACGCTTCCGATCATAACCCATTGTTATTGTCATTTACGTTAAATAACTAGCTTAGGTTACCACAATATAAAGTGCCCAAATAACGTAGAAGAATACCCATGGCAGGCTTGCTATCACCAAAGCTTGGCCACGTTCAAACTCCGTCCACGTCAGTACAACGCCGTAGCCGAGCACAATGTACCAAGGCAGAAGCAAAGGTAACGAGCTAGCGAAATGAGACCATTCGTTAGTAAGAGGCAGCTTTAATAGACCATTGAGGCTATTTAAATCGGCAGCGTAAGTCATTACCTGACCATGCTTGAGTAGCAAGCTCGCGTAGCTTGCTACATCGCCCAATACTGCTGGGAATAAGATAGCACACGATGCGGCAAACCATTTCCAGTAACCGTATTGTTGTTTGCTTGCCTTTGTTGCAAGAAAGAACCAAAGCGCGAGCAATAGTAAGGTGGCAAAGCGGTTGAATACATCATTGATGATCGCGCTTGCCATTAGCGTGTTTGGTTCTAATAGCTCAATCTGCTTCGGGTCGATTTGCTGAAATTGCGCAGCAAGTTGGTCACTGAGCCACGTGAAATCGACATTCGAAAAGTAAGCACCCCAGAATAAAAACGGACTAAGCATCAGGAAGATGAACGGTTGCCATCCCCATCCACCGCGTTGATAAAGCGCAAGAAAACAAGATGTTGGAGAACGAAAAATGTCCAACAGCATCACAAGTGGATTGCTTGATGGGTTCATACACTTACCTTCGTTACGTCAACGTACAACTTAAGCTTTTGACCTGGTTGTAAGTATTTTTTCTTGTGTAGCGAGTTCCATTTCACGATGTCGTTCGTTTTTACTTTGAACTTGCTTGCAATGCCGCTAATGGTGTCGCCAGAGCGAACGTTGTAGAAAACGGTACGGATCACAGAACCTTTGTCTGAGTCTTTCCAAATCACTAGCTTTTGACCCACACGCAATGGATCTTTAGGGCCCATACCATTCCATTTAGCTAACGATTTATACGACACTTTATTGTTACGTGCGATTGACCACAAACTTTCTCCAGACTGAACGACATGGGTGAGCTTGAGTTGACCACGAGCACGAGATTGAGTCTTGTTTAATCGGTTTTGTGCCGTTAATGCATATTTTGCATCGTCTTTTGTTGATGTCGGAATCAATAGGTATTGACCAATACGAATGTTGTTATTCGATAGGCCGTTGGCACGTCGAATGACTTTCGTGGTTGTGCCGTATTTATTAGCTAGCACGCTTAAAGAGTCACCAGATTTCACCTTGTAGCGAGCGACCTTCATCCCTTTACCGCGATTTTTCTCCACCTTGGTGAGAAAAGTCTCTTTTTTCTCTACGGGAATCAAAAGTTGGTGCGGCCCCTCAGGCGCTGTCGACCACTGGTTGTATGCTGGGTTGTAACTCTGCAACTCTTTTACGCTAATGCCGGCATAATCTGCGGCAATAGCCAGATCTAACTGCTCTTCTGGATCAACAAGCGTTAGAACAGGCTTGTTTGGAATTGCAGGAATATTAAGTCCGTACTTGTCTTGGTTTGCGATAACGTCAGCCAAGGCCAATAGCTTAGGAACGTAACTGCTGGTCTCTTTTGGTAAGTCTAATGAGAAGAAATCGATAGGTTTACCGAGCTTTTTATTCTTACGAATTGCGCTAGAAACTCGGCCTCCACCGCTGTTATAAGCGGCGATTGCATGTTCCCAGTTACCATCAAAACGCTCGTTTAGTTGTACTAGGTAGTCCAGCGCTGCATCCGTTGCTGCTGCCACATCTCTGCGACCGTCATACCAGTAGTTTTGCTCTAATCCCATCATTTTTCCGGTGCCTGGGACAAATTGCCACAACCCAGCCGCGCTACCATGTGAGTAGGCAAAGGCATCGAATGAACTTTCCACTACAGGAAGTAATGCAAGCTCCATTGGGAGTCCGCGCTCTTCGATACGTTTTGTGATCATGTATAGAAAAGGAGTCGCACGCTTAGATACCGTGTAAAGGTGATTTGGGTGCTTTAAATACCACGTACGGTAGTAGTCCACTTTCTTGTGGTTTGGGATATCCATGTCCAGCTGCATGGCGATACGTTGCCACACATCTTCTTGTTCTTGGGGGGAGAGAACTTTAGGCGCGTCGTTAGCGGATTTTTTTGCTAGTGACGATTTATTGCCCGGTTGAGCTTTTACTGCATTTTGCTTTGCAGTCTGCTCAGATTTATTGGTTTCTGGTGTAGAAGACGTTGAATCTGACTGAGTCAATTGACAGCCAGATAATAACAACGCCAACGCCCAAGTATACTTCAAACGCATGGATTCAGCCTATTTAGGGCCTGTTTATCTTCACCTGCCTGTCGCGCAACGTAATGTGCGTGGCAGTCGCAAGATAATAGACATCTTTTAAACACTAACTAATTTATAGAGGCAAAGAGCTTCTAATTATGCAATGGGGAGAAATTCAAATAGATTTATATCAACCCCAAACGTAAGAGAAGCGCCAGTGGCGCTTCTCGAAAAATCAGTCCCTGATAATACTGGGGTCTTGCAAACTTACAAGCAGAAAATGGTTAAAATTCGTTCTTCCACTCGCGTAAAGCAGTAAAAACCGAGCATGGATCGCTATTTTTAATGCGACTAGCAACAGATTGAACCACGTCAGGGTTAGAGGTTCGCAAGAACGGATTAATCCACTTTTCTTTGCGTATTGTTGTTGGAAGTGTCGGAATGTTGAGTGCTCGCAGTCGGTTTACATCGTCGCGATATTGGCGAAGTTGCTCATTGTCAGGTTCAACCGCTAGAGCAAACGCCACGTTACTCGCGGTGTATTCATGCGCGCAGAAGACTTGAGTTTCTTCTGGTAGAGACGTTAGTTTGCTCAGTGATTCAAACATTTGCTCAGGCGTACCTTCAAAAATACGACCGCAGCCAGCAGAAAAGAGCACATCACCGCAAAACAGTTTTCCGTCCCCAACGTAACCGATATGGCCCAAAGTATGGCCGGGTAACCCAAGTACTAAGAAAATCTCACCAAACAACTCCAGCTTGTCGCCTTCTTCCATTGGTGTCGTTAGGGTTGGAATTGGCTCTGATTTTGGGCCCACAACGGCGACGTCAGGAAATGCACGCACTAAGTCTGGAACGCCACCAATGTGATCGTTGTGGTGGTGCGTAATTAAAATCGCTTCTAAAGTTAATTCGTTAGCCTGCAGAAATTCTAATACTGGCTTCGCATCGCCCGGATCAACGACTGCGCAGCGCTTATCGCTATTTTGTATCAGCCAGATGTAATTATCATTAAATGCGGGTATGCTTTTGATCTCTAACACGATTCGTTCTCCGTCACCCATTTTAGTCAGGTGGTTAATGAAACCAGCACTCAGCAACAAAACTATACCACACCCGTCGACTTGGTCAGCAATGAACAACGGTCCGTGGGTGCTTGAGTCAATCCAGACCCGACTTGATGAATGGTGCCCGAAACTCTTCGGCTACCATATGCTCAAACTGGGCGGGTTGAGCTGTGAGCTAACCAGCTGTAATTGTAACATTCAACACCAAGTCAACGTAGATATCCAGAACCCGTTGCATAATGTGATTGCAGATGGTTACGAATTACCCTTTTTGGAAAAAAGCTTTGATGTTGTGATACTCGCTCATCAGCTCGACTATGCAAGCGATCCACACCGTTTGTTGCGTGAAGTCGATAGAGTGATGATGGATGATGGCTATGTAATTATTACTGGATTCAACCCATTAAGCTTGACTGGATTAGCGAGTTTGCTTCCATGGCGTAAACATAATTTGCCTTGGAGTGGACGAATGTTTACGTCGAACCGCATCAAAGATTGGTTAGGGTTACTTAATTATCAAGTGATTCATTGTGATCGTTATGCGCTGTTTCCGATGAAACGTTACCGTACGATGTGGACATGGTTGGAAAATAGTCTTGGTGATTGGGCATCACCCGCTGGGAGTTTGTATTACATAGTCGCGCGGAAACGGACATACCCTCTCAAGCCTATCAAACCGCATTGGCGCTTGAAGAAAAAGCTCACACCACTTGGGGTGATGAATCGAGAGGGTAACACTATGAGGAAAGAATCTCGCTAAGAGGGTTGGTAACCTGTATCTTCCTCAGTTGGGTTTTCTGCAGCAGTCCGGGCTAGCTCATCACACATTTCGTTCTCACGATGGCCCGCGTGGCCTTTTACCCAATGCCATTCAACTTGATGGCGTGCGGTTTCTTTGTCTAGAGCTTGCCATAAATCGGCATTCTTCACGGGTTTTTTATCCGCTGTTTTCCAACCACGCTTCTTCCAGTTATGGATCCACTGAGTAATACCTTGGCGCACATATTGGCTGTCAGTCGTTAAAGTGACTTTACAAGGTTGTTTTAACGTCTGTAGCGCGACGACAGCCGCCAACATTTCCATGCGGTTGTTGGTAGTTAACGTATAGCCTTTGGAAAGTGTCTTTTCTACGTCTTTGTAACGCAATACTATGCCGTAACCACCTGGTCCTGGGTTACCTAAACAAGAACCGTCAGTGAAAATCTCAACGTGTTTGGTCATATTTTTTGGTACTATTAGCCGAAACATTTAATAAAGCATAGTCTGACATACATAACCTTATGAATACCAGCAGCAATTCTGAATATAACCGCATTGTCGTTCTCGATACCGAAACCACAGGTATGAACCGCGAGGGTGGTCCTCACTACATGGGACACCGCATTATTGAAATCGGTGCCGTGGAGATCATCAACCGTAAGCTGACTGGTCGTCACTTCCACGTTTATTTAAAACCCGATCGTGAAATCCAACCAGAAGCGGTTGAAGTTCACGGTATTACGGATGAATTCTTGGTTGATAAACCGGAATACGCGAGCGTGCACCAAGAGTTTCTTGAGTTTATTAAAGGCGCAGAACTTGTTGCCCACAACGCGCCCTTCGATACCGGCTTTATGGATTACGAGTTTGGCATGCTCGATCCTAACATCGGCAAAACGGACGACTACTGCAAGGTGACCGATACCCTTGCTATGGCGAAGAAAATCTTCCCTGGTAAGCGAAACAACCTTGATATCTTATGTGAACGTTACGGTATTGATAACTCGCACCGTACACTCCACGGAGCTTTGCTCGATGCGGAGATTCTAGCCGACGTTTACCTCTTTATGACGGGTGGTCAAACGAGTCTAGAATTTAACGCGAATAAACAAGAGGGTGGGGTAGAAACCATTCGTCGTATTGAAGGAAGAAAAGCGCTAAAGGTTTTGCGCGCAAGTGCCGATGAACTAGAAGCTCACCAAAAAAGATTAGAGTTGGTGAACAACTGTATTTGGCATCAATAGGAGAAGCTATGTTGAGGGCTTTGTTGGTCGCGTTTTTAGCGATATGGAGTAGTCTCTCGAGTGCTGCGAGTGAATCTACAATGTCTTTGTTAGACAATCGCTTTCGAGTTGATCCAACCATCGAGCAGATCACGTTTTTGGTTTATCGTGAGCAAAGTTCTCAGCCAGTTGTTTTAGTCCGTCCTGACGGTAAAAAATACTATGCTTGGGGCTCTTACGACAATGTACGTTGGTATCAAGAAGCCTCACTCGATATTATTTCCGTTGATAACCCTATGCCAGGTCCATGGCAGGCTGTGGGGAAAGTTACGCCTAAAAATAACATCCGCTTAATTTCTCACCTAAAGCTCAGTACGGATCTGTTCCCAAACCGATTATATAATGGGGAAGCGCTTAAGTTTACAGCTCGCCTGACCTCCGACGGCAAACCTCTTGTACTGCGCGACTTCCTTGATCGCGTGAATCTGCGCGTGACATTTACCAAGTTTGTCGAAAATGAAGATGAGCTGATCAAAGAAGCACGTCCAGTGCCGATGGTTGTGGGTGAGTTTTCTGATGACGGCCGAGGCTTGGATGAAAAAGCAGGGGATGGAGTGTTCACGGTTCAGCTCCCAATAGACGTTGAGCCTGGTAAGTACCGTGCGCGCATCACGTCTGGCAATGGCGTATTCTTACGAGCGCAAGAGCAAGTCATCTTGGTTTATCCGAACCCAATCTCTCGTACTTTTATTCAGGCTCGTAATCCCGATAAGCCACACCAATTAGTGGTGAGTGGCGAGCAAGGTATGATTGCACCAGGCTCTATTGCAGTCACAGTGAAAAAGGACGCTCCCGATGGTTTCATTAGTTACAGCCAAGGACAGGTCTCTAAAGATGGAATGAGAGTTACGTTGAACCTCAATAACGATGCTGAGCTTGGTAAGTACGCATGGCGCGGCGAGATCTTTGCCACTGATTTTGCAACTCAGCGCTCGTTGGTGTTTCCTATCCCAGAGCAAACCTTCAGTGTTGTTGATGAAGTTGATCTAGAAGCTGCTCGAATTGCAAAAGAAGCTGAATTAGCCGAACAGCGCCGTATTGAAATGGAAAAGCAAATTATCGCTGAGCGAGAGGCTGAGCGTAAGCGCAGCATGATTATTATCGCGGTGGGTAATTTGATAATGCTGCTGATTGTGATCATTGCATGGATAGTCTGGCGCAAAATTAAAGCGAAGCGCGATGCCATGCCAGAGATGCAATTAGAAGTACCAAAGAAATAGTAGTAACACATAAAGCGAGAAACGGAGCCAATCGGCTCCGTTTTTTTATCAAGTTACCAAGTTGGAAGAAGAAAAATGGATAAATTATGAATATTTAAGTTTACTGTATTCAAATATATGTTTGGGATTTTATATAAATAATATATCATTTTTACTTTCTAAATTGGTTGCATTTTTAATGTGACTAACTTTCAAAACAATCAATTAAAGATAAAGAAATAATGAATAAAATTTTAGCTTTTTTTTGTGCAGTGATAATTGTAGGTTGTTCTTCTATTGATAATGGTGTTAATAATCCAGATTCGGGAAGTAATAATTTAAAATCACTTGATACCTTCACTTTCGATCCCTTAAGTAAAATCCAAAAAGTAGAAATACCAACTTATTATGATGGCTTGTTTGATACAGCAAGACCCTATTTAGATGAAAAGTACCCTTACACCTATGTCAGTAAACCTCAAGCATACATAATTGATGACGAGATTATTTCTTTTGCTCCTTGGTTTCCTGTCGAAGGAAGGTTTACGGTTTTTCCAACCGCTCACTATATAGTTATAACTCAAGAAACCGAGAGTGGCTTAGTCTCCGCACGATTTAATCATGAACAAGTAATTAAGCTGTTAAGTGAAGAGTATAAAATTACTGAGCATACAAGTCCGTTTTTTCATTATGTTCTAGAGGTTTCTCCAAGTGAACAAGCCAATTTTGTAGAAGATATCCATAAAAAATTGAGTAGACTTCCTTCAGAATAAGGATTGTTGGTTGAATTTTGGTCAATAAAGTCAGGGGTTCTGGCTTTATTGATTGCATGGAGTTCTATTTATATTGATTTGGGCTTTGTAATAGGTAGTACGCCATAATAACAAGAGCCGATCTTTTAGGGTTTCTGGATAAATATTCAGCTGTGCGTGATAAATAAGAATAAGTAAACGCGAGGTCTCTGATGAAATACAAAAAGCGTCAGAAGTATAAATACACTCTCCATTCTGAAGAAAAGATTGAGACTCACATTTCAGTGAGTAACGCGTATGACAGCCCTTTTCTTAGTTTGTCCAAACAAGGCGTGTTAACGATTAAAAAGGGCTATGCATGGGATGGAGCGAGTGGGCCAGCGTTAGACACAAAAAACATTATGAAAGCTTCTTTAGTGCATGATGCTCTTTACCAACTCATGAGGGAAGAGGTGTTGCCACAAAGTGCTCGAAAGCATGCGGATACGTTGTTGAGAGAAACATGTTTAGAAAAAGGAATGTCTAGCTTCAGAGCAACTTATATCTATTATGGCGTCAGAGTTGTCGGTGGCTTCTTTTCTAGACCTGATACTTTGTGTGCTTAATGGGAACATCTTTCCAACGTTTAACTGTTTATTTATACAGTTTAGTTATGTAAGCTCCAAGGTGATACAAAGGAGTAGTACATAATGACAATAAGATATGAAGAGCATGTGCCAAGCCCGAAAGAATACTGTGATATGCGTGTCAAAGCCGGGCTATCACCCAAATCGTTGAAAGCTGCTGAAATTGGTCTACCCAATTCGTTATATGGCGTATCTGTTCGGGATGAAGGAAAGCTCATTGCAATGGGTCGGGTTGTTGGTGACGGGGCGTGTAACTTCGAAATTGTCGACGTTGCCGTTGATTCTGATTATCAAGGCAACGGTTTAGGTAGAAAAGTCATGGAATACATCGACGGTTATCTTTCATCTGTTGCACTTGAAGGCTCTTACGTTTCTATGATTGCTGATGAACCGGTCTTTTACGAAAAGCTTGGTTATAGGCTGGTGGCTCCTAAAAGCCAAGGGATGACAAAAAAGTTTAAGCCAAAGGCGTAACACGTATTCAGCTGTGAAGATAAGCACTAGAAAACAGGAGTTTAATTTCCTGTTTTCTATATTAAATTTGTATTTAAGCCACTTCTGGAATTGGTTTGGGTGGCTGCTCTAAATCAGGCTCTTTTTGAACAGTAGGAATTTGTCCCTCACCCACAGCACTGATGTAACAGCCACTAAGTTTAATGGCAAGGTACATATCAGCTCGCAGTAAGATGCCTCCTTCACTGGTGCTGATACCAGTAAGCTCACACCATTGACGAAGACGTCGTTTCCTTCCAGCGAGGATTAAGCGTACGCCTCTCTTTTTCAAAGTATTGTGAATATCTGCCAGTGTTGCCATCACACTGAGATCCAAGTGAGTAAAGCTCGATACGGCGTCGATGACAACGCAACTTGCGTCTTTGTGATGCTCTGCCTGCTCTAACACTCTACGTTTAAAGTAAGGAGCATTGAAGTAAGTTAGCGGTGAGTTAAAGCGGTAAATCACCATTCCAGGAATAGGCGAAGCTTTTCCTGAGTCGTCGATGGTCCGAATGGTACCTTTTTCATCCAAGCCAAGTAGCTGATCACTCGGTCGCATGACAATCCGTAAAAATTGAAACAGCCCTAGCAATACCGCCAAAGTGATCCCCGGTATTACACCCACGATCAACACAGAAATAAAAGTAATGATGGCCAGATAAAATGCATCTTTGTCACGAGATTTTAATTTCCAAATTGCTTTAAGATCGAGCAGCGATAGGGACGCAATGATCAATACAACACCAAGTGAAGCGATAGGGATGAACTGCAAAGGCTCGTAAATAAATACCGCAATAATGGCAATGGTGATTGCGGCGACAATCGAAACTAATTGAGATTTACCGCCATTTGCATCATTGACGGCTGTGCGTGAGTCAGCGCCGCTTATTGCGAAACCTTGTGAAAACGCTGAGGCAATGTTGGCAAAACCCAACGCCTGAAACTCTTTATTTGCATCAATATCATAACCGTTTTTAGCCGCGAAACTGCGGGCGGTGAGCATCATGCTAACAAAACTGACAATCGCAAGGTTGAGCGCCGGGACTACTAGTTCACGAACTTCACCTAGCTCAAATTCCGGTGTTTGAAACTGAGGGAAGCCACCTTGAGTGAGTCCGACAACCGATACGCCCATCTCTTGTAAATGGAAAAACCAAACTGACGCAGTAGTTACGAGGATCGCCAGCATGGCAGCAGGCCAAGTTGGTCGGTAGCGTTTGGTGAGCAAATAAACGACAACCGTCACGATACTCAGAGTTACAGTAGGCCAATGAAGATCGGTTAATCGTTGTGGAGCTTCCCATAAACGTTCCAGTAAATAACGTTGCTCGTATTTCAAACCGACTACTTTCGCAAACTGACCAACGATAATTGTGAGAGCAACACCGTTGAGTAGACCCAAAAGAATCGGACGAGAAAGGAAATCTGCAAACACTCCTAGCTTGAAACGACTTGCCAGTACACACCAAATCCCCGTCATCGCTGTCATGGTCATAACCAACTGCCAATGTTTTGTGGGGTCACCTGCGGCAAGTGGTGTCACAACAGCAGCAATCACTGCACAGGTTGCTGCATCGGGTCCGACAATGAGTTGTCGAGATGTGCCCATCATGGCGTAAACCAACATTGGCAGTACACACGAATACAGACCGACAATTGCGGATACACCAGTTAACTGTGCATAAGCTATGGCAACTGGCAGTGCAACCGCGACAACAGAAAAGGCGGCTCTGAAGTCGTTAACAAACCATTCTTTTTGATAATGCTTAAGCTGAACAAGCCCTGGGAACCACTGTGCGAGTAATATTTTAGCCAACGGATTTACCATATATGTGAGTGAGTTACTTAAAGTATACACCGCTTAGTTGGAACGTCTGTGAGTTAGTTATCACTGGAAATCGGGGGAAAGATTGGAGTGCGTGGCTTTTATTGCGATTGCGCAGGGGCTTCGTGGTGTGAGGTGTTATGAACGCTATTCTGGAAGCAATAAAAAACGGGAGCTGATACTCCCGTTTGTGGTCTCAGATTCTAGAGTTATGCGACGCTATCCATCTGAGGGTATAGCGGCTTTGCGGCAAGCAGTTCCGGCTCAAAATCGTCAACGTTGATTGTATCTAGACGATGCTGTTCCGCTTCTCTGAGTAGATCGGCTTCTTCTTGCGTGATAAAGCCTTGCTCTAGCCCTTCCTGAGCAATCATATCCAAACGTAAGAATGGGCGACGCTTACCTTGCGCTTTACATACTTTGTCAAACACAGGCTCAGCTTGAAGAATGACTGATAGTGCAAGCTCAATCTTACCTGCTGCGTTGTGCTCGGTTGGTTCAAGGTATTGACCGCGACCAATGCGTGAGCGCGTTGCACTTGGCGTTTGTAGAATGCGTGCCACTTTACTGTCTAGTTTATCGCTTGGTGCTTTGCGTACGCGACCAAATGGCATGATTAATACGCGTAGCGCACGGCCAATTACTTTGTTCGGGAAGTTTGCTAAGAATTCATCTACTGCCACTTCCGCTTGTTTCAAACTGTCTTGTAGACCCCAGTGTACTAATGGTAAATCTTCGACTGGACGGCCATCTTGCTCAAAACGTTTCAACGTCGCAGAGCTCAAATATAGCTGGCTTAGAATGTCACCAAGACGTGCTGATAGACGCTCTTTACGCTTCAAAGAGCCACCTAGCACTGCCATTGAGATATCCGATAGCAGAGCAAGGTTTGCACTGTAACGGTTCAATTGTTGGTAGTAACGCTTGGTTGCATCTTTGGTTGGTGATGAAGAGCCCAGACCGTCGCTCAAACCAAACCAGATACTGCGCACTAGGTTACTCATTGTAAAGCTCACGTGACCAGCAAGCGCTTTATCAAATTTCTCGACAGCATTACTTGCTTCAGAATACGCCGCGTTCATTTCTTCAAGAACGTACGGATGGCAACGGATTGCGCCTTGGCCAAAGATGATCATTGAGCGTGTTAGAATGTTAGCACCCTCAACCGTTACCGCGATTGGCGCACCTTGGTAACCACGAGCTAGGAAGTTAGAAGGTCCCATACAGATACCTTTACCGCCTACGATGTCCATTGCATCGATGATGCTTTGCTGGCCGCGGTGCGTACAGTGATACTTCACGATAGCTGAGATTACTGAAGGCTTTTCACCTAAGTCGATACCCGCAACGGTTAAGTTGCTTGCTGCATCCATCACGTAAGCATTACCACCCAAGCGTGCTAATGGTTCTTCAACCCCTTCCATATGGCCGATAGGCTGTTTGAACTGACGGCGAATACGTGAGTAAGCACCGGTTGCCATTGCCGCAGTTTTGATGCCACCTGTTGAGTTTGAAGGTAGCGTGATACCACGTCCAACCGACAGACACTCAACCAGCATACGCCAACCTTGGCCCGCCATTTTTTCGCCACCGATAATGAAATCGATAGGAACAAAGATGTCTTTACCGCGCGTTGGACCATTTTGGAATGGCACATTGAGTGGGAAGTGTCGGTTACCAATCTCAACACCTTTGACATCAGTTGGGATAAGCGCACAAGTGATGCCAAGATCTTCTTTGTCGCCTAGCAAACCTTCAGGGTCGCGAAGTTTAAATGCTAAGCCTAGTACCGTTGCGACTGGCGCTAGGGTGATGTAGCGCTTGTTCCAAGTCAGGCGCATACCCAGTACTTCTTTTCCTTCCCATTCGCCTTTACAGACCACACCGTAATCTGGAATAGAGCCTGCGTCAGAACCCGCTTCTGGGCTCGTTAAGGCGAAACAAGGGATTTCCTTACCTTCAGCTAGACGCGGTAAGTAATGATTTTTTTGATCTTCAGTACCGTAGTGTTGCAGTAGCTCACCTGGGCCCAAAGAGTTAGGAACACCAACGGTAGACGATAGAACGCCAGAAACACCCGTTAGTTTTTGTAGTACTAGTGATTGCGCGTATGCTGAGAATTCCAGACCACCGTACTTTTTCTTAATGATCATGGCGAAGAACTTATGATCTTTCAGGTATTGCCAAACTTCTGGCGGTAAGTCCGCGAGTTCATGGGTCACTTGGAAATCACTCACCATGGCGCACACTTCATTCACAGGGCCGTCTAAAAAGGCTTGTTCTTCCGCACTTAACTTAGGTGCTTGAATCGCGTGTAGCTTTTGCCACTCTGGTTTGCCTTTAAACAGTTCGGCTTCCCACCAGACGGTACCTGCGTCTAACGCTTCTTTTTCGGTTTGAGACATAGCTGGCAGCACTTTCTTGAAAAGTACTAACGCTTTGCGGCTAATTAAAGACTGACGTACGCCAGGAACCGCGAGCACAGCTGCGGCGAGAACGTAAATAGCCCAACCAATAACGCCGACAGTTCCTGCTACTGTAAGAGCCAGCATGGCCGCGGTGAGTAAGCTAATAGATTTCACGAGAGACATGCGGTGGTAGAGCGTAATGCCTAGCACGATCGCCATCGTGATGATTGAGAGCAAGATGTCCATATATATTTTCCTTTTCAGACTTTATAAGTTTTGTACGTCTGCATGTTAGGTAAGAGGTCTAACCAGTTGGTTTAAGTGTAATCAAAATATTAAGGAAATGTAAAACATAAGATTGGATAAAAAGTGATCTAAGTAGAGTTAAAATTCTAAAGTTGAGATTTGAGTGATGGTTTCATGAGCAAGTTGACAAGTTTATTACCATCAC
Source organism: Vibrio sp. OPT41 (assembly GCF_015163595.1). Taxonomy (NCBI): domain Bacteria; kingdom Pseudomonadati; phylum Pseudomonadota; class Gammaproteobacteria; order Vibrionales; family Vibrionaceae; genus Vibrio; species Vibrio sp. OPT41. The sequence goes on along the minus strand of NZ_JADDYH010000074.1, from coordinate 4,850 downwards.
TAATCTAAATCTGTTGGTTCACTATCGACACTAATTCTCGTTTGTGGGTAAACTCAGAGTAATCAAACCCGAGTTCAGGTTTATGAAATGTCCGATACCAAATTGGTATCAGAACAATTTGCTCAGTGAGTCTAGAGCTGACTGAAGCCGAAATAATAAAGAGAACGTCTTATGTACCATGATCTGATTAGAAGTGAATTAAACGAAGCTGCTGAAGTGCTCAACAAATTTTTAAGCGATGACCATAACATTGCGCAAATCGAAGCAGCGGCGAAAATGATTGCTGACTCATTCAAGCAAGATGGTAAAGTATTGTCATGTGGTAACGGTGGTTCTCACTGTGATTCAATGCACTTTGCCGAAGAGCTAACAGGCCGTTACCGAGAAAATCGTCCTGGCTATGCTGGTATTGCTATTTCAGATCCAAGCCACCTTTCTTGTGTGAGTAATGACTTTGGTTATGACTTCGTGTTTTCACGTTATGTAGAAGCGGTTGGTCGAAAAGGTGACGTACTGTTTGGTCTGTCGACTTCAGGTAACTCAGGTAACATCCTGAAAGCGATTGAAGCAGCACAAGCGAAAGGCATGAAGACGATTGCGCTAACAGGTAAAGATGGCGGCAAAATGGCAGGCCTTGCAGATATTGAAATCCGCGTGCCACACTTTGGTTATGCAGACCGCATTCAGGAAATTCATATTAAGATTATTCATATCATCATTCAGTTGATCGAAAAAGAGATGGAATAATCGTTTACGGCCACCGTTTCGAGCTGTGTTGTTAGGGAGTTTTTTAAACCATGTGTGAATTGCTCGGTATGAGCGCTAATGTTCCAACGGATATTTGTTTCAGTTTTACTGGGCTCATGCAGCGTGGAGGTCGAACCGGCCCACACCGTGACGGATGGGGGATCACCTTCTACGAAGGGAAGGGCTTTCGAACCTTCAAAGATCCCAAGCCAAGTTGTGAGTCTAAAATTGCAGAGTTGGTACAAAATTATCCCATCAAAAGTCGTGCGGTCGTTAGTCATATCCGACAGGCGAATCGTGGTGGTGTTAATTTAGAAAATACTCATCCCTTTACACGTGAGCTGTGGGGTAGGTATTGGACGTTTGCGCATAACGGTCAGCTCTCTGGCTATCAAGACTTGCATACAGGTCGACATCGACCTGTCGGTGAAACAGATAGTGAACTGGCATTTTGCTGGTTATTGAAGCAAATGGAAGATCGATATCCTGAGCCACCAAAGGATATGGAGTCGGTATTCTTATATGTTGCTAAATGTTGTGATGAGCTAAGAGAGAAGGGTGTATTTAACATGCTTCTGAGTGATGGTGAGTATGTAATGACGTATTGCACCAATCATTTGTATTGGATCACAAGACGCGCACCGTTTGGAAAAGCCGCGTTGCTTGATGAAGATGTGGAAATTAACTTCCAAGAAGAAACAACGCCACACGATATCGTTTCTGTGATTGCAACTCAACCTTTGACGGGCAACGAAGCTTGGCAGCGTATGAAACCTGGCGAATACGGCTTGTTTCACCTAGGTGAACTAGTCAAAAATAATGCCTCTGAACTGGTAAATGTGCCGTTTGCGGCGGCTAAGCCGGGCAATCAAGCGCCAACCGAACCGTTAGAGTGATGGTCTCTTACTCTGAATATAAAAATAAAGCTCGCTTAATCGCGAGCTTTATTTTTATGCGTTTTAAACCGAGGGCGGATACGGATGAGCATTCTTACTTTCTAGAGTGCTGGTAGTAGAGTCCTAGTCTCGCTAAGGCTTGCTGTAAAGACGTAACTGATAGAAATTTCTCATAAAACACCTCGTCAGTCTGAACGGTGAAGAACGAACCAGATTCAGAATCTACTTTCCGAGTGTTATGTTACTCAAGTGGTTATGGGATTTTTTAGAATGTTGGGTTTTAGGTTTCTAGTCTCACCATGGTTTTCTTGAATCAAGTTTATAAGTATTAAAACAACCAAGAGCAGCCCTCAGGCTGCTCTTTTGTGCTTGGAGTTTATTATTCAGGGCTACTCATCTGAGGCGTACCCATGTACGCCAAGCTCTGCGCCATCTAAATAGGCTTTACCATCCTTCATGATCAACCGCTCGTCTACCAGCCACTTAGCCACCATAGGGTAGATTCGGTGCTCCTGCGCCTGAACACGTGCCGCAAGTACACTAGCATCATCGTCTTCGAACACAGGAACTTTTGCTTGCAGTATGACAGGGCCACCATCAAGCTCTTCCGTTACAAAGTGCACACTCGTACCATGTTCTTTATCGCCAGCATCAATTGCTCTCTGGTGTGTGTGTAGCCCAGGATATTTTGGTAGAAGAGAAGGGTGGATATTGATCATCTTACCCATGTAATGAGAAACAAATGCGCTGCTCAGAATGCGCATGTAACCAGCAAGAATAATCACGTCTGGTTGGTATTCATCTATTTGACTCATTAGTTCTGCATCAAAGCTTTCACGCGAGCTGAATGCTTTAGGGTCGACAAAGTGACCGTCCACATCAAACTTTTTTGCACGTTCTAAACCAAAAGCATCTGCTTTGTTAGAGAACACGGCTGCCACTCGTGCGTTTGGCATGCTGTCTTCGCAAGCTTCCAAGATAGCTTGCAGGTTACTTCCGTTACCCGAGATGAGGACCACAATGTTTTTTAGGGTATGGTTTTTCATGATGTCGAGAGCGCCTTGGTATTGTAGGTTGGAGTTATGTAGCTTCTAAACTACCTACTAATAGAATGGTTTTTAGTGTTCTAGATAGCAAAATGAGGACCTAGTCATCTAGTGTCCTCATTCTTCTTATCTTTTGAGCTCGATTTGCAAATTATTGGATTTCAACTTGCTCTTCGTTCGCGTCTGCTTGTGCGATTTGACCAATCACCCACGCGTTTTCGCCTTCTTCTTTAAGAAGAGCAACTGCTGCATCTGCCTGGTCTTTCGGTAGTGCGACGATTAGACCTACACCACAGTTGAATGTGCGGTACATTTCGTGTGTGTCGACGTTGCCTTTCTCTTGTAGCCACTTGAAGATAACTGGCCATTCCCAACTGTTACCATCGATAACTGCTTTCGTGCCTTCAGGCAGTACGCGTGGGATGTTTTCCCAGAAACCACCACCAGTGATATGAGAAATCGCATGGATGTCGTGTTTCTCAATCATCTTAAGTGCTGACTTGATGTAAATTTTTGTTGGTTCTAGTAGGTGCTCACCAATAGTGCGGCCTGCTAGCTCTTCGCTCTTATCTGCACCAGATACTTCTAGGATCTTACGGATAAGGGAGTAACCGTTTGAGTGTGGGCCGCTTGAACCAACAGCGATAAGTGCATCACCAGCAGCGACTTTCGTGCCGTCAATCACGTCTTCTTTTTCTACTACGCCAACACAGAAACCAGCTACGTCGTAGTCTTCGCCTTCATACATGCCAGGCATCTCCGCAGTTTCGCCACCAATTAGGGCACAACCTGCTTGAACACACCCTTCTGCGATACCTGAAACAACATCCGCTGCGGTATCAACGTCTAGTTTGCCTGTTGCGTAGTAATCTAGGAAAAACAGTGGCTCTGCGCCTTGCACGATAAGATCATTTACACACATTGCCACTAGGTCGATGCCAATCGTGTCGTGCTTGTTCATATCCAGTGCTAGGCGAAGTTTTGTGCCAACGCCATCAGTACCAGAAACCAGTACAGGTTGTTTGTATTTAGTTGGCAATTCGCATAGCGCGCCAAAACCACCGATACCACCCATAACTTCAGGGCGACGAGTACGTTTTACCGCACCCTTAATACGATCCACAAGCGCGTTGCCTGCATCAATATCTACACCAGCGTCTTTATAGCTAAGAGAAGAGTTGTTACCACTCACAGGGAAGTCCTCGGTATTAAGTTGGATATGAAAACGGCGCTATTCTAACAGTGCTTAAACATAGATAGCAAACGTTTGCGTCTGTTTTTTTCTTTAGTGATTTATCCTGATATCCCTGTGAAAATCATGTATAATCTGAAGGTTTGTTTAAATATTGCCAACTATAGCCGGAGATGGACATGAAAGTTGTTGAAGTAAAGCACCCTCTAGTAAAACATAAAATTGGTCTAATGAGAGAAGGTGACATCAGCACAAAACGTTTTCGTGAGTTAGCGACTGAGGTCGGTAGCCTACTTACTTACGAAGCAACGTCAGACTTTGAAACAGAAAAAGTGACCATTGATGGTTGGAACGGTCCGGTAGAAGTAGACCAGATTAAAGGTAAAAAAGTAACCGTAGTGCCAATCCTACGTGCAGGTCTAGGCATGATGGATGGAGTTCTTGAGCACATGCCAAGCGCACGTATCAGTGTTGTGGGTATTTACCGTGATGAAGAAACGCTTGAGCCAGTTCCTTACTTCAACAAGCTTGCTTCAAACATCGAGGAGCGTATTGCGCTTGTTGTTGACCCAATGCTTGCAACAGGTGGTTCTATGATTGCTACTATCGATCTCCTAAAAGAGAAAGGTTGTAACCAAATCAAAGTGCTGGTACTTGTTGCTGCACCAGAAGGTATTGAAGCGCTAGAAAAAGCACACCCAGATGTTGAGCTATACACTGCGGCAATCGATGAGAAGCTTAATGACAAAGGCTACATCGTTCCGGGTCTAGGCGATGCAGGTGATAAGATCTTCGGTACTAAGTAATTCTTTGATGTATTACTATGACTGAACAGAAAAAGGCTTGGTGAAAACCAAGCCTTTTTTGTATCTACTGTGCCGTCCTAAATAAGGTTGACACTTTCCACCCCCAAAATTGGAGAGTGTTATGAAATCAACAACTAAAAGAACTCAGCGCGATTACTCCCTC